>NZ_JAKFCM010000017.1:0-23378 GCF_036676645.1 Ramlibacter sp.
GCCGGCGCCCATGCCGGTGGCCATCCCGGACCCGGCGCCCGCTCCGGCGGCGCCGCTGGGCACCACGGCACCCCAGCCGCCGGCGCCGCCGATTGCCGCCCCGATGGCTGCGCCCGCTCCTGCACCCGCCCCGGCCCCGCCGGCACCGCCGGCACCGGCCCCGGTGAACCTGCCCATGGTGGACGCGGACTACGCGGCCAACGAGGAAGCCTTCCGGCCGCCGGCGATCTCGCGCCGCCTGGGCGAATACGGCACCGTGCTGCTGCGGGTGACCGTGGGTGTCAACGGCACGGCCACGCGCGTGGAACTGGCGCGCTCCAGCGGCTACGAGCGCCTGGACAAGGCCGCGCTCGAGGGCGCGCGCAAGCTGAAGTTCCGGCCGGCCACGCGCAATGGGGTGCCGGTGGAGTGGACCTACGATTTTCCTGTGAGATACGCGGAGAGGATGCGATGAACGACGAATTCGGGCTGCTCCACCTGTGGAGCCAGGGAGACCTGGTCATGCGGGGCACGACGGTGCTGCTGCTGGTCATGTCCCTGGCTTCCTGGTGGGTGATCGTGGTGAAGGCGCTGGACCTGCGCCGCTATGCGGCCCAGGCGCGCCGCACCGAAAGCTTCTGGCACAGCGCCGACTTCGCCGACGGGGTGGCCAAGCTCGGCAGCGATCCCGGCAATCCCTTCCGCGCATTGGCGACCGAAGGGCGCGAGGCCAGCGTGCACCACCACGCCCAGCCCCAGCTGCACGATTCGCTGAACGTCAGCGACTGGCTGATCCGCAGCCTGCGCAACTCGATCGACGAGTCCACCGCCCGCCTGCAGTCGGGCCTGGCCGTGCTGGCCTCGGTGGGCTCCACGGCACCCTTCGTCGGGTTGTTCGGGACGGTCTGGGGCATCTACCACGCGTTGTTGACCATGGGCACCACCGGGCAGGCGACGATAGCCCAGGTGGCCGGCCCGATCGGCGAAGCACTGGTGATGACGGCGATGGGCCTCGCCGTCGCAATCCCGGCCGTGCTCGGCTACAACGCGCTGGTGCGCGGCAACAAGACCGTGGTCATGAAGCTCAACCGGTTTGCGCACGACCTCCATGGCTACTTCCTGACCGGCGTGCGCGTGAGCGCCGGCAGCACGTCCGCGAACGTCGTTTCGATGAAGAAGGGAGGCTGAGCATGGCCTTCGGCACCCAGGACGACACCGATGAAGTGATGAACGAGATCAACGTGACGCCGATGGTCGACGTCATGCTGGTGCTGCTGATCATCTTCATCATCACGGTGCCCGTGATGAAGCATGCGGTGAACATCGACCTGCCGCGGGCCAGCAGCCAGCCGCAGGACATTAAGCCCCAGGCCGTGCGCCTGTCCGTCGCTGCCGACGGGCAGTACTTCTGGAACGAGCGCCGCGTCGGCGACGAGGAACTGCCGGCGCTGCTGCGCGCCGAGGCGGCGAAGGACCCGCAGCCGGACCTGCACATCCACGGCGACAAGGCCGTGCGCTACGAGAAGGTGGCGCAGGCCATGGCCGCCGCCCAGCAGGCCGGGGTGCGCAAGATCGGCTTCATCACGGAGCCGCGGCAGCCATGAGCACGGCCCCCGCCCGGCCCGCCGGGTGGGACGGCCCTCGCTGCCGCGCGCATCCGCCGGCTCGCCGAAGCAGCCCCTCGAGAGCAGCGCCCTGCTGTGCGGCTGCCGCTGGATCGAGATCCGCCACAACGGCGAGGTCTACCGCCTGCAGGCCACCCGGCTGGGCAAGCTGATCCTCACCGAATAGGCGGGCGACCGCGTTCGCGTCAGAGCCCGATGGCGGCGATGCCCGCACGGGCGATCTGCGCGTCCTCGCTCGACTTGACGCCGCTGACGCCGACCGCGCCCAGGCACTGGCCGTCCTTGAGGATGGGCACGCCGCCCTCCAGCATGCCGCTCAGGTGCGGCGCGCTCAGGAACGAGTAGCGGCCCCCGTTGATGATTTCCTCGTAGACGCGGCTTTCGCGCCGGCCGAGCGCGGCCGTGTGGGCCTTGGCCGGGGCGATGTGGGCCGACACGGGCGGTGCGCCGTCGAGCCGCTGCAGCCACAGCAGGTGCCCGCCGTCGTCCACGATGGCAATCGTGACGGCCCAGTTGTGCTTGAGGGCTTCCGCTTCGGCGGCCGCCGCGACGGCCTTCAGGTCGGACAGGTCGAGGGTGGGTTTGGACTTCATGGCGATGAGGCTGAAAGAACCCGAGCATACCGGCTGCGCCGCGGGGGGCATTCGAGCGGCGCATCCGGGGAACCCGCCTAGAATCCGCGCATCCAATAACGGTCCAGGCAAAGGAGTCCTCCGGATGAACGAGCAATTCACCACCGCCGCCCGCTACGGCGGGTACGCCCTGCCTTCCGTGCAGGAGCGCAACCGTGTGCTGCGCAACACCTACTGGCTGCTGGCGCTGTCGATGATCCCGACGGTGCTGGGCGCGTGGCTGGGGCTGCAGACCGGCATCGCCAGCGCGCTGTCGCCCGGGCTGGGGCTGATCGTCTTCCTGGGCGGCGCCTTCGGCTTCATGTTCGCGATCGAGAAGTTCAAGAACTCCGCGGCCGGCGTGCCCATCCTGCTGGGCTTCACCTTCTTCATGGGCCTGATGCTCTCGCGCCTGCTCGGCGTGGTGCTGGGCCTGGGCAACGGCGCCGGCCTGGTCATGACGGCCTTCGCCGGCACGGGCGCGATCTTCCTGGGCATGGCAACGATGTCCACCCTCATCAAGCGCGACCTGTCGGGCATGGCCAAGTTCATGTTCATCGGCGCCATCCTGGTGCTGGTGGCCGGCATCGCCAACGTGTTCCTGCAGAGCGGCGCGCTGATGATCACCCTGTCGGTGCTGGTGATCGGCATCTTCTCCTTCTTCATCCTGTACGACCTCAAGCGCGTGCGCGACGGCGAGGAGACCAACTACATCACCGCCACGCTGGGCGTGTACCTGAGCCTGTACAACGTGTTCCAGAGCCTGCTGGTGCTGTTCGGCATCGGCGGCGGCAGCTCGGAATGAGCGGCGCCGCAGCCTGAGCGCGACGAAGGGGCCCTCCGGGCCCCTTTTTCATGGGCCCGATCGATCGAAGACGGCGATGCTCTCGACGTGGGCCGTGTGCGGGAACATGTTGACGACGCCCGCCGCGCTGCAGCGGTAGCCGGCCTGGTGCACCAGCAGGCCGGCGTCGCGCGCCAGCGTGCCGGGGTTGCAGCTGACGTACACGATGCGCCGCGGCGGGGCCCAGCTTCCGGCCAGCTCCGGCTGCTGGTGCAGGTCCGCCAGCGCCTTGGCCAGCGCGAACGCGCCCTCGCGCGGCGGATCCACCAGCCACTTGTCGGAGACGCCGTCGGCCACCAGCTGCTGCGGCGTCATCTCGAACAGGTTGCGCGCCGCGAACTGGGTGGGCGCCAGGGGCCGTTGCGCCGCATTGCGCGACAGGTTCTCCCGCGAGCGCGCCACCAGCGCTTCGCTGCCCTCGATGCCCAGCACCTCGCGGGCGCGCGTGGCCAGCGGCAGGGTGAAGTTGCCGAGTCCGCAGAACCAGTCGATCACCCGCTCGTCGGGCTGCACGTCCAGCAGGCGCAGGGCCGTGGACACCAGGATGCGGTTGATGTGCGGGTTGACCTGGGTGAAGTCGGTCGGCCGGAACGGCAGCGTGATGCCGAACTCGGGCAGCGCGTAGGCCAGCTCCGGGCTCGCACTCCGGGCCTGCCCCGGGCTCGATCCGGGGTCCAGCAGCCGAACGCTGTCCGGTCCCTTCGGCTGCAGCCACCACTGCACGCGGGGGTGCGCCTGTGCGAACGCCCGCAGCTTCGCCAGGTCGCCCTCGCTCAGCGGCTCCAGGTGACGCAGCACCAGTGCGGTCACGTCGTCGCCGCAGGCCAGCTCGATTTGCGGGCAGGTCTCGATCGCGTCCATGGACCCGATCAGTCCGCGCAGCGGCACCAGCAGGTCGCTCACGTGGACCGGCACCACATGGCACTCGCGGATGTCGGCCACGTAGCGGCTCTTGCGCTCGTGGAAGCCGACCAGCACCGTGCCCTTCTTGCGCACGTGCCGCACCGAGAAGCGCGCGCGCCAGCGGTAGTTCCAGTCCGGGCCGGCGATCGGCCGCAGCACCCGGTCCGGCCGGACCTTGGCCAGGTGCCACAGGTCGTCCTCCAGCACCCGCTGCTTGATCGCCACCTGGGCGCCCACGTGCAGGTGCTGCATCTTGCAGCCGCCGCAGGCGCCCTCGTGCAGGCCGAAGTGCGGGCAGCGCGGCTGCACGCGCTGCGAGGATTCGCGGTGGATGGCGGTGAGCTGGCCCTGCTCCCAGTTGTTCTTTCGCCGGTGGATGGCGGCACTGACCTGCTCGAGAGGCAGTGCGCCCTCGATGAACACCACCTTGCCGTCGGGTCGCCGGGCGACGCCGCGCGCCTCCAGGTCCAGGGCGTCCACCGCCAGCCAGCCTTCCGGCAGCGCGGCGGGCGCGCCGTCCTTGTCTGCTGTCATCCTGTAATTGTCTCAGGCGGCAAGCCGGCGGTCGGCGCTCAGCCCCACGCGGCCAGGTACTCGCGCCAGTGCGGCTCGGCGCCCGACAACGCGGCCAGGCTGCCCTTCACCAGGTCGATTTCCTGTTCGTACTCGGCCTGGGTGAAGCCGCCGCGCATCTTCTGGAAGCGGCAATACAGCAGGTAGGTGTTCATCACGTCCGTCTCGCAGTAGCGGCGGATCTCCTCCAGCTGGCCCCCCAGGTAGGCGTCATAGACCTGGCCGCCGTCCATGCCCAGCTTGCCGGGGAAGCCGCACAGCTTGGCCATGGCGTCCAGCGGTGCATTGGCGCGCGGCTGGTACATGGCCAGCAGGTCCATCAGGTCCATGTGGCGCATGTGGTAGCGGCCGATGTAGTTGTTCCACTTGAACTCGCGGTCGTCCTCGCCCAGGTCCCAGTACTTGTCGGCGACCACGCCGTGCTGCAGGCCGCGGTAGTGCAGCACCGGCAGGTCGAAGCCGCCGCCGTTCCAGCTGACCAGCTGTGGCACGTGCTTGTCGATGCTGTTGAAGAAGCCCTGGATCACGCGCCCTTCGCTGGCGCCGTCGCGGTCGACGAAGGAGTGCACGCGCAGGCCCTCGCCACTGCGGAACACGCAGCTGATCACCAGCACGCGCTGCAGGTGCAGCGGCATGAAGTCGCTCTGGCCCTTGTCCTTGCGCTCCTGGCACCAGGCCTCCCAGACCTGCGCGTCGGTGTGCTCCGCCGGCGCATGGCGCAGCAGGCGCAGGCCGGCGACGTCGGGAATGGATTCGATGTCGAAGACGAGGACGGGCCAACTCATGAGGGGGCACTGTAGCAGTGCCCCCTCATGAGTTGGCCTGCGGCCGCATCAGGAACCCCCACCCTGCCCTCCCCCGGTGGGGGAGGGTTCCCCTCAGCCGGCCCGGAAACATCGTACCGCCCGGATTTCAGAACAGCGCGGAGCGGTCGATGCCGTTGCGGATGAGCTGGCGCTTGAGCTTGAGCAGCGCCTCGTTCTGGATCTGGCGCACGCGCTCGCGCGTGAGGCCCAGGCGATCGCTCAGCACCTCCAGCGTCTCGGGATCGCGGTCCTTCAGGCCGAAGCGGCCTTCCAGCACCTCCTTCTCGCGCTGCGAAAGCGTCTCGATCCAGCCGGCCAGCAGCCGCTCGACCTCCCGGCCCTGCGCTGCGCCGGTGGGGTCCACCGCGGCATCGTCGGCCAGCGAATCGGCCAGCGTATGGTCCTCGTCGGAGCGATCGAGCGCGGCGTCCAGCGAGCGCGGCGCTTCCGCCATCGCCAGCAGGTCGGCCACCTCGGCCACTTCACGGCCGAGCAGCGCGGCGACGTCCTCGACCCGCACGCCCTCGCCCCGCCGGGCAGCCTGGAACGCCGGATCGTTCTCCAGCGTGCGGCGCGCGCGCAGCACCTGCTGCAATTCGCGCACGACGTGCACGGGCAGCCGGATCACGCGGCCCTGGTTCATGACCGCGCGCTCGACCGACTGGCGGATCCACCAGGTCGCATAGGTGGAGAAGCGGAAGCCCCGCTCAGGTTCGAACTTCCCGATCGCATGCATCAGGCCCAGGTTGCCCTCCTCGATCAGGTCGGAGAGCGGCACGCCACGGCCCAGGTAGGCCTTGGCGATGCTGACCACCAGCCGCAGGTTGTGCTCGATCATGGCCTGGCGCGCAGGGAAGTCGCCGGCGCGCGCGCGACTGGCCACCTCGTACTCCTCCCGCGCGGTGAACAGCTCCGTGCGGCGGACGTCGCGCAGGTAGAGCGTCAGCGTGTCGCTGGACTCGCCCGACATGTCGGGGTGGATCTCCAGGCCGGTCGGCGGCGCCGGCAGGTCGCCGGCCGCCTCCTCGACAGCCGGCACGCTGCGTTGCCTCGCGCCCGGATCGGGAAACTGGCCCTTTCCGTTGCGCCGGCGCATGGCTCACCTCGGCGGCAGCAACCGCGCGGGATCGACCGGCTTGCCCTGCCGGCGGATCTCGAAATGCAGCTTCACGCGGTCGGTGTCGGTGGACCCCATCTCCGCGATCTTCTGGCCCTTGCGCACGGTCTGGTCTTCCTTGACCAGCAGCGCCTGGTTGTGCGCGTACGCCGTCAGGTAGGTGTTGTTGTGCTTGAGGATGATCAGGTTGCCGTAGCCGCGCAGGCCGGCGCCCGCATAGACCACGCGGCCATCGGCCGCGGCCAGCACGGGGTCGCCGGCCTTGCCGCCGATGTCCAGGCCCTTGTTGCGCACCTCGTCGAAGCTGCCGACCACGGTGCTGTTGCCCGGCGCCGGCCAGCTCCAGGCGATTTCTTCCTCGGCCGGGACCGGCGGCTGGGTACCCGCGGCCGGGCCGGGCGCCGCCGTGGTGACGGTGCCGCGCGGCGTGCTGGACGCAGGCGCGGGCGAAGAAGCGGACGCGGCGGGGGCCGATGCGGCCGCGGCCGGGGAGGACGCGGCCGGGGCCGGCTGCGATGCTGCGGGCACCGGCGAAACCGACTGCGCAGGCACGGGGCGGGCGACCACCGTGTCGGGCGGCGCGACGCGCAGCACCTGCCCGACTTCGATGACGTTGGGGTTGTCGATGTTGTTCCAGCGCACGATGTCGCGCCAGTTCTGGCCCGTTTCCAGGCCGATCCGGATCATGGTGTCGCCCGCTCGCACCGTGTAGTACCCGGGCTTGCCGGCGTTCTCCGACCCCGGCAGGGGCCTGGCCGGCTCGATCGCGGGTGCCGTGGCCGGCGGCAGCGGCGCGCTGCGCACGCCGGTACTGCGGTCTTCCACCGGAGCCGGCGCGCGCGTGCGGGATGAACACCCCGCCAGCACCAATGCCGCCATCACCAGCATGGCGACCTTGGCGGTGCGCGCGGACATGCCCTTCATCTTCTGTGATCCCTTCAAGCGATGCCGGATTTTAGGGGGACAAAGTGAACGCCCTCAAGGACGTTGCGGCGCAGCCCGCCGGGCGTCTTCTCCAGCACCACCAGGGCCTGGCGCCGGTCCGGCATGACGGTGGGCGCGATGATGCGCCCGCCCGCCGCGAGCTGATCGACCCAGGCGTGCGGCACGGCCTCGCCGCCGGCCGCCGCGATGATCCCCGCATACGGTGCGCCCCTGGCGAACCCCTGCATGCCGTCGCCGAACAGCAGGTGCACGTTGGGCAGGCGAAAGGGCCGCAGGTTCTCCCGGGCCTTCTCGTGCAGGCCGCGCAGGCGCTCGATGCTGTAGACCTCGCAGGCCACCTGGCCGAGCACCGCCGCCTGGTAGCCGCAGCCGGTGCCGACCTCCAGCACGCGCCCCAGCCGTCCCTGCCCCGGCGCCGCACCGAGCAGCAACTCCACCATGCGCGCCACCACGCTCGGCTTGGAGATCGTCTGTCCCAGGCCGATCGGCAGGCTGGTGTCCTCGTACGCCTGGTTGACCAGCGCACTGTCGACGAAGCGGTGCCGCTCGATGCGGCCCATGGCCGCGAGCACGCGCGCATCGGCAATGCCTGCCGCTGCCAGCCGCGACACCATGCGCGAGCGCACGGCCTGCGAGTCGAGGCCCACGCCGGCGGGCCGCGCCATCGGCGCTGGCGGCGCGGCCGCCGCATTCGTGCGGGCAGCCGGTGCGCGGCCCCGGGGCGGCGACGGTTCCAGCCGCACCGGGAAGCCGGGGCGCCGGCTCATTGCCGCTCCGCGAACCGGCCCACGCGCGAGGACCAGTCGCCGAGCGCGGCGTGGTCGGTGAGGTCCACGTGCAGCGGCGTGACCGATACGCGGCCGTTGGCGGTCGCGTGGAAATCGGTGCCCTGGGCGCCGTCCTTGGGCAGGCCGGCGCCACCGATCCAGTACATGGTCTGGCCGTGCGGGCTCGGCTGCGAAATCACCCTCTCGGCGGCATGGCGCCGCCCCAGCCGGCAGACCTCGAAGGCGCCGAGCTCGGCCGCGGGCCGGTTGGGTATGTTGACGTTGAGCAGGAAGGGGCGCTGCTCGTCCAGCCCCTCGGCCAGCACGCGCTGCACCAGTTCGCGCGCCTTCTGCGCGGCGGTGTCCAGGTGGCTCCAGCCCTTTTCCACCTGCGAGAACGCGATCGCCGGGATGCCGAACAGGTACCCCTCCATGGCCGCGCCCACGGTACCCGAGTAGATCGTGTCGTCGCCCATGTTGGCGCCGTTGTTGATGCCGCTGACCACCAGGTCGGGGCGGTAGCCGAGCATGCCGGTCAGCGCGATGTGCACGCAGTCGGCGGGCGTGCCGTTCACGTAGCGGAACCCGTTGCCGGCTTCCTGCACGTACAGCGGCGCGTGCAGCGTGAGGGCGTTGGACTTGGCACTGTTGTTGTGCTCGGGGGCGACCACCTCGACCTCGGCGAGGTCACGGATGGCGGCATGCAGGGCCACCAGGCCGGGCGCCTGGTAGCCGTCGTCGTTGGACAGGAGGATCTTCATGCGGGGGAACGGCTGCGATCGATTGTAGGGCTGGGGTCGCCGCTGGGACATCGCGCCGCGCGACGCTGCCTATCATTGCGCGCTTTCGAAGGAGAACGCCATGCGAGCCTGGCTTTGCGAGAACCCGGTCGGTGTCGATGCGCTGCAATGGAAGGAGTTGCCGACGCCGCAGCCCGGCGCCGGCCAGTTGCTGCTGCGCATCCAGGCCGCCAGCCTGAACTACCCCGACCTGCTGATCGTCCAGGGCAAGTACCAGCACAAGCCGCCCCTGCCGTTCGTGCCGGGCTCGGAATACGCAGGCATCGTCGAGGCGGTGGGCGAAGGCGTCGGCGGCTTCCGGGTGGGGCAGCCGGTCGCCTGCCTTTCGGGCACCGGCGGCTTCGCCACCCACACCCTGGCGCCGGCCTCGCTGTGCATGCCGCTGCCGCCCGGCTTTCCCGCGGTCGATGCGGCAGCGTTCATCATGACCTATGCGACCTCGCACCACGCGCTGGTCGACCGCGCGCAACTGAAGGCCGGCGAGACGGTGCTGGTGCTGGGCGCGGCCGGCGGCGTGGGCACCGCGGCGATCCAGGTCGCCAAGGCCATGGGCGCGCACGTGATCGCCGCTGCGTCCAGCGACGAGAAGTGCGAACTGTGCCGCTCGATCGGCGCCGATGCCACCATCAACTACAGCCAGGGCAACCTGCGCGACGCCATCAAGGAAGCGGCCGGCGACAAGGGCCCCGACGTGGTGTACGACCCGGTGGGCGGCGAGTTCGCCGAGCCGGCCTTCCGTTCGATTGCCTGGCGCGGCCGCTACCTGGTGGTGGGCTTCGCGTCCGGCCCGATCCCTTCGCTGCCGCTCAACCTGCCGCTGCTCAAGGGCGCGTCCATCGTCGGCGTGTTCTGGGGCAACTTCGCGCGCCGCGAGCCGGAGGCGAATGCGGCCATGCTGCAGCAACTGGCGCAGTGGTACGCGCAGGGCAAGGTCAAGCCGGTGATCGACCGCACCCTGCCCATGGTCGACCTCAAGGCCGCCTACGCGCACATGGCGTCGCGGGCGGTCAAGGGCAAGCTGGTGATGGTGAACGGCTGAGCGCCGCCGGCCGGCGCCGGCTCAGAGCCGCTCGACGATGGTGACGTTGGCCATGCCGCCGCCCTCGCACATGGTCTGCAGGCCGTAGCGCCCGCCAGTGCGGTGCAGCGCATGCACCAGCGTGGTCATCAGCTTGGTGCCGGAGGCACCCAGCGGATGCCCCAGCGCGATGGCACCGCCGTGCACGTTCAGGCGGTCCGGGTCGGCATCCAGGGCCTTCAGCCAGGCCAGCGGCACCGAAGCGAAGGCCTCGTTCACCTCGTACAGGTCGATGTCGCCGATCTTCATGCCGGCCTTGCTCAGGGCCCGCTCGGTGGCCGGCAGCGGCGCTTCCAGCATGATCACCGGGTCGCCGCCCATCACCGTCATGTGGTGGATGCGGGCCAGCGGCCTGGCGTTCAGGGCCTTCAGGCCGCGCTCGTTGACCACCAGCACGCCGGTGGCGCCGTCGCAGATCTGGCTGGCATTGGCCGCCGAGATCACCCCGCCTTCCTGCAGCAGCTTGACCGACTGGATGCCCTCGAACGATGCATCGAAGCGGATGCCTTCGTCCACGGTGTGCATCTCGCCGGTGGCCTGCCCCTCGGCGTTGCGCACCGCCACCGGCAGGATCTCGTCCTGGAAGGCGCCCGCCCGGGTCGCCGCTGCCGCGCGCTGGTGGCTCAGCAGCGCGAAACGGTCGAGTTCATCGCGTGACAGGCCGTGCTTCTTCGCCATCATCTCCGCGCCCATGAACTGGCTGAACACCACGTTGCCGTAGCGCTGGTCGATGGCGGGGCTCTGGTAGAAGCCCATGCCGGCCTTCTGCGCCAGCTGCGTGGTGCTGAACATCGGCACGCGGGTCATCGACTCCACGCCGGCCGCGATGACGATGTCCTGCGCGCCCGACATCACGGCCTGCGCCGCGAAGTGCACCGCCTGCTGCGAGGAGCCGCACTGGCGGTCGATCGAAGTGCCGGGAACGGTTTCGGGCAGCCGCGAGGCCAGCACCGCATTGCGGGCAACGTTGGTGGACTGCTCGCCGACCTGGCTGACGCAACCCATGAAGACGTCCTCGACCAGCGCCGGATCGGCGTCGCCGCGCTCGACCAGCGCGTCGATCACCTGGGCGGCCAGGTCCACCGGGTGCCAGCCGGACAGGCGGCCACCGCGGCGGCCCCCGGCGGTTCGGATCGCGGCGACGATGAAGGCTTCGGACATGGGGTAACTCTCCTGTTCAATCGATGAAACGGGCGGCCGATCGGACGATTCTGCCAGCGCAGCGCGGCCGTTTCAGAGCGCCCGCGCGATCACTTCCTTCATGATTTCGCTGGTGCCGCCGTAGATGCGCTGGATGCGCGCGTCGGCGTACATGCGGCCGATCAGGTACTCGTTCATGTAACCATAGCCGCCGAACAGCTGCAGGCACGCGTCGACCACGCGGCCCTGCGCCTCCGAGCCCCACAGCTTGGCCATGGACGCGGTGGCGGTGTCCAGCCGCCCGGCCAGCAGGTCCTCCACGCAGCGGTCGATGAAGGCGCGGCCGACCTGGATCTCGGTGGCGATCTCGGCGAGCTTGAACCGGGTGTTCTGGAAGTCGGCGATCGCCTGGCCGAAGGCCTTGCGCTCGCGCACGTAGGCCAGGGTGGCTCCGTAAGCCCCCTCCATCGCGGCCAGCGCCGTCACGCCGATGATCAGGCGCTCGTAGGGCAGGTCGGCCATCAGCTGGAAGAAGCCCTGTCCTTCGCGGCCACCCAGCAGCTGGCCCGGCCCCAGCCGCACGTCGTCGAAGAACAGCTCCGAGGTGTCCTGCGCCTTCATGCCGACCTTGTCGAGCACCCGGCCGACGCGGTAGCCGGGACAGTCCTGCGTGTCCACGATCAGGATCGACGTGCCGCGCGCGCCCTGCGCCGGGTCGGTCTTGGCCACCACCAGCACCACCCCGGCCAGCAAGCCGTTGGTGATGAAGGTCTTGGCGCCATTGAGGCGCCAGCCCTCGCCATCGCGCTCGGCCCGGGTGCGCACGCCCTGCAGGTCCGAGCCGGCCCCGGGCTCGGTCATGGCGATGGCACCCACCAGTTCGCCGCTGGCCAGCCGCGGCAGGTAGCGCCGCTTCTGCTCGTCCGTGCCGTGGTTGAGCAGGTAGTGCGCCACGATGGAATGCACCGCCACGTTCATGCCGGTCAGGCTGCGGCGCGCCATCTCCTCGTGGAACACGGCTTCATGGCGGAAGTCGCCGCCGGCGCCGCCCCACTGCTCGGGGACGTCGGTGCACAGCAGCCCGGTCTGCCCGGCCTTGCGCCACAACTCGTGGCCGACGTGCCCGCGTTCGCGTGCCGCCGCGTCACCGGGAATCATGTGCTCCTCGATGAAGCGCACGACGGTATCGCGGTACTGCTCGAGATCTGGATCGCTCCAGGAGCGGCGGAACTGGACGGGCATCGCTTCTTCCTCACGAAATCGGCTGCCCCGGGGAGGCGACGGCCCTCCGGGAGCTCTTGCGATTGTGGAGCAAGGGCGCTTGCGGGCCGCCCGCGACCGCGCCTAGCATGGCGCCATGCTGCCCGCTTCCATGCGCGCCATGGCGGCCGATCCCACCGGCCGGCGGCTCGTTGCGGTCGAACGGCCCCTGCCGCAGCCCGGTCCGCACGAGCTGCTGCTGCAGGTGCTGGCTTGCGGCGTGTGCCGCACCGACCTGCACCTGGTCGACGGCGAGCTGCCGCCGCACGGCACCCTCGTCGTGCCCGGCCACGAGATCGTCGGCCGGGTCGTGGCGCAAGGCAGCGCAGCCCGCCGGTTCGAGCCCGGGCAGCGTGTCGGCGTGCCCTGGCTGGGCGGCAGCTGCGGCACCTGCGAGTTCTGTGCCGGGGGGCGCGAAAACCTGTGCGATCGCCCGGTCTTCACCGGCTGGGACCGGGATGGCGGATTCGCCGACTACGCCACTGCGGACGAGCGTTTCTGCTTCGCGCTGCCCGACCGCTACGACGACCGGCACGCAGCCCCGTTGCTGTGCGCCGGCCTGATCGGGCATCGCGCCTGGCGCATGGCCGGCGACGGGGCGAAGCGCATCGGCCTGTACGGTTTCGGCGCGGCTGCCCATCTGCTGTGCCAGCTCGCGGTCGCGCACGGGCAGCAGGTGTTCGCCTTCACGCGCGCCGGCGACGATCGCAGCCAGGCGTTTGCCCGCTCGCTCGGTGCCGGCTGGGCCGGCGGCACGGACGAGCGGCCGCCCGAGCCGCTGGACGCCGCCCTGCTCTTCGCACCGGCCGGCCAGCTGGTGCCGCAGGCCCTGCGCGCCGTACGCAAGGGCGGCACGGTGGTCTGCGCCAGCATCCACATGAGCGACATCCCGTCGTTCCCCTATTCGCTGCTGTGGGGCGAGCGCGTGTTGCGCTCGGTGGCCAATCTCACCCGCGCCGACGGCGAGGCGTTCCTGCGGCTTGCAGCCGGCATTGGCCTGCAGGTTCACGTACAACCGTTTGCGCTGGCCGACGCCAACGCGGCGGTGCAGGCCGTGCGCGCGGGCCGCGTCGACGGCGCCGCGGTGCTGGTCCCCTGAACGCGGCATTGCGACACCTCAAGTCCGCGCGCCGCCGCACCCCCAGACTGCTGGCTGCGCAGCGGGAATGCCGCCGCGCCCGATTCATCAACCCGAACGAGCGGAAGTCCCCATGAGCAATCCGCGGCGGCCCTTCCCGTGAATGCCGACGAAGTCCGGCGCCTGGCCGCATCGCTGGGCGCCGAATGCCTGCACACGCACATCTCCTGGGTGCTGCTGGCCGGCGAGCACGCCTGGAAGATCAAGCAACCGGTGCGACTGCCCTTCGTCGACTACGGCACGCTGGCCGCGCGCCGCCGCTTCTGCGAGGAGGAGCTGCGGCTCAACCGCCGGCTCGCGCCCGGCCTGTACCTGGGGCTGGACACCATCGTGCAGGGGCCGTCGGGGCCCGGGCTCGGCGGCCCCGGGCCGGTGCTCGACGTGGCCGTGCGCATGCGCCGCTTCGCTCAGGACGACCTGTTCTCGGCGCGGCTGGCGACAGGACGGCTCGGTCCTGCCGAAATCGACGCGCTGGCCACGCTGCTGTGCGACTTCCACGCCGCTGCGCCGGTGGCCGCGCCCTCGACCGGATTCGGCTGCGCCGATCGGCGGCGGACGACGGCGCTGGCCGCCTGTGCGGGCGCCGCGCAGTGGCTCGAGGGCCCCGGCGCCGCCTCGCAGGCCGAAGGGTGGCTGGACGCCCAGGCCATCCGCCTGGAACCCCTGTGGCAGGCGCGCCTTCGCGCCGGCCGCGTGCGCGAGGTCCACGGCGACCTGCACCTGGACAACCTCGTCTGGCTGGACGGGAAGCCGGCGGCTTTCGACGGCATCGAGTTCGATCCGGCGCTGCGCTGGATCGACGTGCTCGACGACATCGCGTTCACCGTGATGGACCTCGCCGCAGCCGGCAGCCGCGCGCTGGCCTTCCGCCTGCTCAACCACTGGCTGGACGCACTGGGCGAGCACGACGCCGTGCCGTCGCTGCGGTTCGCCGCAGCGGTCCGCGCGCTGGTGCGGGCACAGGTGATGGGGCTGCGCGGCGATGTCGCGCGGGCACGCACCTACGCCGGCGCGGCACAGGGGTGGATGGCGCCGGGCTCGCCGCGGCTGTGCATCACGCACGGCCTGCCCGGGTCCGGCAAGACCTGGCGCTCGCAGGCCTGGCTGGAACGCGAGGGCGCCATCCGGCTGCGCTCGGACGTGGAACGCAAGCGACTGGCCGGGCTGGCGCCGCTGGCCGACTCGCGCGCAGCCGGCATCGACCTCTACACGCCCGGGATGACCCGGCGTACCTACGAACGGCTCCTCCAACTCGCGGAGACGGCGCTGCGCGCGGGCCACCCCGTCGTGCTGGACGGCGCCTACCTCCGCCGCAGCGAACGCCGTCGGGCGCAGCGGCTGGCCGACTCGCTGCGCGTGCCTTTCTCGATCCTGGCCTGCGAGGCGCCGGACGCCGTGCTGCGCGAACGTCTCGCATCGCGCCGAGGCGACGCTTCCGAGGCGGACGCGTCGGTGCTGGACCGGCTGCTCGCCACCGCCGAGCCGCTCGAACCCGATGAGCGCGCGCTCGCCGGATCGCCCTGAAACCTGCGCCGGTGCGGCGCGCGCTTGATGCCAATCAACATCGCCGGACCGGGCGCGAGCAGAGTGCTTGCAAGGACGTCCACCATGCGCGCACTGGCCACCCTGCTCGCGTTCCTGCCTGCGCTGATCGGCGGCGCCGTTCACGCCCAGGCGGCGGACACGCCGACCCGCGGGGCGATGCTCTACGACAACCACTGCGGGGCCTGCCATTCCGAGCAGATGCACTGGCGCGCGAAGCGCCTGGTCCACGACTGGCCCTCCCTGCGCGAGCAGGTCCGGCAATGGCAGGGCCGCGAACGCCTGGGCTGGAGCGAGGAGGACATCGATGCGGTGTCGCGGCACCTGAACGACACCATCTACCGGCTGCCGGCGCCGCAGGGCGTCGCGCGGCGCTGAGCATGGGAGGGCCTCGCCATGCCGGACCCCGGCCTGCCCCAAGCCTTGCAGCTCGGCCTGCGACTGCTGTTGCTGCTCGCGCTGGCCAACAACGCGCCGATCGCAGCCAGGTTGCTGCTCGGCGAGCGCTGGAACAGGCCGCTCGACGGCGGTACCCTGTTCGCTGACGGGCGGCCTTGGCTGGGGCCCTCGAAGACCTGGCGCGGGCTGATCGCCGCGATCCTGGTGTCGACTCTGGTGGCGCCGGTGCTCGGGTTTGCGCCGGTCGCCGGCCTGTTGGCCGGCGCGGTAGCAATGGCCGGCGACGCGCTGGCCAGCTTCACCAAGCGCCGGCTCGGCATCGCGAGCAGCGGCCAGTGCTTCGGACTGGACCAGGTGCCTGAATCGCTGCTGCCGCTGCTGGCGCTGGCTCCGGTGCTGGGGCTGGGCGTTCCGATGATCGCTGCCGTCACGCTCGCCTTCCTGCTGATCGAGCCGCCCGCCGCCCGACTGGGCCACCGGTTCGGCTGGCGTGACCGGCCGTACTGAACACCCGGGGAGTTGCGGGCAGCTTTTCAGATCCACTTGGGAGATTTCACATGTTCAAGCGCATCCTGGTGCCGGTCGACGGCAGCGAGACATCCGGCAAGGCCCTGGCGGCGGCCATCGCGTTGGCGCGCGAGGGCGCCGGACAACTCCACCTCGTGCACTGCGTGGACGAGCTGTCCTACATGGGCGCGTACGAATATGCCGGCGCCATCATCGACCTGGTGCGCGCGAACGGCACCGGGATCCTGGAGCAGGCCGTCGACACCTGCCGCGCGGCCGGTATCGACGCCGTCTCCACCTTCATCGATACACCCGGCCAGCGCCTGGGCGCATCGGTCGCGAAGCTGGCCGTCGACTGGAAGGCCGACCTGGTCGTGGTCGGCACCCACGGACGGCGCGGCGTGGAGCGGGTGGTGATGGGAAGCGGCGCCGAGCAGATCATCCGCATGGCAACTGCGCCCGTCCTGGTGATCCGCGGCAGCGCGGCCGGACACGGCTGACCGCCGTGCACCGCGTGCCAGGGCGCCCCTCGTTGCACCGATCCGTGGCCCGGCACGCGCTCGTCGTCCAGGCTGGAGAATCCCTCGGCGAGTTGCGGCTTCGCCTGCAGCAGCAACCTGCGCGCGCCTGGGACCTGGTCTGCGTGACCGATGCGCAGCGACGCCTGCTCGGATGCCTCTCGGCCACGGAACTGCTGGCGCTGCCCGACGGGCAGTTGCTGGGGAGCGCGGCCAACCGCGACTGGCCCCGGGCGCCCCCCGGCACGAGCGACGAGCGGATGGCCTCCATCGCCCTGCACCATGGGGTGGCTGCGCTGCCGGTGGTCGACGCCGACGGGAAGCTGCTCGAAGTCGTCGGGCCCGGCGCCCTCATGAACGTGCTGCGGCGCGAACACGTCCAGGATCTGCACCGGCTGGCCGGTATCGCCCGCGAGTCGGCGCAGGCCCCCCAGGCGCTGCACGCCGCGCCGCTGAGGCGGCTGCGGCACCGGTTGCCCTGGCTGCTGGTCGGTCTCGGCGGGAGTGCTGCCGCGACACTGGTGGTCGCCCGTTTCGAGAGCGCCATGGCCGCCCTGCCGGCGGTGGCCTTCTTCATGCCGGGCCTGGTCTACCTGGCCGACGCGATCGGCACCCAGAGCGAAACCATCGCGGTGCGCGGGCTCTCGCTCAGCCACATGGGGCTGCGGCAGCTGTTCGCGGCCGAGATCCGCACCGGGCTGCTGCTCGGGGCCGTGCTGTCTGCGCTCGCCTTCCCCCTGGTCATGGTCGCGTTCGGCAACCTGCGCCTGGCGAGCGCCGTGGCACTCGCCCTGGCCATCCCCAGCGTGCTGGCTTCGGCCCTCGGGCTGGGCATGCCCGCACTGCTGCAGCGATTCGGCGCCGACCCGGCCTACGGCAGCGGCCCCCTCGCAACCATCCTGCAGGACGTGCTCACCCTGGCCATCTACTTCGGCTGCATTTCGCTGATCATGCCGTGAGAGTCCGCGGCACTGCCTGCCGCCGCGACTCAGGGCCGCATGGCGGCGCAGGCGTCCTGCCGCGGCTCGGGCATGCGCATGCCGCGTTCGCGGGCGCGCTCCTGCATCCGGCGCCGGTGGTCGTCCATCGCCTGGCGGCACTCCTCGGGCGTGCGGGCCGCCTGCATGCGCCGGTGATGCTCATCGCGCTCGGCCTGGGACATCATGCCCCAGCCCGGCGTGTGGTCGGGGCCGGTGCCCGGGCCCCCGGCATGACGGCCCATCCCGCCCGGCGGATACGCGCATCCCGCGCCCGCCGCAACGAATGCCGCCAGCGCGACCAGGGTGGAAGCCTTTCCCATGGCAATCTCCTTTGCGGATCCCGGGCCGCTCAGTGCGCCATCAGTACCGGCAGCGTCATCGACCGCAGCACGGTCCGCGAGACGCCGCCGAGGACCCATTCACGTGCCCGGCCGTGGCCATAGCAACCCATCACGAGCAGGTCCACGCCCAGGTCGAACACCTGGGAGAGCAGCAGCTCGCCGAGGTCGGCCGGCTCGTCGGTGCGGCGATGCCAGCGCACCGGCACGTCATGCAGCTTCAGGTAGTTGTCCAGGTCGAGGGGCCCGGGTTCGTCCTCGACGCCCCACGCGAGAACGTGGACCTGTGCCGCGCGCTCGAGCAGGGGCATCGCGCCGGCCACCGCCAGGGCCGACTCGCGTGTCGGCTTCCAGGCGATCGCGATGCTGGCGAAAGTCTGCGGCAAAGGGCCCACCGCCGGCAGGATCAGCGCCGGCTTGCCGCTCGCCGCCAGCACGCTCTCGTTGAAGTCCCGCGGCGCCTCGCCGGCGCCCCCGCCCGGGTCCGGCTGGCTGAGCACCAGCAGGTCGGCGTACAGCGCCTGCTGGGCAAAGGCGCCGGCCATGGGCAACTCGGCGAGCTGGCCGTACCGTGCCGCCGGGCCGGTCCCGACCATGGCCGCATCGAAGGCCTCGCGCACGTGCTTGCGCCGCTCGGCATCGATCGCCGCCATCGACGCGAGCGTCGTCGCACCCAGGTCCGCCACGGCAGGCAAGGCAACCAGCGCCGGCTGGGCCACATCGAGCGCAGCCAGGTCCGCGCCCTGCTCCTCGGCCAGGCGCCGCGCGCACTGCACGGCCTCGCCGATGCGCCGGCCGGCGTCGAGGTGCACCAGGATCTGCTTGTAGGTGGTCATGGCCGCTCCTTGTCGATCGGCTTCACGATAGGCCTGCCATCACCCGGCTCCTTGCGGCGGATCAAGTCGCACGCCTTACTGCATTGCCGTGCCGAAGCCCGGAAACACGGGGCGACTCCCGACCGGCCTGGATGCCACCGCGCGCTGCGACTTCTCGCGCTCGATCCCGCTGCGAAGCGCGCGCGCCAGCCCAGCCAGCTCTTCCGAGATCGCGGCCAGCAGGTCCTCGGCGGCAACCAGGCCGACGACGCCCCCATCCTCGTCGACTACCAGGAGGCGGCGCACTCCGGCCTTCTCCATTGCAGACACCGCTTCGGCCAAGCTGGCATCCGACCGGACCGCCAGCGGGGGCGCCTTGGCCAGGTCGCCGGCGCGCAGCTGGCTGCTCGGCTGGTCACGCCCAAGCACGTCCAGGGCGAGGTCGCGGTCGGTGAGGATGCCGACCACCTGCGGCGGATCGTCGCCGGTGACGACCACGAGCGAGCCGACGTGCTCCTCGCACATCAAGGCGGCCGCCTCCCGCAACGGGGCCTGCGCGGCAATGCCGACCACCTCACGACTGCACAGGCTTGAAATATCGACGCTCATGAGAAAACCTCCTGCACCGGATCCGGCGTAGATCAGCAATCTAGGCTGCACGCCCGGACGCTGCTTGATCGGACGCAAGTGCGCAGGCGCCGGCGCGACCAGCATGGTGGCCGGCACCATCGGGGAAATTCCATGAAGATCGCAAGCCTCTGCCGTCGCGAGGTCGTTTCCGTCCCGGCCTCCGCCTCCGTTCAACAAGCCGCCGCCGTGATGCGCAACGAACACGTCGGTGCACTCGCGGTGACGGACCCCTACTCGCCCGGCCGGGTCATCGGCATCGTGACCGATCGGGACCTGGTGGTGGACCTGCTCGCCCCTGGCCATCCCGTCGACCAGGCGATCGGCTCGCTCTGCCGGACGGAACTGGCCGGCGTGCCGGTCGACGCTTCCATCGACGAAGCCGTCCAGGCGATGCAGCGCCACGGCGTCCGGCGCCTGCTCGTGCTGGGGCCCGACAACGCGGTCGCGGGCCTGGTCTCGACGGACGACCTGCTGGCGGCAGTGGCGCGCCAACTGGACGGGCTGGTCGGCGCCCTGTGCGATGGCGTGGCCGGCGAGGGCTCGCGCGAGCGGGCCCGGGCACGCGAGCAGAGCGAACCGCCGCGGCCGCTGTACGCGGCCCGCGCCGAGCCTTGACGGAGCGGCCCGCCCGCACGGCCGGACCGTGCAGCCTTCAGGACGGGCCCACCCGGTCATCCCCCGGGTAGGCGCACGAGAACGCGGCCAGGAATTCAGACAGCTGGCCGCACGGCAGGCGATCGATGCCCGCGGCGCCTGCGCGCCCGCCACCGCCGAAGGCGATGCACACGCGGTCCGCGCCATTCGGGCGGGCATGGGGCGCGCGCAGGTTCACCATGAACGCATCCGCTCCCGCCGCGCGCAGCACGGCATGGGCGCGGCCAGGCGCTTGCAGGCTCAGCCGGTTCGCCAGGGTGCCCTGCACCCGCCGTGCCCAGGCCTCGTCCGGCAGCACGTACACGGTGCCCCCGGCCAAACGGGCAAGCACCTTCGCCTGCCCAGCCTGCGCGAGGTCCTCGCGCCTGCGCGCGAGCAGCGCCCGCGCGACGGGCGCCTGGTCCAGGAACGCGAGCGGATCCGCATAGGGCCGGAGCGCACGGTAGAGCGCCAGCGGATGCACCAGGACGTCCGCCTCGCTCGCGCCGTAGGCGTTGTAGTTGATCGCTTCGCCGAGGGCGCGCAGCGACCGGATGGACTCGTCGTCGAGGCCGACGTCGCGCGCCAGCGCTTGCGCCGCCTCGGGCACGTTGTCCCCGAACGCGCCGGCCACTGCCCAGGCCGGAAAGGCGCCGCCGATGTGGCGATGCACGATCAGGCTGGTGCAGGTTGCCGGGTCGGTATCGATGAACAGCCGCAATGCCGCATGGAGCGGCTGCTCGCCGGGATGATGGTGGTCGAAATACTCGAGCTCGACGCCGCGGGCCAGCAGTGCCTGCAGCGCCGGCCGGTTGCGGTCCAGCGAAACGTCCAGGACCGTGACGGTGTCGCCCGCCTGCGCCTGTACGCGCTCCAGCAGCGCGATCTCGCGTTTCAGCCCGGTGATGAGCTGCGAGCAGAGCGGCCGCAACAGCCGGAGCTGCTGGAGCGCGCAGATGCCATCCGCGTCCCCGTTGAAGACGTCGAAATGGGTCACCTGGCCCGCCTGAACCGCCTCATCCTGGGCAACGACCCGGTTCCCGCCCTGCGCGCACGCATTCGCGTGCTCCGGCTCCGGCGCGACGCTGCGCGCGAGGGGCAGGGGGCTCCAGGGGCCGGGGCATCAGCTCATGGTCGTCTCACGCGCGATGCGCGAGGGCAGTTCGGCCCAGCCGACGGCGCTCAGGTCGACATCGTGCGTACCGGCCAGCAGGCGCCGGGTGCCGGGCTCGAGTGCGCGCTTCAGTTCACCCAGGAACGGGCTGGAGGCAAACAGGTGCACGGCCTCGAAACGCTGCGACCGGACCCCTTCCTCGAGAAGCTCCGCCAGTTGCCGGGCGAATCGCTGGCGCTCCTTGCGCTGCGCATCGGTTCGCGCGCTGAACGCCGCGCCGCCGAAGCTGCGGTCGGCGAACTCGCGCCCGGCCTTGTCGTCGCCGAGCTGGCTGCTGCGCATCCGGCTGGTCGGATGCTCGAGGGACTGCAGGAGGGTCATCCGTCCTGCCGGCTCCTGCTGAAGGAGCCTCGCATGCGCCGCGTTGGCGACCAGGATCCAGTCGGGTTTCATGGCTCTTTCGAATGCGGAGAGGCATCAACGCTAGCCGCCGGCGGCGGCGCCGTCTTGCGCCGAATCAAGCTTCGCGCCCGCCGGCGGTCACGCCGCCGGGGCGCTCCTGGCCGGCTGCCGCATGGGCTGGGTCGCGGTGGATCCGGGCTGCAGTGCTTCGCCGAAGGCAAGCAGGCGCGCGGTGCCGCTGCCGTCTTCGATCTCGCGCTGAGTGAACGCAGCCGCCTCGACAATGCCGTGGCCGAGCGCATGCGCGATCTCGCCGACGGCATTCGATGCGCCGCCCGAGTTCATGGTCGAGACCACCACGACACGCCGCAGCGCCTCCTTGTGCCGCGCGAC
This sequence comes from Ramlibacter sp., assembly GCF_036676645.1. GTDB lineage: Bacteria > Pseudomonadota > Gammaproteobacteria > Burkholderiales > Burkholderiaceae_C > Ramlibacter. The sequence goes on from NZ_JAKFCM010000017.1 coordinate 21,858, forward strand.
GAAGCTGCGCATCGGCCCTGCCAGGCGGTACATCCAGATCGGCGCGACCAGGACGACGGTGCGGAAGTCGCCCGGATCGGGACCCTCGTAGCGGATCTCGGGCTGCCGCCGCAACAGCGAATCGAGCACGCAGCGCCAGGTACCGCGGCCCGGGCGGGCGTCGGTGATCTCGCCGAGCGGCCAGCCGTTGTGCGCGCACAAGAGCAGCGCCGCGCGCCGGGAGACGCCCGTATGCGAGTAACAAGCGACCATGATGGTGTCCATGCGATCTCCTTCGAGTGGCGATGGGAGGCTTCCCTTGCGGCACGGCCGGCTCAACCTGTCTGGCCGGCGCGCCCGCTCGCCTCGCGCAGGTAGGCCTCCAGGCCGCGCAGGCTGCAAAGCCGGGGGGCGTCCGCTTCCGGGATCGCGATGCCGCTGCGCTCACTGATCCCGATCACGAAATTCAGGAAATCCATCGAGTCCAGGTCGAGCGCACCCCGCAGGTCCTCGTCGGCACCGATCGCCGCCAGGTCGGCCTCCGGTGCGATGCCGGCCAGCACATCGGCGGCCAGTGCGCGAGCCTGCGCGGCGTTCATGGCGCTCCGCCGTCCAGCGACTCCGGGTGCCGGAGTGCGTCGGCGATGGCGCCCAGCAGCAACCCGCCGAGGTGGCCATCGCTGGCGCGATGGTCCGCCGCCAAACTCACCTGGACAGTGGTCCGAGCCAGCACCTTGCCCTCGTGCACCCAGGGACGCTCGGCGATGCAGCCGAAGCCGATCAATGCGAGCTGGGGCGGGTGGATCACGCCCAGCACGCTGTCGGCACCGCGATCCCCGAGGCTGGTCACGGTGGCCGTCGGGTCCGCCAGCTCGGAACTGCGCAGTCCGCCGGCGCGGGCGCGCTGCACCAGGTCGCGCAGCGCCGCCATGACCTCGGCGAGCGGCCGCCGTCCGGCGTCGTGCACCGCGGGCGCCACGAGGCCCCCGCCGCGCAGCGAAATCGCCCAGCCCACGTGCACCGCAGGCGCGAGCCGTACCTGCCCATCGCGCCAGAAACCGTTGAGCTGAGGAACCGCTTCGAGCGCACGTGCGCTGGCCTTGAGCAGCAAGGCGGCGGGCAGCATCCGTTCGGCCGGGGGGCGGTCGGCGTTGTACGCCGCGAGCCACCGCTGCGCCGGCTCGAAGTCCGCCATGTGCGCGAGGTAGTAGTGCGGGATTTCCCGCTTGGAGCGGCTCATCGCGGCGGCGATCGCCGCGCGCATCCGGGCCGGATCGAACCCGGCCGCGGGACGCGGCGCCGGCGCGGAGCCGGTCGCAGCCGCCCGCTCCACGTCCTGCGCGACGACGCTGCCGCCCGGGCCGCTGCCGCGCAGCGCGGCCAGGTCCACCCCGAGTTCCTGCGCGCGCTTGCGCGCACCCGGGCTTGCCTTCGCGCCGGCGGCGACAGGCGCCGACACGGCCGGCGGCGGCTGCACGGGGGCCGGCCGGGCCGCGGCGCCGGAGGCGGCGACCGGCTGCGGAGCCGTCTCGGCCGTGGCGG
>NZ_JAKFCM010000018.1:0-88026 GCF_036676645.1 Ramlibacter sp.
TCCAAGCTTGTGCGCTCTGAAGACGGCTGCGGCGCCAACTGTTTCATGAAGGGCCTCTACTCATCGCCATGGATGAGTAGAGGATACCTCAAGAGCCTTGATTTATGTTAGCGCTAATGGGCGCATGCCGGAATACACCTTGTCGTTCGTGTCCGGCTGCTTCCTGCTCGGGCCCTTCCTGGCGATGGGGCTGTACGAAGTCAGCCGGCGCAACGAGCAGGGGCTGCCGCAGGACCTGGCCGGCTCGCTGACCTGCTGGGACCGTCGCCTGGGCAGCATGGGCCTGCTGGTGCTGGTCCTGCTGCTGCTGGAGCTGCTGTGGGGCCGGGCCTCGCTGGTGGTGTTCGCGGTGTTCTTCGACACCGGCATGCCGACCACGGCCTCGGTGCTGGAGGCGGTGTTCAGCCCCCGCAACTGGCCCTTCGTGGCGGCCTACGCGATGGTGGGCGGCGTGTTCGCGGCGCTGGTGTTCTGCACCTGCGTGGTGTCGATTCCGATGATCCTGGACCGCGACACCGATGCGATCAGCGCCGGCATCGCCAGCATCCAGGCGGTGACCGGCCGCACCGGTCCCATGCTGCTGTGGGGCGCGCTGATCGTGGCGCTGCTCGTGGGCGCGCTGCTGCTGCCGTGGGCGATCGGCGTGCTGGCGGTGGGGCCGTGGCTGGGGCACAGCAGCTGGCATGCCTACCGGGGGTGCTTCGCCTGGCGCTGCGGCGAAACCGGGGACGAGGAAGCCACCCCTCCACGGACCTAGGGCTGGGCCTCTTGACCGGGGCCGGTGCCGGCTTGTTGAATGTCATGCCTTACCGCCCGCTCCCGGGCTGGGGAAGGCCAGCCGGCTGGAAGGAAGGTCCGACGATGTTCAAGCTTTTCAAGCGCGAGGAACCCGCTGCCAAGCCCTCGCGGCGCACGCCGGCCAAGGTTGCAGCACCCCCTGCCGCCACTCCTCCGGTCCAACCGGGGCCGGACGCCCGGGCGCCGCTGGCCCCCTCCGTGGTGGAAGTCCGGGAAGACCACGACGAGTCGGCCTGGGACCTCTGGGAGGAGTCCAACTTCCAGCTGGACAGCCAGATGGGCGGGCTCTCGCCCTTCGATTCGGTTCGCGTGCGCGACGCCCGCCCCAGCCAGGCCGCCGACCTGGGCGCCGATGGCGATCCCTTCTCGCGCGTGGGCAAGAACGACCGCTGACCGTTCGACACCTTTCGCCTGCGGGTGCCACCCGCGCTGGGGCGCCGCCTACACTCGGGCGCGATGCCCACCGGCCGCTACGACCGACTCGATGCCCTGCGCGGCGCCGCCATCGCCTGGATGACGGCCTACCACTTCGGCTTCGACCTCAACTTCTTCGGCTGGATCCGGCAGGACTTCTACCGCGATCCGGTCTGGACCTGGCAGCGCACGGCGATCGTCAGCCTGTTCCTGTTCTGTGCCGGCCTCTCGCAGGCCGTCGCCCACGCGCAGGGGCAGCGCTGGCCGCGCTTCTGGCGGCGCTGGGCCCAGATCGCCGGCTGCGCGCTGCTGGTGACGGCGGGCTCCTGGCTGATGTTCCCGCGCAGCTACATCTTCTTCGGGGTGCTGCACGGGATTGCGGTAATGCTGGTGGTCGTGCGGCTGACGGCCGGCTGGGGACGCTGGCTGTGGCCGGCCGGCGCGATCGCGATCGGCCTGGCCCTGGCGGCTCCGGTGGCGCACGCGAGCTGGCCCGCGCTGGGATTCCTCGACCGGCCACCCTTCCACTGGCTGGGCCTGGTCGGCCGAAAGCCGATCACCGAGGACTACGTGCCGGTGTTCCCCTGGCTGGGGGTGATGTGGTGGGGCATGGCCGCCGGCCAATGGCTGCTGGCGAACCGCCCGCAGGTGCTGCAGGGCGCGCTCGCGCCGCAGGCCGGCGCACTGGCCTGGATGGGGCGCTGGAGCCTGAGCTGGTACATGCTGCACCAGCCGGTGATGATCGGGGTGCTGGCGGCGGTGACGGCGGTGCTGCGCTGAGGCGCTTCACGATCGGTCCAGCTCAATGAAAAAGCGGCCCTGCGGCCGCTTCCTGGATCCTCGCGTTCGCGGAGATCGAACAACTTGCTTTGCTCGTCATTCGACCTTCGCGCCCGAGCGCAGGTCCTGCTGGAACTTGGCCAGCTTCTGCTGCTGCAGCGACTGGGCGATCTGGGGCTTGACCTCTTCCAGCTTGGGCAGCTGCGCCTCGCGCACGTCGTCCAGGCGGATCACGTGCCAGCCGAACTGGGTCTTGACCGGCTGCTGGGTGAGCTGGCCCTTGGTCAGCTTGATCATGGCCTCGGAGAACTCGGGCACGTAGCTCGCGGCCGTGGCCCAGTCGAGGTCGCCGCCGTTGGCGCCGGAGCCGGGGTCCTTCGACTGCTTCTTGGCGAGGTCCTCGAACTTCTGGCCCTTCTTGAGGTTGGTGATGATGGCCTTGGCCTCGTCTTCCTTCTCGACCAGGATGTGGCGCGCCTTGTATTCCTTGCCGCCGTTGGCCGCCACGAACTTGTCGTACTCGGCCTTGATCTCGGCGTCGGTTACCGGGTTCTTCTTCTGGTGGTCGGCGAACAGCTCGCGGATCAGCAGGGTCTGGCGGGCCAGTTCCATCTGGTTGCGGAAATCGTCGCTGCCCTCCAGGCCGCGCTTTTGCGCCTCCTGCATGAACACCTCGCGCGCGATCACTTCTTCCTTCAGCTGGGCGGCGACCTCCGGCGTGACCGGGCGGCCCGACTTGGCGAACTGGGAGGCCAGCACGTCGACCCGCGCCGTGGGTACCGGCTTGCCGTTGACGATGGCGACGTTCTGTGCGGCGGCCGGCAGGGCGGCGCACAGGAAGGCAGCGGCGGCGGCCGCCAGGAGTTGCTGTTTCATCGGGGGGTCCCTCTCAAAAGGGTCTCTGGGAAGCGGGGGATGTCAGGAGGTTTCGATGGCCAGGGCGTGGATGCCGGCGTCGATGAAATCTCGCAGCGCATCATACACAAGGCGGTGGCGCGCCACCTTGGGCTTGCCGGCGAACAGGGGCGAGTCGATCCGCACCCGGAAATGGGTGCCGACGCCGGTGCCGTCCTGGCCGGCGTGGCCCAGGTGCTGGACGCTCTCGTCGATCACTTCCAGCCGGGTCGGCGACAGGCGTTCGGCCAGTCGTTGCTGCAGCGCCTGCGCGGTGATGCCGGTCGCCATGGCTACTCCGCCTCCGCCTTCATGAAGCGCGACAGGTAGGCGGCCTGGGCCAGCACGAAGGCGATCATCAGCCCGAGCCCGCCGAACAGCTTGAAATTGACCCAGGTGTCGGTCTCGAAGGTGAAGGCCACCCACAGGTTGATCGCGCCCATGGCGGCGAAGAAGCCGACCCAGCTCCAGTTCATCACCCGCCAAACTGACTCGGGCAGCGTCATCTGCGCGCCCATGAGCGACTTGAGCAGGTTCTTGCGGAACACCAGCTGGCCAGCCGCGAGCACGCCGCCCATCAGCCAGTACAGCACGGTGGGCTTCCACTTGATGAAGTCCTCGTTGTGGGCCAGCAGGGTGGCGCCGCCGAACACCACGATCACGCCCAGGCTGAGCCAGTGCATGGGCTCGACCTTGCCGCTGGACCAGCGCACCCAGGCGATCTGCGCCACCGTGGCGGCGATGGCCACGCCGGTGGCCACCCAGATGTCGAACAGCTTGAAGGCGACGAAGAAGACGACGATGGGCAGGAAATCGATCAGCAGTTTCATTCGGTCTTCTGGAAGTCCAGCGAGGCGGAGTTCATGCAATAGCGCAGGCCGGTGGGGGCCGGGCCGTCGGGGAAGACGTGGCCCAGGTGCGCGCCGCACTGCGCGCAGACGGTCTCGGTGCGGACCATCCCGTGGCTGGTGTCCCGGATCTCCGTGATGGCGCCGGGCACCGCCTGCGAAAAGCTCGGCCAGCCGCAGCCGGCATCGAACTTGGTCACCGAATCGAACAACTTGTTCCCGCAGCAGATGCAGTGGTAGCTGCCGTCGGCCCACACGGCCTCGTACTTGCCGGTGAACGGGCGCTCGGTAGCGGCATGCCGGGTGACCTCGTAGGCGCCGCGCTCGGCGCCTTTCTGCGCCAGCAGGGCCTTCCATTGCGCTTCGGACTTCTGGACCGGGTAATTCATGAGGAGCAGCTGATCTCGATGTGGGATGCCCAATCGGGCGGGAAGCCGGCCAGCGCTTCGTGCGCCGGGTGCTCGTCGAAGGGCGACTGCAGCACCGCCAGCAGCTCGGCCACGCCGCCGAAGTCCTTCTGCCGGGCGCGCCGGATGGCCAGCTCGGCCAGGTGGTTGCGCAGCACGTACTTGGGATTGGCCCGCAGCATCGCAAGCCCCGCCGCCTGGCGGTCGCCGGTCAGGCGGGTCGAGTAGTCTAGCAACCAGGCGTCGAACGCCGCGCGGTCCAGGAACAGGTCGCGCACCGGCTCGACCGCGCCACCGGCCACGTGCTGTGACAGGCGCCGCCAGAAGATCGTGTAGTCGACCCTGTCCTTGGCCAGTTGCTGCAGGATGCCTTCGATCAGGGTACGGTCACCCTCGCGCGCATCGGCCAGGCCCAGCTTGGCGCGCAGGCGCGCCTCCAGCTCGCGCGGAAACACGGTCTTGTACGACTCCAGCGCCGCCAGCGTGGTCTCCTCGTCGCCGATCAGCGGCAGCAGCGCCTGCCCGAGGCCGAACAGGTTCCAGTAGGCGACGTTGGGCTGCCGGTTGTAGGCATAGCGGCCCGTTTCGTCGCTGTGGTTGCAGATGTGGTTGGGGTCGAAGGCGTCGAGGAACTGGAACGGGCCGTAGTCGATGCTCAGGCCCAGCATGCTCATGTTGTCCGTGTTCATCACGCCGTGGCAGAAGCCCACCGCCTGCCACTGCGCCAGCAGGGCGGCCGTGCGCTCGCTGACGGCCTCGAGCAGGGCCGCGTAGGCATTGCCGCCGAAGCGTCCGGTGGAGCGGCACTCGGGGTAGTGGCGGTCGACCACGTAGTCGGCCAGCCGGCGCAGTTCCTCGTCCTGGCCGCGCGAAGCGAAGTGCTCGAAATGGCCGAAGCGCACGAAGCTGGGCGACACCCGCACCACCACGGCGGCGGTTTCGACCGTCTCGCGCCGCACCGGCGCGTCGGAGCCAGTGACGCTCAGGGCCCGGGTGGTGGGGATGCCCAGCCCGTGCATGGCCTCGGAGCACAGGAACTCCCGGATGCTGGAGCGCAGCACCGCCCGTCCGTCTCCCATGCGCGAGTAGGGCGTGCGGCCGCTCCCCTTGAACTGCAGTTCCTGCGGACCGGCCGCCGAATCGATCTCGCCCAGCAGCAGGGCGCGCCCGTCGCCCAGCTGGCCGGCCCACACGCCGAACTGGTGCCCGCTGTACACGCTGGCCAGGGGCCGCGTGCCGGCGATCGGCTGCGAACCGGTGAGGGCGCGCACGCCCTCTTCGCTTTCCAGCATGTCCGCCGGCAGCCCCAGCTGGGCGGCCAAGCGCCAGTTGAGCCCGACGAGGTACGGGGCGGGCAGGGGAGACGGCGGCAACTCGGTGTAGTACGAAGGACCAAGTTCGGCGAACGTGTGCCTCCAGCGCACGCCCAGGTCGATCGCGCGCGGCGGGGCCTCGATGACGGAATCCATGACCGGAATTGTGTGCCGAGGCCGTATTCCCGTGGCTGCTAAGGCAACGACCCCTGGCGCCCGCCGAAACTCAGCCGGATAATGACTGCGCAGTTCGCGCAGCCGCACCGGCTGCGACAGGGAGGACTCGAATGCCGCACAGAGGCGGGGCTTGCAGACCCCGGCGGCTCGCGGGACCACCGCCTCGGGCGGGCGGCCGCAGCCACGACCCATCCTGCCCTTCGCGCGATGACAGGCGCGCAGGGGCACTTTCCCTATCCCACTTTCCATTTCACACCTGAAGAGGAGGACTCCATGTTCACCATCCCTGCAGCATCCACACCGATGCACCGTGCCCTGCACGCGTTCCAGCTCCCGTTTCCCCCCGACGAGCCCGAGGCCGATGGCAGCCGCGAAATCGCCATCGAAGACCTGACCATCCGCTGCTTGCGCAAGGCATCCGACATCCGGGAGCTGAGCCAGCTGCGCCGGCAGATCGATCTGAGGGCGGCCGCTTCGGCGGACCCGCAGTTCGCCACCCGCGAAAAAAAAGAGACGAATTGGGCCGGGTGTTCGCTTTCGAGCTTCATGGCCGCCTGATCGGCACCATTCGGCTGGTCCCTCTGGGCCACGGGCTCACCTTGACCGAGCAGTTACTCCAACTTTCCGATCCCCGCGCGCTTTCCCGCTGGCCCAGGGCCTGGGACGCCGGACGGCTGGTTGTCGCACCCGAGTACCGGGTCGGCCAGGATGTCCTCAAGCGCTGCCTGCACCTGACACTCACCGATCTGCTCGAGCACGCGAATGTGCAACACCTCGTCGGCTCCTGCACCCACGTCCTCAGCCGCCTGTACCGCCGCTTTGGCTTTTCGTTGATCGCACGCGATGTGCTCCTGCCCGGCACCGAAAAGACCTACTGCCTCATCCACGGTGAGGTCGAGTGTGTCCGCGAAGCCCTGACTCCCGCCGCTGCCGAGGTCTGACGTGAACGCGCTCCAACAATTCTGGTCACGGCACGTCTGGTCCCACTACGTCGCGCATGCGGAGTACATGCGCCACCTTCCCAAGGCGGTGGGCGTGGTGGGTGCGATCGCCTTCCCGCTGTTCTACGCCTTGCACGAGCTGCGCGGCACCAAGGGTTACGACAGCGCCTGGCTGCGCGGCACCGCGGCGCTGCTGTGCCTGGGTTTGGCCTTGCGCGACCACTGGCCGCAACGCTTCCGGTCATGGTACGTGCCGTGGTCGTACTTCACCTACCTGTTCTGCCTGCCGTTCCTCATGGTCTTCCTCGCCCTGAAGAACGGCGGTGGCTCGGTGGCGGTCGCCAACACCTTCATGGGCATCTTCTTCCTGGTGCTGCTGACCGACTGGCGCAATACCGTGGTGATGGTGGTCGCCGGTGCGGGCGCCGCTACCCTGGCCTACATCGCCACGACACCGCAGCCCGCAATGCCGGTGGACTACCTGGGCCGGCTGCCCACGCTGATCCTGGTGATCATCGGTGGCAACGCGTTCAAGCTGTCGGAAAAGCAGATCCAGGCCGAGCGACTGGACGCCGCCACGGTGCTGGCCGGCACGATCGCGCACGAGATGCGCAATCCGCTTGGCCAGCTGCGCCACAGCCTGGCCGGCATCCAGCGCACGCTACCGGGACCGGGTACACTGGGCCGGCTGAGCCCGCTCGTGCCCGATCAGGTCGACAAGCTCTACGAACAGCTGGCCAAGGGTGAGCAAGCCATCGACCGCGGCCTGCAGGTGATCACCATGACGCTGGACGCGCTCAGTGCCAAGCCGCTGGACGCCGCCGCGTTCGACCTGCTGTCGGCCGAGGAAGTGGTGCGCAAGGCGGTTGACGAGTACGGCTACGACAGCGATGCGGCGCGCCAAAGCATGCGGGTCGACGTCCAGCAGGATTTCCAGTTCCGCGGCGACGAAACGGCCTACCTGTTCGTCCTGTTCAACCTCATCAAGAATGCGCTGTACTACCTTGGCCCGTATCCCGGAACACAGGTGACGATCACGATAGGCGACCACCGGGTCACGGTGCGGGACAACGGTCCGGGCATCGCGCCCGACGTGCTGCCCACGCTGTTCGAGCCGTTCCGATCCGTTGGCAAGTCGGGCGGAACCGGACTGGGGCTGGCGTACTGCCGGCGCGTGATGATGGCGTTCGGTGGTTCGATCCGCTGCCAGTCGCAGCCCGGCGCCTTCACCGAGTTCATCCTCGAATTCCCGATCGTGGGCGAGCAGGCCAGGGAGCAGCACCACGCCAATGCGCTTGAAAAGGCGCGCGAGGCCCTCGCCGGCAAGCGGCTGCTGATGGTGGAAGACGATGCGGCCCAGCGTGCCCTCAACCGTCGCAAGTTGCGCCCGGTGGAGCTCGTGGTCGACGAGGCCGCCGACGGCCAGCGGGCGCTGGACCTGCTGGCCCGCTACCCCTACGACCTGGTGCTGCTCGACCTGAACATGCCGGCGGTCGACGGCTACCAGGTCGCGCAGCGGCTGCGCCAGGGCCAGGCACCCGCCAACCGTTACGTCCGCATCGTCGCCCACACCAGCGAGCCGGCGCAGGTGGCCCGCGTCAAGACGCAGCGCGCCGGCATGGACGGCTTCGTCGCCAAGCCCTGCGCCCAGCTGCCGCTGGTGCAGGCGCTGGTGGCGGCGCTGCAGCGGCACGGGGCCGAGGTGGCGGCGCATGCGCTGACAGGCCGGCGCGTGCTGCTGGCCGACGACAGCGCCTACAACCGGCGCGCGGTGGCCGCCTACCTGCGCGAAGCGGGGGCCGAGGTGGTCGAGGTCGACCACGGCCAGGCGGTGTTGCAGGCACTGGCCGCGGGAACGGCCTTCGACGCCGTGCTGATGGACCTGGGCATGCCCGGCATGGGCGGGCTGGACACGGCCCGCGCCGTGCGCGCCAGCCGGCAGCCCTGGGCGCGCGTGCCCATCGTGGCGCTGACCGCGCATTCCGACGCGCCGGCCATGCAGGGCGCTCGCGAGGCGGGGATGGATGGCTTCCTGGTCAAGCCGGTCGAGGCCATGCAGCTGTACGAGGCGCTGGGCGCGGTGCTGGCGGGCGGTGCCGCCCAGGCCCAGCGCCCGGCGGTACCGGCTGCGGGCGGCGACGACGCGCCGCTGCTCAACGAGGCCCGGCTGCAGAGCTACTGCCGGCTCGGACTGCTGGACGAACTGCTGGCCGACTACCTGCCCGAGATCGCGCGGCTGGTCGGCCAGCTCGAGCAGGCAGCGCAGGGGCAGGACCTCGCCCGTGCCCAGGAAACCCTGCACTCGCTGCTGGGCATGAGCGGCGAGGCGGGCGCACTCGCGCTGTACCAGCTGGTGCGGCGGGTCTACGTGCCGGTGCTGGAGGAGAGGCGCTGGCCGTCGGACGCCGGCTGGCTGCAAAAGGTGCAGGCCCTGGCGGAGCGCACCGAGCAGGCGCTGCGCGACTACGGCGCACGCCAGCAGCGTTCGCAGGAGGCCTAGCATCCCGCCATGGAATCGGGCATCGCACGGGGCATCCTGTTCGTCGACGACGACGAGCGCTCGCGCAAGTGGTTTGCGCGCAGCTTCGGCGGCGAGTTCGACGTCGCCACCGCCGGCAGCGCCGGCGAGGCGCTGGCCGCCCTGGCCGAGCGCGGCGACCGCTTCGCGGCCCTGGTCACCGACTACCGCATGCCGGAGCAGGACGGCATGGACCTGCTGTGCCGCGTGCAGCGCGAGCACCGCCACGTGGTGCGGCTGCTGGCCACGGCGTATGCGGAGAAGGACGTGGCCATCGCCGCCGTCAACCAGGGCCGGGTGCTGCGCATCCTGGAAAAGCCGCTGGAGGACGAGCCCACCCGCGAGGCGCTGCGCGAGGCGCTGGCCCTGCACCGCACCCAGGCGCTGGAGCGCGCCATCAACGAGAACCGCGCGGCGGCGCTGCGCGAGACGCTGGGGTTCCTGGCACACGAGCTGAACACGCCGCTGGCGACGGTGCGAGGCTGCGTGGCCAGCGTCGCCTCGCGCCACCTGCCGCCCACGCCGCAGTCGGCGCCGGGGATCGCGCGCTTCGAGGAACACCACCCTGGCGAGCTGCTGGCCGCGCTGGAGCGGGCCGAGCGGCGCGCGCAGTACTGCCAGTCGCTGGTGTCCACCTTCCTGCAGTCCGCGCGCGACGCCTATCCCGGCGCGGCGCCGCAGACGGTCGGCGCGGCAGCGCTGCTGGCGGCCCTGCGCGACGAGTTCCCGTTCGAGGACGGCGAGCGCGGCTGGGTCTCGTTCCGCGTGCAGCAGGACTTCCGCCTGCCGGGCCGCCGCGACCTGCTGTACCTGGTGCTGTGCACGCTGGCCAAGAACGCGCTGCAGGCGCTGCGCGAAGCGCCGCAGCCCCGGCTGGCGGTCGAGGCCGGCTGCGATGCGGGCGAGGGCGGTGCGCGGGGCTGGATCCGTTTCCGCGACAACGGCCCGGGCATTCCAGCGGCCGTCCTCGAGCGCCTCACGCGCGAGCCGGTCACCACCCGCGCCGCCAGCGGCGGCAACGGGATGGGCCTGATGTTCTGCCAGCGCGTGATGCAGGCGGCGGGCGGCGCCGTGCGCGTCGAATCCGCCGAAGGCGCGGGCACCACGGTGTGGCTGGACTTCCTGCGCTCGGTGCAGCCGGCCGAAGCGGCGCCGGCCTGAGGCGCACTGTTCCGCGCGCGACGCCCGCACGTGCGCGCTCGCCGGCAGCGCCGACATTTCGCCGTAGCATTGACCCTTTCCGGACCACGAAGCCGCAAGAGAAGGAGACGACATGCTCGGCCTGATGCAAAGCCAACCCCTTTCGATCTCGTCGCTGATCGAGTTCGCCGACCGCCACCAGGGCGACGGCGAGATCGTGTCGCGCCGGGTGGAGGGCGACATCCACCGCTACACGTGGCGCGACGTCGCCCGGCGCTCGCGGCAGGTGGCGGGCGCGCTGGACGGCATGAAGCTGCTGTTCTCCGACCGGGTCGCCACGCTGGCCTGGAACGGCTACCGGCACCTGGAGCTGTACTTCGGCGTGTCCGGCTCCGGCCGCGTGCTGCACACGATCAATCCGCGCCTGCACCCCGACCAGATCGCCTGGATCGCCAACCACGCCGAAGACCAGGTGCTGTGCTTCGACGCCACCTTCCTGCCGCTGGTGCAGGCCGTGCATGCCCGCTGCTCCACCATCCGCCAGTACGTGATGCTGTGCGATTCGGGCAAGGTCCCGGCCGATACCGGCATCCCCAACCTGGTCGCGTACGAAGACTGGATCGGCGGCCAGCCGACCGGCTACGACTGGCCGCAGTTCGACGAGAACTCGGCGTCCAGCATGTGCTACACGAGCGGCACCACCGGCAACCCGAAGGCGGCGCTGTACAGCCACCGCTCGACCATCCTGCATGCCTACGCCGCGGCGCTGCCGGACGTGATGGGGCTGTCGGCGCGCGACTCGGTCCTGCCCGTGGTGCCCATGTTCCACGTCAACGCCTGGGGCATCCCGTATTCGGCCGCGCTGACCGGCTGCAAGCTGGTGTTCCCCGGCCCGGCGATGGATGGCAAGTCGGTCTACGAGCTGATCGAAGCCGAGAAGGTGACCTTCGCGGCAGGGGTGCCGACCGTGTGGCAGATGCTGCTGGGCCACATGAAGCAGGGCGGCCTGCGCTTCTCGACGCTGCAGCGCACGGTGATCGGCGGCTCGGCCTGCCCGCCGGCGATGATCGACGCCTTCCGGGAAGGGTACGGCGTGGACGTCCTGCACGCCTGGGGAATGACCGAGATGAGCCCGCTGGGCACCCTGTGCACGCTGAAGAACAAGCACCTCGCGCAGCCGGCCGAGCAGCAGATGGCGATCCGCCTCAAGCAGGGCCGCGCGATCTTCGGCGTCGACATGAAGATCGTCGGCGACGACGGCCGGGAACTGCCCTGGGACGGCAAGGCCTTCGGCGACCTGTACGTGCGCGGCCCGTGGGTGGTGCGCGAATACTTCAAGGGCGAGGGCGGCGACCCGCTGGTGGACGGCTGGTTCCCGACCGGCGACGTGGCCACCATCGACGCCGACGGCTTCATGCAGATCACCGATCGCAGCAAGGACGTGATCAAGTCCGGCGGCGAGTGGATCAGCTCCATCGACGTGGAGAACATCGCCATGGCGCACCCGGCGGTGCAGATGGCGGCCTGCGTCGGCATGAAGCATCCCAAGTGGGACGAGCGACCGATCGTGGCGGTGGTGAAGAAGCCCGGCGTCGAGGTGACGCGCGAGGAGCTGCTCGCGTTCTACGAAGGCAAGATCGCCAAGTGGCAGGTGCCCGACGACGTGGTGTTCGTCGATGCGATCCCGCTGGGCGCCACCGGCAAGATGCTCAAGACCAAGCTGCGCGAGCAGCTGAAGGACTACCGCTTGCCGTCGGCCTGAATCCTGCCCCTGTCGCTGTCTCCTGCGCGATAGGAGGGCCGTGTCTTACGGGCATTCCCTGACGGTTGCGCTGCACAAAAAAATGTACCCTGCGCGCACTACGAACCACCCAGGAGACACGAGATGAGTTTCGCGCTGAGGCATGTCACCGTGGCTGCCGTGCTCGCCATGTGCGGCACCGGCCTTGCGTTCGCCCAGGCCGCCAGGCCGGCCCCGGCCAAGCCGGCCGCCCAGGCCGCTGCGCCGGCAACGGGTGGCGCGCTCAAGAACGAAACCGTGCGCATCGCGTTCATGGATCCTCTGTCCGGCCCGTTCGCCAACGTGGGCCAGAACCAGCTCAAGAGCTGGCAGTTCGCCGCCGAGCAGCTGTCCGGTCGCGCCCCGTCGGGCGTGAAGTTCGAGGTGGTCGGCTTCGACAACAAGGGTTCGCCGCAGGAAAGCCTGAACACGCTGAAGGCCGCCATCGACCAGGGCTTCCGCTACGTCACCCAGGGCAATGGATCGGGCGCGGCCACCGCCATCCTGGACGCCGTCTCCAAGCACAACGCGCGCAATCCGGGCAAGGAGGTCGTCTACTTCAACTATGCGGCGGTCGACCCGGCCCTGACCAACGAGAAGTGCGACTACTGGCACTTCCGGCTGGACGCCGACACCTCCATGAAGATGGAGGCGCTGACCTCCTTCATGAAGGACCAGCCCAACGTCAAGAGCGTCTACCTGCTCAACCAGAACTACTCGCACGGCCACCAGGTCGCCAAGTACTTCAAGGACGCGATCAAGCGCAAGCGTCCGGACGTCAAGATCGCCGGCGAGGACCTGCACCCGATCGGCCAGGTCAAGGACTTCTCGCCCTACGTCGCCAAGATCAAGCAGTCCGGCGCCGACACCATCGTCACCGGCAACTGGGGCCAGGACCTCACGCTGCTGGTCAAGGCACTGAACGACGCCGGCCTGAAGATCCCGATGTACACCTACTACGCCGGCGTCACCGGCACGCCGACGGCGCTGGCCGCCGGCGGCGACAGCGAGGTGTACGTCGTTGCGTACGGCCACTCCAACCACACGGGCGAGCTGGGCAAGCTGGCCGCCGACTTCCACAAGAAGTTCAACGACGACTACTACACCTTCGCCACCTACAACGGCATCAACCTGCTGAACAACGCCATGGCCAAGGCCGGTTCCACCGACCCGGTCAAGGTGGCCCGGGCGCTGGAGGGCCTGTCGGTCAAGAGCTTCGCCGGCGACGTGCAGATGCGCGCGTCCGACCACCAGCTGCAGCAGTCGATGTACATCACCAAGTGGCAGAAGGCCAAGAAGGGCGAGTACAGCGTCGAGAACACCGGCTACACCTTCGTGAACATCAAGCAGATGGATCCGTACGTGTCCAGCACGCCGACCAGCTGCCAGATGAAGCGCCCGGGGGCGTGACGGCTCGCGCGCGGCTTTCGCCGCGCGATTCGCAGGGGCTAGGGACTGGGGGCTAGGGACTAGGGAAACAGCCAGCCTGTCCCTGTGTCGCCAGCCCCTTTTCATGATCGGGCCCCGGAATCTGCCGCCCTTTCCTGCATCCCGGACACCTGGCCGCCAGCCCTAGCCCCTAGCCCCCAGCCCCCAGCCCCTTGGAATTCTTCACCATCTCCCTCCTGAACGGCATCAGCTACGGGCTGCTGCTGTTCATGCTCAGTTCCGGCCTCACGCTGATCTTCAGCATGATGGGGGTGCTGAACTTCGCCCACGCCAGCTTCTACATGCTGGGAGCGTATTTCGCGTTCACCACTGCGCAGCTGCTGGGCTACTGGCCGGCGCTGGTGGTGGCGCCGCTGCTGGTGGCCGTGCTGGGCGCGCTGTTCGAGAAGTACTGCCTGCGCCGGGTGCACAAGTTCGGCCACGTCGCCGAGTTGCTGATCACCTTCGGCCTGTCCTTCATCCTGCTCGAGATGGTGCAGCTGGTGTGGGGCACGGGTTCGGTCGACTACCGGGTGCCGGAAGTGCTGGACGGGCCGCTGTTCACGCTCTACGGCACGCAGTTCCCGATGTATCGCGGCTTCATGATGCTGGTGGCGGTGCTGATGCTGGTGGCCATCTGGCTGCTGCTCACGCGCACCCGCATCGGCCTGGTGATCCAGGCGGCGCTCACGCACCCGCAGACCGTGGAGTCGCTGGGCCACAACGTGCCACGGGTGTTCATGCTGGTTTTCGGCGGCGGCGCCGCATTGGCCGGACTGGCGGGCGTGATCGGGGGCAACGCCTTCGTCACCGAGCCGGGCATGGCGGCGACGGTGGGTTCGATCATCTTCGTGGTCGTGGTGGTCGGCGGCATGGGCTCGCTGTCGGGCGCCTTCCTGGCCTCGCTGCTGATCGGCGTCGTGCAGACCTTCGCCGTGGGCGTGGATGCGTCCATCCAGGGCGCACTCGACACCGTCGGGCTGCAGGTTTCATCCGACACGTTCGGGTACGCGCTGTGGAAGCTCAAGATCAGCCAGGTGGCTCCCATCCTGCCTTACCTGTTCCTCGTGCTGATGCTGATCTTCCGGCCCAAGGGCCTGCTCGGCACGCGGGAGGGCTGACGCGATGAGCGCCCTGACCGATACGCAGGAAGCGGCAGCACGGGAGAACACGCCCGTGGGCGTCCCGATGCCGGTGGCGGACACCCAGCCGGCACGTCTTCCCGCCGCGGGCGGGAAGACCGGCTACTACGAATTCAAGCCCTACAACGTCGGGCGCTGGATCATCTGGTCCCTGTTCGCGCTGCTGCTGCTGGTGGCGCCGCTGGTGTTCACCAGCTCGCTGGCGCACACCATGCTCAGCCAGATGGGCATCGCGATCATCGTGTGCCTCTCGTACAACATGCTGCTGGGGCAGGGCGGCATGCTCAGCTTCGGCCATGCGGTCCATTCCGGGCTCGGATCGTTCCTGGCGATCCACACCCTCAACCTGGTCTCGGCCGGCACGCTGCCGCTGCCCGTCAGCCTGGTGCCGGTGGCCGGCGGCCTGGCCGGACTGGCGTTCGCGCTGCTGCTGGGATGGGTGACGACCAAGAAGGCCGCGACGCCGTTCGCCATGATCACGCTGGGCATCGGCGAACTGGTGTGGGCCTCCTCGCTGATGTTCCCCGAGTTCTTCGGCGGCGAGGGTGGCATCTCGGGCAACCGGGTCACGGGTTCCAAGCCATTCGGCGTCACTTTCGGGCCGCAGATCCAGCTGTACTACCTGATCGCGATCTACACCTTCGTCTGCACCGCGGCCATGTACGCGTTCACGCGCACGCCGCTCGGCCGCATGATCAACGCGGTGCGCGACAACCCCGAGCGCGTCGAGTTCGTCGGCTACAACACCCAGATGGTGCGCTTCCTGGTGTTCTGCATCTCGGCGTTCTTCGCCGGCATCTCGGGCGGGCTGGCGGCGCTCAACTTCGAGATCGTCACCTCGGAGGTGGTGAGCGGCCCGCGTTCCGGCGCCTACCTGCTGTTCACCTTCCTGGGCGGCGCGACCTTCTTCTTCGGGCCGATCATCGGCGCCGTGCTGATGGTGCTGGCCTTCGTGCTGCTGTCGGAGCTGACCAAGGCCTGGCTCCTGTACCTGGGCCTGGTGTTCCTGTTCATGGTGATGTACGCGCCGGGGGGCATCGCCAGCCTGATCATGATGAACGTGCGCGTGGCCGCCTTCGGCCGCCTGCGCGACCTGTGGGTCAGCTACCTCGCGCTGGCCGCCACGGCGCTGATCACGCTGCTGGGCGCGGCCGGCATGATCGAGATGGTCTACCACCTCAAGCTCAACCCGGCGCTCGGGCCGGAGCTGCAGTTCCTGGGCACCACCCTCAACGCCCACGGGGTGGACAGTTGGTTCGGCTGCGCCTTCGTGATGCTCAGCGGCCTGGGCCTGTTCGAGCTGACCCGCCGCCAGTTCGTGCGCCAGTGGGGCGAGATCCAGGAATACATCGAGAAGGAAACCAGGCGTCGGGAGAGCCAACCATGACGGCGGAGTACGCCCTGGAACTGCGCGAGCTGCGCAAGAGCTTCGGCAAGACGGAAATCATCCGCGGCGCCAACCTGGCGGTGCGCCCGGGCGAGCGGGTGGCGGTGATCGGCCCGAACGGCGCCGGCAAGTCCACGCTGTTCAACCTGATCAGCGGCCGCTTCGAGCCCAGCAGCGGCCAGGTGCTGCTCAACGGCCAGCGCATCGATGGCAAGCGGCCCTACGAGATCAACCGGCTGGGCCTGTCGCGCAGCTTCCAGATCACCAACATCTTCCCCAAGCTCAGCGTCTTCGAGAACCTGCGCTGCGGCGTGCTGTGGAGCCTGGGCTACCGCTACACCTTCTTCAAGTTCCTCGCGGGCCTGGATGACGCCAACGAGCGTGCCGAGCAGTTGCTGGAAATGATCCACCTGGAGCGCAAGCGCGACGTGCTGGCCATGAACCTGACTTACGCCGAGCAGCGCGCCCTGGAGATCGGGGTGACGATCGGCGGCGGCGCCGGCGTCATCCTGCTGGACGAGCCCACCGCCGGCATGAGCAAGAGCGAAACACGGCGCTTCATCGAGCTGATCAAGGAAGTGACTGTCGGCAAGACGCTGCTGACCGTGGAACACGACATGGGCGTGGTGTTCGGCCTGGCCGACAAGATCGCCGTCGTGGTGTACGGCGAGGTGATCGCCTTCGACACCCCGGAGAAGGTGCGAGCCAATCAGCGGGTGCAGGAAGCCTACCTCGGCTCGCAGGTCGCGGACGCGCAGGTGGGCGCGGGGGCTCATTGATGCTGAAGATCGAGAACCTGCATGCCTTCTACGGCAAGAGCCATGTGCTGCACGGCGTGCACTTCGACGTGCAGCCCGGCGAGATCGTGGCGCTGCTGGGTCGCAACGGCTCGGGCCGCTCGACCACGGCCAAAGCCATCATGGGTATGGTCGAGTGCACCGGCTCGGTGGACTGGAAGGGCCAGCCCACCCTGGGCCGCAAGCCCTACGAGATCGCCCACCTCGGCATCGGCTACGTGCCGGAAAACCGCGAGATCTTCCCCACGCTGACGGTGCACCAGAACCTGATGCTGGGACAGAAGCGCGCCGGCCAGAAGGGCCGCTGGTCGTTCGACGACATGTACGGGATGTTCCCGCGCCTGAAGGAGCGCCAGCACACCGAGGCCGGCGTGCTGTCGGGCGGCGAGCAGCAGATGCTGACGCTGTGCCGCACCCTGATGGGCGACCCGGACCTGATCATCATCGACGAGCCCACCGAAGGGCTGGCGCCCAAGATCGTCGAACTGGTCGGCGAGTACCTCAAAAAGCTCAAGGAGCGCGGCCTGTCCGTGCTGCTGATCGAGCAGAAGCTGACCATCGCGATGACCGTGTCCGACCGGGCACTGGTGATGGGGCATGGCAGCATCGTCTTTCAGGGCACGCCAGACAGCCTGCGGGCCGACGCCTACACTCGCAAGGAGTGGCTGGAAGTGTGATCACGAAGAAATCGCTGCGCGATTCCTTCGTGGTTCTGATCAGTTGATGAAGGACCGGCAAAGCCGGAGCCTTCATCAAAGGGTGTCCGCGCTGCATGCTGTTCCGCGCGGACAGTTCGACCTTCGGTCGTGGTCGGAGTCCCAGCCGTGACAACGCGGCGTTGCAGCGCAGCAAGCCTTTCCTAGAATCGCCCGAAGCGAACGAGCGTTCTTTTTCTTTCCAGGAGCACCGCACATGACGGCTGAATACAAGGTGCACGGCGACGTGGCCGTGATCACGATGAACAACCCGCCGGTCAACGGGCTGGGGCTGGCCCTGCGGCAGGCGTTTGCCGCCGGGCTGGAGCAGGCCAATGCCGATCCGGCCGTCAAGGCCATCGTGGTCACGGGCGCCGACAAGGCCTTTTCGGGCGGCGCCGACATCAAGGAGTTCGGCTCGCCCAAGGCGATCGCCGAGCCCAACCTGCTGTCGCTGATCCTGGCGCTGGAGAACTCGGCCAAGCCCACGGTGGCGGCCCTGCACTCGGTGTGCATGGGGGGCGGCCTGGAGCTCTCGCTCGGCTGCCATTACCGCATCGCCGCCCCCGGCTGCAACGTGGCGCTGCCCGAGGTCAAGCTGGGCCTGATCCCCGGTGCCGGCGGCACGCAGCGCCTGCCGCGCGTGCTGGGCGTCGAAACCGCCCTGAACATGATCGTGTCGGGCGAGCCGGTCAAGAGCGAGCTGCTGGCCCAGCAGCCCGGCCAGAAGCTGTTCGACCGCATGGCGGCTTCGCCCGAGTCGCTGCTGGAGGAGGCGCTGGCCTTCGCGCGCGAAGTGGCCGGCAAGCGCCCGCTGCCGCGCGTGCGTGACCTGCCGTGCAAGCACCCGCGCGGCGACGCCTACTTCCAGTTCGCGCGCAACATGGTCAAGGGCATGGCCAGGAACTTCCCGGCGCCGGGCAAGTGCGTCGATGCGGTCGAAGCCGCCACGAAGAAGAAGTTCGACGACGGCATGCTGTTCGAGCGCGAGATCTTCCTCAACCTCATGCTCACGCCCGAGAGCCGCGCGCTGCGCCACA
Organism: Ramlibacter sp.; assembly: GCF_036676645.1. Lineage (GTDB taxonomy): Bacteria > Pseudomonadota > Gammaproteobacteria > Burkholderiales > Burkholderiaceae_C > Ramlibacter. The sequence goes on from NZ_JAKFCM010000018.1 coordinate 18,500, forward strand.
TCTTCATGGCCGAGCGCGCCGCCTCCAAGATTCCCGACGTGCCGGAAGGCACGCCCAAGCGCGAGATCCAGTCGGTGGCCGTCATCGGTGCCGGCACCATGGGCGGCGGTATCTCCATGAACTTCCTGAACGCCGGCATCCCGGTGACCCTTCTCGAGATGAAGCAGGAAGCGCTGGACCGCGGCGTCGCCACCATCCGCAAGAACTACGAGGCCCAGGTCAAGAAGGGCAAGCTCAAGCAGGACAAGTACGAGCAGCGCATGGCCCTGCTCAAGACCACGCTGTCCTACGAGGACATCAAGGGCGCCGACCTGGTGATCGAGGCGGTATTCGAGGAGCTGGGCGTCAAGCAGAAGGTGTTCGAGACGCTCGACAAGACCATGAAGCCCGGCGCGATCCTGGCCTCCAACACCTCCACGCTGGACGTCAACAAGATCGCCGCCTTCACCAAGCGCCCGCAGGACGTGGTCGGCATGCACTTCTTCAGCCCGGCCAACGTGATGAAGCTGCTGGAGGTGGTGCGCGGCGACAAGACGGGCAAGGACGTGCTGGCCACCGTGATGGCGATCGCCAAGAAGATCCGGAAGACCGCCGTGGTGTCCGGCGTCTGCGACGGCTTCATCGGCAACCGCATGATCGAGCAGTACAGCCGCCAGGCCGGCTTCCTGCTGGACGAGGGCGCCACCCCGCAGCAGGTGGACAAGGCCATCGAGAAGTTCGGCTTCGCCATGGGTCCGTTCCGCATGGGCGACCTGGCCGGCAACGACATCGGCTGGGCGATCCGCAAGCGCCGCGCCGCCGAGCGGCCCGACATGAAGTACAGCCGCACCGCCGACAAGCTGTGCGAACTGGGCCGCTTCGGCCAGAAGACCGGCGCCGGCTGGTACGACTACCAGCCCGGCAAGCGCGACGCGATTCCTTCGAAGCTGGTCGAGGACATGGTCGCTGCGCACCGCAAGGAACTCGGCATCGAGCCGCGCAAGATCTCCGACGAGGAAATCGTGCAGCGCCTGGTGTTCTCGCTGGTCAACGAGGCCGCGCACATCCTGGAGGAGGGAATCGCCTCGCGTGCCAGCGACATCGACATGGTGTACCTGACCGGCTACGGCTTCCCGATCCACCGTGGCGGCCCCATGCTGTATGCCGACCAGGTCGGCCTGTTCAACGTCATGCAGGCCATGAAGCGCTTCCAGCGCAATCCGCGCGACGATGCCGCCTTCTGGGAGCCGGCGCCGCTGATCAGGAAGCTGGTGGCCGAAGGCAAGGGACTGACCGGCTGACCGTCCGATGCTCAAGCGCGTCCTCGCAACCTCAACTCGCCGCGCCCTGACAACCGAAATCCCGCAAGAAAGGCAATCCCCATGACCCAAGCCGTCATCGTCTCCACCGCCCGCACGCCCCTGACCAAGAGCTGGAAGGGCGCCTTCAACATGACGCACGGCGCCACGCTCGGCGGACACGTCGTCAGGCACGCGGTCCAGCGTGCCGGCATCGAGCCCGGCGCGGTCGAAGACGTGCTCATGGGCTGTGCCAATCCCGAAGGCGCCACCGGCTCCAACATCGCGCGCCAGATCGCGCTGATGGCCGACCTGCCGATCACCGTCTCCGGCATGACCATCAACCGGTTCTGCTCCTCCGGCCTGCAGACCATCGCCATGGCCAGCCAGCGCGTGATCGCCGGCGAGGGCGAGGTGTACGTGGCCGGCGGGGTGGAAAGCATCTCGTGCGTGCAGCAGGAGATGAACCTGCACATGATCAAGGACCCGGACCTGGAGCAGAAGAAGCCCGAGATCTACTGGTCCATGCTGCAGACGGCCGAGCAGGTGGCCAAGCGCTACGGCATCGGCCGCGACGCGATGGACGAGTACGGCGCCGCCAGCCAGCAGAAGGCCTGCGCCGCCCAGGCCGCCGGCAAGTTCGAGGACGAGATCGCGCCCATCACCGTCAAGGCCGGCGTGGCCGACCCGGTGATGGGGCTGCGCACCAAGGAGGTCACCGTCAGCAAGGACGAGGGCCTGCGCGAGGGCACGACCAAGGAAGGCATCAGCGGCATCAAGCCGGCGCTGCCCGGCGGCGTGATCGCGGCCGGCAACGCCAGCCAGTTCTCCGACGGTGCCGGCGCCTGCGTGGTGGTCAGCGAGGGCTATGCATCCAAGCACAACCTCAAGCCGATCGGCCGCTTCCTCGGCTTTGCCGTGGCCGGCTGCGAGCCCGACGAAATGGGCATCGGCCCGGTGTTCGCCGTACCCAAGGTCCTGCACAAGCTCGGACTGAAGGTCGGCGACATCGACCTGTGGGAGCTGAACGAAGCCTTTGCGGTGCAGGTGCTGTATTGCCGCGACAAGCTGGGCATCCCGGCCGACCGGCTGAACGTGAACGGCGGCGCCATTGCGGTGGGCCACCCCTACGGCGTGTCGGGGCAGCGCCTGACCGGCCACGCGCTGATCGAGGGCAAGCGGCGCGGCGCCAGGCGCGTCTGCGTGACCATGTGCATCGGCGGCGGCATGGGGGCCGCGGGGGTGTTCGAGGTGCTTTGAAAGAGCCAGTCATGGCGGGGCTCGACGGGACCCCAGGGGCATGTCATTGCGGGCTTGACCTGCAATCCACCTCCAGGACACGAAACGACGCACCGCTGCAGGCTGGCACCTGGGGATGGAACCCGGCTTGCGCCGGGATGACACCCAGCACGGTGACATGCAACAGGGCTTGATCCGCGATGTCCTCCCTTCGTCCCACCCTCGACTTCCTCCTCTACGACTGGCTGGAGGTCGACCAGCTCGCCGGGCGCGGGCGCTTCGCCGACCACTCGCGCGAGACCTTCGACGCCGTGCTGGACACCTGCGAGCGGATCGCGCGCGAGAAATACGCGCCGTTCAACCGGCTGGTCGACACCGAGGAGCCGCGCTTCGACGGTGAGAAGGTGATCCTGCCGCAGGCGACCCAGGACGCCTGGGATGCCTATGCGGGCTCCGGCATGCTCAGTGCCGCGCAGGACTACGCCATCGGCGGCATGCAGTTGCCCTACACGGTCGAGGCCGCGGCCGGTGCCTTCTTCGCCACCGCCTCGGTCAGCATCGGCGCGGGCCTGCTGACGGTGGGCAATGCCAACCTGCTGATGGCGCACGGCACGGACCTGCAGAAGCAGGTGTTCGCGGCCAACGAATTCGGCGGCCGCTTCTCGGGAACCATGTGCCTGTCCGAGCCGCAGGCCGGCTCGTCCCTGTCCGACGTGGCCACGCGGGCCGTGCCCGACGGCGCCGGTTTCGAGGCCGACCCGCTCGGGCCGCGCTACCGCCTGAGCGGCAACAAGATGTGGATCTCGGCCGGCGAACACGAGCTCACAGAGAACATCGTCCACCTGGTGCTGGCCAAGATCCCCGGCCCGGACGGCAAGCTGGTGCCCGGCACGCGCGGCATGTCGCTGTTCATCGTGCCCAAGAAGCTGGTGGACACGCAGGGCCGGCTCACCGGCGAGCGCAACGACGTCGCCCTGGCCGGCCTCAATCACAAGCTGGGCTGGCGCGGTACCACCAACACGTTGCTGAATTTCGGCGAGGGCAAGTACCCGGTGCGGGGCGGCGCCGGTGCCATCGGCTACCTCGTCGGCAAGCCTGGCGAGGGCCTGCGCTGCATGTTCCACATGATGAACGAAGCGCGCATCGGCATCGGGATGGCGGCCACCGCGCTGGGCCTGGCCGGCTACTACGCCTCGCTCGACTACGCGAAGAACCGACCGCAAGGCCGCCCGGTCGGGCCGGCGGGCAAGGACCCCGCGCAGCCGCAGGTGCGCATCATCGAGCACGCCGACATCAAGCGCATGCTGCTGGCGCAGAAGTCGTACGCCGAGGGTGCGCTCGCGCTGATGCTGTACTGCGCGCGCCTGGTCGACGAGCAGCACACCGGGCCGCAGGACGCGGCCGACGAGGCCCGGTTGCTGCTCGAAGTGCTGACCCCCATCGCCAAGAGCTGGCCGAGCGAGTTCTGCCTGGAAGGCAATTCGCTGGCCATCCAGGTCCATGGCGGCTACGGCTACACGCGCGACTTCCCGGTCGAGCAGTACTGGCGCGACCAGCGCCTGAACATGATCCACGAGGGCACGCACGGCATCCAGGCCGCCGACCTGCTGGGCCGCAAGGTGGTGATGGAGGGCGGGCGCGGGCTGCAGCTGCTGGCCGGGCGCATGACCAGCACCATCGAAGCCGCGCTGCACCGGGCCGACCTGGCGGCGCATGGCAACGAGCTGGCCCGCGCCCTGGAGCACATCGGCGACGCGACACGGGCCGCCTGGGCCGCCGGCGACCCCGCCATGGCGCTGGCCAACGCCGTGCCCTACATGCAGGCCTTCGGCCACCTCGTGATCGCCTGGACCTGGCTGGACGTCTTGCTCAGCGTGCCGGCCGAGGCGGGCGCCCGCAGCGCCGCCGAAACCGGGCGCGTGCACGCCGCGCGATACTTCTTCCACTACGAACTGCCGAAGATCGGCGCGTGGCTGCGGGTGGTCGAGACGCGCGACCCCACCTGCGCCCACATGCCGGAAGAGGCGTTCTGATCCTGCACCCAAGAAATCCCAACGGAAGCGCGAACCATGACCCGTAAAGTCCAGCAACTCTTCGACCTCACCGGAAAGACCGCCCTCGTCACCGGCGGCTCGCGCGGCCTCGGCCTGCAACTGGCGCATGCGCTCGGCGAGGCCGGCGCGAAGATCATGCTGACTTCGCGCAAGGCTTCCGACCTGGAGGAGGCGGCGGCCGAGCTGCAGGCGGCGGGCATCGATGCCCGCTGGATCGCCGCCGACGCCTCGCGCGAGGAGGACATCCGCCGCATGGCCGAGGAGACGCTGCAGCGCATGGGCGACATCCACGTCCTGGTCAACAACGCCGGCGCCGCCTGGGGCGCGCCGGCCGAAGACCACCCGGTGGAAGCCTGGGACAAGCTGATGAACCTGAACGTGCGCGGCTATTTCATCCTCAGCCAGCACGTCGCCAAGAAGAGCATGATTCCGGGCAAGGGCGGCCGCATCATCAACATCGCCTCGATCGCCGGCCTGGGCGGCAACCCGCCGGAGATGCAGACCCTGGCCTACAACACCTCCAAGGGCGCGGTCATCAACTTCACGCGCGCGCTGGCCTGCGAGTGGGGCCGGTACGGCATCAACGTCAACGCGATCTGCCCCGGCTTCTTCCCCAGCAAGATGACGCGCGGCACGCTGGAACGGCTGGGCGAGGACCAGCTCGCGGCGCATGCCCCGCTGCGCCGGCTGGGCGACGACGAGGACCTCAAGGGCACCTGCGTGCTGTTCGCCTCCGATGCCGGCAAGCACATCACCGGCCAGTGGCTCGCCGTCGACGGCGGCGTCAGCGTCGTCACAGGCGGTTGACCGATGCCCGATTTCGGCGCCGTCATCCCCTTCGTCCACCACATGGGCTTCGAGCTGGAGCGGATGGAAGGTGGCGAGTCGCAGATCGCGTATGCGGCCAGGCCCGAGCACCTCAACTCCTTCGGCGTCACCCACGGCGGCGCCGTGATGACGCTGATGGACGTGGCCATGGCCGTGGCCGCGCGCAGCATCGAGAAGGACATGGGCGTGGTCACCATCGAGATGAAGACCACCTTCATGCAGCCCTCGCGCGGGCCGCTGCGCGCCCGGGGCAGGCTGATGCACCGCACCGCCACGATGGCTTTCTGCGAAGCCACCCTCAGCGACGAAGCCGGCCAGGCCTGTGCGCACGCCACCGGCACCTTCAAGTACGTTCCACGCCTGCCGGTCGGCCGCAAGGGCACGCAGGCCTTCAACGTGATATCCACAGACTGAAACCGAGGACACGCCCATGCCCGCCAACCGCCAGGTCCTGCTGGACAACCGCCCGAAGGGCGAAGCCACGGTCGACAACTTCAAGCTGGTGAGCAGCCAGACGCCACCGCTGCAGGACGGGCAGGTGCTGGTGCGCCATCACTACCTCAGCCTCGATCCCTACATGCGCGGCCGCATGAACGAAGGCAGGAGCTACGCGCAGCCGCAGCCGCTGGGCGAGGTGATGATCGGGGGCACCGTGGGCGAGGTGGTGGAGAGCCGCCATCCGAAGTACCAGCCCGGCGACCAGGTCCAGGGCATGGGGGGCTGGCAGGAGTACAGCGTGGTGGATGCCGGCCAGCCCGGCGCCCTGCGCAAGCTCGATACGACCCGCGTGCCGCTGTCGCATCACCTCGGCGCGGTGGGCATGCCCGGCGTGACGGGCTGGTACGGGCTGGTGAAGATCATCGAGCCCAGGGCCGGGCAGACCATTGCCGTCAGCGCCGCCAGCGGCGCCGTGGGCAGCGCGGTCGGCGTGCTGGCCAAGGCACGCGGCTGCCGCGCCGTGGGCATCGCCGGCGGGCCGGACAAGTGCCGCTACGTCACCGAGGATCTGGGCTTCGATGCCTGCATCGACTACAAGCAGCACGCCGACGCCGCATCGCTGTCCCGCGCGCTCAGGCAGGCCTGCCCGGACGGCATCGATGGCTATTTCGAGAACGTCGGCGGCATGGTCATGGACGCAGTGATGCTGCGCATGAACGCCTTCTCGCGCATCGCGCTGTGCGGCATGATCTCGGGCTACGACGGCCGGCCGATCCCGATGTCCTACCCCCAGCTGATGCTCACCAACCGCATGCGGGTCGAAGGCTTCATCGTGAGCGAGCACATGGAAGTCTGGCCGGACGCGCTGAAGGAACTGGGCGAGCTGGTGGGCAGCGGCAGGCTGCGTCCGCGCGAGACCGTCGCGCAGGGGCTGGAGTCGGCGCCCGAGGCCTTCCTGGGGTTGCTGCGCGGGCGCAACTTCGGCAAGCAGCTGGTCAAGCTCGTGTGAAGGAGGCGGGCGCCGTGCAGCCGCGCAAGGGCGAGGAGCGGGAGGACCTGCGACCCGGCTCGCGCAACGCGCAGGCTCGCCGCCTGCTCACGCCGCAAGAGCTGGCGCCGCTGACGCGGCTGTCGTCCTGGCGCTCGGCGCTGTCGATCGCGCACACCTTCGGGCTGGTCGCCTTCGCCCTGGCGCTGGCCATCGCGACCTGGCCGGGCGCGTGGATGCTGCTGTCCATCGTGGTGATCGGCATCGCCCAGCACGGCCTGTTCATCCTGGCGCACGAAGCCGCGCACTACCGGCTGTTTCCCGGCCGGGCCGCCAACGACTTCTTCGGCCGGCTGATCGGCATGGTGGGCGGCGTGTCCATGTGCACCTACCGCGTCACGCACCGGCTGCACCACAACAACCTGTACACGGAGGAAGACCCGGACACCGCCATCCACGGCGGCTACCCGCGCGGCAAGGCGTACCTGCTCAGGAAGCTGGCGCGCGACCTGGCGGGGCTGAACGCCTGGAAGACCTTTGCCTATTTCTTCGGTGCGCCGGCGATCAACGACGACACGAAACGCGAGATCCGGCCGCTGGACGACACCTCGCCGGAGCTGCGCGCCGCGGCCCGGCGCGACCGCCTGTGGGTGGCGGGCTTCCACGTGGCGGCCCCGGCCCTGGCCCTGGCCCTGGTGGGGGCGGGCTGGCGCGGCCTGGCGATGTATCTCGTGCTGTGGGTCGTGCCGCTGGTCACGGTGCTGCAGCCCATCCTGCGCCTGCGCGCCATCTGCGAGCACGGCGCCGCCGGCGACCTGAGCTCGCCCCTGACCGCGGCGCGCACCAGCCGCACGGTGGGCTCCTGGCCCAATCGGCTGGCCCGGCTGGTGCTGTTCCCGCACCACGTGAACTACCACGTGGAGCACCACCTCTACCCCGCAGTGCCGCACTACCACCTGCCGGCCTTGCACCGCCTGTTGCAGGACAAGGGCGCGCTGGATGCGGCCGAGGTGCGCGATTTCACGGATACCTGGCACCTGGTGTTCGCCGCCAGGAGGTCCGATGGCTGAAGACAAGGACACCGGATGACCGAGCTGATCCTGCACCACTACCCGGAATCGCCCTTCGCCGAGAAGGTCCGCCTGGTCCTGGGGCACAAGAAGCTGGCCTGGAAGTCGGTGCACATCCCCGCCGTGATGCCCAAGCCGGACGTGGTGGCCCTCACGGGCGGCTACCGCAAGACGCCCCTGCTGCAGGTCGGCGCCGACGTGTACTGCGACACGGCCCTGATTGCCGACGTGCTGGAACACGTGCAGCCCGAGCCGGCGCTGTACCCCGCGCACCTCAAGGGCGTGGCGCGCGTGTTCGCGCAGTGGGCCGACAGCACACTGTTCTGGGCCTCCATGACCTACAGCATCCAGCCCCGGTCGATGGCGCAGGTGTTCTCCAGCGGCGAGGCGGGGCAGGCGTTCGCGGCCGACCGGAAGGCCATGCGCACCAACATGACGCATTTGCGCCTTGGAGACGCCACTTCGGCCTACCGCTCCTACCTGCGGCGGCTGGCCCACATGGCCGACGAGCACGATTTCCTGTTCGGGTCCGAGGCCTGCGTGGCCGATTTCGCGGCCTACCACCCGCTCTGGTTCACGCGCACGCGCACGCCGGCGGTGGCCGACATCCTGCAGCCCACCCCCTCGCTGCTCGAGTGGATGGAGCGAGTGTCCTCGGTCGGCCACGGCCGCTTCGAGCCCCTGGATGCCGCCGATGCCGTCGAGGTGGCGCGCCGCGCCGATCCGGAGCCGGCCGGCCGCAACCTGCTGGTCGACAGCGCCTTCCAGGACGACCACGGCATCCCGCTGGGCAGCCGGGTGACCGTCTCGGCCGAGTCCTTCGGCCCCGAGGCCACCGAAGGCGAATTGATCGCCGCCACCCGCACCCACTACAGCCTGCGCCGCGAGGACCCGCGCGCCGGCACCGTCCACGTCCATTTCCCGCGCGTCGGGTACGTCCTGAGAAAGGCAGAAACGGCATGATCGACGACTTCAAGGGCAAGACCGCCGTGCTGACCGGTGCCGGTTCCGGCTTCGGGCTGGAGTGCTCGCGCATCGCGGCGCGGCTGGGCATGAACCTGGTGCTGGCCGACGTGCAGCAGGACGCGCTGGACCGCGCGCGAGCCGAGATGGAACAGGCGGGCGCGCCGGTGCTGGCCCGCCGCGTGGACGTCTCCAGGGCCGCCGAGATGGAGGCATTTGCGCAGGCGGTGCAGGAGCGCTTCGGCGCGCCACACTTCGTCTTCAACAACGCAGGCGTCGGGGCCGGCGGGCTGCTGTGGGAGAACAGCGTTGCCGACTGGGAGTGGGTGCTGGGCGTCAACCTGTGGGGCGTGGTGCACGGGGTGCGCCTGTTCACGCCCATGATGTTGGCGGCCGCCAGGGCCGACCCCGCCTGGCGTGGCCACATCGTCAACACCGCCAGCATGGCCGGCCTGCTGACGCCGCCCAACATGGGCATCTACAACGTCAGCAAGCACGCCGTGGTGGCGCTCACCGAGACCCTGTACCAGGACCTGCGCCTGGTCACCGACCAGGTCGGCGCCAGCGTGCTGTGCCCGTACTTCGTGCCGACCGGGATCCACCAGAGCGAGCGCAACCGCCCCGGCGAACTGGCGCCGGGCCAGCCGACCCGCAGCCAGCTGATCGGGCAGGCGATGAGCGACAAGGCGGTCAGCTCGGGCAAGGTCACGGCGGCCGAAGTGGCGCAGAAGGTGTTCGACGCGATCGCCACGGACCGGTTCTACGTCTTCAGCCATCCCAAGGCGCTGGGCAACGTGCGCAGCCGCATGGAGGCCATCGTGGACATCCGCAACCCACCCGATCCGTTCCTGGAGCGCCCCGACGTGGGCGTGCAGTTGCGCAGGGCGCTGCGGGAGGATTGAGGGCAGGGCATGGCCGCCGCCGCCGGTTGCTGCCTGTTCGACACGGCGATCGGCCGCTGCGGCATCGCCTGGCTGGCCGACGGCACCATCGACGCCGTGCAGTTGCCGGAGACGACCGACGCGCGGACGCTGGCCCGCATGCGGCGCTGGTGCGGCCCGGCCGGCGTCGCGCAGCCGCCGGCCCGTGTCGCGGCGGTGATGGCGCGCGTCCAGGCCCTGTTGCGGGGCGAGCGCGACGCGATGCTGGACGTCCCGCTGGACTACGACGGCGTGCCGCCCTTCCAGCAGCGCGTCTACGAGCTGGCCCGCGCGATACCGCCGGGGCAGGTGCGCACCTATGGGGAGCTGGCGCGCGAACTGGGCGAGCCGCGGGCGGCCCGCGCAGTGGGTCAGGCGCTGGGGGCCAATCCCTTCGCCCCCATCGTGCCCTGCCACCGCATCCTCGCCGCGCATGGCGGCAGCGGTGGCTTCTCGGCCGAGGGCGGCACGCGCACCAAGCTGCGGATGCTGGAAATCGAGGGCGCCCCGCTCGGGCCGGACGGGCCGGGGTTGTTCGACTAGCGGCGTGTCGTGCGGGGGCCTGGCCCGCCCAGGGCAGGGCTATCGCCCGTGCGGCGCGTGCACGGGTTCGGGCTCGACCACCCGACCCTGCGGGGCGTAATCGGCCCGTCCGGGCATCGCCGGCTCGACGCGCTCCACGCGTTCGACCCGCGGCCCGCCGCTGTCCAGCCGCCGCTCGAGCTCACCCAGGCGCGAGGTCAGCAGGTGGTACATCTGCTCCAGCTGGTTGCGCAATTCGCGATGGTGCTGCGAGAGCGTCTTGTCGAGCTCGACGTTGGCCGTCTGCTCGCGCTGGCGCGTCTCGCGCAAGTGGTTGTCCAGCAGGCCGCGCAGGTCCGTGAAGCGCGAGGCCTCGGCCTTGTCCGCCAGGTCCCGTTGCGCCTGCAGCTGCTTGGCATGCTGGCGCGACTCCATCAGGCTGTTCGTCCGCATGGAGGCGGCGCTGGCCAGGAACACCAGCAGGGTCAGGCCCAGCAGCGTCAGCAGGATCAGGCCGAGCGGCGCGGTGGCCTGCACCACGCCGAAGGTCAGCTGCGTGGGCTGGGTGATCTGGGACCAGTTCTGGGCGGCAAAGCCGGCCACCACGAGGATGGCGAGCGTCAGGAGCAGCATTCGGGCGCGCATCGTGTTCTCCCGTGCAAAGGATGGGCAAAAGGCCGAAGGGGATCGACTGCATTCTCGGAAGAGCCCGGCCCCCGCGGCTGTCAGCCACAACCCCGAATCGCTGTGCGGACCCTGTGGCAAACTCGCGCTCCGCCCGGAAGCCCCAGCAGTACCCATGAAGAAAATCATCCGGCAGATCGCCACCGAGATCCGCGTCGGCGAGCAGCAGGTGCAGGCGGCCGTCGACCTGCTCGACGGCGGCGCCACCGTCCCCTTCATCGCCCGCTATCGCAAGGAGGCCACGGGCGGCCTCGACGACATCCAGCTGCGCGCGCTGCAGGAGCGGCTCGGCTACCTGCGCGAGCTGGAGGAGCGGCGCGAGGCCGTGATCCGCAGCGTGGAGGAACAGGGCAAGCTCACCCCCGAGCTGCGCGCCGCATTCGAAGCCGCGCCGACCAAGCAGGAACTGGAAGACCTGTACCTGCCGTTCAAGCCGCGGCGCCGCACCAAGGGCCAGGTCGCGCGCGAGGCCGGCATCGAGCCGCTGGCCGACCGCCTGTTCGCCGATCCGCGGCTGGACCCGGCCGCCGAGGCCCAGGCCTTCGTGAAGGCGGAGAAGGGCGAGGGCGGCGAGGACTTCACCACCGTGGCCGCCGTGCTGGACGGCGTGCGCGACATCCTGTCCGAGCGCTGGGCCGAGGAGCCGGCGCTGGTGCAGTCGCTGCGCGAGTGGCTGTGGCAGGAGGGCCTGTTCCGCTCCCGGCTGGCGGCGGGCAAGGACGAGAACCACCCGGACGTCGCCCGCTTCCGCGACTATTTCGAGTACGAGGAGCCGATCGGCCGCGTGCCCTCGCACCGTGCACTGGCGGTCTTCCGCGGCCGGCAGCTCGAGGTGCTGGACGCCAAGCTGGCGCTGCCGGTGGAGCCCGAGCCGGGCAAGCCGTCGATCGCCGAGGGCCGGATCGCGGTCCAGATCGGCTGGAGCCACCAGGGCCGCCCCGCCGACGACCTGCTGCGCAAGTGCGTGGCCTGGGCCTGGCGCGTCAAACTCTCGCTGGCGATCGAGCGCGACCTGTTCGCGCGGCTGCGCGAGGAAGCCGAGAAGGTCGCCATCAAGGTGTTCGCCGACAACCTGCGCGACCTGCTGCTGGCCGCCCCCGCGGGCCCGCGCGTGGTCATGGGGCTGGATCCCGGCATCCGCACCGGCGTGAAGGTGGCGGTGGTGGATGCCACCGGCAAGCTGGTGGACACCGCCACCGTCTATCCGCACGAGCCGTGCCGCGATTGGGACGGCTCCCTGCACGCGCTGCAGCGGTTGTGCGAGAAGCACGGCGTCAACCTGGTCGCCATCGGCAACGGCACCGCCAGCCGCGAGACCGACAAGCTGGCGGCCGACCTGGGCAAGCGCATCGAGGGCCTGCAGCGCGTCGTGGTCAGCGAGGCCGGTGCCTCGGTCTACTCCGCCAGCGAGTTCGCCTCCCAGGAGATGCCCGATGTCGACGTGAGCCTGCGCGGCGCCGCCAGCATCGCGCGCCGGCTGCAGGACCCGCTGGCCGAGCTGGTCAAGATCGATCCCAAGTCCATCGGCGTCGGCCAGTACCAGCACGACGTCAACCAGACCGAGCTGGCCCGCACGCTGGATGCGGTGGTGGAGGACTGCGTCAACTCGGTCGGCGTGGACCTGAATACCGCCAGCGTGCCGCTGCTCACCCGCGTGTCCGGCCTGAGCGCCAGCGTGGCCAGGGCGGTGGTGCGCTGGCGCGAGGCGCACGGCGCCTTCCGCAGCCGCCAGCAGCTGCTGGACGTGAGCGGGCTGGGGCCCAAGACTTTCGAGCAGAGCGCCGGCTTCCTGCGCATCCGCGGCGGCGACAACCCGCTGGACATGACGGGCGTGCACCCCGAGACCTACCCGGTGGTCGAGAAGATGATCGCCGCGACCGGCAAGCCGGTCGCCGAACTGATGGGCCGGGCCGAGATGCTGCGCACGCTCAAGCCCGAGCTGTTCGCCAACGAGCAGTTCGGCGTCATCACGGTCAGGGACATCCTCGGCGAGCTGGAAAAGCCCGGCCGCGACCCGCGGCCCGACTTCAAGGTGGCGCGCTTCAACGAGGGCGTGGAGGACATCGCCGACCTGAAGGAAGGCATGGTGCTGGAGGGCACGGTCAGCAACGTGGCCCAGTTCGGGGCCTTCGTCGACCTGGGCGTGCACCAGGACGGCCTGGTGCACGTGAGCCAGCTGTCCAGCCGCTTCGTCAACGATGCGCGCGAGGTGGTCAAGACCGGCGACATCGTCAAGGTCAAGGTGCTGGAGGTGGACACCGCCCGCAAGCGCATCAGCCTGACCATGAAGCTGGATGCCAAGTCCGCGCCGCGCCGCGACGGCCCGCGCGACAACCGCTACGAAGGGGCAGGGCGCAGCCAGCGGGCCCCCGCCAATCCGCAACTGAACACCGCGATGGCGGGCGCCTTCGCCAAGCTGCAGCAACTGCGCAAGTAAGCCCATGGCGCGCGCCCTCCGCCTGTACGCCGGCCCGCGGGCGCGCCGCCACGTCGGGCAGCACGGCCTGGGGCCGCAGGACGTCAGCGTGGTGCCGGGCGCAGCGGGCGGACCCAAGGGGCTCATCCTCGGTCCGCTGGACCGCTTCCTCTTCGGCGAGTGGCTGCCGCAGTCGCGGCAGCCGGTGCACCTGGTCGGGGCCTCGATCGGCGCCTGGCGCATGGCCACCGCCTGCCTTCATGATCCCGTGGCCGCCTTCGAACGCCTGGAGCGCGACTACATCGCGCAGGACTACGTGCTGGAGCCGGGCCGCAAGACGCCGACCGCACGCCACGTCAGCGAACGGTTCGCCGCCAACCTGGTCGACTTCTATGGCGGGCGGGTGCGGCAGGTGCTGGACCACCCGCGCTACCGCGTGCACATCGTCACGGCGCGCGGCCGCCACGTGCTGTCGCGCGAGCACCGCTGGGGGACGCCGCTGGGTTACCTGGGCGCCTGGCTGTCCAACGGCCTGCACCGGCGCGCCCTGTGCGCCTGGCTGGAACGGGTGGTGTTCTCCTCCGGGCCGGCCCCCGGCGCGCTGAGCCTGCCCTTCGACGACCAGGACTACCGCACGCGGCAGGTGCACCTGACCGAGGCCAACTTCGACCTGGCACTGCAGGCGAGCTGCTCCATCCCCTTCCTGCTGCAGGCCGTCCACGACATTCCCGGCGCGCCCCCGGGTGCGTACTGGGACGGCGGCATCACCGACTACCACCTGCACCTGAACTACGCCGCGGCCCACCCGCAGGGGCTGGTGCTCTATCCGCATTTCCAGAAGGCGGTGGTGCCCGGCTGGCTGGACAAGACCTGGCGCTGGCGGCACGGCGCGACGGCGTTCCTGGACAACACCCTCGTGCTGGCGCCCGATCCGCGGTGGGTGCAGGGGCTGCCCAACGGCAAGCTGCCGGACCGCACCGACTTCACGCGCTACGGCACCGACCTGGCCGCACGGATGAAGGTGTGGCAGGCGGCGGCGGCGGCGAGCCGGCAGCTGGCGGACGAATTCGCGCAGTGGCTGGAGCGGCCGGACCCGGGGCGGGTGGAGGCGTTGTAAGCCTCGGCTGCCTACATCGAAGCCGCCAGCATCTCCTCGTAGTCCTGGACGCTGGCGATGCGCGGATTCGTCTTGTGGCAGTGGTCGGCCAGGGCGCCTTCGATGACCTTGCCGAACGACCCGCGCTGGACGCCCATCGCGGCCAGGCCCTTGGGCAGGCCCAGGCGCGCATTCATGTCGCGGATCGCTTCGGGAATGTCGTTGCCGCCGGACAGCCCCATGGCGCGCGCCATGCGGTCCAGCCGCCGGTCCTTGCGCACCGATTCGGCCTGCGCGTTGAAGCGGACCACCGCCGGCAGGAACATGGCGTTGAGCGTGCCGTGGTGCAGGCGCGGATCGACGCCGCCCAGGCTGTGGCTGAGCGAGTGCACGCAGCCCAGTCCCTTCTGGAACGCCATCGCGCCCTGCATGGAGGCGCTCATCAGGTTCAGCCGGGCCTCGCGGTCGCTGCCGTCGCGGGTGGCGCGCTCGATGTGCGACCAGCCGCGCTCCAGTCCGTCGAGCGCGATGCCGTCGGCCGGCGGGTTGAAGGCCGCCGACATGAAGGTCTCCATGCAGTGCGCGATGGCGTCCATGCCGGTGGCGGCGGTGAGCTTCGGCGGCAGCCCCAGCGTGAGTTCGGGGTCGCAGATGGCGGCCTTGGGCAGCAGGTTCCAGGAGTGGAAGCCGAGCTTGCGGTGGTCGTCCACGATGATGATCGCGCCGCGCGCCACTTCGCTGCCGGTGCCGCTGGTGGTGGGCACCGCGATCAGCGGCGCGGCCTTGTCGGTGATGCGGGTCGAGCCGCCCTCGATGGTGGCGTAGCGGGTGAGCGGGCCCTCGTGGGTGGCCGCGATGGCCACGCCCTTGGCGCAGTCGATGGCCGAACCGCCGCCGACGGCGACCAGGCCGTCGCAGCGGTTGTCGCGATAGACCTGCACGGCGGCGCGCACCGCCGCCTCGGTCGGATTGGAAGGCGTCTGGTCGAACACCGCATGCGGCAGACCCTGCAAGGCATCGATGGCCTTCTGCAGCACGCCCGCGGCCTTCACGCCGGGGTCGGTGACGATCAGCGGGCGGGTGATGCCCACGCGCTGGCATTCCTCCTTGAGCAGGCGCACGGCGCCGAAATCGAACTGGACTTGGGTCAGGTAGTAGATCAGGGCCATGGCAGGGTCGGTCGTAAGATGACTCTTCCCACTTTAGCCCAGAGGAGCTGACGCATGCATGGGCGCTTCCGTCCCCTTGTCGCGCTCGTGGTCGGGACGGGGGCGCTCGCGCGCCCGCGCTGCGCCGCCCGCCTGCCGGATGCGCAGCCGGCCAGCATCCGAACCCCGTGAGCTTCCTGCCCGAATACCCGGAACTGACCCCGACGATGCGCTCGGTGCTCGAGCGCATGGCGCGGGTGCGGCGCGAGCCGCTGCACCTGCAGACGCCCCGGCAGGCGCGCGCCGCGTACGAAGGCTCGGCCGACGTGCTGGAGGTGCCGCGCCGCCCGCTGGGCCGCATCGAGGACGTGACCCTGCCGGCACGGGATGGATTCCGCCTGCCGGCCCGCATCTACCAGGCCGACGACCGCAGCCGCGGCGTGCTGCTGTACCTGCACGGCGGCGGCTTCACCATCGGCAGCGTGGACACGCACGACATCCTGTGCCGCGAGCTGGCCGCAGGGGCCGGCTGCGCGGTGGTGTCGCTCGGCTACCGGCTCGCGCCGGAGCATCGCTTTCCGGTTGCGGTGGAAGACACCTGGGATGCGTTGCAGTGGATCGCGGACCGGCGCGCCGGGTTCGGCTGGAGTGCCGCCGAGCCGATCGCAGTGGGCGGCGACAGCGCCGGTGGCACGCTGGCGACGGTGGCGGCGCTGCATGCGCGCGACCTGGGCCTGCCCTTGTCGCTGCAGCTGCTGTTCTACCCGGGCACCGCGGCGCGGCAGGACAGCGGTTCGCACCGCCGCTACCAGCAGGGGCTGGTGCTGGAGCAGTCCCACATCGACTATTTCTTCGGCCATTACATAGCCCTGGACCTGCGCGAGGACTGGCGCTTCGCGCCGCTGAATGCGCCGGACGTGGACGGGGTCGCGCCGGCCTGGATCGGCCTGGCCGGCTGCGACCCGCTGTTCGACGAAGGGATCGCGTACGGCGATAAACTTCGCCTCGCCGGGGTGGCCGTCGAGCTGGAGGTCTGGCCCGGCGTCACCCACGAGTTCATCAAGATGGGGCGGGCGCTGCCCGAGGCCCGGCAGGCCCATGCGGCGGCCGCCCGCGCCCTGGCCCAAGCCTTCCGCACGCCATGAAACGAGACGACTTCCGCTTCTTCCACCGCCTGCGCGTGCGCTGGGCCGAGGTGGACATGCAAAGGATCGTGTTCAACGCGCACTACCTGATGTACTTCGACACCGCGGTGGCCGACTACTGGCGCGCGCTGGCCTTGCCTTACGAGCAGGCCATGCACCAGCTCGGCGGCGACCTGTACGTCAAGAAGGCGACGGTGGAATTCAATGCTTCGGCGCGCATGGACGACCAGCTCGACGTCGGCCTGCGCTGCGGGCGCATCGGCAATTCATCCATGCTGTTCGAGGGCGCGATCTTCCGCGGCGAGCAGCTGCTGATCACCTGCGAGCTGGTCTACGTGTTCGCCGATCCGGCCACCCAGACGTCGCTGCCGGTACCGCCGAAGCTGCGCGAGATCCTCGGCGGCTTCGAGGCCGGCGAGCCGGTGGTGCAGGTGCGCACCGGATCGTGGCCGGCGCTCGGCGCCGACGCCCGCGCCGTCCGCACCCGCGTGTTCGTCGAGGAGCAGCGCATCCCGGCCGAGATGGAGTGGGACGAAGCGGACCAGGCTGCCCTGCATGCCGTGGCCTACAACCGGCTGGGGCAGGCGGTCGCGACCGGCCGCCTGCTCCAGCCCGAACCGGGCGTGGCCCGGATCGGCCGCATGGCCGTGCTGCAGGTGCTGCGCGGTTCGGGCGTCGGGCAGCAGGTGCTGCACGCACTGCTCGACGCCGCCGCGCAGCGCGGCGACCGTCGTGCGGTCCTGCACGCGCAGCGCACGGCCCAGGGCTTCTATGGGCGCCTGGGCTTCCACCCCGAGGGCGAACCCTTCGACGAAGCGGGCATTCCGCACATCGGGATGGCGGCGGCGCTGCCGCTGGCGGTGCGCTGATCGCCGGATGGCCAAGCGAAGGCGGGCCGCGGCGAGCGCAAAGCCCGTGGGTGGCGGGGCGGCGCACCCAGCCGACTTCCGCGGCCCGGCCGCGGTGACGGCGACGGGCGAGGCCGGCAGCCCGGGGGTCGTGCTGCTGCTTGCCGCCGCGATGGCGCTGGCGCCCGCGGCGGGCGTACCCAACGAGCTGATGCTGCAGGACACGCTCAAGTCCATCCTGGTGTCCTTTGCCGCGCTGCTCGCGGCGCTGCTGTTCTTCTGGGGGCGGCGCGGTTCGGCCGATCCGGTGCGCTGGCACCCGGTGGCCTGGCTGCCGCTGCTGTTGACGGCCTACGCGCTGGGCAGCATGGCCTGGTCGCACACCTACCTGGCGGCGGTGGAGGCGATCCGCTGGTTCGTGTTCGCCCTGCTGCTGTGGCTGGCCCTGAATGGCTTCACGCGCGAACGCCTGCCCTGGGTGGCCTGGGGCGTGCACGCCGGCGCCGTGGTCGCATCGCTGTGGACGGCGCTGCAGTTCTGGGGGGATTTCCGCCTGTTCCCGCAAGGGCCGAACCCGGCCTCGACCTTCGTCAACCGCAACTTCTTCGCCGAGTTCGTGGTGTGCACGCTGCCGTTCTCGGCGCTGCTGCTGGCGCGCGCCCGAAGCACCGGCGCTGCTGTCGTGCTGGCGGCAGGCACTTCGCTGGTGGTCGTCGCCATCCTGATGACCGGCACCCGTGCTGCCCTGATCGCGCTGTGGCTGCAGCTGCTGCTGGTGCTGCCGGTGGTGGCCTGGCGCCTCGTCGTTCCCCCCGCGCGGGCGATGCCACGGGGCTCCGGGGCGGCCTGCCTTGGCGAGCGCAGCAAGACCCTGTTCGACCGTGCGCGCTGGCCCGCCAGCCGCCGCGCCATCGTCGCCGCCGTCCTCGTCGGCGCCGTGACCGGCATGGGCCTGGTGCCGTCCGGCAACCCCAGCATCCTCGAGGAAGGGCGCGGGACCACGGCCCTGGAGCGCGGCTTCACGCGCACCGCGTCGATCCGGCCCGCCGATCCCTCGCTGCAGATGCGCCAGGTCATGTGGAGGGCCACCTTGCGGGTGATCGAGGCCCGCCCGCTCACCGGCGTGGGCGCCGGCGCGTGGGAGGCCGAGGTGCCGCTTTACCAGGCGGACAGCCAGCAGCTCGAGACCGACTACTACGTGCACAACGAGGTGCTGCAGTTGCTGGCGGAGTACGGGCTGGCCGGTGCGCTGTTCCTGGCAGGGCTGCTCGGCTACCTGCTGTCGGCCGCCTGGCAGACCTGGCGGCTCGCGGGCGGCACCGGGGCCGGCGAAGGACCCTGGCGCGCTGCGGCCCTGTCCAGCCTGCTGGCCCTGCTGCTCGTCAGCAACGTGGGCTTTCCCTGGCGCATGGCGTCCACCGGCGCACTGTTCGCGCTCTGCCTGGGATTGCTGGCGGCCTCCGATGCGCGGCTGGGCCTTCCGGGCAGATCCGGTGTTCGCCGGCTCGGATGGAATCGCGGCCGCAATGCCGCCGCGCTGGCCGCCACGATCGCATGCCTGCTGCTGGCCGCCTTCATCACGCAGCAGGCCGCCCAGGTCGAGCGCAAGATCGTGCAGGCCAGCCAGATCGCCCTGCGCATCAGTGCGTCGGGCCGGCCCAACGATCCGCGCTGGGCGCCGGCCAAGGCCCGCCTGCTGGCGTTGACGCGCGAGGCCATCGCCATCACGCCGCACTACCGCAAGATCACCCCCGTCGTCGCCGACGAGCTGGCGTCCTGGGGCGACTGGCGCAATGCGACCTGGATCTGGGAATCGGTGCTGCAGTCGCGCCCGCATGTGGTGGCGATCCTCACCAACGCCGCGCGCGGGCATGCGGCCATGGGCGAACCCGACCGCGCCTTCGAATACCTCGCCCGCGCCAAGGCGATCGCACCGCAGGCGCCCTCGGTGCTGTCGCTGGAGGTGATCCTGCTGTCGCGCTTTCGCGATGTGCGCGAGGCCCTGCCCGTCGCCCGCGCAGCGCTGGACAGCGGCCGCCACGACGCGGATCTGGTCACCAATGCCTTCCTGATCGGCTGGCGCAGCGGCGACCATGCGCTGGCGGAAAGGGCGATGGCGACCTGGCTGCGGGAGTATCCGCAGACCCGGGTGGCCGCCCATGTGCAGCTGGGCCTGTACCGGCTGGACGCCCGGCAGGACGAGGCCGGCGCGCTGCAAGCCTGGGGCCGCGCCTACTCGCTGGCAGGCCCTGGCCAGAAGCAGGGCGTGCTGCAGCAGGTGCCGCCGCCTTATCGGGCGCGGGTCGCGGCGGAGTGAATCGCCCTCAGATGTCGGCCAGCAACTCGTAGGGCAACGGCAGCAACTCCAGGGGCGGCCCATCGGCGGCGCCGGCCGTGAGCCCGCCGCCTTCGGCCGCGCTCACCTGCATGGACGCAATGGCATCCCAGCCACCGCCAGGCGCGGGCGCGGCCTGGGCGACCAGGCCGCAGGGCTGCCCGGCGTCGCTCTCGCGGAAGACCTCCTGGCCCGCCTGGAGCGGTGCGGCCGAGTGCACGATGTAGCCACGCCGCTTGAGCGTGCCGCGGAACTGGCTGCGCGCCACCACCTCCTGGCCCGGGTAGCAGCCCTTCTTGAAGTTCACGCCGCCGACCGATTCGTAGTTCAGCATCTGGGGCACGAAGGCCTCGGTGACCGGCGCGGTGATCGTGGCGACGCCGCTGCGCACCTCGCCCCACAGCCAGGCAGCGGGTGGCAGGTCGGCGGCTTCCGGCAGCGGCTCGCCGGCCGGGGCCACCCAGAGCGCCCGCGGCTGGCCATCGGCCGGGTACAGCGCCACCCCCTGCGCGGCTCCCGCCACCCGCTTGCTCCAGGGCTCCGCTGCACCCTGCAGTGCCACCCGGGCGGCGGCGCCCGCCAGGCCTTGCAAGGCGAAGTCCTGCGTCGCATCGGCGAGCTGGACCTTGCTGCGCAGCACGAACATGGACAGCCGCCTGAGCGTGGGCGCCAGCAGGTCGAGCGACAGCACCAGCAGGATGTCCTGTGGCGACAGGGCCATGCCCACCATGCTGGCCAGCATGCGTCCCTTGGGCGTGCAGAACGCCGCCAGCCGGGCCCGGTCGGGCGGCAGCAGCACGAAGTCCTGGGTCAGCTGGTTGTGCAGGAACCGCGCGGCATCCTCGCCCCGGGCGCGGATCACGCCCAGGTGCGCAAGAGGACAGCGGCCTTCGAGGGCAGGGGACATCGCTCCATTATCATGGCCGGTCCAATCCTTCCGGGTGTTCAGGGACAGTGGCGCGCTTGCTCAAGACGGTATTCCTGCTCGGCGCGCTGGCCGTGCTGGCGCTGGCCGCAGCCGGCTGGTGGTGGGTCAACCAGCCGCTTCGGCTGCCCGCGGCGACCGTCGACCTCTCGGTCGAGCCGGGCACGCTGCCGCGATCGGTGGCGCAGGCCGTGCGCGATGCCGGCGTCGAGGTCGATCCGGACCTGCTCTATGCCTGGTTCCGCGTATCCGGGCAGGGCCGCAAGATCAAGGCCGGCAGCTACGAGCTGGAAACCGGCATCACGCCGCGCCGGCTGCTGTCCAAGCTGGCGCGCGGCGAAGAGAGCCTGCGCGCAGTCACGCTGGTCGAGGGCTGGACCTTCCGCCAGATGCGGTTCGCGCTGGCCCGGGAGGCAGACCTCAGGCACGACACCGACGGCCTGGACGATGCCGCCGTCATGGCGCTACTGGGGCGCGCCGGCCAGCATCCCGAAGGGCGCTTCTTCCCGGACACCTACGCGTACTCGCGCGGCAGCACCGAGTCGCACCTGCTGCAGCGGGCGATGCGCGCCATGGACAAGCGGCTGCAGGCCGCCTGGGCGCAGCGGGCGCCGCAGACCGCCGTCAGGACGCCCGAGGAAGCGCTGATCCTGGCCAGCATCGTGGAGAAGGAAACCGGCCGCGGCGACGACCGGCCGCTGGTCTCGGCCGTCTTCAACAACCGGCTGCGCGTCGGCATGCCGCTGCAGACCGACCCGACCGTGATCTACGGCATGGGCGCCGCCTTCAAGGGCAACCTGCGCAGGATCGACCTGCAGACCGACACGCCCTGGAACACCTACACCCGCCCGGGGCTGCCGCCCACGCCCATCGCCATGCCCGGCAAGGCCTCGCTGCTGGCGGCGGTGCAGCCGGCGCCCAGCAAGGCCCTGTACTTCGTGTCGCGCGGGGACGGCAGCAGCCATTTCAGCGACTCGCTCGACGAGCACAATCGCGCCGTCAACAAGTACCAGAGGGGCCGGTGACGCCAGGCTTGTTCATCAGCTTCGAAGGCATCGACGGTGCCGGCAAGTCCACCCACGTGCAGGCGCTGGCGCAGGCCTTCCGCGAGGCCGGTCGGGCGGTGGTGCTCACGCGCGAGCCGGGCGGCACCCCGCTGGCCGAGCAATTGCGCGCATTGGCGCTGAACGCGCCGATGGATCCGCTCACCGAGGCGCTGCTGATGTTCGCGGCGCGGCGCGACCACCTGCAGCAGGTGATCGAGCCGGCACTGGCGCGCGGCGACGTGGTGCTGTGCGACCGGTTCACCGACGCCACCTTTGCCTACCAGGGCGCGGGTCGGGGCTTCGACCTGGCGGTGCTCGGCCAGCTCGAACGCTGGGTGCAATCGGTCGACGCACTGCCCGCCGGTCAGCTGCGGCAGCCGCAGCTGACGCTCTGGTTCGAGATCGATCCGGACCTTGCGGCGCAACGGCTGGCCGGCGCCCGCGCCCCCGACCGCTTCGAGTCGCAGCCAGCCGGGTTCTTCCGCCGGGTGGCCCAGGGCTATGGCGACCGGGCCCGGGCCGAACCCCGGCGCTTCGCCCGGATCGACGGCAGCCAGCCGCGCGAAGCCGTGTGGCAGCAGGTACTGGCGGCCGTGCGGCGAAAGGGGTGGCTGGCGTGAGCGGGCTGCCGCCCTGGATCGCGCGGCAGGCCCGGGCGCTGCTGGCCCAGCGCGGCCACGCCTGGCTGCTGCAAGGCCCTTCCGGGCTCGGGCACTACACGCTGGCACTGGCGCTGGCCCGCGCCTGGCTGTGCGAGCGGCCGTCGGCGCAGGGCGCCTGCGGCGAGTGCGGCAGCTGCCATGCCGTCGAGGTGCGCACGCACGCCGACCTCTGCGTGCTGATGCCCGAGACGGTCATGCTGGAGCTGGGCTGGCCGCTGTCCGAGGCGGCGCAGAAGGAGATCGACGACAAGAAGCGCAAGCCCAGCCGCGAGATCCGCGTCGACGCGATGCGCGATGCCGTGGAGTTTTCCCAACGCACCAGTGCGCGCGGCCGCGGCAAGGCGGTGCTGGTCTACCCGGCCGAGCGCATGAACAACGTCACCGCCAACGCGCTGCTCAAGACGCTGGAGGAGCCGCCCGGCGACGTGCGCTTCGTGCTGGCCAGCGAGGCGGCCCACCAGTTGCTGCCGACCATCCGCAGCCGCTGCCTGGGCCACACGCTGCACTGGCCCGAGGCCGCGGAGAGCCTGGCCTGGCTGGCGCAGCAGGGTGTCGACGGGGCGCAAGGGCCCGGGCTGCTGCGGGCGGCCGGCGGCCGGCCGGAGGAGGCACGGGCGCTGGCCGGCGCGGGTCGGGGCGCGCACGACTGGGCGCAATTGCCCAAGGCGCTGGTCAGTGGCGACGTGGCCGCGCTGGCCGATTGCACGCCCGCCCAGGCCATCGACGTGCTGCAGAAGATCTGCCACGACCTGCTGGCGCTGCGCGCCCAGGGTTCGCCCCGGTTCTTCGACGCCGCCGACCTGCCGCGCCCGGCCTCGTACGAATCGCTCACGGCGTGGTGGCGCGAACTCGTACAGGCCAGGAAGACGGCGGAACACCCGTTCAACGCCGGCCTGATGCTGGAGGCGCTTGTGAGCCGCGCCCGGGCGGCCCTACACTCGCAGCCTTGAAGCCCCTGCCATGAGCGCCGCCAGCAGCCCCCGCCCCAGCGTCATCCAGCTCGCCATCAAGGAGAAGGCCGCGCTGTATGCGGCCTACATCCCGCTGTTCGCCGACGGCGGCGTGTTCATCCCGACCACGCGCGACTACAGGCTGGGCGACGATGTCTACGTGCTGCTGTCGCTGCCCGAGGACCCGCAGCGCTACCCGGTGGCCGGCAAGGTGGCGTGGGTGACCCCGCCGCGCGCGGCCGCCAACCGCACCCAGGGCGTGGGCGTGCGCTTCCCGGCCGACGAGAAATCCCGGCTGCTCAAGGTCAAGATCGAAGAGATCCTGGGCGGCCATCTCGCGTCCGAGCGGCCGACCCAGACCATCTGACCGCCCGCGGGGCAGGGCGCCGCGCTGGTGCATCATCGGCGGATGTTCGTCGATTCGCATTGCCACCTGAGTTTCCCTGAACTGTCCAGCCGGCTGGACGAGATCCGCACCGCCATGGCGCAGGCCGGCGTCGACCGGGCGCTGTGCATCTGCACGACGCTGGAGGAATTCGGGGCCGTCCACGCACTGGCCACGGCCCATGACAACTTCTGGGCGTCGGTGGGCGTGCACCCGGACAACGAAGGCGTCACCGAGCCTTCGCAGGATGACCTGCTGCGGCGCGCCGCCCTGCCCAAGGTGGTCGCGATCGGGGAAACCGGGCTGGACTATTACCAGATGGACGAGCGCAAGGGGGGCCGCAGCGTGGCCGACCTGGGGTGGCAGCGCGAGCGCTTCCGCACCCACATCCGCGCCGCGCGCCGGTGCGGCAAGCCGCTGATCATCCACACCCGGTCAGCCTCGGCCGACACCCTCGCCATCCTGAAGGAAGAGGGCGAGGACGGCTCCGCGGGCAGCGCCGGCGGCGTCTTCCACTGCTTCACCGAGACCGCCGCAGTGGCCCGGGCGGCGCTCGACCTGGGCTTCTACATCTCGTTTTCCGGCATCCTGACCTTCCGCAACGCGGCCGACCTGCGCGAGGTGGCGTCATTCGTGCCGGAAAACCGGCTGCTGATCGAGACCGACAGTCCCTACCTGGCCCCGGTGCCGTTCCGCGGCAAGACCAACGACCCCTCGCTGGTCGTGCACGTCGCACGGCAGGTCGCGGAGGTGCGCGGCCTGGCCGTGGAGGCCGTCGGGGAGCTGACCAGCCGCAACTTCGAGCAGCTCTTCAAAGGGGTTGCAGCATGAGAAATTACTTCAAGTTCATTGCCTATCTATCTGTATTGGTTAGTGTTTCTATCGCTCACGCCGGATCCTACGAGGACTATTTCGCGGCCGTGAAGAAAGACGATCCGGCGGCCATCACCGAGCTGCTGCAGCGTGGATTCGACCCCAACACGCCCAGCCCCGACGGCCAGCATGCGCTGTACCTGTCCCTGCGCGACGGCGCCACGAAGGTGGCGCAGGCGCTGGTCGCCTGGCCGGCCACCCAGGTCGACGGCCGCAACAGCCACGACGAGACTCCGCTGATGATGGCGGCGCTCAAGGGGCATGCAGAGATCGCCCGGCGGCTGGTCGCGCGCGACGCCGACGTCAACAAGCCCGGCTGGGCGCCGCTGCATTACGCCGCCACCGGCGGGCACCTGGCGATCATGGCGCTGCTCCTGGAGCACCACGCCTTCATCGACGCCGAGTCGCCCAACGGTACGACGCCGTTGATGATGGCCGCGCACTACGGCACGCCGGACGCCGTGAAGCTGCTGCTGGACGCGGGCGCCGACACGGCCATGAAGAACCAGCTCGGCCTGACCGCCATCGACTTCGCGAAGCGCGCCAACCGGCCGGACGCCGCCGAGCTGATCGCCCAGCACATCCGAAGCCAGCAGCCGCGCGGCAAGTGGTGAGATTGTCGAGCTCGGCTGGAGTGCGGCCGACCCTGGGCGGACCGGCGGGGCGGGATCCGGGCCGGCGTGGGCGAACGGCCCATCCTTAGCAAGGCCTGAATAGCGGAGGGGCTTTACCCCCTTTCAAGATAGCAATCAATTACTATCTTGCCCATGCACCTGAACAGCCTGCCCGCGGAAGAACGCCGAGCCGTCACGGTCGAGGCCGTGGTGGAACTGGCCGGTGAACAGAACCCCAGCGACATCACCACGGCCGCCATCGCCCGGCACATGCACCTGACGCAGGGTGCCCTGTTCCGGCACTTCCCGAGCAAGGACGCCATCTGGGAGGCCGTCATGGACTGGGTGGCGCAGCGGCTGCTCGACCGCGTCGACAAGGCGGCCGCCGGCGCGCCTGGGCCCCTTGCCGCGCTGGAGGCGATGTTCATGAGCCACATCGACTTCGTCGCCGAGCACCCCGGCGTGCCGCGCATGATCTTCGGCGAGCTCCAGCGCCCGGCCACGTCGCCCGCCAAGCGGATGGTGTGCGCGCTCATCGAGCGTTATGGGGAGCGCCTGCAAGCCTTGCTGGAGCGGGGCAAGGCCAGCGGGGAACTGGCGCCCGGACTGGATTGCGGGGCCGCGGCCACGCTGTTCATCGGGACCATCCAGGGCCTGGTGATGCAGTCGCTGCTGGCCGGCGACGTCGAGCGCATCCGCAGCGATGCGCCGGGGGCCTTCGCCATCTACCGCCGCGGCATTTCGGGGGCGGCATGAAGATCCCGCACCTGCAGCGGCCCACCAAGGCGCTCCTGGCGGGGGTGGTCCCGCTGGCCGCCCTGTTCCTGTACGTCGCGGTGCGTTCCGGCCCGCTGGCGCCGGTGGCGGTCAGCGTCGTGCGCGTCGAGTCGCAGGCGGTCGCCCCGGCGGTGTTCGGCACAGGGACGGTGGAGGCCCGCTACGTCTACAAGATCGGCCCGGTGGCGGCGGGGCGCCTGCAGCGCCTGGACGCCCAGGTGGGCGACCGCGTCCGCCCCGGACAGGTGCTGGGCGAGATGGACCCGGTGGACCTCGAGGAGCGGCTGCGCTCGCAGGCCGCCCTGCTGGATCGCGCGCAAGCGGTTCTGAGGGAAGCCGAAGCGCGGCAGTCCCATGCTGCCAGCCAGGCGGTGCGCTACGAGCAGCTGTTCGCCGTGCGCACCGTCAGCGAGGAAGCCCTGCACGCGAAGCAGCAGGAATTGCGCATCGCCGAGGCCGCGCTGGCCGCGGCGAAGGCCGACCTGGCGCGCAGCCGCGCCGATGGCCAGGCGCTGGCGGCGCTGCGCGCCAACCTGCGCCTGCTTGCACCCGTCGAGGGGGTGGTGACGGCGCGCCATGCGGACCCGGGCACGACCATCGTCGCCGGCCAGCCGGTGGTCGAGGTGATCGACCCGCGCACGCTCTGGGTCAACGTGCGGCTCGACCAGCTCAGCGCGTCCGGGCTGCGGGAGGGCCTGCCCGCCCGTGTCGAGCTGCGCTCGCGCGTCGGCCAGGCCGTGCACGGCCGCGTGCTGCGGCTGGAGCCCAAGGCCGACGCCGTGACGGAGGAAGCGCTGGCCAAGGTGGTCTTCGACGCATTGCCACAGCCCCTGCCGCCCATGGGCGAGCTGGCGGAGGTCACCGTGCTCCTGCCACCGGCTCCCCCCGCGCCGGTGGTGCCGAACTCGGCCCTGCGGCGCGAAGGCGGCCGCACGGGTGTGTGGCGGGTGGTCGACGGGGAACTCCGCTTCACGCCGGTCACGCTGGGGGCATCCGACCTGGACGGGCACGTCCAGGTGCGCTCGGGGCTGCAGGCCGGCGACCGGGTGGTCACGCACAGCGCGAGCGCGTTGACCGCCCGCTCCCGCATCCACGTCGTCGACCGGATCGCCCAGGCGCGGCCATGATCAGCCTGGCCGGGCGGGACATCCTGCATGCCTGGGGGAAGTTCGTCTTCACCGGGGTGGGACTGGGGCTGCTGATCGGCGTGACGCTCACCATGGCCGGCCTGTACCGGGGCATGGTGGACGACGGCAAGGCGCTGCTCGACAACAGCGGCGCCGATCTCTGGGTGGTGCAAAGGGACACCCTGGGGCCCTACGCCGAGTCCTCCAGCCTGCCCGACGACAGCTACCGCGCCCTGCTGGCCATGCCCGGCATCGAACAGGCGGCCAACGTGACCTACCTGACCATGCAGGTGCGCAAGGGCGAGGCCGACGTGCGCGCGATGGTGGTCGGGATGGCGCCGGCGACCGCCGCAGGCGCGCCAGGCTGGCCGCGCTACCTGGTGGAGGGGCGCCACATCACGCGCGGCCACTACGAGGCGGTTGCCGACATCGCCACCGGGTTCGGCATCGGGGACCGGATCACGATCCGGCGCAACCGGTACACGGTGGTGGGCCTGACCCGCCGCATGGTCTCGTCCAGCGGCGACCCGATGGTGTTCGTCCCGCTGAAGGACGCGCAGGAGGCGCAGTTCCTGAAGGACAACGATGCGATCCGGAAGGACCGGCGCCGCACCGAGGCCAATCCGGACTTCAACCGCCCGTCGGTTCCCGGCCTGCTCGAGTCGATCATCGATTCGCGCTCGTCCAACGCCTATGTCAACGCGGTCCTGGTCACGCTGGAGCCCGGCCATGACGCCGACCAGGTCGCCGGCGCCATCCGCCGCTGGAAGCGGCTGACCGTCTACACCCGGGCGCAGATGGAAGCGATCCTGGTCGGCAAGCTGATCGCGACGTCCGCCCGGCAGATCGGCATGTTCCTGGTCATCCTGGCGCTCGTCAGCGCCGCGATCGTCGCCTTCATCATCTACACGCTGACCATGGACAAGATCCGGGAGATCGCCGTGCTCAAGCTGATCGGCACCCGCAACCGGACCATCGCCGGGATGATCCTGCAGCAGGCGCTCGCCCTGGGCGTGATCGGCTTCGCCGTGGGCAGGATCACCGCCACCTTCTCCGCCCCCGTGTTTCCCAAGCACGTGCTGCTCGTGCCGCAGGACTCGGTCGCCGGCTTCCTCGCCGTACTGGCGATCTGCGTGCTGTCCAGCGTGGTGGCGATCCGCATGGCGCTGAAGGTGGACCCCGCCGAGGCGATCGGGGGCTGAGCATGGCGGGCAAGGGCATCCGCATCGAGGGCCTGCGCAAGCGCTATGGCCACGGGGACACCGCGGTCGACGCGCTCAAGCGCGTGGACATGGCCGTGGCCCCCGGCGAGGTGGTGGGGCTGATCGGCCCGTCCGGCTCGGGCAAGAGCACGCTGCTCAAGTGCCTGGGCGCCGTGATCGACCCCACCGCCGGGCGCATGACGCTGGGCGACGAGGTGATCTACGACGACGGCTGGAAGGTGCGCGACCTGCGCGCGCTGCGCCGCGACCGGATCGGCTTCGTGTTCCAGGCCCCGTACCTGATCCCCTTCCTGGACGTGACCGACAACGTGGCGCTGCTGCCGATGCTGGCCGGCACCGGCAACGGCGAAGCCCGGGGCAGGGCGCGGGAACTGCTCACGGCCCTGGACGTGCAGCACCGCGCCGCGGCCATGCCCTCGCAGCTCTCGGGCGGCGAGCAGCAGCGCGTGGCCATCGCCCGCGGGCTGGTGAACCGGCCGCCCGTCATCCTGGCCGACGAGCCGACCGCGCCGCTGGACAGCGAGCGCGCGATGGCCGTGGTGCGCATCCTCGACGACATGGCGCGCAAGTACGACACGGCGGTGATCGTCGTGACCCACGACGAGAAGATCATCCCGACGTTCCGGCGCATCTACCACATCCGCGACGGCGTGACGCACGAGGAAGCGGGCGAGGGGAGAGGATTCGAATGACAGGCATCGCCCGGGCATCCATCGCACGCGCCGCGCGCCGTCGCACCGCTGCTGCATGGGGCTGCATGCTGGTCCTGGCCGGGTGCGCGTCCGGCCCCGACTTCGTGCCGCCGGCAGCGCCTTCGTCAGCCGGCTATGCAGCCACGCCCGTCACCCCCCTGACGGCGTCGGCACCGGCGACTGCGCTGGGCGGCGCGCAGCGCCTGGATCCCGAGGCGCCCGTCGATGCGCAGTGGTGGCGCGGCCTCGGCTCCCCCCGGCTCGACGCGCTGGTGGAACGCGCCAGCCGCAACAGCCCGACGCTGGCGGCAGCCCGGGCCACCCTCGCGCAGGCCCGGGAACGGCAGGCCGCGCGGGCCGGCGCCCATCTCCCGCAGGTGGACGCAGGTGCATCCGCGCAGCGGCAACGCCCGGGCCCGGGCACTGCCGGATCCGCCGGCGGCAGCCCGCAGGCGTTCGACCTGTACGGCGCTTCGGTCGCGGTGAGCTATCCGCTCGACCTCGCGGGCGGCAATCGGCGGGCGCTGGAGGCACTGGCGGCCCGCGCGGATTACCGCCGGTACGAACTGGAGGCCGCGCAACTCGCGTTGGGCGGCACCGTCGCGGCGACGGCGATCGCGCAGGCGCGGCTGGCCGGCCAGGTCGCCTCCACCCGGGACATGGTCGCCGCGCAGGAGGAGCAACTGGGCCTGGTGGAGCAGCGCTCGCGGCTGGGGCATGCGGCGCTGAACGAAGTCCTGGCGATCCAGGCCCAGCTGGAGAAGACCCGCGCCGACCTGCACCTGCTGCGCAAGGAACACCAGCACAACCAGCACCTGCTGGCCACCCTGGTCGGCGCCGAGCCGGGCGAGGGCGGCCTGCCGGCGTTCACGCTGGATGATTTCGTCCTTCCGGCGGTGCTGCCCCTGGCCTTGCCTTCGCAACTGGTGCGGCAGCGGCCCGACATCCGCGGCGCCGAGGCGCTGCTGCGCGCCGCCAGCGCGGAATACGGGGTCGCAGTGGCGGCCCTGTACCCGCAGGTCACGCTGAGTGCAAGCGCGGGTTCCCAGGCCCTGTCCACCGCGGCCCTGTTCGGAAGCGGATCGGCCGCCTGGGCGCTGGTCGCGCAGCTCACCCAGCCCCTGTTCCGGCCGGGCCTGGCGGCCGAAAAGCGTGCCGCGCTGGCGGCGTTCGAGGCCGCGGCGGCCAACTACCAGACGGTGGTCCTGGAAGCCCTGCGTGGCGTGGCCGATGTCCTGCGCTCGGTCGAGCAGGACGCCCACGCGTTGCAGTCACAGGCGGTCGCGAATTCCGCCGCCCAGGCCGCGCTGCAGCTGGCCCGCCAGCGCCACGCCCTGGGAGCAGCCAGCTACCTGGAGGTCCTCGATGCCACGCGCGAGGCGCAGCAGTCGGGGATTGCACTGGCTGCTGCGCAAGCCCGCCGGCTGCAGGACACCGTCTCGCTCTACGTGGCGCTGGGCGGCGCTGCGCCGACGGAGGCCGGACCATCGGCTTCGCCAGGGACTGCATCGCCATGATCGACGACCTGTCCAGGGGCGCCTCCTCGTGATCAGTCCGCGGGCGCCAGCGGGAGCGTGATCGTGAAGCACGCCCCGCGGCCCGGGCCTTCGCTTTCGGCCCGCACGCTGCCGCCGTGGAGTTCGGCCATCCCCTTGGTCACTGCCAGTCCGAGGCCGAGGCCGCCCTGGGTGCGAGCGAGATCCTGGGGGGCTTGCGAGAACGGGTTGAACAGGCGCTCGAGCAGTTGCCCGTCCATGCCGATCCCGGTGTCGGCGACGGAAAGCCTCACCAGCCCGGCGGCCGGGTCGACCCGGGCGCGGATTTCCACGGTGCCCGGGCCCTGCCGGAACCGGCCCGCATTCGCCAGCAGGTTGCCCAGCATCTGGGCCAGCCGCACCGGATCGCCGTCAACCCACAGGGGTCCGTCGCATCCGTGCAGCACGAGTCGCTGGCCGTCGGCTTCGAGGCCGCTGCGGTAATCCTCCGCGGTCTGGCGGACGATGGCCGCGAAGTCGCACCGCTCCGCGCGCAGGGTCAGCTGGCCGCGGCCGATGCGGCTGACGTCCAGGAGGTCATCGACGAGCCGCGTCATGTGGCTGACCTGACGGTCCATGATGTCCCGCAGCCGTGCCAGTTGCGCATCGCCGGCCGTGGTGCGCTTGAGGATCTCCAGCGCGTTGCGGACCGGCGCCAGCGGATTGCGCAGCTCGTGCGCCAGCACGGCGATGAATTCGTCCTTGCGGCGGGCCGCTTCGCGCACCACCCTCTGCGCTTCGAGCCGCTCGGTGATGTCCAGCACGGATGCGAGCACGAGGCCACGAGACGTCCCCTGCAGGGGGTTCAGCCCGACCTGCACCGGAAAGACCGAGCCGTCCTTGCGGCGGCCCTGCAATTCGCGTTCGGCGCCCATGGGACGATGGCAGGGTGCGGCGTGATAGCCGTCGCGCAGTCTTGCATGGGCGCGCCGCTCGCTCTCGGGCAACAGGTCATCGATCTCCATGCCCACCAGTTCCTGGCGCGTGTAGCCGAACTGGCGCTCGGCCTCGCGGTTCACGACCTCGATGCGCCCCTGCGCGTCGACCACGATCATCCCGCAAGGGGAGGCTTCCAGCATTCCGCGCATTCGTTCACTGTCGTAGAGACCGGCCCCGCACGCGCCGGCCCGGAAGCCCACCCCGATCTCGCAGTCGTCGGGCAGGCTCCACGTCCTCTGGATCCGTTCCATGGTGAGCACGAGGATCGGCACCTGGGCATCGGTGGGGTGGTCCATGGTGAATCAGAACTGGTACTTCAGGCCGATGGTGAAAAGGGTCTGGTCGCCGCCGCGGCCGACCGAACCGTCGAGCTGCACCAGGGGCGCGACCAGCCCGCGCAGCCCGGCCTGGAGGGTCGGCCGGGTGTGGCGGGCGCCGAACCACTCGATGTGCGGTGTCACGTGCCCGATCTCCCGCTCGTAAGCCACGCCCCAGGTGGGCGCAGCGGGCTCGTGCCGCGGCTTGCTCGCGCCCAGGTTGAAGTGGAAGCTGCCGAGCGGCTCGGAATTGCAGGTGAGCAGTCCGTTCAGGTAGGCCGCACTGCCATCCCCGGAGGCCCGCGAGGCGCCCGCGACCAGGCCGGCATTGCAGCCGCTGGATGCGGAAGGCGTGGCCTGCCACTTGGCCTGCACGGCCGTGAGGGTCTGCCTGGCCACGCTGTCCTGCGCGAGCAGGGCGCCGAGCTCGAGCCCGCGGATGGGAGCGTAGGCAGGCGCCACGTTGAACAGGCGGGCCCCCTCGCTCCCGGCAACCCAGGTCTCGAGCTGGCCGCGCCCGGGCTCGTTGACGTTCGCGTCGTCGACGGCGAGTGGGCGGCCGGCGTGGGCTCCCACGGTCGATCCAGCCACGCAGGCAACCAGCAGCAGATGCCGCAACGAAGCGATGCGAGATGGCATCGGTCTGTTCCTCGGGGCGAGAAGCGGAGTCACGGCATGGGAGCGGAGCGAACGGGTCGCGAACGACCCGGTAGCCTGCGGGCACTTCGTCGCTCGCCCCCGGCTTGCGATGGGTCACATCAGCTCGTGGATGACGCGCTGCCTGGCCGCCTCCAGGGCTTGCCGGCGGGCCTCGGCGCGCGCTTCATCGTTCTCGGGAACGGTGGGCGTCTGCAGCGAGGCGGCTTCGCTGGTCACCGGCAGGGTGCCCGCTTTGCGCGCCGCCAGGTAGGCGTCCTGCACCGCCTGGCGGGAAAGCACGCTCTGGTACGGCGTGCGGTTGGCGAGTTCGTCGCTGGCTTCGTTGGCGAAGGAGGACATGGCGGTGGCGACCAGTAGGCCGAAGACGACTGCTGCTTTCATGATTTCGATCCTTTGGGACAAGTCTTGGGTTGCTGACGGCGGGCGGCTGGCCCGCCGTCCAGGAGCCGATCGGTTCGTGCTCGCATGATGAAACGAGCCGTGCGCGCGAATGTTCGTCCGATGCTGCGTGTACCAAGCAAAGATCAAGAAATCCGCAAGAAGGACGGGCCGATGGCCCCAGCCGGGTGCAGCGAACGAGCGCGCGCGGGCTACTCGCCGTGCAGGTTTCGCTCGTCGACGGCAGGCTGCGGCTGCTGCAGCAGCAACCGGACCAGCGCCTCGCGCTGCTGCGGCTGCAGCAACTCACGCTCGCGCAGGAGCTGCTCGATGACGCGCCTTTGCTGCCGCGCCTGCAACTCTGCGATGGCCGCACGATTGGCCTCGATCGCCTGCGGATCCGGCTGCGCCGCGAAAATCGCGTGGATCAGTGCTTCCCGTCGCCGGCCGATCTCCTGCCATTCCGCGTCCAGCTCGGCCGTGAACGGCGCTTCCAGCTCCTTCCAGCGACGAGCCTGGTCCGGGTCGAGCTGCAGCTGGCTGGCGATGTCCGCCGGGCCGGCACTCGCATGGCGGTGGACCTGGTAGGCCGTCGCGAGCACCGCGCCCAGGTTGAACAACACCGAAAGGGCCAGCAGGTAGGCGAGGGTTCCGCGCTTCATGTCACCTCCCGCACGAGGGCAGGCCGGCGCAGAGCTGGCGGACGGGCTCGGCGGCAAAGACCGACATGCCCGAGCGGTCCGCCACCGCACCGCCCACGAACAGCGACAACCCCAGCACGGAGCCGGCCGTCAGCGCGGCAACGCCGCCCAGCACGCGCGTGCCCCACTGCGACAAGCCTTGGCCGCCGTACCAAGCGCGCATCCATCGGCGCGGCCGTGGCGGGCGGCGCGGCAGGCTAAGCAAGACGGCCTCGGCGATTCCGGGATCGACCACGCTCTGCCGCAGCGGCGCCAGCTCCTGCCGGAGCTGCGCGAAGGCATCCCATCGGGACCCGCAGCGCGGACAGCAGGCAACGTGCCGCCGCAGACGGGTGGCCTGGTTCCCGGCTTCGCCGTCGAACAGCGAACAGAGGTCTTCATCGGAAGGGCAGCAACCGGCTTGCATGTTCATGAGTGGACCCTCTGGTAGCGTTCGGCGAGCGCTGCGCGCGCACGGGCCAGCCTCGACTTGACCGTCCCATCGTTGATGCCCAAGGCGGCAGAGATCTCGCCGTAGCTCAGTCCTTCGACTTCGCGTAACAGGACCACCTCCTTCAGGTCGACTGGCAGCCTGTCCAGCGCGGCCTGCAATGCAGCCATGGCCTGCTTGGACTGCAGGCGCTTGTCGGGCCCTTCGTCCGGCGACACGACGTCGTAGTCGTCGCCGATCGGCTCGAACCTCACCACTTTCCTGCGCCGCAGCAGGTCGAAGGCCAGGTTCGATGCGATCCGGTACAGCCAAGCCTGCACATGGCCGCCGGGATCCGACTCGCCCAGTGCCTCCCATCCCTTGAGGAACACGTCCTGCGCGAGCTCCCGCGCTTCCTCGCGCGAGCCGGTCAGGTTGAACAGGTGGCGGTTCAGTGCGCGTTCGTGCCGGCGGACCAGCTCGCCGTAAGCGGGCGTGTCGCCCGCACGGGACCTGGCCACCAGCTCGGCGTCGCTGCACTCGTTAACCGACATCGGGTTCCCCGCCGCGCCCGCGCGCCGCAGGAAGGAGTGGATAGCGTAGGAAGGCGGCGGCGCTCGCATGTTTGATCGGTGTCAAGGAGGCGGCCGCTTCGTTCAGTGCGCGTGTTCGACCTTCTTCGCGCCCGGAGCTTCCACGGGCGCGCCGGCTCCGGCGTGCGCATCCGCCGTGGCGGCCGCCCCGTGCAGCCGCTCGACGTAGTGCACGTAGTCCACGTAGGCGTTCACGTGCGCGCGGGCCGCCCGCACATCGTCCGGGTTGTATGCCCGGGTGGCCTGCACGCGGTCGAACTTCTCGTGCAGGCCGTGCTCGGCACCGTCGAAGATCATGCGCGCGACCGGCTTGAGCTGTCCGCTGGCGATGGACTTGTCGGCGGCGGCGACGGCGGGCTCGATCTGGCCGGCGGGCTTCAGGCCGGTGTAAGGCGCGCCTTCGCCGGCGCGATGCACCCGCACCAGCGCCTCGAAGAACGACTGGTCGGCCAGGTCCCTCGCGGTTCCACCGTGCTTGCGCACCGCGACCGCACGCTCGAACGCGTGGCGGATCTCGGCCTCATCCTTTTGCTGGACCCATCCAAGGACCAGGTTGACGTTGCCGCTGTCCAGCGCCTGGCGGGCCTGGCTCACGACCGGGCCGTCGAGCGTGTCGCAGTGGGCCTGCGCCGCCGTGCCCCAGGTGAGGGCGACGGCGGCGACCATCGCCCCGAAGAACTTGCTGTACGGTGAGCGAATGACGGAGTTCATGATGATCTGTCCTCGAGTTGCGGAAGGCGCCACGCGGCCTTTTCGAGGTCGTGGCGCGAGCGGATGAAGATCCAGGCTCGCCCGTGAAACGAACGAGCGCCGCGCATGTTCCGCCGCCCGCTGCGGAATTAGCGGATGTCAAGAAAAGCGAGGCCCGGCGCTGCGCACCCGCAGTGCGGCGGCGCGGAGCCACGGGAGCCCAGCCGCGATTGAGTCGGGGATCGCGTCGCGGTAGGTGGTCCTGAGGGCTGGCACGGCGCGCTTCCGCTCTGGTTGATTTGACTTGATACGATGTGCGTTATGTAAAATTATAAAGACGCCAACACACTCGTCCTTGTGACAGCAGCCCACTCTTGCGTGCGGCCCCTGGCGGACCCAAGTCTCCTTCTTTAGAAGTCGCACGACGCACACCTGCGCGCCGCAACACCAGGGCTTCAGCTGTGCTTGGGCGGTTCCCCGACCGGCGGAATCTGGTCCGGTGCAGGCGGATCGCGCACCTCCGGCTCCGAGCCCGTCGGCGGCGGCGTGGGCGGCGGCGGGATCGAAGGATCGCGCGGAACGTCATGGGCACGCATGCCCGTGCGCCGGGCTGCGCGATCCGGACCCTGCAGTGCCAGGAGAAATGCCATGCCGCCAGCATGAGCCGAAAGCAAGCCGTCCGGCGTCGGACGGCTTCGCCATCAGTCGGCACCGGACCATCCAGCGCGATGCTCAGCCCGGCCTCGCGCGGCTCGGCAGCTACCCATCGCGTTCGATGGCCAGGTCCGTTCCCACGAGCCCCTGGGGGTGCTGCCGCACTGGCCGCAGCAGCGGGATGGCGGGTCCGGTGGCGCGATAGTGCTCGCAGATGGCGTCGACCAGGGCGCGCGCGAAGGCCGGCAGCGCTTCCCGGTCGCGCACCAGGATGTAGCGCTCGCGAACACTCCAGGCATCCGTCAGTTCGACCAGCGCCAGGTTCATGGCGTCTCGATTGCGCCGCGCCGCACTTTCGGGCATGACGCCCACCCCGACGCCGGCGCCGATCATCCGGCACATGGCCTCGAAACTGCTGAGCTGCACGCGCAGCTTGAGCCGCCGGCCCATCTGCTGTGTCACCGCATCCAGGAAGGCCTGGAGGGTGCTGCCCTCGTGCATGCCCACCGCGTCCTCCTGCAGCGTCTCGACGAAGGAGATGCGCTTGCGGCGGGCCAGCCGGTGCCGGCGCGCGGTCACCAGGACCAGCCGATCGGTGCTGAAGTGGAGGGTGCGCAGGCCCAGCGTGTCCAGCGGCCCCGCCACGATGCCGAGGTCGGCGCGTCCGTCGAGCACGCCGCGCGGGATCTCAGCGTTCGGTTTCTCCTGAAGGTCCACGTTCACCCGCGGGTTCGCGGCCAGGAAGGCCGGCAGGATCTCCGGCAGGAAATCGGTGACCGCGGTGGTGTTGGCGAACACCCGCACGTGGCCGCCCAGCCCGTCGCCGTATTCCAGCAGGTCGGCCCGCAGCCGATCGGTCTGACGCAGCACGCCGCGCGCATGATGCAGGAACGCCTCGCCGGCGGGGGTCAGGCTGACGCCGCGCGCCTGGCGCACGAACAGCGGCAGGCCGGACTGCCCCTCCAGCGCCTTGATGCGCGCGCTCGCCGCCGCCAGCGACAGGTGCTGGCGGCCCGCGGCCCGGGTGAGATTGCCTTCCTCCGCCGCCGTGACGAACAGGCGCAGGTCGGTCAGGTCGAAATGCATCGATGAGGCAGGCCAGGGACAGAGCCTTCAGTCTAGCCGAAGGCTCTGTTGCAAATTCGCAGATGGTGCCGCGCCCCGCGAAGAGGCACCATCCCGGGATGAGTGCCCCTCCGCCCGCGAGCGCCATCGACGCGCAGACCCTTGCGCACCTGCAAGGCTGGGTGGGCCGGACCGAGACCCTGGACGATGCCGTCACGCCGGTGCCGATCCGGGCCCTGTCGGCCACGCTCGACCTGCCCTCCTCCGACGTCCCCACCGGCGCCCTGCCGCCGCTGTGGCACTGGCTGTACTTCCTGCCGCTGCACCGCCAGGGCGAACTGGGCGCCGACGGCCACGCGCGGCTCGGCGGGTTCCTGCCGCCAGTGCCGCTGCCGCGCCGCATGTGGGCCGGCGGCCGCCTGCAGTGGGAGCCCGGCAACCCCTTGCTCGTGGGCGATGCGATCCGGCGTCTCTCCCGGATCGAATCCGTCCGGTACAAGGCCGGCCGCAGCGGCGACCTGCTGTTCGTGCTGGTGCGCCACGAAATCCACAACGCACGCGGCCTGTCGCTCACCGAGGAACACGACATCGTGTACCGGGCGATGCCGCAGGCGGGCGACCCGGTTGCGCCGCCGGTGGCGGCGGAGCACGACGCTCCCTGGCAGCGCGAGATCGTCCCCGACCCGGTGCTGCTGTTCCGCTACTCCGCGCTGACCTTCAACGGCCACCGCATCCACTACGACCGCCGCCACGTCACCGAAGACGAGGGCTACCCGGGCCTGGTCGTGCACGGTCCGCTCATCGCCACCCTGCTGGTCGAACTGGTGCGGCGGCACGCGCCGCAGGCGTTCGTGCGCCGATTCGAGTTCAAGGCCGTGCGGCCCACCTTCGACCTGAACCCCTTCCAGGTGAAGGCCCGGCCTTCGTCCGACGGCGGATCCGTGCGGCTCTGGGCGCAGGACCATGAAGGCTGGCTGACCATGCAGGCCACGGCCACGCTTGCCTGACGAAACGAAGACTCCCCGATGAAGAACACCCCCGACGAGTACCAGGAGATCCGCGACGCCGTGCGTGCGCTGTGTGCGGACTTTCCACCCGAGTACCACCGCCAGGTGGACAGCGAGCGCGCCTATCCCGAGGCCTTCGTCGATGCGCTGACCAAGGCCGGCTGGCTGGCGGCGCTGATCCCCGCCGATTACGGCGGCTCCGGCCTGGGCCTGGCCGAGGCCTCGGTGATCATGGAGGAGATCAACCGCAGCGGCGGCAACGCCGGCGCCTGCCACGGCCAGATGTACAACATGGGCACGCTGCTGCGGCACGGCTCGCCGCAGCAGAAGCAGAAATACCTGCCGAAGATCGCCTCCGGCGAGTGGCGCCTTCAGTCCATGGGCGTGACCGAGCCGACCACCGGCACCGACACCACCAGGATCAAGACCACCGCCGTGAAGAAGGGCGACCGCTATGTCGTCAACGGCCAGAAGGTCTGGATCTCGCGCATCCAGCACTCCGACTGGATGATCCTGCTGGCGCGCACCACGCCGCTGGCCGAGGTGAAGAAGAAGTCCGAGGGCATGTCGATCTTCATGGTCGACCTGCGCCAGGCCGAGAAGAGCGGCATGGCCGTGCGGCCGATCGCCAACATGGTCAACCACGAGACCAACGAGCTGTTCTTCGAGAACCTGGAGATTCCGGCCGACAACCTGATCGGGCAGGAAGGCCAGGGCTTCAAGTACATCCTGGACGGGCTGAACGCCGAGCGCACGCTGATCGCGGCCGAGTGCATCGGCGACGGCTACTGGTTCCTCGACCGGGTGACGAAGTACGTGGGCGAGCGCATGGTGTTCGGCCGCCCGATCGGGCAGAACCAGGGCGTGCAGTTCCCGATCGCCGAGAGCTACATCGAGGTGGAGGCCGCCAACCTGATGCGCTTCAAGGCCTGCCGCCTGTTCGATGCCGGCCAGCCCTGCGGCGCCGAGGCCAACATGGCCAAGTACCTGGCCGCCAAGGCGTCCTGGGAGGCGGCCAACGCCTGCCTGCAGTTCCACGGCGGCTTCGGCTTCGCCCACGAATACGACGTCGAGCGCAAGTTCCGCGAGACCCGCCTGTACCAGGTGGCGCCGATCTCCACCAACCTGATCCTGAGCTACGTGGCCGAGCACGTGCTCGGGATGCCGCGATCCTTCTGAGACGGGGCACCATGGCATCCGCCCCCCGCCCGCTGGACGGCATCACCGTCGTCTCCCTCGAGCACGCCATCGCGGCGCCGTTCTGCACGCGCCAGCTGGCCGACCTGGGCGCGCGCGTCATCAAGGTCGAGCGCCCCGGCGTCGGTGACTTCGCGCGTGCCTACGACAGCCGGGTCAAGGGTTTGGCCTCGCACTTCGTCTGGACCAACCGTTCCAAGGAGAGCCTGACGCTGGATCTCAAGCAGCCCGGCGCTCTCGCCGTGCTGTGGCAACTGGTCGCGCGCGCCGACGTGCTGGTGCAGAACCTCGCCCCCGGCGCCGCCGCCCGCATGGGCCTGGGCTACGAGGCCCTGCGGCAGCAACACCCGGGGCTGGTGGTGTGCGACATCTCCGGCTACGGCGAGGACGGTCCGTATCGCGACAAGAAGGCCTACGACTTGCTGATCCAGAGCGAGGCCGGCTTCCTCTCGGTCACCGGCTCCTCCGAGGCGCCCAGCAAGGCCGGCAACTCGGTGGCCGACATCGCGGCCGGCATGTACGCCTACACCGGCATCCTGTCGGCCCTGCTGCTGCGCAACAAGACCGGCGAAGGCAGCCATGTCGACGTCTCCATGCTGGAGTCGCTGGCCGAGTGGATGGGCTATCCGCTCTACTACGCCTTCGACGGTGCGCCGCCGCCGCAGCGCACCGGCGCCTCGCACGCGAGCATCTACCCTTACGGCCCCTTCCAGGCCGGCGATGGCGGCACCGTGATGCTGGGCCTGCAGAACGAACGCGAATGGAAGCTGTTCTGCGAAGTCGTCCTGCAGGATGCCGCCGTGGCCGTGGATCCGCGCTTTGCCAGCAACGCCGCGCGCAGCGAACATCGTGAAGATCTCAAGGCACTGATCCTCGCCGCCTTCGCCACGCTGAGCACGCAGGCCGTGCTGGAACGGCTGGACCAGGCGCAGATCGCCAATGCGCGCATGAACGACATGGCGGGGCTGTGGGCCCACCCGCAACTCGCCGCCCGCAGGCGCTGGCGCGAAGTGCAATCGCCGGCCGGCGCCCTGCCCGCCTTGCTGCCGCCCGGCCGCGCCAGCAGCTTCGACTACCGCATGGACCCGATCCCGGCGCTGGGCGAACACACCGACGCCATCCTGCGCGAACTGGGCCTGGGCGATGCCGAGATCGACGCGCTGCGCCAGGGCGGCGCCATCTGACCGACCCACCAGGAACACGAGCATGACCTCCCGAACCGCCGAACTGGCCGCGTTTGCCGCCGGCCTGACATTCGAAAGCATCCCGCCGGCCGTGGTGCAAAAAGCCGAAGACCTGCTGGTCGACTGGTTCGGGTCGGCGGTGGCCGGCAAGGGCTCCCGGCCGGTCGAGACCATTGCCGATTTCGCCAGCTCGATGGGCCCGGCCCAGGGGCCGGACGGTGGCGCGGAGCTGCTGGTGCGGCGCAGCTTCACCTCGCCCTACTTCGCGGCCATGGCCAACGCCGCTGCTTCGCACGTCGCCGAGCAGGACGACGTGCACAACGGCTCGGTGTTCCATCCGGCCACCGTGGTCTTTCCGGTCGCACTGGCGCTGGCGCAGGCGCGCGGCGCCAGTGGCCGGCAGTTGCTGGCGGCGGCCGTTGCGGGCTACGAGGTCGGCATCCGCGTCGGCGAGTTCCTCGGCCGCTCGCACTACAAGGTCTTCCACACGACCGGCACGGCCGGCACGCTGGCCGCCGCCGCCACCGCCGGCCACCTGCTCGGGCTCGATGCGGCCCGCATGCGGCATGCGTTCGGCTCCGCGGGCACCCAGGCTGCCGGCCTGTGGGAGTTCCTGCGCACGGCGGCCGACAGCAAGCAGCTCCACACGGCCCATGCGGCGGCAGCCGGCCTGATGGCCGCGTGGATCGCCAAGGACGGCTTCACCGGCGCGGCGGAGATCCTGGAAGGCCCGCAGGGTATGGCCGCGGGCATGTCGTCGGACGCCGACCCGTCGCGCCTGGACGACCGCCTGGGCACGCGCTGGGCCCTGGCCGAGACCTCGTTCAAGTACCACGCGAGCTGCCGCCACACGCACCCGGCCGCCGACGCGCTGCTGCAGGTGATGCAGCGCGACACGCTGAATCCCGAGGACATCGAGCGGGTCGTGGCCCGCGTTCACCAGGGGGCCATCGACGTGCTGGGCCCGGTCAAGCACCCCGCCAGCGTGCACCAGAGCAAGTTCTCCATGGGCACCGTGCTCGCGCTCGCCGCGCGCTTCGGACACGCCGGGCTGCGCGAGTTCGACGAGCACTACCTCGATGCGCCGACGCAGGCGCTGCGCGATCGCGTGACGATGGAACTGGACCCCGAGGTGGATGCGGCCTATCCGCAGCGCTGGATCGGCAAGGTCGAAGTCCACACGCGCAACGGCCGCGTGCTGCACGGGCGTATCGATGACCCCAAGGGCGACCCGGGCAACACGCTCAGCCGCGACGAGATCACCGCCAAGGCGCTGCAGCTGGCGGCCTGGAGCGGCGGTGCCGACGCGCGGGAGATGCGGGCTGCCGTGGACGCCCTGTGGCTGGTCGCGCGCTGGCCGCGGGTGGGTCCGCTGCTGGCGCGCGCGCCTGGCGCTCCGCACAAGCCCTAGGACGCGCCTAAGTACTTCCCCCGCAGCGGCCCGAGGCCGATTTGCCTAGGATGTGCGGGTTCTGAGCACGTCGAACACCTCAACACAAGGAGAGCAGCATGACGATCACCCATCCTTCGCGACGCAAAGTCCTGGTCACCGGCGCAGCCGTGGCCGGCGCCGTGGCCGTCCCGTTCATGGCTTCGGCTCAATCGCCCCTGGTCGTGAAGTTCAGCCACGTGGTGGCCGACCAGACGCCCAAGGGCCAGGGCGCCCTCAAGTTCAAGGAACTGGCCGAGAAGAAGCTGGCCGGCAAGGTCCAGGTGCAGGTGTTCCCCAACTCGCAGCTGTTCGGCGACGCCAAGGAAATGGAAGCCCTGCTGCTCGGCGACGTGCACTTCATCGCGCCCTCCCTGTCCAAGTTCGACCGCTACACCAAGAAGATCCAGGTGTTCGACCTGCCCTTCATGTTCGACGACCTGGAGGCCGTGGACCACTTCCAGTCCAGCGCGCAGGGCAAGGCGCTGCTCGACGCGATGGTCGGGCGCGGCCTGCGCGGCCTGGCCTACTGGCACAACGGCATGAAGCAGCTGTCGACCAACCGCGACAAGCTCACCCGGCCCGAGGACGTCAAGGGCCTGAAGTTCCGCATCCAGGCCTCCGACGTGCTGGAGGCGCAGTTCCGCGCGCTCGGCGCCAATCCGCAGAAGATGGCCTTCGCCGAGGTCTACCAGGCGCTGCAGACCGGGGTGGTGGACGGCCAGGAGAACACCTGGTCCAACATCTACTCGCAGAAGTTCCACGAGGTGCAGAAGACCATTGCCGAAACCAACCACGGCGTGATCGACTACATGGTCGTGACCAACGCCAAGTGGTGGGACGGCCTGCCCGCCGACGTGCGCAAGGGCCTGTCCGAGTCGATGGCGGAAGCGACCGCGCACGCCAACAAGCTGGCTGCCGACATCAACGAGTCCGACAAGAAGAAGATCGCCGACGCCGGCAAGGCCAAGATCCAGAAGCTGTCCAAGGAAGACGTGGCCGCCTGGCGCAAGGCCATGGAGCCGGTGTGGAAGAAGTTCGAAGGGGATATCGGCGCCGACCTGATCGCCGCCGCATCGAAGTCGAACAAGTAAGGAAACCACACAGGAAAGGCCCGGTTCCCGGGCCCTTTTTTTGCCCATGCGCTGGCTCGAATATTTTGAGGAAGGCCTGGTCATCGTCCTGATGGCGGCCATGACCGTGGTCACCTTCATGCAGGTGGTCGCCCGGTACGTGTTCAACTACAGCTTCGTGTGGGCCCTGGAGCTGACCGGCGTCCTGTTCGCCTGGCTGATCTTCATCGGCATGTCCTACGGTGTGCGCGTCGGCGCCCACATCGGCGTCGACGTGCTGGTCAAGGCACTGGGCGCGAAACCGGCGCGCATCGTGGGCTCGATCGCTGCCGCGCTGTGCATCGTCTATGCCCTGATCGTCACCTG
Organism: Ramlibacter sp.; assembly: GCF_036676645.1. Lineage (GTDB taxonomy): Bacteria > Pseudomonadota > Gammaproteobacteria > Burkholderiales > Burkholderiaceae_C > Ramlibacter. Next base: position 61,942 of record NZ_JAKFCM010000018.1, read on the forward strand.
GGGCGGCTGGCAGTACGTCAGCAAGATGTACGACGTCGGCATCCTGATGCAGGACATCCCGGTCGCGCAGTGGATTCCCCGACTGGTGGTGCCGCTGGGCTTCGCGCTGCTGGCCTTCCGGTTCGCCCAGGTGCTGTGGCGGCTGGCCACGGGCCAGGAAGCCCACCTGCTGGGCGATGAGGCGCAGGAAGCGCTGAAGATGCAGGAAGAAGAAGCGGCGGAGGTGCGCAAGTGACCATCGCCGTCCTGTTCATCCTGCTGTTCGTGCTGATGGTGCTGGGCATGCCCATCGCCATCGCGCTGGGCCTGTCCTCGCTCGCGACCATCATGCTGTTCGCGCAGGACTCGCTGGCCTCGCTCTCGCTCAAGCTGTACGAGACCTCCGAGCACTACACGCTGCTGGCCATCCCCTTCTTCATCCTGGGCGGCGCGTTCATGACCACCGGCGGCGTGGCGCGCCGCATGATCCGCTTCGCCAATGCCTGCATCGGGCACCTGCGCGGCGGGCTGGCCATGGCCTCGGTGATGGCCTGCATGCTGTTCGCCGCGGTATCGGGGTCCTCCCCTGCCACGGTGGTGGCGGTCGGCTCCATCGTGATCGCGGGCATGGTCAAGGCCGGCTATCCGCAGAACTTCGCCGCCGGCGTGATCTGCAACGCCGGGACGCTGGGCATCCTGATCCCGCCGTCCATCGTGATGGTGGTCTATGGCGCGGCAACCGAAACGTCCGTCGGCAAGCTGTTCATGGCCGGCGTGATCCCGGGCCTCCTGCTCGGCCTCATGCTGATGGTGGCCATCTACGTGCGGGCCCGCATGCTGGACCTGCCAAGGCAGCCCGCGGCATCGATGCGCGACATGCTGACCTCGGGGCGCGATTCGCTCTGGGGCCTGCTGCTGGTGGTGATCATCCTGGGCGGCATCTACGGCGGCATCTTCACGCCGACGGAAGCCGCGGCGGTCGCGGCCGTGTATGCGTTCATCATCGCCGTGTTCGTCTACCGCGACATCGGCATGCGCGACGTCCCGCGCGTGCTGCTGGAGTCGGGCAAGGTCACGATCATGCTGATGTTCATCGTGGCCAACGCGCTGCTGTTCGCACACGTGCTGACCACCGAGCGCATTCCGCAGACCATCGCCGAGACCATCGTTGGCTGGGGCATGCCGGCCTGGCAGTTCCTGGTGGTGGTCAACATCCTGCTGCTGATCGCCGGCATGTTCATGGAGCCCACCGGCATCATCCTGATCCTGGCGCCCATCCTGTTCCCGATCGCCACCCAGCTGGGCATCGACCCGGTCCACCTGGGCATCATCATGGTGGTGAACCTGGAGATCGGCATGGTGACGCCGCCGGTCGGCCTGAACCTGTTCGTCACCGCCGGCATCACGCGCATGTCCATCATGGCCGTGGCGCGTGCCGCCCTGCCCTGGACCCTGGTGCTGCTGGCTTTCCTGATCTTCATCACCTACGTGCCCGCGGTGACGCTGCTGCTGCCGAACATGCTGTTCTGAGCCGCCCCGCTCAGCGCGCCGTGGACCCGTAGCTCGCCACGCCGAAGCGGCGCCAGACCGCCAGCACCAGGCCGGCCACGGCCAGCACGGCCAGGGCCAGCAGGGACCAGCGCAACCCGTCGGGCTCTTCCAGCACGTCGCGCACACGGCCGGCCAGCAGCAGTGCCAGCAGGATCGGCGGCAGCAGGCCGACGGCGGTTCCGATCAGGAAGTCGCGCGGCCGCACGCGCGAGGCACCCGCCACCAGGTTCAGCTTGGGGAACGACGCGATCGGCAGCAGCCGCAGCGCGGCGATCGCCAGCGGCCCGTTGCGCGCCAGTCGGCGCGTGATCTCGTTCAACCGGGCACCGGCGATGCGGCGCACCGCGCCGCGGCCGATCAGGCGGCCGGCCGCGTAGTTGACCGCGGCGCTGAGCATCGAGCCGGCCCCGGCGAACAGCGCCGCTGCCAGCGGGTCGTAGGCGAAGCAGGTGGCGACGATCAGCAGGGACACCGGCACCCCCAGCAGGCCGGCCAGCACGTACCCGCCCAGCAGGGCCAGCGGCGCGGCAGGCGCATCCGCCAGCCGGAACAGGGGCTCGGGCGAGAGCCATTCGCGCAGGGGCGTCCAGCGCCAGGCCATCGCGAAGACCGCAAGCCCGAACAGCACGAACGCGAAGCCGACCACCCGGCTGGCCATCGGGCGCGCAAGGTCCGGCGGCACGAACTCCTGCATCAGGACCTCCGGATCGGCGGGCCGCTCGGGGTCGATCAGCGCGCTGGCCGGCAGGATGACTTCCAGTTCGGGCGTGATCGGCGGGTCGATCGGCAGCAGCGTGCGGCCCGGCACGCGCAGCGATTCCACCGCCGGCACCAGCCGGCCGCCGTGCCGCGCAATCGCGCCGGCCAACGCCTCCGGGGTGCTGTCCAGGTGCTCGGCCAGCAGGCGGTTGCGCAGGCCCGCAATCGCCTGACGGATCCGCTCGTCGCCGCCCGCCTCGATCGCCAGGTTGCACTCGGTGTCGAAGCCCATCGACCGGTTGTTGAAGTTGGCCGAGCCCACGCTGCACAGCTCGTCGTCCACCACCAGCACCTTGCTGTGCACGTTGAGCAGCTGCTCGGCTTGCAGCCCCGGGACGTACGGGTAGAAAAGGCGGTAGCAGTCGTGCTCGTCGGCGGCCTCCAGCCGCTGGTGCAGCCGCGCGCGCAGCGCGCCCATGGTGCGCGCCTCCAGCCAGCCCTCCTCCGTCAGGCGCGAGACCACCAGCACGTCGGGCGGCTGCGGCCCGCGCAGCCGCTCCTCCAGCGCGCTGCCGATCCCGCTGGAGCTGAAGTACTGGTTCTCCAGGTACAGCGTGGCGCGTGCCGCCGCGATCGCATCCAGGTACAACTGGCGGATCTCCTCCACCGCCGGCCACGACGGCCAGCCCGGGTCGGTGCGGGCGATCGCCACGGGCAGGTCGGTCACCGCCGGCCGCACGTGCGGCGGCCACGGATCGTGCGCCACGGCGCTGCCCGGCGGCAGGGTCCGCTCCCCCAGGCGCTCCCAGCGCTGGCGACACAGCTCCCCCAGCGCGCGCGCCACGTCGCCATCGACCACGGCCTGCACGTCGTGGTTGGGGCGGGCCTGCCGCCCCTGCACGTCCAGCCGGTACGGCTGTTCGCGCCGGTGTTCGGGCGTGTCCCAGCGCCCGTGGGTCAGGTCCAGCCCGCCTACGAAGGCCACCGCGTCGTCGACCACGATCACCTTCTGGTGGTGCGACGCGCTGGGCGGGTGGCGCGCGTCGAGCTGGAAACGCAGGCGGGGCCGCGGACCGGCGCGCCAGCCGAGCTTGTACAGCGGGTACCACTTGCGATCGCCCGCCATGACCACCGCGAAATCCCAGCACAGCACGTACATGCGCAGTTCGCGGTTGCGCCGCACCACCTCCTGCAGGAAGGGGCCGAGCGCGCGCGGCCAGCCGTCGTCGGGTCCGCCGGGGACCAGTTCGACGTCGGTGTCGATGTCCCAGCCCAGGATGAAGACGCTGTGGCGGGCGCGTGCGATCGCCGAGCGGACGGCCGCGAAGTAGTCGGCGCCGTCCACCAGGAAGGCCAGCCGGCGGGCCCGTTCGATGCGCCAGCAGTTGCGGCCGGGCTGGAGAAGCACGCCCGGCCCCTCAGGCCGGCAGCGGCCGGCCCGGCAGTTCCGGCGCCGGCGGCAGGCCGGTGACCTGCAGGATCTCCTGCTCGCCGACCGTCTCGCGCTCCAGCAGCGCCGCGACCAGCGCATCGAGCGCCGGCCGGTGCGCACGCAGCAGGCGCTTGGCCTCCTCGTGGCACTCGTTGATGATGCGGCTGACCTCGGCGTCGATGAGGCGCGCCGTCGCCTCGCTGAAAGGCTTGTCGCCCGTGAATCCGGCAGGGCCGCCCAGGTAGGGGTTCTGGCGCGGCGCCAGCTGCACCATGCCGACGGCGTCGCTCATGCCCCAGCGCGTCACCATGCCGCGGGCGACCTGCGTGGCCTGTTCGATGTCGTTCTCCGCGCCGGTGGTGCGGGTGCCGTACACCACCTCCTCCGCGGCGCGGCCGCCGAGCATGCCGACGATGCGCGCCCGCAGGTAGGCCTCGGGGTAGTTGTAGCGGTCGGTGGCGGGACGCTGGTAGGTCACCCCCAGCGCCTGGCCGCGCGGCACGATGCTGACGCGGTGCACCGGGTCGGCGCCCGGCACCAGCAGCCCCAGGATGGCGTGGCCGCTCTCGTGGTAGGCGATGCGCTCGCGGTCCTCGGGGCCGAGCAGGAGCGGACGCTCGGGGCCGAGGACGATCTTCTCCAGTGCGTCCAGGAAGTCCTTGTGCCGCACTTCCCGCTCCTCGCGCCGGGCCGCCAGCAGCGCCGCCTCGTTGGCGAGGTTCTTCAGGTCGGCGCCCGAGAACCCGGGCGTGGCCGACGCCAGCTCCTCCAGGTGCACGTCGGCCGCCAGCGGCACCTTGCGCGTGTGGACCTTGAGGATGGCCTCGCGCCCGACCTTGTCGGGCAGGTTCACCACCACCCGGCGGTCGAACCGGCCGGGCCGCAGCAGCGCGCGATCCAGCACGTCGGGCTGGTTGGTGGCCGCCAGCACGATGATGCCTTCCCGCCCGGTGAAGCCGTCCATCTCCGTCAGGATCTGCTGCAGGGTCTGCTCCTGCTCGCTGGCGCCGCCGATCGCCATTGGGCCGCGGGCGCGGCCGATCGCGTCGATCTCGTCGATGAAGATGATGGCGGGCGCGTGTTCGCGCGCCTGCTTGAACAGGTCACGCACGCGCGCGGCGCCCACGCCCACGATCATCTCGACGAACTCGGCCGCGCTCATGGAGAAGAACGGCACCCCCGCCTCGCCCGCCACCGCCTTGGCCAGCAGGGTCTTGCCGGTTCCCGGGGAGCCGACCAGCAGCACGCCCTTGGGCGCCGTGCCGCCGAGGCGCGTGTACTTGTCGGGCGACCGGAGGAAGTCCACCACCTCGACCAGTTCGTTCTCGGCCTCGTCGATGCCGGCCACGTCATCGAAGGTCACGCGGTGGTCGCCCTCCGTGTCGTAGCGCCTGGCCTTGCTGCGGCCGATGCCCATCAGCCCGCCCATGCCGCCGATCCCGGTGCCCTGCGAGGCGCGGCGGTACAGCCAGACATAGAACGCGATGATCAGGATGGCTGGCCCGAACCCGAACAGCAGGGTGGCCCAGGCGCTGCCTTCGCGGATCGGCACGGCGCTGATCTCCACGCCATGGTCGATCAGGAACTGCTCCAGCCCCGGGTCCACGAAGGCGGGCAGCTCGGTGGTGAAGACCGCCGACGTCCGCGGCGTGGCCTGCTGCTGCCACTGGCGGGGCGCGAGCGGCTTGTCCTCCTGGCTCGCCGCGTTCGCCGCGGCCGCGGGCGGCCAGGTCACCGGTGCGGCAAATCGACCTTCGATGCTGGTGCCGCGGCTGTAGATCACTTCCACGTTGCGCTTGCCCGCCTCGGCCTTGAACACCGTGTAGGGCACCGTCATTGGCTCGCCTGCCCCGGGAAACAGCAGGCGCACGAGCAGGTAGTTGCCCAGCACGATGGCGACGAAGATCAGCCAGGCCTTGCGCGGCGGGATCCGCGGCGGCAGCCCGGGAGCGCCGCCCGGGCCCGGCCGGCCCGGGGCAGGCACCGGCGGCCTTCCGTTCATGCCGCCTCGCGCGCGCCCGCAGGCGGCGCGGCACGGGATGCCGGGGCGTGGGCGGGTGGCGGGAACGAAAACGGCTGCATCGGCACGGGCGGCTAGGCCGGATCACTCTAGCAAAGCACGGCGCATCCGGGGGTTGGGGGGCGGCGTCCCGCTGCATCGCCCCGGGCCCTGAAACTTATCGAGAGCCCTGTTCACGACTCGTAACCATCGTCGTCATGACGCTGTCGCGTTTTGGCGCAAACCTGTGGATTCCACGCTTGTGCCGGTGGGCGATGCCGCCTACCTTGTCCCTTCCAACTGCATCACCAGAAAAAACAACGACCATGCGCTGGTTCAAGGCCAACCTCCGCAACAGCCTGTACGGCCTGCTCGGGCATTCGCAGCCGCCGAGCGCATCGACCCTCGACAACCGCCTGGAGGACATCCGCGAAGCGATGCTCGAGCTGATCGGCGACAGCGGGTCGCAGGAGTTCCCGCATCTCATGCGCCGCATTCGCTATGCCGGCGAGATCCAGGGCCTGTGGTACCTGCGCGGCGACCTGATGGCGGCCCTGGCCGCGCGCCACGGGGAGACTGCCGCACGCGAGCAGGTCGCCCGCATCACCGGCCTCTTCAAAGGGCTGCTGCCCCCCGGTCTGGCGACCCGGCCGAGCCCCTTGCTGGGGTAGCCGCCCGTCCCCGCGCGAGCGGGTGGCGACCGGCCCGTCGCTCAGTGCCGGTGGCCCCAGAGCAGGAACGCGTCGCGGCCCTCCACGGCCAGGTGCACTTCGGCGCCGACCGGCAGCGCGACCTTGGTGGGCACATGGCCGAACGGCAGGGCGGTGAAGACCGGCGCGCGCACCTGGCTGCGCAGCCAGTCGATCACCGTGCCGAGCTTGAACCCCTTGTCGTGCGGCGCCGGCTTGTAGTTGGTGAAGTGGCCGAAGACGATGGCCTTCTGCCGGCCCAGCACGCCGGCGTACAGCAGCTGCGTCAGCATGCGTTCCACGCGGTAGGGGTGCTCGTGCACGTCCTCGATGAACAGGATGCCGCCTTCGATGCGCGGCAGCCAGGGCGTGCCGGCCAGCGTGACCAGGATCGCCAGGTTGCCGCCCCACAGCACGCCGTGCACGGGGCGCATGGCCTCGACCCGCTCGGACACCGGCAGCCGCCAGCCGGCGCCCTCGCCCTGCCCGCTCACCAGGTCGCCGAAGCAGGCCTGCATCACCTCGTCGGGCTCGCCCTCGGTGCCGAAGTCCTCGCCGACCGCCGGGCCGGCCCAGGTCACGGTCCCGGTCCTGGCCAGCACCGCGCACTGGAACGCGGTGAAGTCGCTCAGGCCGACCCAGCGCATGCCCTTGCGCACCGACTGGTCGATCGCCTTGTACGGCAGTCGCGGCAGCAAGCGGGTCAGCCCGTAGCCCCCGCGCGTGATCAGCGCGACGTCGGCGCCGCTGGCGGCGGCGCGGCCGATCGCCGCCAGGCGCGTGTCGTCGTCGCCGGCAAAGCGCATGTGGGTGGCGAAGGTCGCCGGATCCAGTTCGACCTCGTGGCCAGCGGCCTTCAGCCGTGCGATGCCGCGCCGCACGGCGGCCTTGTCGCGCACGGCGCTGGATGGGGAGTAGACGTAGATGTGGCTCATCAGGCGTGGAAGTATCCCACTGCCTGTCGCGCCACCGCGTCGCCGTGCTCCGGCACGAAGTGCCCGCCCTGCTCCACCCGCATCGGCTCGGGGCAGCCGCGGATCTCCTGGCGCAGCGCCTGCATCACCGGCACGCCGAGCACGGGGTCCTGCACGCCGATCGCCATCAGGCTGCGGCCCTGCCACTCGTTGCGCCAGAACGTGCGTGCGCGCCGCGACACTTCTGCGCCCTCGGAGTCGGGCCGTTCCGGCACCATGGCCGGAAAGGCGCGCAGCGCCGCGCGGTGGCCCCGATCGGGGAAAGGCGCGTCGTAGGCCGCGCACTCCTGCGCCGTCATGTGCGGATTGCCGCGCGCGAACAGCCGGCCGACGCCGAACTCGGGGTTCTTCGCGCACATTTCGCGCCAGGCGACAAAGCCCGGGCTGAGCGGCGCGTCGCCGGTGGCCAGCAGGGTGTTCATCACCAGCAGGCCGCGGTAGCGGGCTGGCGCCTCCATGGGCAGCGTCAGGCCGAGCAGCCCACCCCAGTCCTGCACCACCAGCACGATCCGGTCGAGGTCCAGGCGCTCGACGAATTCCAGCAGCACCCGGCGATGCCACGCGAAGCCGTGGAAGCCGTCCTTCTTGGGCTTGTCACTCCGGCCGAAGCCGATGAGGTCGGGCGCCACGACGCGATCCCCCGCGGCGAGGAACACCGGAATCATCCGGCGGTACAGGTAGCTCCAGGACGGGTTGCCGTGCAGGCACAGCCAGGTGAAAGGCGCCTCCCGCGGGCCCTCGTCGAGGTAGTGCATGCGCAGGCCGGCGAGCGACGGCAGGTCGCTGACGTAGTTCGGCGCCCAGGGATAGTCCGGCAGGCCGGCAAAGCGCTCATCGGGCGTGCGCAGGGCATCGTCCCGCAGGGGCTGGTTGTTCATGCGGCTCTCCTGGCGGCGCCGGAGGAAGAAGTCGGACAGCAGCCGGGCACATTCCGCGGCCAGCACGCCACCCTGCACCTGCGTGCGGTGGTTCAGGCGACGCTCGGCGAACAGGTCCAGCACCGAGCCGGCGGCGCCGGTCTTGGGGTCGGCGGCGCCGAACGCCACCCGTGCCAGCCGCGCGTGCAGCATCGCTCCGCTGCACATGGCGCAGGGCTCCAGCGTCACGAACAGCTCGCAGCCGTCCAGGCGGTAGTTGCCGAGCGCGGCAGCGGCCTCGCGCATCGCCAGGATCTCCGCATGGGCCGAGGGGTCGTGCGCGGCGACGGGCCGGTTGAAGCCGCGGCCGATCACCCGGCCCTGGTGGACCACCACGGCGCCCACGGGCACCTCGCCGGCGGCCTGGGCCAGGCGGGCCTGCTCCAGGGCCGCTTGCATGAAGCTGGCGTCTTGCCCGGTGCTCATGCTTCAGCCCGGAATGCCGATCCGTTCCATCCAGTTCGCCAACTCGCGCTCGCGCTCGTTCCCGCCGGCGTAGGCCGTCTTCAGCGCCGCGTGCGATTCGGGCCGATGCTGGTTCAGCTTGAGCTTGCACTGCAGGTCGCTCACCTGCAGTTCGAAGCCCACGATGCCGGCCAGCAGCTTGCCGGCGAAATCCTCGGACAGGCTGCGCCACTGCTGCGCGTAGGGCGGCTCGTGGTCGGCGATCAGCTTCTTGAGCAGCCGGTCCTTGCCGGCGGCGTCGTCGACCAGGCGCGCCTGCACCGTGCAGTGCACCGCGACGTAGTTCCAGCTCGGGACGCGCTGCAGGTCGGGGTAGACCTTGGGCGAGAGGTAGGCGTGCGGGCCCAGGAAGGTGACCAGGGCGCGCGGCCGCGCCTGCAGGTAGCGCCAGTGCGGGTTGGCCCGCGCACAGTGGCCGAGCAGGACGCGGCCATCCTCCCGAGCGTCCAGGTGCAGCGGCAGGTGCGAGACGAAGGGCAGCCCCTCGTCGTCGCAGGAGATCAGGCTGGCCAGGGGGTTTTCGCGGATCAGCGTGGCCGCGAGTTGCGGGTCCCTGGCGGCGAATTGCGGGGGCAGGTACATGGCTCAGGCTCCTCCAGGCGCACTGTAGCCGCCCGCCGCGCACTCAGTGATGCGAAGTGCGCATCGCAGCCATGCCGCACCCTACTCCCACTCGATCGTGGCCGGCGGCTTGCTGGACACGTCGTAGGTCACGCGGTTGATGCCGCGCACCTCGTTGATGATGCGGCCCGACACCCTCTTCAGCAGCGCATAGGGCAGCTCGGCCCAGTCGGCGGTCATGAAGTCGCTGGTCTGCACGGCGCGCAACGCCACCACGTAGTCGTAGGTGCGGCCGTCGCCCATCACGCCCACGCTCTTGACCGGCAGGAACACGGCGAAGGCCTGGCTGGTCAGGTCGTACCAGCTCCTGCCGGTCTTGTCGTCGCGGGCGTTGCGCAGTTCCTCGATGAAGATCGCGTCGGCGCGGCGCAGCAGGTCGGCGTACTCCTTCTTCACCTCGCCCAGGATGCGCACGCCCAGCCCCGGGCCGGGGAAGGGATGGCGGTACACCATCTCCGGCGGCAGCCCCAGCGCCACGCCCAGCTCGCGCACCTCGTCCTTGAACAGGTCGCGCAGCGGCTCCAGCAGCTTGAGCCCCAGCTGCTCGGGCAGGCCGCCCACGTTGTGGTGGCTCTTGATGGTGACCGCCTTCTTGCTCTTGCCGCCGCCCGACTCGATGACGTCCGGGTAGATCGTGCCCTGCGCCAGCCAGGCGACGTGCCGCGCGTGGGACTGCCTGATCTTCGCGGCCTCGGCCTTGAATACGTCGACGAACAGGCCGCCGATGATCTTGCGCTTCTGCTCGGGGTCGGCGACTCCGGCCAGTTGGCCCAGGAACAGCTCGCTCGCGTCGACCCGCACCACCCGGGCGTGCAGCTTGCCGGCGAACATGTCCATCACCGTGTCGCCTTCGTCCTGACGCAGCAGGCCGTGGTCGACGAACACGCAGGTCAGCTGGTCGCCGATCGCGCGGTGGATCAGGGCGGCCGCCACCGAGGAGTCGACGCCGCCCGACAGCCCCAGGATCACCTCCTCGTCGCCGACCTGCCGCCGGATCGCCTCCACCGCCTCCGCGACGTGGTCGCGCATCACCCAGTCGGGCCGGGCCTGGCAGATGCCCAGCACGAAGCGCTCCAGGATCGCGCGGCCCTGCACCGTGTGCGTGACCTCGGGATGGAACTGCAGGGCATAGAACCTGCGGGCCTCGTCGGCCATGCCGGCAATCGGGCAGCTGTCGGTCGAGGCCATCAGCCTGAAGCCGGGCGGAAGCTCGGCGACCTTGTCGCCATGGGACATCCACACGTTGAGCATGCCGTGGCCGTCGGAGGTCGTGAAGTCGGCAATGTCGCGCAGCAGCTCGGTGTGGCCGCGGGCGCGCACCGCTGCAAAGCCGAATTCGCGCTTGTGCCCGCCCTCGACCTTGCCACCGAGCTGGTGGGCCATGGTCTGCATGCCATAGCAGATGCCCAGCACCGGCACGCCCAGCTCGAACACCGCCTGCGGCGCCTTGTCGGTGCTCTCCTCGTACACGCTGGCGTGGCTGCCCGAAAGGATCACGCCCTTGAGGCGGCCGTCGGCGGCGTACCGGCGCACCCATTCGTCGCCGACGTCGCAGGGGTGGACCTCCGAATACACGTGCGCCTCGCGCACGCGCCGGGCGATCAGCTGCGTGACCTGCGAGCCGAAATCGAGGATGAGGATCTTGTCGTGTTGCATGTCGGTTGTGATGGCAGCCGCCCCGCCCGCATTGGGCGCCCGGGCGACTGCGGCTTCGATGTCGCGCCCGGGACCCCGGTCTGGGCCTTCCCGCGCCGGACTCGATGCGCCGGTTGCCCGCCGGCCGCCATGAGGCTCAATCCGCCCTGTAGTTCGGCGCTTCCTTGGTGATCTGCACGTCGTGCACGTGGCTCTCGCGCATGCCGGCCGAGGTGATCTCGACGAATTCGGCCTTGCCGCGCATCTCCTCGATGCTGGCGCAGCCGCAGTAGCCCATGGCGGCGCGGATGCCGCCGGCCAGCTGGTAGATGATGGACACCAGCGAGCCCTTGTACGGCACGCGGCCCTCGATGCCTTCGGGCACCAGCTTGTCGGCATTCGGGTTGCCGGTGGTGGCTTCCTGGAAGTAGCGGTCGGCGCTGCCCTGCTGCATCGCGCCGATCGAGCCCATGCCCCGGTAGCTCTTGTAGCTGCGGCCCTGGAACAGGACGATCTCGCCCGGCGCCTCCTCCGTGCCGGCGAACATGCCGCCCGCCATCACCGTCTGCGCGCCCGCGGCGATGGCCTTGGCAATGTCACCCGAGTAGCGGATGCCGCCGTCGGCGATCAGCGGCACGCCGCTGCCGGCCAGCGCCGTGGCCACGTTGTCGATGGCCGTGATCTGCGGCACGCCCACGCCGGCCACGATGCGGGTGGTGCAGATCGAGCCCGGGCCGATGCCGACCTTCACGGCGTCGGCGCCGGCCTCGACCAGCGCGCGTGCCGCGCCGCCGGTGGCGATGTTGCCGCCGATCACCTCCACGTCCGGGTAGTTCTGCTTGACCCAGCGCACCCGCTCGATCACGCCCTTGCTGTGGCCGTGCGCGGTGTCGACCACGACGACGTCGACGCCCGCCCGCACCAGCGCCTCGACGCGCTCCTCGGTGCCCTCGCCGACGCCGACGGCGGCGCCCACGCGCAGGCGGCCCGACGCATCGCGCGCGGCATTGGGGAAGCTGGTCTGCTTGGTGATGTCCTTGACGGTGATCAGGCCCTTGAGCTCGAAGGACTCGTCGACCACCAGCAGCCGCTCCAGCTTGTGCTTGTTCAGCAGCGCCTTGGCCTGCGCCGGCGTGGTGCCCTCCGGCACCGTGATCAGGCGCTCGCGCGGGGTCATGATCTTGCGGACCGGCACGTCGTAGCGCGTCTCGAAGCGCAGGTCGCGCCCGGTCACGATGCCCACGACCTTGCCGCCGTCGACCACCGGGAAGGCGGAAAAGCCCACCTGCTCCGACAGCCCCAGCACCTGCAGCACGGTGTGGTCGGGCGTGATGACCACCGGCTCGCGCACGACGCCCGATTCGTAGCGCTTGACGCGCAGCACCTCGGCGGCCTGCTGCTGCGGCGTGAGATTCTTGTGGACGATGCCGATGCCGCCCTCCTGCGCCATCGCGATCGCCAGCCGGGCCTCGGTCACCGTGTCCATGGCGGCGGACACGAGCGGCAGGTTCAGGGAGATGTTGCGGGTGAAGCGCGTCGCGAGGGAGGTGTCCTTGGGCAGGACCTGGGAGAACGCCGGGACCAGCAACACATCGTCGAAGGTCAGCGCTTTGCCGAGAAGGCGCATGTCAGGGCTCCAAAAAAAGGATTGTATCCAGGCACCTTGGTACTAACCCGGGTGGCCCGCGTCGCGCGGTGGTGACGCTCCGGGCCCGGGGACGCCGCGTCGCCTTGGGACGGTCGGGTTGCGCCGCTACACTGCCGCCATGACCGCCCTTCGCGCCCTCGCCCTCGCCTGCATCTGCGTCCTGCCGCTGGCTGCCTCCGCGCAGTGGCAGTGGGTGGACCAGGACGGCCGCCGCGTGTTCAGCGACAAGGCTCCGCCGCCGGAGGTGCCCGAGAAGAACATCCTGCGCCGCCCCGGCATGCGCGCGGCCGCGTCGGCCGCCCCCCTCGCGGCGGCCTCCGCTCCCGCGCCGGCCAGGGCCGTTGCTGCGAACGTGCCGAAGATCAGCGGCAAGGACAAGGTCCTGGAAGAGCGAAAGAAGCAGGCCGAGGCCGCCGAGGCCGAGAAGAAGAAGGCGCAGGAGGAAGAGGTCGCCAGGGCCCAGGCCGACAATTGCACCCGCGCCCGCCAGGGCAAGGCCCAGTACGACTCGGGCCAGCGCATCGCCCGCGTCAACGACAAGGGCGAGCGCGAGATCCTGGACGACAACCAGCGCGCCGCCGAAGTCAAGCGCCTGCAGGAAGTCATCGCGCGCGATTGCAAGGGCGCCTGAGGCCGCTCAATACCCCGGCTTGGCGCCCGGGCGCCGGCGGGCGAACAGGCCGGCGCCGCGGCTGCCCTGCCGCTGGAACCGCTCACGGCGCGCCAGCTTCGGGTCCACGCGCAACGGACGGGCGACCTCCACCCGGTCGCCCTCGCGCAGCGGTTGCGAAGCCGGCGCCCTGCGCCCCCACACGCCTGCCGCCTCGCCCTCGGCCAGGGCCAGCCCGCAGGCCTGCAAGGCGTCTGCGACGGTCGATCCTGCGGCCAGTTCCAGCGCCTGTTCGCGCACCTGGCGCGGCCCGGGCGAGTGCATCACGGTCACGCGCAGCATGGCGTCAGCCGTAGACGTGCTCGGCCCGCTTGACGAAGGCATCGACCAGGTTGCCGGCGATGCGGTCGAACACCGGCCCGACGACGGCGGCCAGGGTGCCGCTCTGGAAGCCGTAATTCAGGTCCAGTTCCACCTTGCAGGCGCGGGTGCCGTCGTTGCCCACGGGCAGGAAATTCCAGCGTCCGTCGAGGTTGGAGAACGGCCCGTCGACCAGCTTCATGCCCACGTGCCGTCCGGGCACGTGGTCGTTTCGGGTGGTGAAGCTCTGGCGGACGCCGGCGAAGGCGATGCCGATTTCGGCCTTCATGCCGGCCGGGTCCTCCTCCAGCACCTGCGCGTGGTCGCACCAGGGCAGGAACTTGGGGTACTGCGCGACGTCGGTGACCAGCGTGAACATCTCTTCCGCGCTGTACCAGATGAGCACGGAACGGTGGACGGTTTTCATACGAGAATGCAGCCCTCCGCGGGATTGTAGATTCGGCCTGCGCTCCCCATCTGTCAGCCATGGCCCAAAAGCAGGACGGCGCCGCGCGCATCGCCGACAACAAGAAAGCCGCGTTCAACTACTTCTTCGAGGAGCGCTTCGAGGCCGGCATGGTGCTGGAAGGCTGGGAAGTCAAGGCGCTGCGCGAAGGCAAGGTCCAGCTCACCGACGGCTACGTGGTGGTGCGCAACGGCGAGCTGTTCCTGATCGGCTGCCTGATCAACCCGCTCAGGACCGCCTCCACCCACGTCAACCCCGAGGCGGCGCGCACCCGCAAGCTGCTGATGAAGAAGGACGAGATCCGGCGGCTGATCGGCAAGGTGGAGCAAAAGGGCTACACGCTGGTGCCGATCAACCTGCACTGGAAGGGCGGAAGGGTCAAGTGCGAGGTGGCGCTGGCCAAGGGCAAGGCCGAACACGACAAGCGCGACACCATCCGCGACCGCGAGGGCAAGCGCGAGGTCGAGCGCGCCATGAAGAGCCGCAACCGCTAGGGTTGCGGCCGGCCCCGGCGGGAATAAACCGCCCCGCGGCGTCGTTCATGCGGCAGGAACACCCTGGAGAAACCCCATGAACCTGCCCCGCCTGTCCCTCACCCTGGCCACCCTGGCCCTAGCCGGCGGCCTCGGCGCCTGCTCCTCGATGGCCACCGATGCCCCGGCGGCGCCGGCCCGGGTCGCCGACGGCGCCCTGGTCGGCCCCAACGGCATGACCCTGTACACCTTCGACCGCGACGCCGCCGGCAGCGGCAAATCGGTCTGCAACGGGCCCTGCGCCACCAACTGGCCACCCCTGATGGCGCGAGCCGGCGCAGGCAACTCGGGCAACTGGACCGTCGTCACGCGCGACGACGGCAGCAAGCAGTGGGCCTACAAGGGCAAGCCGGTCTACTACTGGATCAAGGACACCAAGGCCGGCGACCGCACCGGCGACGGCGTCAACAACGCCTGGCGCATCGCCCGGCCCTGACATGGGCGAGGCCCTGGGAAGCTTTGCGCACGAGGTCGAGGACCTGCGTGCCATGCTGCTCGCGCAGCTGCAAGGCTGCCGCAACGAGCAGGCCATGCGCCTGCGCCTGAGGGCGCGCTGCACCTGCGACGCGCGAGCGTTCTGGCACCTGCGCCCGCGCCTGATGCAGGCGGTGGCGGCCGAGCACGGCGAGGTGCAGGCCCGCCGCAGCGTGGCCGCGCTGGACGCGGTGCTGCGCCGCCACTGGCCGGAAGCCCCGGTGTCGCGGCCGGCCCCGTTGCGCTAGCCTCCGCAGCCATGCAGGCCGGCGAGCTCGAGGCACAGATCCCGCAGTTGCGACGCTACGCGCGCGCGCTGACGGGCGATGCCTGGGCCGCCGACGACCTGGTGCAGGACACGCTGGAGCGGGCCTGCGACCGCTGGCAGCTCTGGAAAGCCGGCAGCGACCTGCGCGCATGGCTGTTCACGCTGATGCACAACCTGTTCATCGACGGCGCCCGGCGGGCGCTGCGCCAGGCCGGGCAGCGGGTCGACATCGATGACGCGGCGCCGGAGCTGGCCGCCCCGCCCGCCGCCACCGACCAGCTGCTGGACCTGCAGCGCTGCCTGATGCGGCTGCCGGAGGAACAAAGGGAGGTGCTGCTGCTGGTCACCCTGCAGGACCTGAGCTACGAGGAAGTGGCACGCGTCACCGGAACGCCGATCGGCACCGTGATGTCGCGCCTGTCGCGCGCGCGCAGCCGGCTGCGCGAGCTGATGGAAGGCACGCCCCCGGCCGGGTCCTCCTCTGCGCCCGCCGTGCTGCCCTTCAAGCGCATGAAATGAGTTGCCCATGAAACAGGACCCCTCGCCCCCGGACGAAGCCAGGCTGCACGCGCTGGTCGACGGGCGCCTGCCGGCCGCCGGGCAGCAGGAGGTGCAGGCGCAGCTCGCCGCCGACCCGGAGGCCGCGCGCACGGCCCAGGCGTGGCAGGCGCAGCGCGACGCCTTGCGAGCGCTGCATGCGGACGTGCTGCAGGAGCCGGTGCCACCCGCGCTGGCGCAGGCCGCCCGCCAGATCGGCCTCGAGCGCCACCGCGTGGACCGCTGGCAGCGCTGGGGCGGCATGGCCGCCTCCGTCGCGCTGGCCTTCGTGGCGGGCTGGCTCGCCCACCTCCAGTGGGGCGGCAGCGGTGGCGAGCTGCTCGCCCGCGGCAGCCGGCCGCTGAACGACTTCGGCCGCCAGGCGCTGGTCGCCCACGTGGTCTATTCGCCCGAGGTGCGGCACCCGGTGGAAGTGCCGGCGGCGCAGCAGGAGCACCTGGTGCAGTGGTTGTCCAGGCGGCTGGGCCGGACCCTGAGGGTGCCCGACCTGTCGGCCCAGGGCTACGAGCTGGTCGGCGGCCGGCTGCTGCCCGGCGAACAGGGTGCGCGGGCGCAGTTCATGTACCAGAACGCGCGCGCCGAACGCGTCACGCTCTACGTCGGCGCGCTGGCGGCCGGCAAGGGCGGCAGCGCCGCGTCCGGAGAGACGGCCTTCCGCTTCACCCAGGACGGCGGCACCGCCGGCTTCTACTGGGTCGACCAGGGCTTCGGCTATGCCCTGGCCGGCCGGCTGGACCGGGCCCAGCTGCTGCCGCTGGCCGAGAGCGTCTACCGGCAGCTCTGAGCGGCGGCCGCCCTCAATCCAGGCCGCGCAGCGGATGCGCATGCGCCGGCCAGGGACTGCGGAAGAACGGTTCGACCATCTCCGGCGTGACGTCTTCGATCCGCGCGGGGTTCCAGCGCGGCGAATGGTCCTTGTCGATCGCCAGCGCCCGCACCCCCTCCACCGTCTCGCTGGCGCCCGGGCGCAGGTGGAAGCAGTGGCGCACCAGGTCGCGCTCCATGCGCAGGTCGTCGGCCAGGCCCAGGCCGCGGGCCCGGCGAACCTGCTCCAGCACCACGTGCAGCATCAGGGGCGAACGCCTGCGCAGCACGGCAGCCGTGTGGCCGGCCCATTCGGACCCGCCGGCCTCGAGCGCAGCCACGATCTCGCGCACGCTGCCCAGTGCGAACACTTCATCGATTTCGGGGCGGTGGTCCGCCAGCCTGGACCCCTCCACCCGCTGCGGGGTCGGCACGGCCGCGGGGCCCTCGCCGGCCAGGCGATCCCACAGCGACGGCAGGTCCGCCGAAGGCACGGCCACGTCGGCCAGGCGCGCATCGACCGCGTCGGCCGCGGCGATCACCTCGCCCGTCAGCGCCAGGTACTCGCCCAGGCGCCCCGGGCAGCGCGAGAGGAAGTAGCCGCCGCCCACATCGGGGAACAGGCCGATGCCGGTCTCGGGCATGGCCATCTTCGTGCGCTCGCTGACGATGCGGCAGCGCGCGCCCTGCGAGATGCCCATGCCGCCGCCCATCACGATGCCGTCCATGAAGGCGACGTAGGGCTTCGGATAGTGGTGCACCAGGTGGTTGAGCGTGTACTCCTCGGTGAAGAAGTCCTCCAGCTGCGGGTTGCCCGCCAGCGCCGCGGCATGGAAGAAGCGGATGTCGCCGCCCGCGCAGAAGGCGCCGAAGGGACCCTCCTTGCCGGCACCGCGGATCGTCACCACCTCCACGCGCGGGTCGTTGCGCCAGGCCAGCAGCGTGGCCGTGAGCTCGCGGATCATGCCCAGCGACAGGGCGTTCAGCGCTTTCGGGCGGTCCAGCGTGATGCGGCCGGCCTTGCCCGCCACTTCGGTCTTCAGTTCGTTCATGCGCGTTGCTTCCATCCGATCAGTTCATTCGTCACCAGGGCGCCGATCACCAGCGCGCCGCCGGCCAGCACGGCCTGGGTGGGGGCCTCGCCCGCTCCGACCCAGGCCAGCACGATCCCGAAGATCACCTCCAACAGCGCCAGCAGCGCGATTTCGGGTGCCTTGAGCACCCGGGCGCAGGCCACGGCCAGGGCGCAGGGGATCGCCAGCTGCACCAGTCCCAGCAGAGCGAGCCATCCGATGTCGTGTGCCGAGGCCTGGAAGGGCACGGCCAGCGGCAGCGTGTAGGCCGAGGACAGCACGGCGCCGATCAGCACCGCCGGGACGAGGTCGACGTTCTGTCCCTGCGCGTGCGAGCGCTGGGTGACGGTCCAGTTGATCGCCCCGGCCAGCGGCACGCACAGGGCCACCAGGGTGCCCGCGAGGTGCCCGCCGGAGACCTGGGCGCCGTACATCCAGGCGATGCCGGCGCCGGCCACCGCGATGGCGGCCCAGGTGCGCGCCGGGATGCGATGGCCGATGAAGGCGCGCGCGACCAGCGCGGTGAGAAAGGGTCCCACCGACATGGTGACCAGCACGTTGGCGACGCTGGTCAGCGTGAGGGCCACCATGAAGGCGGTGAACATCACGCTCCAGCACAGCCCGGAGAGCCACAGGGCGGCGCCGCCGGCCCGCAGCCGGGCGAACAGGGCACGCCCCTGCACGAACGGCAGGATCACCAGCAGCGAAAGCACCGTGAAGAAGCTGCGCCAGAACGTGATTTCGAAGCTGCGCGCGTGCTCCAGTTGCCGCGTGACCACGCCGGCGATGGACCACATCAGGGTGACGCCGACCATCAGGAACACGGCGCGGGAGTGGGTGAGTTTCATTGTTGTCGGTCGGCCGGAATGCAGAGCTTGCGGCGGCATTGTCGTCTTGCCCGCGGGCGCCTGCCGTGTCAGGCCGGGCTTGACCCGGCATCCACCACCGTCTCTTGGTTCGTGACAACGCTTGTCGTCATCCCGCGGACGCCGGGATCCATCTCCATGCCGCCCGCACGGGCAACGCCCCGCTACGCCGCCTCGCGCATCGCCCGCTTGCGCTCGTGCTCCTTCAGGTGCCGCTTGCGCAGCCGGATCGACCGGGGCGTGATCTCCACCAGCTCGTCGTCCTCGATGAACTCGACGCCGTACTCGAGGGTCAGCTCGATCGGCGGCGTGATCTTGATCGCGTCCTCCTTGCCCGAGACGCGGAAGTTGGTCAGCTGCTTGGTGCGCGTCGCGTTGACCACCAGGTCGTTGTCGCGGCTGTGGACGCCGACGATCATGCCCTCGTAGACCGGGTCGTTGGCGCGCACGAACATGCGGCCGCGGTCGTCCAGCTTGCCCAGCGCATAGGTGAAGATCTCGCCGTCGTCCATGGAAATCAGCACGCCGTTCTTGCGCCCGCCGATCTCGCCGCGGAACGGCTCGTAGCGGTCGAAGATGTTGGAGATCAGGCCGGAGCCGCGCGTGAGGTTCAGGAACTCGTTGGAAAAGCCGATCAGCCCGCGCGCCGGGATGCGGTATTCCAGCCGCACCCGCCCGCGGCCGTCCGGCTCCATGTTCACCAGGTCGCCCTTGCGCTCGCCCAGGGCCTGCATCACGCCGCCCTGGTGCTGCTCCTCGATGTCCACCGTGACCAGTTCGATCGGCTCGTGGCGCACGCCGTCGACCTCCTTCAGGACCACCCGCGGCTTGGACACCGCCAGCTCGTAGCCCTCGCGGCGCATGTTCTCCAGCAGGATCGTCAGGTGCAGCTCGCCGCGCCCCGCCACTTCGAACACGCCCTCCTCGTCGGTCTCCTTGACGCGCAGCGCGACGTTCGACTGCAGCTCCTTCTGCAGCCGGTCCCAGATCTGGCGGCTGGTGACGAACTTGCCCTCGCGGCCGGCCAGCGGGCTGGTGTTGACGCAGAAGTTCATGGTCAGGGTCGGCTCATCGACCCTGAGCATGGGCAGCGGCGCCGGGTTGGCCGGATCGGTGACGGTCACGCCGATGCCGATGTCGGGGATGCCGTTGATCAGCACGATCTCGCCTGGCCCCGCCTCGGCCGCCTGCACGCGCTCCAGGCCCTGGAAGGTGAGCACCTGGTTGACGCGCCCCTTGTACGAGCGACCGTCCGGGCCTTCCATCACCAGCACGTCGGTCGCCGGGCGCAGGGTGCCGGCGTTGATGCGGCCGACGCCGATGCGGCCGACGAAGGTGGAGAAGTCGAGCGCCGAGATCTGCAGCTGCAGCGGCGCCGCCGGATCGCCCGCGTGGGCCGGCACGTGCTCCAGGATGGTGTCGAACAGCGCCGACATGTCCGGGCCCCACTGCTCGCCGAATTCGCCTTGCTCCAGCGAGCTCCAGCCATTGATGCCGGAGGCGTACACCACCGGGAAATCCAGTTGCTCGTCGCTGGCGCCGAGCTTGTCGAACAGGTCGAAGGCGGCGTTGATCACCTTGTCCGGCGCGGCGCCGGGCTTGTCGACCTTGTTGACCACCACGATCGGGCGCAAGCCCAGGGCCAGCGCCTTCTTGGTCACGAAGCGCGTCTGCGGCATCGGCCCTTCCTGGGCATCGATCAGCAGCAGCACGCCGTCGACCATGGACAGGGCCCGCTCGACCTCGCCGCCGAAGTCCGCGTGGCCGGGGGTGTCGACGATGTTGATGTGGGTGCCCTTCCAGCTGACGGCGCAGTTCTTTGCCAGGATGGTGATGCCGCGCTCGCGCTCGATGGCGTTGTTGTCCATCACGGTGTCGACCACCTTCTCGTGCGAGGCGAAGGTGCCCGACTGGCGCAGCAGCTGGTCGACCATGGTGGTCTTGCCATGGTCGACGTGGGCGATGATGGCGATGTTGCGGATCTGTTGGGTGCTCATGGTTGCTTGGCATGCCCGCTGGCATGCAGGATTTGCTGGATTTCGATGGGGCTCAGCAGACGCCCCGGAATCAGTTCGCCGCCCTTGGCATGGGCCGTGCCGAGGAGGACGGAATCGGGCGAGAAGACCGCCACCCGCCCGGCATCGCCCCAGGGGCCGCGCCGGCGCAGCCCGGACAGGAATCGCCCGGCGTCGTCCGCCCCGAGCCCGACGCGCACGTGCCCGTCCAGCAGCGCCTCGGGCGGCAGCAGCGCGGCCTCGCGCCCCGCCTCATCCAGGGCGGCAAAGCCGTCCAGGGTGACGCACTGCGACACGTCGAATGGCCCCGTAGCCATGCGCCGCAGCGAGGACAGATGCGCCCCGCAGCCGAGCGCCTCGCCGATGTCCTCGCCGAGCGTGCGGATGTAGGTGCCCTTGCTCACGCGCGCCGTGAAGCGGATCACAGCGCGGCCGCCCTCCTCGGCCAGGGCCAGCCGCAGCTCGTGCACGACGATGTCGCGGGCCTCGCGTTCGACCGCCTGGCCGGCCCGCGCGTACTCGTACAGGGCCTTGCCGTCCTTCTTCAGCGCGCTGTGCATGGGCGGCACCTGGCGCAGCGGCCCGGTGAAGCGGCGCTGGACCTCGGCCAGCTGCTGCGGCGTGATCGCCGGCACCGGGCGCTCGGACACGATCCCTCCTTCGGCATCGCCGGTGGCCGTCTTCAGGCCGAGCACGGCCACGGCCTCGTAGGTCTTGTCCGCGTCCAGGTGCAGCTGGCTGAACTTGGTCGCCGCGCCGAAGCACAGCGGCAGCACGCCGGTGGCCAGCGGGTCCAGCGTGCCGGTGTGGCCGGCCTTCTCGGCGCGCAGCAGCCACTTGCATTTCTGCAGCGCGTCGTTGCTCGACAGGCCCTTGGGCTTGTCCAGCAGCAGCACCCCGTGCACGGGGCGCCTCACGACCCGTGCCCGTGGTGCGCCCATGCTTACGCCTCGCCGTCTTTGGAACGGGACGCGACCGCGCGGGCGATCAGCGCGTTCATGTCGGCCGCGCGCTCGGTGGTGCGGTCGAACTGGAAATGCAGCGTGGGCACCGTGTGGATGTGCAGGCGCTTGAACAGGCCGTTGCGCAGGAACCCGGCCGCGTGGTTGAGGGCTTCCTCGCATTCGTGCGGGTCGCCCTTGAGCACGCTGAAGAACACCTTGGCGTGGGCGTAGTCGGGCGTGACCTCGACCGCGCTGAGCGTGACCATGCCCAGCCGCGGGTCCTTGACCTCGCGGATCAGCTCGGCCAGGTCGCGCTGGATCTGGTCCGCGACCTGGTAGCTGCGATTGGGCTTGGTGCTTCGCTTCATGACTTCGGCACTACGCGCCTCGCAGGACAGATGACGAACGACAAACGACGAACGACCGCGGTCATTTGTCATTCACGGCGCGCAGCGCCGAGGTCATTCGTCATCGAGTCACAACGTGCGGGCGACCTCCTTGATCTCGAAGAACTCGAGCTGGTCGCCTTCCTTGATGTCGTTGTAGTTCTTCAGCTTGATGCCGCACTCGAAGCCTTCCTTGACCTCGCGCACGTCGTCCTTCATCCGCTTGAGCGACTCGATCTCGCCGGTGTAGATCACCACGTTGTCGCGCAACAGGCGGAAGTGCGCCGAGCGCGTGACCATCCCGGAGGTGATGTACGAGCCCGCCACCGTGCCGATCTTCGACGCCACGAACACGGTCCGGATCTCCGCCGTGCCGATGACTTCCTCGCGCTTCTCCGGCGCCAGCATCCCCGACATCGCGGTCTTCAGTTCGTCGACCGCGTCGTAGATGATGCTGTAGTAGCGGATGTCCACGCCGTTGCCCTCGGCCAGCTTGCGCGCGCCGGCGTCGGCGCGCACGTTGAAGCCGATGATCACCGCCTTGGAGGCGATCGCCAGGTTGACGTCCGACTCGCTGACGCCGCCCACGGCCGCGTAGACCAGCTGCACCTTGACCTCGTCGGTCGACAGCTTGACCAGCGACTGCGACAGCGCTTCCTGCGAACCCTGCACGTCGGCCTTGACGATGATGGGCAGCGTCTTGACCTCGCCCGCCGTCATGTCCGAGAACATGTTCTCCAGCTTGGCCGCCTGCTGCTTGGCCAGCTTGGTGTTGCGGAACTTGCCGGCGCGGTAGGTGGCGATCTCGCGCGCGCGGCGCTCGTCGCCCAGCACCATGAACTCGTCGCCCGCCTGCGGCACCTCGGTCAGGCCCTGGATCTCCACCGGGATCGACGGGCCGGCCGACTTGATGGTCTTGCCGTTCTCGTCGAGCATGGCGCGCACGCGGCCATAGGTCTGGCCGGCCAGCACCACGTCGCCCACCTTCAGGGTGCCCGACTGCACCAGCACCGTGGCCACCGGGCCGCGGCCCTTGTCCAGCTGGGCTTCGATGACCAGGCCCTTGGCGGCGGCATCCACCGGCGCCGTCAGCTCCAGCACTTCGGCCTGCAGCAGCACCTGCTCCAGCAGGTCGTCGATGCCCTGGCCGGTGATGGCGGAGACGTTGACGAACGGCGAATCGCCGCCGTACTCCTCCGGCACCACCTCCTCGGCCACCAGCTCCTGCTTGACGCGGTCGGGGTTGGCCGAAGGCTTGTCGATCTTGTTGACGGCCACCACGATGGGCACGCCCGCCGCCTTGGCATGCTTGACCGCCTCGCGGGTCTGCGGCATCACGCCGTCGTCGGCCGCCACCACCAGGATCACGATGTCCGTGGCCTGGGCGCCGCGGGCACGCATGGCGGTGAAGGCCTCGTGGCCGGGGGTGTCCAGGAAGGACACCACGCCGCGCGGCGTCTCCACGTGGTAGGCGCCGATGTGCTGGGTGATCCCGCCGGCCTCGCCCGCGGCCACCTTGGCGCGCCGGATGTAGTCGAGCAGCGAGGTCTTGCCGTGGTCGACGTGGCCCATGACGGTGACCACCGGCGCGCGCGGCAGCGCTTCGGCGTCGGCCTGCGACACCTCCTCCTCGGTGAAGGCCTCCGGATCGTCGAGCTCCGCGGTCAGGGCCTTGTGGCCCATTTCCTCGACCACGATCATGGCCGTGTCCTGGTCCAGCGGCTGGTTGATGGTGACCATCTGGCCCATCTTCATCAGGGCCTTGATCACCTCGGAGGCCTTGATCGCCATCTTGTGCGCCAGCTCGGCGACCGTGATGGTCTCCGGCACGTGCACTTCGATCACGCGGTGCTCGACCTGCATCGGCGGCGAATCGTCGCGCTGGTCGCGCTCGGCGCCGCGGCGCCCGCGCGGGCCGCCGCGCCAGCTGTTGCGACCGACGCCGCCGGAGGCGTCGCCGCGGGTCGGGATCGCCTTCTTCTTGGACGGGTCGGCGGCCCAGCTGGACGACAGCTTGGCCGACTTGACTTCCTTGCCGGCGCCGGGCGCCGCCGGGGCGCCCGGGCGCGCGGTGACGGCCGGCTTGTGCAGCGTGCCCTTGGCCGCCGGCTTGCCGGCCTCGCCCGGCTTGGCCGCGGCCCTGGATTCTTCCGGCTTCTTGGCCACCAGCACCTTGCGTGGCGCGGCCATCATGGCGCGGATCGCCTCGGCCTCGGCCAGCGCCTTGCGGCGGCGGTCTTCCAGGTCCTTGGCGCGGGCGGCCTCCTCGTCGGCGCGAGCCTTGGACTCGGCCTCGGCACGGGCACGGGCCTCGGCTGCGGCGGCGGCGCGCTCGGCCGCGGCGGCAGCCGCTTCGGCGCCGGCCTCGGCCTGGGCGCTGGCCGCAGCCGCGCGCTTGGCCTCTTCGCCGGCCGCGTAGGCGGCGGCGCGCTCGGCGGCCTCGCGTTCGCGCTGCTCCAGCTCCTCGCGCTGGCGGCGCTTCTCGGCCAGGTCTTCTTCCTGGCGGCGGATCAGCTCGGCCTGCCGGCGCGCCTCTTCCTCGCGGCGGGCCAGCTCGGCCTCGTCGATGCGCGGCGCGGGTGGCGGTCGCAGCTCGGCTTCGGGCGCTTCCACCACGGCGGTGTCGCTGCCGTCATCGCGCTTGACGAAGGTGCGCTTCTTGCGCACCTCCACCTGGATCGTGCGGGCCTTGCCGCTGGCGTCGGCCTGCTTGATCTCGCTGGTGGACTTCTTGACCAGGGTGATCTTCTTGCGCTCGGGCGCGGCGGTGCCGTGGCTGGCCTGCAGGTAGCCCAGCAGCTTCTGCTTGTCCGCTTCGGACAGCGCGTCGGTCGGTGCCGACTTGGACACGCCGGCGCTGCGCAGCTGCTCCAGCAGCGTCTGGGGTGATTTCTTGAGCTCGCTCGCGAACTCGGCGACGGTCGTACTGGACATGGGTGTTTCGACCCTCCCCTCTTACTCTTGCGCGGCGGGAGCGCTGGTGAACCAGTGCTCGCGCGCCTTCATGATCAGGGCGGTGGCTTCGTCGGCCGACTGCCCGGTAATCTCGGTCAATTCGTCCACGGCCAGGTCGGCCAGGTCGTCGCGCGTGTGCACGCCGGCCTCGGCCAGCCGGCCGATCAGCTGCGGGTTCAGCCCGTCCAGGTCGCGCAGGTCCTGCGAAACCTCGTCGACGCGCTCCTCGCGCTTGATTTCCATGGTCAGCAGCGCGTCCTTGGCGCGGGCGCGCAGCTCCTGCACGGTCTCCTCGTCGAAGGACTCGATCTCCAGCATCTCCTGGATCGGCACGTAGGCCACTTCCTCCAGGCTGGTGAAGCCCTCGGAGATCAGGATGTCGGCGATCTCCTCGTCGACGTCGAGCTTCTCCATGAACAGGGTGCGGATGGCGCTGCTCTCCTCGGCCTGCTTCTGGGCCGATTCGTTGGCGTCCATGATGTTGATCTTCCAGCCGGTCAGCTCGGACGCCAGCCGCACGTTCTGGCCGCCGCGGCCGATGGCGATGGCGAGGTTCTCCTCGTCGACCACCACGTCCATCGCGTGCTTTTCCTCGTCGACCACGATGGAGGAGACGTTGGCGGGGGCGAGCGCACCGATCACGAACTGCGCCGGGTCGTCGGACCACAGCACGATGTCCACCCGCTCGCCGGCCAGCTCGTTGGTGACCGCGTTGACGCGGGTGCCGCGCACGCCGACGCAGGTGCCGATCGGGTCGACCCGCTTGTCGTGCGACAGCACGGCGATCTTGGCGCGGCTGCCGGGGTCGCGCGCGCAGCTCTTGATCTCCAGCAGGCCCTGCTCGATCTCGGGCACCTCCTGGCGGAACAGCTCGATCATGAACTCGGGCGCCGCGCGCGACAGGATGATGGGGGCGCCGCGCAGCGTCAGGTCGACCTCCATGATCATGGCGCGCACGCGGTCGCCGTTGCGCAGGTTCTCCTTGGGGATCATCTCGCCTCGTCGCAGCCGGCCCTCCACGCGGCCGCTCTCGACGATCACGTCGCCCTTGTCCATGCGCTTGACGGTGCCCACGAAGATCTTGTCGCCGCGCGACATGAAGTCGTTCAGCAGCATCTCGCGCTCGGCGTCGCGGATCTTCTGCAGGATCACCTGCTTGGCCGC
>NZ_JAKFCM010000019.1:0-30494 GCF_036676645.1 Ramlibacter sp.
AACGCTTCGGCGTAGTGGCTGCGGGAGGAACCTTCGAGGCCATGGAACAGGACCAGCAGCGGGGCCGCGGCGGCACCGGGCGGCGCGGGCGACAGCCAGTCGAGGTCGACGAAGTCGCCGTCGGGCGTGTCCCAGCGCTCGCGCCGGTATTGCGGCGGCGCCCCGGCGACGCGCTGCGCGAACAGGGCCGGCCAGATGGTCTGCAGGTTGCCGCCGGGCAGCCATCCGGGCGCGGCATAGCGGAACGCCCCGTTTGGCGCGAGGGCCTGTTCCGTTCCCACCGCCTGCTGCATCAGTGCAGGACCGAGGGCGTGTCCGAGACTTCCTGGATGTCGCCGGCGGTGCCGGGGCTGGCGTGGTGCGCGACCAGCCGCCAGCCCTGCGCGGTCTTGTGGTAGATATTGGTGGCGAGCACCCAGGCATGGCGCGGGCCCTGCGGCGTGAGCACCTCCACCTTCTCCAGCAGGTTGTGCACGCAGCTGCCCATCGACTCGATCTTGCGCACGCGCTCGGGCCAGGCACGGATGCTGCCGTTGGCGAACATGGCCTCGAAGGTGGCCCGGATGGCGGCCGGGCCGACCACGCGCGGGCCGCCCGGGTGGATGCAGACGATCTCGTCCTCGTCGGCCCAGCAGGCCATCAGCTTGTCGATGTCGGCGTTCTGCAAGGCTTCGTAGAACGCGGCTTCGACCTCGTCGGCGTTGCCCTCGAGGTTGGCAGCCTGGAGCTTGGAACTGCGCATGTCCGGCCGATTGTGCATGCAATCAAAGGCGCAGCCAGCCGCGCACGGCCTCGCGCGCGTCGCCCTGCGCCGCGCGCCAGACCGTCTCCGGCGCCGCGACGTGGATGCCGCGCGGCGCGTCCTGCAGCGCGGCGGCGACGAACTCCGCCACCTTCACCGATCGCACGGGCTGCTCGGTACTGGGCACCATGTACCTGAACACGGAGTGCATCCAGCGCGCGGTCGCCTGCAGCGGCCCGCGCGCGACACCAGGCTCGGGCTGGCGGGCGCTGCGCACGATCAGCAGCCGCTCGAAATCCAGCGACGCCACCGCCTGCTCGTCCAGGCTGGCGAGGCCGCGCTTGAGTGCCTCGGGCAGGCGCCCCTGGGCATGCGGCAGCACCACCGCGAGCGTACGCACGCCGCTGCGGCGCATCCACCGGGCCAGGGCGGGCAGCTGCTCGGGCCGGGGCGTCCAGAGCGCCCGCTCGCGCTCGTAGAACAGGCGCGGCGGCTCGAACAGCACCAGCCCGGTGTCGGCGGCGCCGGGGGCCCACTGCGCGGGGTCGTCGCCCTCGACCACGCGGCCGCCGACGCTGCGCAGGGCGGCACGGATCGGTTCGCGCGCCAGCACTTCCGTGCTGCCGTAGCGCTCCAGTCCCACCAGCCGCCGCAGCACCTCATTGCCGAGCACGCCGGTCGCGCCCGCAATGACCAGCCGCGAGCGTGGCGGCGCCGGCCGCGCAGGGCCGCGGGCGGCGGCCTGCAAGGCCTGGATCGGCTCATGGCGCATGGCTTCCATGCTACCGTCGACGTCCGCCCCTGCAGGAGAAGAACGATGCGCCGCTGGCTCGCCCTGATCGCCCTGGCCCTGTCGCTGACCGGCTGCGGCTACAACGACTTCCAGCGGCTCGACGAGCAGACCCAGTCGGCCTGGTCCGAGGTGGTCAACCAGTACCAGCGGCGCGCCGACCTGGTGCCCAACCTGGTCGCCACCGTCAAGGGCGAGGCCAGCTTCGAGCAGGAGACGCTCAGCCGCGTGGTGGAGGCGCGCGCCCGCGCGACCTCGATGCAGGTCACGCCCGAGGTGCTGAACAATCCCGAGCAGTTCCAGCGCTTCCAGCAGGCCCAGGGGGAGCTGTCCAGCGCGCTCAGCCGGCTGATGGTCGTGGTCGAGCGCTACCCCGACCTGAAGGCCAACCAGGGCTTTCGCGACCTGCGCGTGCAGCTGGAGGGCACCGAGAACCGCATCACCGTGGCGCGCAACCGCTACATCCAGGCGGTGCAGGAGTACAACGTGCTCACGCGGAGCTTCCCGACCAACCTGACGGCGATGGTGTTCAACTACGAGCCCAAGCCGAACTTCTCGGTGCAGAACGAGGCCGAGATCTCGACCCCGCCGCGGGTGGACTTCGGCGGCACGGCGCGGCCGTCGGCACCGGCTACCCCGGCGGCTCCGCCGGCTTCCGCAGCGCCGTCCGCCCCCGCCGGGACTCCCACCCGGTAGCCGGATGGCCATCCCATGGGTCATCCCCGCGCAGGCGGGGATCCACGCATTCGCGCGGCTCTTCTTCCCGGGCTTGCTGTGGCTGCTGGCGGCGGCCGGCATCCCCGCAGCCGCCCAGGGAGTGCTGCCCGTCCCCGAGCTCACGGCGCGCGTCATCGACCAGACCGGCACGCTGGACGACATCCAGCGCAAGGCGCTGGAGGACAAGCTGGCCGCCTTCGAGCAGCGCAGCGGCACGCAGATCGTGATGCTGCTGGTGCCCACCACGCAGCCGGAAGACATCGCCAGCTATGCCAACCGGGTGGCCAACAGCTGGAAGATCGGCCGCCGGGACGTGGGCGACGGCATCCTGCTGATCGTCGCCAAGGACGAGCGGCGCGTGCGCATCGAAGTGGCCAAGACGCTGGAAGGTGCCGTGCCGGACCTCGCCGCCAGGATGATCATCGACGAGGCGATCACGCCCCGCTTTCGCCAGGGCGACTTCGCCGGCGGCCTCCAGGCTGCGGCCGACCGCCTGATCGCGCGCGTCAGTGGCGAGGGCTTGCCCGCGCCGCAACGGCGGGGACCTTCGCCGGCGCAGGGATTCGACTGGTTCGACCTGGCCATCTTCCTGTTCTTTGCCGTGCCCATCGCGGGCGCCGTGCTGCGCGGCATCTTCGGGCGCAAGCTCGGATCGCTGTTCACCGGCGGCGGGGTCGGCCTGCTCGCCATGCTGTTCACCTCCAGCCTGGTCGTGGCCGCCGTCGCGACGGTCGTCGCCCTGCTGTTCTCGCTGATCTCGGGCTTCGCCCCGCCGGGCGGCCGCCGGCGCGGCTGGGGCGGGCCGGTGATCTTTCCTGGCGGCGGCGGCTGGGGTAGCGGAGGAGGCTGGGGCGGCGGCGGCTGGGGTGGCGGCGGCGGCTTCGGCTCCGGCGGGGGTGGCGACTTCGGCGGCGGCGGCGCCTCGGGAGGCTGGTGATGCTGCGCAAGTTCCAACGCATCCTCAAGCATCGGTGGCTGGACGACGACGACACGCGCAAGGCGATCCCGCCGGCGCTGGCGGAGCGCCTGGCGGCCCGGGTGGCCGCCAGCGAGCGGCGGCACAGCGGCGAGATCCGCATCTACGTGGAAGCCGGCCTGCCCCTGAGCTACCTGTGGCGCGATGCCAGCCCGCGCGAGCGCGCCATCGCCCTGTTCGGCAAGCTGCGCGTGTGGGACACGGAGCAGAACAACGGCGTGCTGATCTACCTGCTGCTGGCCGAACACGCGATCGAGGTCGTGGCCGACCGCGGGCTGGCCCACCGGGTCGACAAGGACCACTGGGAGGCGATCGTGCAGCACATGCGCGAGGCCTTCCGCGCCGGCCGCTTCGAGGACGGCTTGACGCACGCGCTGGAGGAGGTGTCGGCGCTGCTGGTGCGGCATTTCCCGCTGGAGCCCGGCGCGGCCAATCCCAACGAGTTGCCCGATTCGCCGGTGCTCGGCTAGGGGCGTGGCGGCTTGCGGGGCGCAGGCCGCGAGCCGCCGGTGGGGCGGGCCACCATGAAAAAAGCCCCGCACCTTGCGGCGCGGGGCTCGAGAGCGCGGGTTTTTAGCGCGTTCTTGTCTCGGTCAAACCGTTGGGAACTGGGCAAGCGCTGCGCGCGTGGTCAGTCCCCTCTTCCAGTCAGTTGGGGACAGAGCACTCGCTGCGCTCGTGGTCTGTCCCCAATGCTATTTCTTTTGGCGGTATTTCTGCAACGCAGCGATCTGCGCCGCCATGATGGCCAGCTCGGACTGGGCGCGGGCAACGTCGATCTCGCTCTTGGCGTTCTTCAGCGCTTCCTCGGCGGCGTGCTTGGCTTCGTTGGCCTTTTGCTCGTCCAGATCCTTGCCGCGGATGGCGGTGTCGGACAGCACGGTGACGCGGTTGGGCTGCACCTCGAGGATGCCGCCGGCCACGAACACGAATTCCTCGGCGCCGTCGGCCTTCTCGATGCGCACCGAGCCGGGCTTCACCCGCGTGATCAGCGGCGTGTGGCGCGGGTAGATGCCGAGCTCGCCGGCTTCACCCGGCAGCGCGACGAAGCGCGCCTCGCCCGAGAAGATCGACTCCTCGGCCGACACCACGTCGACCTGGATGGTGTGAGTCTTGTCGACCATGGATTCTCCAGTCAGTCGGGGACGGGCCGGCGCGCTGCGCGCGCCTGGCCTGTCCCCAGGTCGGTCAGGCCGACAGCTTCTTGGCCTTCTCGAAGGCTTCGTCGATGGTGCCGACCATGTAGAAGGCCTGCTCGGGCAGGTGATCGCACTCGCCGGCCACGATCATCTTGAAGCCGCGGATCGTTTCCGACAGCGGCACGTACTTGCCGGGCGAGCCGGTGAACACCTCGGCCACGTGGAAGGGCTGCGACAGGAAGCGCTGGATCTTGCGCGCGCGCGCCACGGCCAGCTTGTCCTCCGGCGACAGTTCGTCCATGCCCAGGATGGCGATGATGTCGCGCAGTTCCTTGTAGCGCTGCAGGGTGGCCTGCACCGCGCGGGTGGTGGTGTAGTGGTCCTCGCCGACCACGTTCGGGTCGACCTGGCGGCTGGTGGAGTCCAGCGGGTCCACCGCCGGGTAGATGCCCAGCGCGGCGATGTCGCGCGACAGCACCACGGTGGCGTCCAGGTGGGCGAAGGTGGTGGCGGGCGACGGGTCGGTCAGGTCGTCGGCCGGCACGTACACGGCCTGGATCGAGGTGATCGAGCCGACCTTGGTGGAGGTGATGCGCTCCTGCAGGCGGCCCATTTCCTCGGCCAGCGTCGGCTGGTAGCCCACGGCCGACGGCATCCGGCCCAGCAGGGCGGACACCTCGGTGCCGGCCAGCGTGTAGCGGTAGATGTTGTCCACGAAGAACAGCACGTCGCGGCCCTCGTCGCGGAACGACTCGGCGATGGTCAGGCCGGTCAGGGCCACGCGCAGGCGGTTGCCCGGGGGCTCGTTCATCTGGCCGTACACCATCGACACCTTCGACTCGGCCAGGTTGTCCAGCTTCACGACGCCCGACTCGGCCATCTCGTGGTAGAAGTCGTTGCCCTCGCGGGTGCGCTCACCCACGCCGGCGAACACCGACAGGCCCGAGTGCGCCTTGGCGATGTTGTTGATCAGCTCCATCATGTTGACGGTCTTGCCGACGCCGGCGCCGCCGAACAGGCCCACCTTGCCGCCCTTGGCGAACGGGCAGATCAGGTCGATCACCTTGATGCCGGTCTCCAGCAGCTCCTGCGAGGGCGACAGCTCGTCGTAGGCCGGGGCCTTGCGGTGGATCGGGGCGGTGAGCGCCTGGTCGATCGGGCCGCGCTCGTCGATCGGCGTGCCCAGCACGTCCATGATGCGGCCGAGGGTCGCCTTGCCCACCGGCACCGTGATCGGCGCGCCGGTGTTGTAGACCATGGAGCCGCGGCGCAGGCCGTCCGACGAGCCCAGCGCGATCGTGCGCACCACGCCGTCGCCCAGCTGCTGCTGCACTTCCAGCGTCAGCGCGCTGCCTTCCATCTTCAGCGCGTCGTACACGCGCGGCATGCTTTCGCGCGGGAACTCGACGTCCACCACGGCGCCGATGCACTGGACGATTTTTCCTTGGACTTGAGCCATTCTTCGCTCCGTTAAATTCAAACAGCGGCCGCGCCGGACACGATCTCGGAGAGTTCCTTCGTGATCGCCGCCTGGCGCGTCTTGTTGTAGACCAGCTTGAGTTCGTTGATCAGGTTGCCGGCGTTGTCGGTGGCGGCCTTCATCGCCACCATGCGGGCCGACTGCTCGGACGCCATGTTCTCGGCCACGGCCTGGTAGACCAGCGCCTCCACGTAGCGCACCAGCAGGTCGTCGATCACCGTCTTGGCGTCCGGCTCGTAGAGGTAGTCCCAGCCGTGCTCGCCGGCGGCGTGGGTCTCCGCGCGCATCCTCTCGGCCGACAGCGGCAGCAGCGTCTCGACCACCGGCTCCTGCTTCATGGTGTTGATGAAGCGCGTGTAGCACAGGTACACGGCACTGAGCTTGCCCTCCGCGTACTGGTCGAGCAGCACCTTGACGGGGCCGATCAGGCGCTCCAGGTGCGGCGTGTCGCCCAGCTGGGTGGCGTGCGAGACCACCTGCGCACCGATTCGGTTGAGGAAGCCCAGTCCCTTGTTGCCGATGGCGACCGTCTGGGCTCTGACGCCCTGGTCCTGCATCTCGCGCAGCTTGGACGTGACCGCGCGCAGCACGTTGGTGTTGAGGCCGCCGCACAGGCCCTTGTCGGTGGACACCACGATGAAGCCCGCCGCCTTCACGTCGTTGTGGCGCATGAAGGCGTGGGTGTACTCGGGGTTGGCCTTGCCGAGGTTGGACGCGATGTTGCGGACCTTGTCGCTGTAGGGCCGGGCCGCGCGCATGCGGTCCTGCGCCTTGCGCATCTTGGAGGCGGCGACCATCTCCATGGCCTTGGTGATCTTCTTGGTGTTCTCCACCGACTTGATCTTGCCGCGAATCTCTTTGCCTGCAGCCATTGCTAGTTTCCTGATGCCGCGTGCGCGCCGGCCGGCGCGCACGAAAAGCGGGGTTAGGCGAAGGTCTTCTTGAAGGCCTCGATGGCGCCGGTCAGTTCGGCCTCGGCGTCCTTGTCCATGGCCTTCTGCGCTTCCAGCCTGTCCAGCAGGCCGGCGTGCTTGTCCTTCAGCCAGGCATGCAGGCCCGACTCGAACGGCAGCACCTTCTTGACGTCGATGTCGTCCAGGTAGCCCTTGTTCACCGCGAACAGCGAGGCGGCCATCAGCGAGATCGGCAGCGGGCTGTACTGCGGCTGCTTGAGCAGCTCGGTCACGCGGGCGCCACGGTCCAGCTGCTTGCGAGTGGCCGCATCCAGGTCGGAGGCGAACTGCGCGAAGGCGGCCAGCTCACGGTACTGCGCCAGGTCGGTCCGGATGCCGCCGGACAGCGACTTGATCAGCTTGGTCTGGGCGGCGCCGCCGACGCGCGACACCGAGATGCCGGCGTTGATGGCGGGGCGGATGCCGGCGTTGAACAGGCTGGTCTCCAGGAAGATCTGGCCGTCGGTGATCGAGATCACGTTGGTCGGCACGAAGGCGGACACGTCGCCGGCCTGCGTCTCGATGATCGGCAGCGCCGTGAGCGAGCCGGTCTTGCCCTTGACCTCGCCCTTGGTGAAGGCTTCGACGTAGTCGGCGTTGACGCGGGCGGCGCGCTCCAGCAGGCGCGAGTGCAGGTAGAACACGTCGCCCGGGTAGGCTTCGCGGCCCGGCGGGCGGCGCAGCAGGAGCGAGACCTGGCGGTAGGCGACGGCCTGCTTGGACAGGTCGTCGTAGATGATCAGGGCGTCCTGGCCGCGGTCGCGGAAGTACTCGCCCATGGTGCAGCCGGCGTAGGCCGACACGTACTGCATGGCGGCCGATTCCGACGCCGAGGCCGCCACCACGATGGTGTATTCCATCGCGCCGTTCTGCTCCAGCGCGCGCACGATGTTCTTGATCGTGGACGCCTTCTGCCCGATGGCGACGTACACGCAGGTCATGTTCTGACCCTTCTGGTTGATGATCGTGTCGACCGCCACCGCCGACTTGCCGGTCTGGCGGTCGCCGATGATCAGCTCGCGCTGGCCGCGGCCGATCGGCACCATCGAGTCGATCGACTTCAGGCCGGTCTGCACCGGCTGGTCGACGCTCTTGCGCGCGATCACGCCGGGCGCGACCTTCTCGATCACGTCGGTCAGCTTGGCGTTGATCGGGCCCTTGCCGTCGATCGGCTGGCCCAGCGCATTGACCACGCGGCCGATCAGCTCGGGGCCGACCGGCACTTCCAGGATGCGGCCCGTGCACTTGACGGTGTCGCCCTCGGAGATGTGCTCGTACTCGCCCAGGATCACCGCGCCGACCGAGTCGCGCTCGAGGTTCAGCGCCAGGCCGAACGTGGGCGTGCCCTCCCTGGTGGCCGGGAACTCCAGCATTTCGCCGGCCATCGCCTCGGACAGGCCGTGGATGCGGACGATGCCGTCGGTCACGGAGATCACCGTGCCCTGGTTGCGGATGTCGGCGCTGGCGGACAGGCCCTCGATCCGGCTCTTGATCAGTTCGGAAATTTCTGCGGGATTGAGCTGCATGACTCGTTCCTTGTGTCTTGGGTGCGGGCGGCCGTCAGGCCGTCAGCGCAACTTTCATTTGCTCGAGGCGGGCCTTGACCGAGGTGTCCAGCACCTCGTCGCCCACCACCACGCGGATGCCGCCGATCAGCGACGGATCCTCCTGCACGGTGACGTTGAGCTTGCGGCCGAAACGGCGCTCCAGGGTGGCGGCCACTTCGCCCAGGCGGGCGGCGGGGATCGGGAACGCGCTGTAGACGACGGCGTCGGAAGCGCCGCTTTGCGCGTTCTTCATGGCGCGGAACTGCGCCGCCACCTCGGGCAGCGCGGCCAGCCGGCCGTTGTCGATCACGGTGCGCAGGAAGTTCTGGCCGACCGCCGGCAGCGGTTCGCGGACCACGCCGGCGACCAGGTCGTACACCTCGCGGTCGGTGGTCCTCGGATTGTCGGCGTACTGCTGCAGCTGCTCGTTGCCGGCCACGGCGGCCAGCGCGTCGAGCCACTGCGCCGTGCCGTTCAGGTCGGCCGCGCAGGACTTGAACAGCGCCTCGGCGTAGGGGCGGGCGATGGTGGCGAGTTCGGCCATTGGCTTTCCGTCCCTTACAGCTCGGTCTTCAGGCGATCGAGCAGGTCGGCATGGACGCCGGCGTTGACTTCCTTGCGCAGGATCTGCTCGGCACCCCGCACGGCCAGCGCCGCCACCTGCTCGCGCAGCGCCTCGCGCGCACGCACGGTCTGCTGCTCGGCCTCGGCCCGGGCGGCGGCCACGATCTTGGCGGCTTCCTCGGCGGCGCGGCCCTTGGCCTCCTCGACGATCGCCTGGGCGCGGCGCTCGGCGTCGGACAGCAGCGAGGCGATCTGGCTGCGCGACTTGCCCAGCTCCTCGTCGACCTTGGCGTTGGCCGCGGCGAGTTCCGACTTGGCACGGTCCGCGGCGGCCAGACCCTCGGCGATCCGGCTGGCGCGCTCGTCGAGCGCAGCGGCGATCGGCGGCCACACGTACTTCATCGTGAACGCTACCAGCAGCAGGAACACGATGATCTGAATGATGAGGGTACCGGTGATGCTCACTGTTTCATCCTTGGTCCCGGCCGGTTGCGGCGCCGGGAAAGACGTTGGCGAAGGAAGGTCCGCGCGCCGCGGCTTACTTCGGCAGGTTGGCGAGCTGGCCCAGGAACGGGTTGGCGGTGGCGAACCACAGGGCGATACCGACGCCGATGATGAAGGCGGCGTCGATCAGGCCGACCAGCAGGAACATCTTGGTCTGCAGCTCGTTCATCAGCTCGGGCTGGCGGGCAGCCGATTCGAGGTACTTGCTGCCCATGATGCCGATGCCGATGCAGGCGCCGATGGCGCCGAGGCCGATGATCAGGCCGGCGGCCAGGGCGACAAAGCTGATAACTTCCATGATTGCTCCTAAGGGACTTGGGTTGGTGAGGGAAGGAAAGGGAAACCGGGTCAGTGGGCGTCGTGCGCCTGGCCGACGTAGACGAGCGCCAGCATCATGAACACGAAGGCCTGCAGGACGATGATCAGGATGTGGAAGACCGCCCAGGCCCAGCCCGCGATGACGTGGCCGATCGCCAGCCCGATGCCGGTGGCCGACAGCGAGAAGGCGCCGCCCATCATCGCGATCAGCAGGAACACCAGCTCGCCTGCATACATGTTGCCGAACAGTCGCATGCCGTGCGACACCGTCTTGGCGACGAACTCGATGATCTGCATGAAGAAGTTGGGCAGCCACAGCAGCGGGTGCGAGCCGAAGGGCGCAGTGAACAGCTCGTGCACCCAGCCGCCCAGCCCCTTGATCTTCACGTTGTAGTACAGGCACACCAGCAGCACGGCGACCGACAGCCCCATGCTGATCGACAGGTCGGCGGTCGGCACCACGCGCATGTAGGCATGGTGCGGGTCGTGGCCGGTGGCGCTGTACAGACCCTGCCAGATCACCGGCAGCAGGTCGACCGGCAGCAGGTCCATCGCGTTCATCAGCAGGATCCAGAGGAACACGACCAGCGCCAGCGGCGACACCGCCTTGCGGCTGGCGGCGTTGTGCACGATGCCCTTGGCCTGCGATTCGACCATTTCCACCAGGATCTCGACGGCGGCCTGGAAGCGCCCCGGCACGCCGGCGTGCGCCTTGCGCGCCGCCTTCCACAGGAAGAAGCAGGTCAGCGCACCCAGCACGATCGACCAGAACAGGGAGTCGTAGTTGAAGACGGAAAAATCGACGACGTTGCCGGGCGCGTGGTTCTGCAGGAAGGCCAGGTGGTGGGCGATGTATTCGCCTGCGCTCGGTCCGGTTTCGGCAGCCATGTTGTTTCTCGTCTCTTCAATTCGACTTCGGGGCGCGCCCGCGCGGTGCATACGCCAGCGCCACCCAGTACACCTTCATCGCGAGCACCAGCCCCACCAGCAGCGCCGGCCAGCTCAGCTCGCGCACCAGCCTCGGCGCAGCCATCAGCATGGCCACCGTCAAGGCGATCTTGACCATCTCCCACAGCATGAACCCGAAGGCCGCCGTGCCCGCATTGAGCGAGGCGATCCGGCCGGTCAGGCCCCGCGCGAAGACCGCGGCGGGGACCGCCACGGCCAGCGCGCCATAACCGGCAGACCACCCGACGGCTTGCTTGCCGGTGATGGCCCAGGCCGCGAGCGCCGCCGCCAGCCCCACCACCAGCTGGCCCCCGACCACCCACCAGGGGGAAACCGGCGGGTGCTGTTCGCGCAGCTTTCGCGCCTCCTCGGCGCTCAGCGGCTTGACTGGGGGTTGCTCGTCCTCCCAGGACGGCTCAAGCGGGGCGGCTGATTTCTTCATTCCACGCGGCCCCGGCTCTCGGCCCTGAAATCCACAAAGCCGCCCATTATAAGTAGAAACCCAAAGCCCAAATCCACGGTTGGGCTGGGCGGCCTTACCCGGCGCCGCGGGAGGACAATGGCGCCATGAACCAGACCCCCGCCCCGCTGCCCGACCTGCCCTGCTACCTGAACGGAGAGCTCACCCGCGTGGACCGGGCCCGCGTGAGCGTGCTCGACCGCGGCTTCATCTTCGGCGACGGCGTGTACGAAGTGGTGCCGGCCTATGCCGGCCGGCCGTTCCGCTTCGACGAGCACATGGCGCGGCTGGACCGCAGCCTGGGCGAAATGCGCATCGCCAACCCGATGCCGCGCGGGCAGTGGCGAGAGCTGGTCGACACGCTGGTGCAGGCCTATGCACGGCACGTCGGCCAGCCGGTGGAGGCGACCGCGCAGATGGTCTACATGCAGGTGACCCGTGGCGTGGCGATGCGCGACCACGTGATGCTGCCGGGGCTGCAGCCGACGGTGTTCGCCATGAGCAATCGCCTGCCGATCTACAGCGAGCAGGACCGTGCGCGCGGCGTGGCCTGCGTCACCGCCGAGGACTTCCGCTGGAAGAAGGCCCACATCAAGAGCACCAGCCTGGCCGGCGCCGTGATGGCGCGCCAGGTCAGCGCCGACCAGGGCGCGGTCGAGACCGTGATGTTCCGCGACGGCATGCTGTCCGAAGCGGCGGCCTCCAACGTCTGGGTGGTCCAGGGCGGCAAGGTGCTGGGCTCGCCGAAGGACAACCTGGTGCTGGAAGGCATCCGCTACGGCCTGCTCGAGCAACTCTGCCGCGAGGCGGGCCTGCCGTTCGAGTTGCGCCGCGTCGCGCGCGACGAGGTGCTGGCCGCCGACGAGCTGCTGCTGACCTCGGCCACCAAGGAGGTGCTGGCGGTCACGAGCCTGGACGGCAAGCCGGTTGGAAACGGCCGGCCCGGCCCCATCTACGAACGACTCTACGCCGGCTACCAGAAAGCCAAGCAAGCCTCCTGACCCAGATGACCGCCCGCGCGCCCGCCCCCTTTCCTGCCGCCGACCCGCGCAAGGACTCGCTGATCGCCTACCCGTCGCGCTTCCCGATCAAGGTGATGGGCGCCAAGGTCGACGGCTTCGTGAACGCCGTCACCCGGATCGCGAAGCAGTTCGATCCCGGCTTCGATGCCGCGAGCGTGGAGCTGCGCGACAGCAAGGCCGGCAATTACCTGGGCATCACCATCACCGTCACGGCCACCAGCCGGCAGCAGCTCGACGACCTGTACCGCGCGCTGACCTCGCACCCGATGGTGAAGGTGGTGCTCTAGGCCGCCGCGGCATGCAGGTGCGCATGCTGGGGCGGGTGGACTACCGGCCCACCTACGAGGCCATGCAGGCCTTCACCCGCGCGCGCACCGACGAAACGCCCGACGAGATCTGGCTGTGCGAGCACCCGCCGGTGTTCACGCAGGGGCTGTCGGGGCGGGCCGAACACGTGCTGGCGCCCGGCGCCATCCCGGTGGTGGCCACCAACCGGGGCGGCCAGGTCACCTACCACGGGCCGGGGCAGGTGGTCGCCTATCCCTTGCTGGACCTGCGCCGGCGCGGCTACTTCGTCAAGGAGTACGTCTACCGGCTGGAGGAAGCGGTGATCCGCAGCCTGCGCGAGTTCGGCGTCACCGGGCACCGGGTGCGCAGTGCGCCGGGGATCTACGTGCGGCTGGACGACCCGTCCTCGCACGCCGTCATCCGGGCATTGCCGGGGGATGACCCGTTCCGCGGCCTCGGCAAGATCGCGGCCCTCGGCGTGAAGGTCAGCCGGCACTGCACCTACCACGGCGTGGCGCTGAACGTGGCCATGGACCTGGAACCCTTCACCCGCATCAACCCTTGCGGTTACGCAGGGCTGCAGACGGTGGACCTTTCTAGAATCGGGGTTCCCACCCACTGGAACGAAGCGGCGCAGGTCCTGGGCCAGAAGCTCGTCGCCCTGCTGTCGCCCTGACACTCCCATGAGCTCCATCCGCGTCGTGCGCACCGCGCAGCCCCTCGAGACCTACGATCCGGCCGCCAAGCAGAAGGCGGCCGCCAAGCTGTCGCGTATTCCGCTGAAGGTGGAGCCGCACGAGCTGCTGCGCAAGCCCGAGTGGATCCGGGTGCGGGCCGGCTCGCCCAGCACCCGTTTCTACGAGATCAAGCAGATCCTGCGCGAAGCCAACCTGCACACGGTCTGCGAGGAGGCCTCCTGCCCCAACATCGGCGAGTGCTTCGGCCGCGGGACGGCCACCTTCATGATCATGGGCGACAAGTGCACGCGGCGCTGCCCGTTCTGCGACGTCGGCCACGGCCGGCCGGACGCGCTGGACCCGCACGAGCCGGAGAACCTGGCCCGCACCATCGCCCGGCTGAAGCTGAAGTACGTGGTGATCACCAGCGTCGACCGGGACGACCTGCGCGACGGCGGCAGCCAGCACTTCGTCGACTGCATCCGCAAGACGCGTGAGCTGTCGCCCGGCACCACCATCGAGATCCTGACGCCGGACTTCCGCGGCCGCGACGACCGTGCGCTAGAGATCCTGAAGGCGGCGCCGCCGGACGTGATGAACCACAACCTGGAGACGGTGCCGCGCCTGTACAAGCAGGCCCGGCCCGGCTCCGACTACGCCTTCAGCCTGAACCTGCTGAAGAAGTTCAAGGCGCTGTTCCCGCACATCCCCACCAAGAGCGGCCTGATGGTGGGCCTGGGCGAAACCGACGAGGAGATCCTCGAGGTGATGCGCGACATGCGCGCGCACGGCATCGACATGCTCACCATCGGCCAGTACCTGGCGCCGTCCACCTCGCACCTGCCGGTGAGGCGCTACGTGCACCCGGACACCTTCAAGATGTTCGAGCGGCAGGCGCACGAGATGGGCTTCAGCCACGCTGCCGTGGGCGCGCTGGTGCGTTCCAGCTACCACGCCGACCAGCAGGCGCACGCCGCCGGCGTCGCCAACGCCTGATCGCGCCGGCCCGGGGCTGCGTGCCCCGGTAAGCTCGCGTTCCATGCATGCCAACCTGTACGCGCTGGGTGCCATCGCGCTGTGGGGGAGCCTGGCCTCGCTGGGGATCTCGCTCGCGCACCTGCCGCCGTTTCTGCTCACCGGCATCGCGCTGGTGATCGGCAGCGTACCGGCCTGGCCGCTGCTGCGGCAGTGGCGGGTGCGGCCGGCGACCCTGGCATTGGGCATCTACGGCCTGTTCGGCTACCACTTCCTGCTGTTCATCGCGCTGCGCATGGCGCCTGCGGTGGAAGCCAACCTGGTGAACTACCTGTGGCCGCTGTTCATCGTGGTGCTGGCGCCGCTGTTCCTGCCGCGGCTGTCCCTGCACGCCGGGCACGTCGCGGGCGCGCTGCTCGGATTCGGCGGCGCCGCCATCGCCATCCTCGGCGGCGCCGGCGCCGGCCCCTCGGGTAGCTGGTCCTGGGGCTTCCTGCCGGCGCTGGGCGCGGCCTTCGTCTGGGCCAGCTATTCGCTGCTGACCCGGCGCGTGCCGCCCTTTCCCACCGCCGCCATCGGCCTGTTCGGGCTGCTCTCCGGCCTGCTGTCGCTGGCCTGCCATGCGCTGCTGGAGCCGCGCGTCGCGGTCAGCGCGGACGACTGGGTCCTGCTGGCCCTGATGGGGCTGGGTCCGCTGGGCGCCGCCTTCTTCCTGTGGGACCGAGCCCTGAAGACCGGCGATGCGCGACAGATCGGCGTGCTCAGCTATCTCACGCCGCTGGCCTCGACCGGGCTGCTGCTGCTGGTGACCGGCCGCGGGCTGGACTGGAGCATCGCCGCCGCCGCCGCACTGATCGTCGGGGGCGCGGTGCTGGGCACGCGCACGCGCGAGCGGCCGGGCCGCGCCCGGGCCGCCTGAGCGACCCGGCGCGCCATGGCGCCCAGGGCCCACGCGCGCGGCGGCCTGACGGAAAGCGGCCGCGTTCCTTTGCGGACACAGCCGGGGCGGCTGGCGCCCGAGTCCTACAGGGCCGGTGCGTGTGCATCCCTAGAGTCGACTCACACGCTCCGACTGCCTGCCGCCGATGACCATGGCCGACCGCGCCGAAGAAGCTTCTGCCGCCCGCTCGCGCCGACCCTGGATCGGGCGCCACCCCTGGTTCCTGGCCTCCACCGTCCTGCTCGCGCTGGTGCTGGCCGTGGCCGTGCCGCCGGTGCTGTACGTGCTGGACCAGTTGCCCGAGACGCCCCTGATCGGCAACCTCAAGCAGCAGCAGGACGACTACCCCAGCGTGCTGCTGACCTCGGATGGCCGGCCGCTCGCGGTGTTCCGCCAGACCTGGCGAGAGTGGGTGCCGCTTTCGCAGGTCTCGCCGCACGTGGTGGAGGCACTGCTGGCCACCGAGGACCAGCGCTTCTACGAGCACCGGGGGCTGGACCTGCGACGCACCCTGGGCGCGGCCATCAGCACGCTGCGCGGGCGGCTGCAGGGCGGCTCGACGCTGACCCAGCAGCTGGCGCGCAACCTCTACCCGGAGGCGATCGGCCGCGCGCCCACGCTGGAGCGCAAGGTGCGCGAGGCGATCACCGCGCTGAAGATCGAGCGCGTCTACGGCAAGGACGACATCCTCGAGATCTACCTGAACACGGTGCCGTTCCTCTACAACACCTATGGCATCGAGATGGCCGCGCGCAC
Organism: Ramlibacter sp.; assembly: GCF_036676645.1. GTDB lineage: Bacteria > Pseudomonadota > Gammaproteobacteria > Burkholderiales > Burkholderiaceae_C > Ramlibacter. The sequence goes on from NZ_JAKFCM010000019.1 coordinate 15,797, forward strand.
CTATTTCGACAAGCCGGCGCGCGAGCTGGACGTGCTCGAGAGCGCGACCCTGGTGGGCATGCTCAAGGGAACCACTTCCTACAACCCGGTGCTCCACCCGGAGCGTGCGCGCGAGCGGCGCAACGTCGTGATGGCGCAGATGGTGCGCAACGGCGGGCTGGAGCCCGCTCGCTTCGAGCAGCTCAAGGATCGGCCGCTGCAGGTCAAGTTCGAGCGCCGCGAAGAGCAGCTCGGCCCGGCTCCGCATTTCACCGTGCTGCTGCGCCGCTGGCTGATCGACTGGGCCGACCGCAACGGCTACAACATCCATGCCGACGGGCTGGTCGTGCGCACCACGCTCGATTCGCGCGCGCAGGCCATGGCCACGCAGGCGCTGGCCGCGCAGGCGGGGCGGCTGCAGGAGCGCGTGGACAAGGCCTGGGACGGCCGCAAGGGCTGGAACGCACAGCGCGAGCGGGTGGACGTCTTCATCCGCGAGACGCCGCAGTTCCAGGCCGCGCGGGCCGCCGGGCAGGACGAGGCGCAAGCCCTTGCGCGGCTGCGCGCCGACGCCGGGTTCATGAAGGCCCTGCGTGCCGACAAGACCCGGCTGGAGGCCGGCTTCGTGGCGCTGGAGCCGGGTACCGGCTACGTGCGGGCATGGGTCGGCAGCCGCGACTTCCAGCGCGACCAGTACGACCACGTGAACCAGGCCCGCCGCCAGCCCGGATCGACCTTCAAGCCCTTCGTCTACGGCGCGGCCTTCGAACTGGGCGCGCTGCCCACCGACATGCTGATCGACGAGCCGATGGAGTACGTCACGCCGGACGGCAAGATCTGGCGCCCCACCGACATCGGCGAACCGAGCTATGAGCCGTTCACCCTGCGCGACGCGCTCGCGCGTTCCAAGAACACCATCACGGCGCAGCTCATGCATTACGTCGGAGCCGACGCGGTGGCGCGGCTCGCCCAGGCCATGGGCGTGCGCGACAGCCGCCTGCACGCCGTGCCCTCGCTGGGGCTGGGCACCAGCGGGGTCACCCTGCGCGAGATGGCCTCGGCCTACGCCACCATCGCCAACGGCGGCGATTACGTGGCGCCGCTGCTGGTCCTGAGCGTGGAAGACCGCGACGGGCGCGTGCTGGAGTCGTTCCGGCCGGCGGCGGCCGAGCCCGCGTTGTCGCCCGCTGCCGACGCCGCACTGCTGGAGGCGATGCGCGCCGCCGTCGACCGCGGCACCGGCGCCGCCATCCGCACCCGCTTCAAGCTGCCCGGCGAGCTGGCCGGCAAGACCGGCACCACCCAGGACAACACCGATGGCTGGTTCATCCTGATGCACCCGCGGCTGGTGGCCGGCGCCTGGGTCGGGTTCAACGACAGCCGCATCACCATGCCGGACAGCTGGGGGCAGGGCGCCCGCAGCGCGCTGCCCATGGTCGGCGAGTTCATGCGCCAGGTGGTGGACGCGCGCCTGGTCGACGTGAAGGCGCGCTTCCCGGCCGCTCCGCAGCCCTGGTCATGGGAGCCGCAGCCGCCGGCCTGGGGCAGCCTGTTCCCCATGCCCGAGCAGGTGCAGCCGGAACTGGTGCCGCTGACGCCGGTCAACCCCTATCCCGCGGAGTACGGCGTGAACGCCGGACCGGCGCTGGGCTTCCCGCCCGTGCAACCGGTCGTGGTGCCTCCGGTGGCGCAGGAGGCAGTGGAACGCGCCACCGTGGTGGCGCCGCCGCGCGAACCGCCGCGAGCCGTGGGAGGCACCGCCCCGCGCGTGTGGCAGCCGCCCGGGGAAGCCAGCGGCGCCGGCCCTGCGCCCATGCCGGGCGTCCCCGGCCTGCGTGGCGACGGCTACGACATGCCCTAGCCGGCCAGCAACTGCGCCGGTTCTTCGGCCGCGATGACCTCGCGCGCCCACGCCGCCAGCCGGCGGGTGTCGGCCCGCAGCACCTCCTGCTTGACGGCCAGGATCTGCGCCGGGTGCATCGAGAAGCTGCGCAGCCCGAGGCCGAGCAGCAGGCGGGTATACAGCGGATCGCCGGCCATCTCGCCGCAGACGCTCACGCCCTTGCCCTGCGCCTGGCACTCGGCGATGGTCTGGGCCACCAGGTTCAGCACCGCCGGGTGCAGCGGGTCGTACAGGTGCGCCACCGATTCGTCGGCGCGGTCGATCGCCAGCGTGTACTGGATCAGGTCGTTGGTGCCGATCGACAGGAAGTCGAAGTGGCGCAGGAAGGTCTTGACCATCAGCGCCGCCGCCGGGATCTCGATCATGGCGCCCAGCTGCACCGGCCCGTAGGCGACGCCGCGCCGGTCGAGCTCCGCCCGGGCGGCGGCCACCAGTGCCAGCGTCTGCCGGATCTCGCCGGCGTGGGCCAGCATCGGGATCAGCAGGTTGACCTTGCCGTGGGCGGCGGCGCGCAGGATCGCGAGCAGCTGGGTCAGGAACATGGCGGGGTCGGCCAGGCACCAGCGGATGGCGCGCAGCCCCAGCGCCGGATTGAGGTGGCCGGCATCGCGCTCGGCCTCGTCCAGCGGCTTGTCGGCGCCGATGTCGATGCTGCGGATGGTGACCGGCAGCCCGCGCATGCCCTCGACGGCGCGCCGGTAGGCTTCGTACTGCTCGTCCTCGCCGGGCAGGCGGCCGCGGCGGTTCATGAACAGGAACTCGGTGCGGAACAGGCCGACCCCGACCGCCCCCGCCTCCACCGCGACGGCCGCATCCTCGGGCAGTTCGATGTTGGCCAGCAGTTCGATCCGCTCGCCGTCCAGCGTCACCGCCGGCGTGTGCTTCAGCCGCGCCAGCCGGCCGCGCTCCAGCTCGCCCTGGCGCTGCTTGAAGCCGTACTCGGCCAGGATGATGGGCGAGGGGTCGACGATCATCACGCCCTCGTCGCCGTCGATGATCACCCAGTCGTCCTGGCGCACCAGCTGGCTGGCGCCGCGCGCGCCCACCACCGCCGGGATGTCCATGCTGCGGGCCACGATCGCGGTGTGAGAGTTGCGCCCGCCGACGTCGGTGATGAAGCCGGCGAACACGCTCTGCTTGAACTGCAGCATGTCGGCCGGCGACAGGTCGTGCGCGACCAGCACCAGCGGGACGTCGACGCTGCCGTCCAGCAGCAGGTCCTGCTGGGTGGTCCTGCGCCGCGGCGGCGGCGCAGCCACCGGCGAGGGCACCCCCTTCATGTAGCGCAGGATGCGCTCGGCGACCTGCTCGAGGTCGGCCTTGCGCTCGCGCAGGTACTCGTCCTCCATCTCGTCGAACTGGCGCGACAGCTGCTCCAGCTGGGTGGTCAGCGCCCATTCGGCGTTGTACAGGCGCTCGCGGATCCAGTGCTTGACGCCGTCGATCAGGTCCTCGTCCTGCAGCAGCATCAGGTGCACGTCCAGCAGCGCCGACAACTCGTGCGGCGCCTCCTTCGGCCCCATGCCGGCGATGGTCTGCTGCAGCCGCTGGATCTCGTCGACCACCGCGTTGCGGCCCTCGCGCACCCGCGCGATCTCGGCGTCGACCTGGTCCGGCTCGATGAAGTAGTGCGCCACGTCCACGCGCCCGGCCATCAGCACCGCGCGGCCGATGGCGATGCCGCGGGCGACGGGGAGGCCGTGGACGGCGAAGGTCATTCCCCTTCCCCGAACTTGTCGTGGATCAGCGCCAGCAGCGCGTCCACGCACTCCTGCGCCCGCGCGCCCTCGGCTTCGACCAGCACCTCGCTGCCGACGCCGGCGGCCAGCATCATCACGCCCATGATGCTCTTGGCGTTGACCCGGCGCTCGCCCTTGCTCATCCAGACGTCGCAGGGGAAGCTGGCCGCCAGCTTGGTGAGCTTGGCCGACGCGCGGGCATGCAGGCCGAGCTTGTTGGCGATGGTCGTGCGGTTGGAGATCATGGAGCGGGGCGGGGCGGGTTGGGCGCGGCGCCGGCGGCCACCTGCATCACGCCCTGGGTGCCGCCGACGACGGCGCGCGAGACCAGCGCCTCGAGCGGCTCGTTGCGGTAGCAGACGGCGCGCAGCAGCATGGGCAGGTTGACGCCGGTGATCAGGCGCGAGTGCACGCCGTCCACCAGCTTCTGCGCAACGTTGCCGGGCGTGGCGCCGAACAGGTCGGTGAGCACCAGCACGCCGTCGATGCCGGGCACGGCGAACTGCGCCATCGCCTGGCGGGCCGTGGCCAGCGTCTGCTCGGGGGCGGCGTCCGGCTGCACGTCGATCGCCGCCAGCACCGATTCGCAATCGGGAAACACGTGCAGCGCGCATTGGCGCAGCGCCTGCGCGAGCGGTGCGTGGCCGATGATCAGGATCGCGTTCATGACGAGGCCGGCTGGCCGGCACCCGGATTATCCCGGTTCCCCAGCAGGAACCAGCCGTACGAAGCCAGGCTGAAGGCCAGGAACACCGCAAAGGCGCCACGGAAGGCCGCCACCTGCGACCAGCCCAGCGCGGCGAAGCCGTCCACCAGCAGGCCGATGCCCCACTGCAAGGTGAACACGCCCAGGAAGATGACCAGGTTGTAGGCCGACAGCGCGCGGCCGGCGCGCGCCGCCGGGAACGCCATGCCGACGGCAGGCTGGGCCAGCGAGACGAAGGTCGACGTCACGCAGAACAGCGCCAGCGCCGGCGCGCCGGCGGCGGGGCCGGCCCAGACGATGCCGGCCAGCACGAGCAGGCTCCAGGGCAGGCCCCAGGCAATCAGGCGCTCGGCGCCGATCCCGCGGCGCGCCAGCATCGGGGTGACCATCCCCCAGCTCCAGAAGGTGGCCAGCATGGACAGGTTGATGGTGAACAGCCCGGTGGCGGACTCCACCGGCGTGTAGCCGGCCACCCGGACCATCCACGGCCCGGCCCACAGCGTCTGCAGGGCCAGCATGCCGCCGTAGCTGAAGAAGCCCACCGGCGCCAGGCGCTGGAAACAGGGGTTGCGCCAGACCTCGGCGTAGCTGGCCCGCCCGCCCGCGGCAGGCGCAGGCGGCTGCCAGGCCGGCAAGCGCCAGGCCAGCAGCAGCATGGACAGCGCGATCAGCGCCGCCAGCCCCCAGAACAGCGGCCGCCAGCCGGCCAGCGGCACCAGCCACTGCACCGGCAGGGTGGACGCCAGCATCCCGAACGAGCCGGTCATCAGCATCCAGGAGTTGGCGCGCAGCTGCGCCCCGGGGTCCAGCCAGCGCCGAAAGCCCGTGAGCGGCGCCATCAGGCAGGCGCTCACGCCGACGCCGCACAGGACGCGGGCGGCCAGCAGGGTGCCGAAGCTGCCGGCCAGCGAAAAGGCCACGCAGCCGAACACCGCGATCGACAGGAAGGCGACGATGACCTTCTTCGGACCATGCCGGTCCAGCCAGGTGCCCAGCGGCAGCTGGGTGGCGGCAAAGCCGATGAAGTAGCCGCCGGCCAGCAGGCCCAGGTCGCGCGCGCTCAGGGCGAATTCGCTGGTCAGCGTGGGTGCCAGGGTGGCGGTGACGGCGCGCAGCAGCGCGGAGAAGAAATACGCGAATGCGAAGGCCAGGAACACCTGGATCGCCGCCCGGCGGCTCAGCAGCTCCATGCGGACTTCATCGGCGGGCACGGAGCGCAGGTGGGCGGCATCGGGCGATGATACGGTTCCGTTCGACAATCCCGGCATGACTTCCCTCGACGGCATCCGCATCCTCGACCTGTCCCGCGTGCTGGCCGGGCCCTGGTGCACGCAGACCCTGGCCGACCTCGGCGCCGACGTGATCAAGGTCGAGCGGCCGGGCAGCGGTGACGACACGCGCAGCTGGGGCCCGCCCTTCCTGCCGGGCCGCGACGGGCAGGACACGCGCGAGGCGGCCTACTACCTGGGCGCCAACCGCAACAAGCGCTCGGTCACCTGCGACATCGCGCAGCCGGCCGGCCAGGCGCTGGTGCGCGAACTGGTGCGCCACTGCCACGTGTTCGTGGAGAACTTCAAGGTGGGCGACATGGCCCGCTACGGCCTGGACTGGGAAACGCTGCGCGCGCTCAACCCGCGCCTGGTCTACTGCAGCATCACCGGTTTCGGCCAGACCGGTCCCTACCGCGAGCGTGCCGGCTACGACTACGCAGTGCAGGGCATGGGCGGGCTGATGAGCATCACGGGCGAGCGCGACGACCTCGGCGGCGGGCCGCAGAAGGTCGGCGTGGCGGTGGCCGACCTGTTCACCGGCCTGTATGCGACGGTGGCCATCCTGGCCGCGCTGCGCCACGCCGAGCGCACGGGCGAAGGCCAGCACGTCGACATGGCGCTGCTGGACACGCAGGTGGCGATGCTGGCCAACCTGGGCGCCAACTACCTGGTCAGCGGCAAGGTGCCGGGGCGCGCCGGCAACGCGCACCAGAACATCGTCCCCTACCAGGTGTTCGAGGTGGCACCGGCGCCGGACGGCAGCAAGGACCACATCATCCTGGCGGTGGGCAACGACGGCCAGTTCGTGAAGTTCTGCGAGGTGGCGGGCCGGCCGGAGCTGGCCCGCGACGAACGCTTCGCGCGCAACCAGGACCGGGTCCGCCACCGCGCCGTGCTGGTGCCGCTGCTCGAGCAGGTGATGAAGGTCCGCGGCAAGGCCGACTGGCTGGCGGCACTGGAGGCGGCCAAGGTGCCCTGCGGCGCCATCAACAACCTGGCCGAGGTGTTCGCCGATCCGCAGGTGCGCGAGCGCGGCATGGTCACCGAATGGCAGCACCCGCTGGCCGACGGCTTGCGGCTGGTGGGCAGCCCGATCCGCATGGGCGCCACGCCGGTGCGCAGCGCGCTGCCGCCGCCGCTGCTGGGCCAGCACACGCGCGAGGTGCTCACCAGCGTGCTCGGCTGGAGCGAGGCGCAGGTGGCCGAACTGCAGCAGCAAGGAGTCATCTGAAATGGCGAACTTCCTCCTGGTCCACGGCGCCTGGCATGGCGGCTGGTGCTGGCAGCGCGTGGTGCAGGCGCTGGCGCGCGAGGGGAACCGGGTCCACGCGGTGACGCTGACCGGGCTGGGCGAGCGCGCGCACCTGCTGTCGCCGGCCATCACGCTGGAGACCCACGTCCAGGACGTGGCCGGCGCCCTCGAAGCCGAGGAGATGGACGGCGTGGTGCTGGCCGTCCATTCCTACGCCGGCATGATCGGCACCGCCATCGCCGACCGCCTGGGCCCGCGGCTGCGCCACCTGGTGTACGTCGACGCGGTGGTGCCGCGCCCGGGCGAGAGCTGGAGCAGCACCCACGCGCGGGCGGTACGCGAGGCGCGCCTGGCCAGCGCGGCGGCCTCGGCCGCGTTCGCCCTGGCGGTTCCGGACCCCGACAACTACGGCCTCGATGCCGACGACTACCGGTGGGTCAAGCGCCGCCTGACCCCGCAGCCGGGCCATTGCTACCAGGCGCCGCTGGACTTCGACCCGGCGCGGGTGGCCGCCGTCCCCCGCACCTTCGTCAACTGCACCGCGCCGGCCTTGCCCACCATCGACGCGATCCGCCCGCGCATGGCCGACCCGGGCTTCTGGGGCGGCGCCTGGCGGGGCGGCGGCGGGGCCCGGGTGGTCGAACTGGCGACCGGGCACGACCCCATGGTCAGCCGGCCGGCGGAGCTGGCCGCCATCCTGTCGGGCTGCGCCTGAGTGCTGCGCCAGAAACCTTTCACCGGCCGCGGAGTCCATCCGGGTCTTAAACTGGGCGGGCGATGAAAAAAGCACTGATGGGCGTGGTCGCGGCGGCGGTGGTGGCCGTCGGCGCCGCCGTGTACCTGAACACCGGGACCGCGGCCGCGCCGGCCTCCACCTTCGTGCTGCTGGACGGCAGCACCCGGACCACCGACGACCTCAAGGGCAAGGTCACGCTGGTGAATTTCTGGGCCACCAGCTGCACCACCTGCGTGGCGGAAATGCCCCACATCGTCGAGACCTACGACAAGTACAAGGCGCGCGGCTACCAGACGGTGGCCGTGGCGATGAGCTACGACCCGCCCAGCTATGTCGTCAACTATGCGCAGACGCGCAAGCTGCCGTTCGCCGTGGCCATCGACAACACCGGCGCCGTGGCCAAGGCCTGGGGCGACGTGCAGATCACGCCCACCACCTTCATCGTCAACAAGCGGGGCGAGATCGTGAAGCGCTACGTCGGCCAGCCCGATTTCGCGGAGCTGCACCAGCTGATCGAGCGGCTGCTGGCGCAAGGGTGAGGACGCCCTCCCGCGGCGAATGAGGAAGGGCGCCCAGTAGGCGCCCTTTGCGGTTCCGGCGTGCGGGGCTCGCGCCACCGCGCGCGGGCGTCATTTGTTCCGGAAGTCGTCGTGGCAGGCCTTGCAGGTGCCTGCGGTGGCGCTGAACGCCGCCTTCAGGTTGTCCAGGTTGTGGGTCCTGGCCGCGGCCAGCAGCTTGGCGGACTCGCCGACCAGCTTCTCGTTGTGCTCCCTGAATTTCGCCTGCTCGGTCCAGATCTCCGGCCTGGCCCTGGTGTTGCCCAGCTTGTCGGTGCCGCCCACGAAGCCCGCCCACGGCAGCCGCGCCATCACGTTGACGATTTCGGCGTTCTCCACCGCCGCCTTGGCGTCGTAGGGCACCTTGCCGTTGGCCATGGCGCCTATGCGGCCGAAGTGCTGCGCCATCACGAACAGCGAGTTCTGGCGGTACTTCACGGCGTCCTCGGGCTTGGCGAACTGGGCCGAAGCCGGGACCGCAAAGGCGGCGGCAGCAGCGGCGAGGGCGAGCGGGGCGAAAAATCTCATGCGGGTCTCCGGGTTGGATGCAGGCCGCGGCGCGGCGCCGGATTTGTAGCAGGAGATCGAAGTGCGAGCGGCGCACTGGGACATCGGACGCGGGGCCGGCGCTCCCGACGATTGCCCGCACAATCCGGCCCGAGGACCACGAGATGAGCACCCATACGATCCGGGTCTGGGACCTTCCCACCCGCCTCTTTCACTGGGCCCTGGTGGCCTGCGTCATCGGCTTGCTGGCGACGGCGTGGGCGCCCGGCTCCTGGATCGAGTGGCATGCCCGCCTGGGCTACGCGGTGCTGGCGCTGCTCGCATTTCGGCTGGCCTGGGGGCTGGTGGGCGGTCGCTGGTCGCGGTTCGCGGCCTTCCTGCACGCACCGGCCCGGGTGGCCGACTACCTGCGCGGCCGCGCCCACCCGGACCAGCTGGTGGGCCACAACCCGCTGGGCGCCGCTTCGGTGCTGGCCATGCTCGGCGCCCTGCTCGCGCAAGTGGGCACCGGCCTGGTGAGCGATGACGAGATCGCCTTCCAGGGACCGCTGAACCGGCTGGTGGAGACCGACACCGGCCTGGCCGCCACCGCCTACCACGCCGACGTGGGCCAATGGCTGCTGGTCGGCCTGGTCGGCCTGCACGTCGCCGCCGTCCTGTTCTACCAGTGGCGCAGGCGGCAGGACCTGGTGGGCCCCATGCTGCGCGGCGACAAGGTGCTGGCCTTCCCGGCGCCGGCTTCGCGCGACGACGCGGCCAGCCGGCTGGCGGCCCTGGGCCTGTTCACGGCGTGCGCCGGTGCGGTCTGGTGGCTGGTGAACTAGCCCTTTGCGGCTGAGCTTGAGCCCGCGCGGCCAGCCGCTAAACTGGCCGGCCCGCCCCTTCTTTCCTGCCACCGAGTGCCAACGGCCGACTTACCCGTCATCGAACTGGTGATCCCCACCAGCGCCGAGGAGCTGGACGCCACGCGAGAGTTGTTCCGGGAGTACGCCCAGGGCCTGGGCGTGGACCTGTGCTTCCAGGGCTTCGAGGAAGAGTTGCAGAGCCTCCCGGGCGACTATGCCCACCCGCGAGGGACGCTGCTGCTGGCGCGGGTGGACGGCGCCCTGGCCGGCTGTTGCGCGCTGCGTCCGCTGGATGCCTGCGACTACCCCGACGCCGCCGAGATGAAACGCCTGTTCGTGCGCAAGGCGTTCCGCGGCTTCGGCCTGGGCCGCCAGCTGGCCGAGGCGATCCTGGATGCGGCGCGCCAGGGCGGCTACGCCTGCGTGCTGCTGGACACGCTGGACGACATGGAGGCCGCCCGGGCGCTGTACGAGGACCTGGGCTTCCAGGCCATCGAGCCGTACTACCACAACCCCATCCCCGGGGCGCACTACCTCAAGGTCGACCTGTGAGGTGCCACCGCCTCTCCCCGCAGGGAGAGGGAAAGGCCATCAGGCCTTCGCCTGCGCCAGCAGCGTGCCGGCGTCGCTCACCTCGAACTTGCCGGGCCCTTCGACGTTGAGCGTCGCGACCTTGCCGTCCTTGACCAGCATGGAGTAGCGGGCGCTGCGCACGCCCATCCCGCGGCCGGTCAGGTCCAGCGTCAGGCCGGTGGCCTTGGCGAAATCGGCACTCCCGTCGCCCAGCATGCGCACCTTGCCGTCGGTCTTCTGGTCGCGCGCCCAGGCGCCCATGACGAAGGCATCGTTGACGCTGACGCACCAGATCTCGTCCACCCCGGCCTTCTTCAGTTCGTCGAACTGCTGCACGTAGCCCGGCACGTGCTTGGCCGAGCAAGTGGGCGTGAAGGCGCCCGGCAGGCCGAACAGCGCGATGGTCTTGCCGGCGGCGGCGGCCTTCACCTTCACGGGGTTGGGGCCGATGCTGCAACCGTTGCCTTCGACTTCCGAGTACTCCTGCAGCGTCACGTCCGGCAGGCTGTCTCCGACCTTGATCATGGGCGATCTCCTGTTACTGGCTGGAAAAAGAAACGGCCCACATTGTGGGCCGTTTCGAATGGGCGCTGCGCCGGGGTGGCTTAGACCGCCGCGGCCTTCTGCAGCAGGCGGGTGGCCACCCAGTTCTTGGTCTTGGAGATCGGCCGGCTTTCGGTGATCTCGACCAGGTCGCCCACGTGGTACTCGCCCTTCTCGTCGTGCGCGTGGTACTTGCTCGAGCGGGCCACGATCTTGCCGTAGAGCTCGTGCTTGACGCGGCGCTCGACCAGGACCGTCACGGTCTTGGCGCGCTTGTCGCTCACCACCTTGCCGACCAGGGTGCGCTTCAGAGAAGTCTTGGCTTCCGTCATGTTCGTCACTCCTTACTTCGCGGATTCGGCGCGCTTCTGGGCCAGGATGGTCTTGGCGCGCGCGATGTCGCGGCGCGTGACGCGCAGCGAGGCGGTGTTGTTCAGTTGCTGCGTGGCCCTCTGCATGCGCAGGCCGAAGTGGGCCCGCTGCAGGTCCTTCACCTCGTTCTCGAGGGCGGCCACGTCCTTCTGGCGCAGGTCGGAAGCTTTGGTCATGTCGGTACCTTCCTCACGCGCCGATCATGCGCGACACGAACGTGGTGCGCAGCGGCAGCTTGGCCGCGGCCAGGCGGAACGCCTCGCGCGCCAGTTCCTCGGGCACGCCCACGATCTCGTACAGCACCTTGCCCGGCTGGATTTCGGCGACGTAGAACTCCGGGTTGCCCTTGCCGTTGCCCATGCGGACCTCGGCCGGCTTCTGCGAAATCGGCTTGTCCGGGAACACGCGGATCCAGATGCGGCCGCCGCGCTTGACGTGGCGGGAGATCGCGCGGCGCGCGGCCTCGATCTGGCGCGCCGTCAGGCGGCCGCGGTCGGTGGACTTCAGGCCGAAGTCACCGAAGGCGACCGTGTTGCCACGCGTCGCGATCCCGGTGTTGCGGCCCTTCTGCTCTTTGCGGTACTTGCGTCGAGCGGGTTGCAGCATGTTTACTCTCCTTTGCCGTCGGCCGCGGGAGCGGCCGGCGCGGCGACCTTGCGGGCCACGCGCTTAACGGCGGGTTTCGGCGCATCCGCGCCTCCAGTTGCCTCTTGGGGCTTGTCGCTGCCGTCGGCGGGCGCGGCGCTGGTGGTGCCGGCACCGGCACCACCGCGCGGGCCGCGCGAGGGGCCGCGGCGGTCGCCGCCGGGGCCGCCACGACCGTCACGGCGCGGGCCGCGCGGGCCGCGGCGCTCCTCGCCCTCGGGGCGCGGCGTCGAGTCCAGCGACGGCGCATCGCTGCGGCCGAGGGTGTCGCCCTTGTAGACCCAGACCTTGACGCCGATGACGCCGTAGGTGGTCTTGGCCTCGGAGAAGCCGTAGTCGATGTCGGCGCGCAGCGTGTGCAGCGGCACGCGACCTTCGCGGTACCACTCGGTGCGCGCGATCTCGATGCCGTTCAGGCGGCCCGACGACATGATCTTGATGCCCTGCGCGCCCAGGCGCATGGCGTTCTGCATCGCGCGCTTCATGGCGCGGCGGAACATGATGCGCTTCTCGAGCTGCTGGGTGATCGAGTCGGCGATCAGCTGGGCATCGACTTCGGGCTTGCGGACTTCCTCGATGTTGACGGCGACCGGCACGCCCAGGCGGGTGGCCAGCTCCTTCTTCAGTGCCTCGATGTCCTCGCCCTTCTTGCCGATCACCACGCCCGGGCGCGCCGAGTAGATGGTGATGCGGGCGTTCTTGGCGGGGCGCTCGATCAGCACGCGCGAGACGGCGGCGTTCTTCAGCTTGCCCTTGAGGTAGTCGCGGACCTTGATGTCCTCGGCGAGCATGCCGGCGAAGTCGCGGTTGTTGGCATACCAGCGGCTGGCCCAGTTGCGGCTGACCGAAAGACGGAAGCCGGTCGGGTGGATTTTCTGTCCCATATTCTTGCCTTGCCTCAGTTGCCGACCGTCACGTACACATGGCACGTGGGCTTGCTGATGCGGTTGCCGCGGCCCTTGGCGCGCGCGGTGAAGCGCTTGAGCGTGGCGCCCTGCTCCACGTAGATGGTCTTGACCTTCAGCTCGTCGATGTCGGCGCCTTCGTTGTGCTCGGCGTTCGCGATCGCGGACTCCAGCACCTTCTTGACCACGAGGGCGGCCTTCTTCTGGGTGAACTCCAGGATGTTCAGCGCCTGGTCCACCTTCTTGCCGCGGATCAGGTCGGCGACCAGCCGGCCCTTGTCGACGGACAGGCGGACGCCGCGGAGGACTGCACGGGTTTCCATGTCTGCTCCTTACTTCTTCTGGACTTTCTTGTCCGCCGGGTGACCCTTGAAGGTGCGCGTCAGGGCGAATTCGCCCAGCTTGTGGCCCACCATCTGGTCGGTGATGTAGACCGGCACGTGCTGCTTGCCGTTGTGCACGGCGATGGTCAGACCGATGAACTCGGGCAGGATCATCGAGCGGCGCGACCAGGTCTTGATCGGTTTCTTGTCCTTGCTGGACACGGCCTTGTCGGCCCTGGCCACCAGGTGGTGGTCCACAAACGGACCCTTCTTGAGAGAACGCGTCATTTGTGCGACCCCTTACTTCTTGCGGCGCGAGACGATGAACGTCTGCGTGCGCTTGTTGTTACGCGTGCGGTAGCCCTTGGTCAGGTTGCCCCACGGATCGACCGGCGGCTTGCCCGTGCCGGTGCGGCCCTCGCCGCCGCCGTGCGGGTGGTCGATCGGGTTCATCGCGACGCCGCGCACCGTCGGACGGATGCCCATGTGGCGCTTGGTGCCGGCCTTGCCGAGCTGGCGCAGGCTGTGCTCTTCGTTGGCCACTTCGCCGATGGTGGCGCGGCACTCGATGTGCACGCGGCGCACCTCGCCGGAGCGCATGCGCACCTGCGCGTAGACGCCCTCGCGGGCCAGCAGCGTCGCCGAGGTGCCGGCCGAGCGCGCGATCTGCGCGCCCTTGCCGGGCTGCAGCTCGATGCAGTGGATGGTCGAGCCCACCGGGATGTTGCGGATCGGCAGGGTGTTGCCGGCGCGGATCGGCGCCTCGGAGCCGGACACCAGCTGCGCGCCGACCTCCAGCCCGCGCGGGGCGATGATGTAGCGGCGCTCGCCGTCGGCGTACACCACCAGGGCGATGTGGGCCGTGCGGTTGGGGTCGTACTCGATGCGCTCCACCTTGGCCGGGATGCCGTCCTTGTTGCGCACGAAGTCCACCACCCGGTAGTGGTGCTTGTGGCCGCCGCCCTTGTGGCGCACGGTGATGTGGCCGTTGTTGTTGCGGCCGGCCTTCTGGAACTTCTTCTCCAGCAGGGGCGCGTACGCCTCACCCTTGTACAGGTGATCGCGCGTGACCTTGACCACGGCACGCTGGCCGGGCGAGGTCGGTTTCATCTTCACGACTGCCATGATTTACGCGGCCTCCCCGGACAGGTTGAGCTCCTGGCCTTCCTTGAGCGTCACGTAGGCCTTGCGGACGTTGTCGCGACGACCCATCGAGCGGCCGAAGCGCTTGGTCTTGCCCTTGGTGTTGACCACCGACACGCCGGTGACCTCGACCTTGAACATCAGTTCGACGGCGGCCTTGATCTCGGGCTTGGTGGCGTCCTGCAGCACCTTGAAGGTGACGGCATTGGTCTTGTCCGCCACGTGCGTCGCCTTCTCGGAGACGACCGGTGCGACCAGCACCTGCATCAGGCGGCCTTCGTCGAACTTGCGTTCGGCGGGAGTGGGGTTCACACGGCTCATGCGAACATCTCCTTGAGCTGGTCGAGGGCGCCCTTGGTGAGCAGCACCTTCTTGAAGTGCACCAGCGACAGCGGATCGGCGTAACGCGGCTCGAGCACGAGCACGTTGGCCAGGTTGCGGGAGGCGAGGTACAGGTTCTCGTCGACTTCCTCGGCGATCACCAGCACCGATTCGAGGTTCATCGCCTTGAACTTCGCGGCCAGCTGCTTGGTCTTGGGCGAGTCCACCTTGAGGGAGTCGACCACGGCCAGGCGCCCTTCGCGGGCCAGCTGGGAGAAGATGGACGCCATGCCGGCGCGGTACATCTTCTTGTTGATCTTCTGGGTGAAGTTCTCTTCCGGGCTGTTCGGGAAGATGCGGCCGCCCCCGCGCCACAGC
>NZ_JAKFCM010000020.1:0-30514 GCF_036676645.1 Ramlibacter sp.
AGCTGGCTGGCGCTCTTGCGCCAGTAGTGCCGGGCGGCGGCTTCCGCGCCGAACACGCCTTCGCCCCACTCCACGCTGTTCAGGTAGATCTCCAGGATGCGCTGCTTGGACAGCAGGGCTTCGAGCGCGAAGGTCAGCACGATCTCCTGGCCCTTGCGCAGGAAGGTGCGCTCGCCCGACAGCAGCAGGTTCTTGGCCAGCTGCTGGGTGATGGTGGAGCCGCCGACGATCTTTGCCGGCCGCGCATGCGGACGCAGGCTGGCCCGTCGCGCCGCGCGCTCCTCGGCGCGGGCGTTCTTCTCCCAGGCCTTCTCGATCGCTTCCCAGTCCACCCCTTCGTGGTTGGTGAAGCCGTCGTCCTCGGAGGCGATCACCGCGCGCTTGAGGTGGTCGGAGATGCGCTCGTAGGGTACCCAGTGCTGGCGCCAGCGGAAGCGGTCCTTGTCGGTGGCGATGCGCCAGGCTTCGGAGCGCTGGAAGGTGGTGGACTGCGGGTCGACCACCGCGGCCAGGGCGATGCGCAGCACGAAGAACAGCTGCAGCGCGAGGCCGGCCAGCACCAGCAGCAGCAGCCAGCGCAGCAACCCCCTCAAGCCTCAGCCTCCCGCCGCCAGCAGCGCGCGCAGTTGCGCCAGCACCGGCGCGGTCTGCGGACGCACGCCGCGCCAGACCCGGAACGACTCGGCCGCCTGCTCCACCAGCATGCCCAGGCCGTCGCGCGCAAGGGCGCCGTGCCGGCCCGCCCAGGCGAGGAAGGCCTGCGCGGCCGGGCCGTACATCATGTCGTAGGCCAGGGCGCCCGGCCGCAGCACACGGGCCGGCACCGGTACTTCGGCCCCGCCCAGGCTGCTGGCCGTGGCGTTGACGACGACGTCGAAGGTGCCGGCGATGTCGGCCAGGCCGCACGCCGTCAGTTCGGCGCCGCCGGCCGCCGCCACCGCGGCGTGGCTGTCGGCCAGCGCCTGCGCCCGGTGCGCCGTCCGGTTGGCGATCACGATCCGGCGCGGGCCGGCGTCCAGCAGTGGGCCCAGCACGCCGGCCGCCGCGCCACCGGCGCCCACCAGCAGCAGGTCGCGCCCGGCCAGCTCGACCCCTGCCGCGGCGATGTCCGCGGCCAGCCCGTAGCCATCGGTGTTGTCGCCGAACACCCGCTCGCCGTCGAAGCACAGCGTGTTGCAGGCGCCGGCCAGCCGCGCGCGCGGGGCCAGCGAATCGGCCAGCGCAGCCGCCTCGAACTTGAAGGGCACGGTCACGTTGCACCCACGCCCGCCTTCGTCGCGGAAGCGCCGGACGGTGGCGGCAAACCCGTCCGGCGGCGCCAGGCGCTTGCCGTAGGCGACGGGCTCGCCGGTCTGCTCGGCAAAGCGCGCGTGGATCCAGGGCGAGCGGCTGTGCTCGACCGGGTTGCCGATCACGCAGTAGCGGTCGCTCATTGGCTGGTGAGCCTGGTTTCCAGCGTCTCGTCGCGCGTGAACTTGAAGCGCGAGACCACCACGATCTGGTCGGCCTTGCGCCGCATCGCCGGGTCGAATCGCCCGAACGGGCCGGCGGCGCGCGCGATGGCCTGCGCCCGGCGGTCCAGCGTGAGGTTGCCGGAGGTCTCGACCACTTCCGTCTCCAGCAGACGGCCGTCGTGGTTCACGGTGACGACCATGGTCAGCTCGCCGTACAGCTTGCGGCCGCCCAGCTCGGGGAAGTGGGTGGTGCCGCGCTCCTCGATCTTGCGCCGCAGGCCGTCGTAGTAGACGGCATAGACCTCCTCGCGGGTGGAGGGGCTGATGTAGCGTTTCTTGGGTCGCGCGTTCTCTTCGTTGATGCGGCGCTCGATCTCGGCCAGCAGCTGCGACAGGCGCCGGCGCTTTTCTTCCCGCGCCTGCGCCTCGGCGCTGCTGCTGGACTGCCGGGGGTCGGCGGGCGGCAGCGCCGCCAGCATGCGCTTGACCTGGGCCAGCATCAGCATCTGCTGCTCCTGCAGGGCCTCGATGCGGCGGTGCGCGTCTTCGGCCGCGTCACCCAGCTCGGTCAGGGCGGACGGCGGCAGCGGCGAGGTGGCGCGGCCCCGGTCGGCTTCGCCGCCGCCGGCCAGGGTTCTCTGCGCGATGGCCTGCGCCTTCTCGGGCTTCTCGTGGCTGGCGGCGTTGACCAGCACCACTTCCAGCGGCGTGTCCTGGAACACGCGGTTGAAGCCCTCCGGGTCGACGATCCGCACGGTGAGCAGCGCGGCGTGGACCGCCACCGAGGCGCCCAGCGCGATCTGCAGGGTGCTGAAGGACTTCAGGTTCACGGGGCCGGATTATCGGCCGCATTGTCGGGCTCGCCGCCCGCGTCCACGTCCAGCGCGATCGCGATCGGCCCGGCCACGGGCTCTTCGTCCTCACCGGTGTCGTCTTCCGTCGACACCGCCGCCGGCGCCATGTCCAGCCGCTCGGCCACGGTGCCGGCCACGTCCAGCGCGATGTCGTCGATGGCGCCCAGCTTCACCCGCACCCGCGTGCCGCGCGGCAGCGTCTCGGTGCCCAGCACCGGCAGCACCAGCGGCAGTTCGTCGGCGCGCACCAGCCCTTCGCGGAACACCGTGCCCACCAGCTCGCGGATGCCCTGCTGGCGCAGGTACTGCAGGGTCCAGAAGCGCTCCATGGCCGCCTGGTGGGCGTTGTAGGCGCCGTAGGCGGCGTCGAACGCGGAAATCACGGAGAACAGCTCCGCGTCCTTGGGCTTGAACGGCGCGGCCAGCGCCGCCGTGCGGCCGTGCCGGGCGGCCGCGATGATCTGCCACTGGTTGACCAGGTCGGTGTAGCGGCGCAGCGGCGAGGTGCTCCAGGCGTAGCTCTTCACGCCCAGCCCGGCGTGCGGCAGCGCCTTGGTCCCCATGCGCACCTTCACGCCGGGCAGCAGGCTGGCCTGGCTGCGGTAGATCGCCGGCACGCCCAGTTCGGCCAGCCATTGGCCCCAGCTGCTGTTGGCCAGGATCATGGCTTCGGAGACGATCAGGTCCAGGGGCGCGCCGCGCCGGCGCACGGTGATCTCCACCTGCTCGTCGCCGGTCGGCTCGCCCTCGCGCTCGCCCAGCAGGCGGAAACTGTAGTCGGGCCGGGTGAAGGTCTCGGGCTTGCCACGCACCAGCTCGCGCAAGCCCTTGAGGTGTTGGGCCAGCCGCCACAGGAAGGACAGCGGTTCGCGCAGGTGGGCGGCCGGCTCGGGGACGGCGTGCGCCACCTGCGCATCCTCCAGCCAGGCCTGGGAGATGTGTTCGTCCAGCTGGTCGTGGCGCAGGTTGGTCGTGACCGGCACGCGCTCCAGCCGGGTCTGGCTGTCGTGCACCGCCAGCGTGGCCTCGTCCAGGCGCACGTACAGGGAAACGGCCGGGCATTCGCGGCCCTGCTCCAGCGTGTAGGCCTGCACCACCTCGTCGGGCAGCATGGTGATCTTGTGGCCGGGCATGTACACCGTGGACAGCCGCTGGCGCGCGACCGCATCGAGGGGCGTGCCCGGCTGCAGCGCCAAGCCGGGTGCGGCGATGTGGATGCCCACGGTCACCGTGCCGGTGCCGAGCCCCTGCACCGACAGCGCATCGTCGATCTCGGTGGTGCTGGAATCGTCCACCGAGAACGCCTGCACCGGCGCGAGCGGCAGTTCCTCGGCGATGGCGGGGGGCGCCAGCGGCGGGAAGCCGGTGCCCCTGGGAAACTGTTCGAACAGGAAGCGCTTCCAGTGGAACTGGTAGGCCGAGTCGATGGCGCCGGCCTTCTGCAGCAGGGCCAGCGGCGCGGTCTGGGTGGCGCGCGAGGCTTCGACCACCGCCTTGTATTCCGGTGCGTTCTTGTCCGGCCTGAACAGGATGCGGAACAGCTGCTCGCGCACCGGCGGCGGGCAGCTGCCGGCGCCCAGTTCGGCGGCCCAGGCCGCGATCTGCTGCTGCACCTGCTTCTTCTTCTCGATCGCGGCCAGCGCCTGCTGCACGATCTCGGCCGGCGCCTTGCGGAAGCGCCCCCGGCCGGCGCGGCGGAAGTAGTGCGGCGCCTCCTGCAGGCGGAACAGCGCGGCGGCCTGCTGCTCCAGCGAGGCCTGGTCGCTGAAGTACTCGCGTGCCAGCTCGGCGAAGCCGAACTCGTCCTCGGGCGCGAATTCCCAGGCCAGGTCCAGCTCGATGCCCTGCGCCAGCGACTGCGCCGCCGCCACCAGCTCGGCCGGCTGCGGTCGCTCGAATTTCAGCAGGACGTTCTGGGCCTTGACCTTGACGCGCTTGCCGCTGTCCAGCTCCACTTGTGCGGAGGACTCGGCTTCGGAGAGGACCCGGCCGGCCTGGAACTTGCCGGCCTCTTCGAACAATGCGTACATCGCGGCGATTGTCCCATGCGGGTTTCAGCGCCCGGGGCGGTCCAGGCCCAGGAAATCCAGCACCCGGCCGAGGCGCTGGTCGAAGTCGCTGATCGCATGGTCGCCGCCCTCGATCAGCTCGATCGCCGAGCCGGGATAACGGCCCACCATCTCGCGCCAGTCCAGCACCTCGTCGCCCTTGGCGACGATCGCGAGCACGCGCTCGGGATGCGGCAGGGGGCCGCGTTCGAGCGCGCGCAGTTCGTCGACGTAGCGCGGTTCGAAGTAGAAGTGCTGGCTGGGGTCGTGCCAGACGGTCTGCTCGCCGATGTGGCGGGCCAGGTCGCGCGCCGGGTCGACGGCCGGGTTCAGCAGCACCGCGCGGCAGCCGGTCTCGATCGCGACGCCGGTGGCGTAGAAGCCGCCGAGCGAGGAGCCGATCACGCCCATGCGATCGCGCGGCCAGGACGCGATGCCTTGCATGACCCCCTCCATCGCCGCACGCGGCGAGGGCGGCAGCTGCGGGCACCACCAGACGACTTCGGGGTGGTCGCGGGCGATGCGGGCCGCGGTCAGGCGGGCCTTGGCGGATTGGGGCGAGGAGCGGAAGCCGTGCAGGTAGAGCAGGTGGGTGGTGGGCATTGCTCCATGGTAGGCCGCCAGCAAGAGAGCCCGCCGGGCGAGGGCGGGCTCCAGGACGGGGCGGCGTTGCCGTTGCTTGCCGCCCCGGAAGTTGCCGCGCTAGCGACGCTGGACCGATACCGGGGTTGCTCCGTAGGTCCCCGAGCCCGTGCCCTTGACGAAATCGAGGGTGAACGAGCCCGTGCCGCCGGCGTCGCCGAGGGTCGCCGCACCCGTGCCCGGGTCGAGTGTGAAGGTGCAGGCGAGCGAAGCCGTCGGCGCACCTTCGATGGCGTCGAAGCACTGGAAGCCCGTGGGCGCGGAGCCGTCGAAGATCGGGAAGATGCGCACCACCTTGGCCTGGTCGCTGAGGTGCCCGCCGGCCGCGCCGGTCGGCCAGACGATCCACTCACCCTGGTACGAGGCAGCCGTCAATGACACCACCGAATCAGCGCTGAAGGTGGGAACGCCGAGCTGCTGCAGCAGCGCATTGCCGGCGCCCTCATTGAGGCGGGCGTGCTTGGTGGCGGTCGGCCGGCTCTTGAAGCCGTAGTGAACGTTGCCGCCGCGCTCGACGAATACCCGGTCATAGCCCAGGGAGCTGAACTGGGGCGGCATGTCCTGGAAGGTCATGACGCGGGCGTCCCCGAGCGCTTCGATCGAGTAGGTCCCGGTCCCGGCCAGCGAGCAGTTGCGCGGCGAGCCGTCCCAGGCGCGCTGCCTGCAGTTGTAGTAGTTGGCCGCGTTGCCGGCGCCGAAGCCCACCCGCAGCAACTGGTTGGTCGTGTAGTAGCTGGTCGAATTGGAGGCGCTGCCGGTCAACGGGGCATTGCCCACCTGTCCGACGCTGACGGTCGCCAGGCCCCAGTACTCGTTCGGAGTGCCGCTGGTCAGCGTGACCCCGCCGGAGCCCGTCGCGGTGCCTTCGCCGAACGAGCACGGGATGCCCGGTGTCCGGCTGACCAGTTGCTCCAGCGTGCCGGCTTCGATGGTGTATGAGGTGAACGGCCCCGTCAGGTTCTCGCACGCCGTCGTGTCCCCAGCCGCCGCCGCGTCCGTCTTGTGGATGCGGACATGCTGGTTGGTCTTGGGGATGTAGCTGACGGCCGTGCCGGTCGGCATGCCCGAGTAGTACAGGACCTGCGAGCCTGCCGGGAAGGTGGTGCCGCCCAGGACGGTGGTTGCGTTCTGGATCGTGATGTTGGTGTAGCCGGCCGAGCGGATCTGGTTGTAGACCTCCAGCATGGTCTTGCCGGCAACGTCGAACGCCGAGCGCGAACTCGTGCCGGTTTCGAAGCCGTCGCAGTAGTCGTAGGTGCTGCGGCCCTGGGCGTCGCGCGGCGACCCCTTGCTGTCCTGCGCCAGGCCGCAGTTCACCCAGGCGCTGCCGTTCCAGTGGACGTCGCTCTGCCGGTCGGGGTCGCTGCCGGTGCTCCAGGCGGCCTGCTGCACGATGGAACCATCATTGCTGGAAACGCTGCGCAGCCGGTTGTCACGGAAGGCCACGTTGCCCTCGGCGTCCGGTTGCGCCTGGCTGGCATTGGTGGTCATGATCCGCCTGAACCAGCTCTTCGCGGTGCCGAAATTCAGCGTGTGGAGCGTCGCCCCGGCCGTCGTGACCGGCGCGTCGGTGCTCGATGCGACCTGGTTGTTCACGCCCACCAGGGTCGCCACCGCCTCGGTGGTGATCCCGCCGCTCGACACGATGTTGTCGGCCAGCGGCTGCAGTGCCGTGTTCAGCGCGGTCGCGTCCCCGGCCGTGATGGCGGCCTGCACCGCCGGATCCGACAGGGCGGAGACGATGGCCGGGAGCAGCTCGGCGATCTTCTGGGCGATCAGCCTGTCGAGGTCGGCCTGCGTGACCACGCTGCCATCGATGGCCGTGGTGCCGATCGCGGCGCTCAACGTGCTCGCCTGCTCCTGCTGCGTCACCACGACCAGGCGGGCGACGGCGGCCAGCGTGCCGCTTTCGGTCGAGGTGGACTGCGTGTAGTCCTGCATGACGGAGACCGACATGCCCAGCTGGCTCTGCACGGTCGACACCGCCTGCCCGGTGGTGGCGCCGGTCTGCTCGACCGTTGTCTGGACCAGCGTGGTCAGCGGGCTGACCACGGCGGGCTGGTCGGCCGGAGCCTTCAAGACGAACGGCACGGTGACCGGACCATGGTCGGCGTCGACCGCGTCGGTGCCCACCATCGCGACCACCGGGTACTTGCCGGCGTCGGCCGCCGCAACGTCCAGCGTGGCGTTGCCGCTGGCATCGGTGCGTGCCGACGGCTCGCTGCTGTCGCAACGGCCGTTCCGGTTGGTGTCCAGGCAGACCAGCGCGTTCCGGATCGCACCGTCGATCACGCGCACACCCACGGCGGTGGTTGCCGGCGTGAGGCTGCCGTCGGTGATCCCTCCTCCGCCTCCGCCGCCGCACGCGGCCAGCGCGGCCGCTGCACACAAGGACAGCAACCCGGGTTTCCATGTCCGGCCTGGAGGTCGTTGCGGCCTTGCATCACCTCCGGTCTCGATCTGAACCATTTCGTATCTCCTGTCTGGTGAGGGGTGGCTCACGGCTGCACCCGCAGTCGCGGCGCTCCGCCATTCGGGGCGCTGCAAAAATGTTACGAAGCGGTCGGGCTGCGCGCATCGGCCATTCGGGAGAACGCGCTCCTGCAATCATCCGAATGGCAGAGGAAGCCATCCGGCCTGCGTGTACATTGCGTTGCCACGAGTGCAGGAGGAGACGGATTCCGTGTTCCGGTTGTTGATTTGCGATGACCATCCAGCGATCAGGGTGGGGGTGCGCACGGCGGCCCGCTCGGCGGTGCCGCAGTGCGAGGTCACCGAGGCCGGCACGGCGGCGCAGGTGCTGCAACTGCTGCAGGGGCCGCAGCCGTTCGACCTGCTGATCCTGGACGTGAAGCTGCCGGACCGCAGCGGGCTGTCCATCCTCGACGAGATCCGCGCCCTGCGTCCCCAGCTGCACGTGTGGGTCACCTCGGGCGAGCAGAGCGAGGCGTTCATGGCCGCTGCCCTCAACGGCGGCGCCAATGGCTACCTGCCCAAGTCGGTCAGCGAGGCGGTGCTGGCGCAGGCACTGCGCGACGCCAGCACGGGCCGCATCATCCTGCCGGCCAACTACGCGCGCCGCTCGCAGCCCGCCTGGGATCCCGCGCGCGCCCAGAGCAGCGCAGCGGCCATGCTGCAGGGCCTGGGGCTGACGCCGCGCCAGCAGGACGTGCTCAAGTGCCTGCTGCGCGGGCAGTCCAACAAGCAGATCGCTCGCTCGCTCGACATCTCCGACGGCACCGTCAAGACCCATACCGCGGCGATCTTCAACGCCCTGGGCGTCAACAGCCGCGCCAACGTGATCGTCAAGTGCAGCAGCCTGGGGATCCCCCTTGAGGCGTGCTGAGGATCTCCAGCGCGAGATCAGCACCCTCTCGCTGCAGCAGGCGATCGCCTCGGGTCGCACCGGCATGCTGAGCGCGCCGGTGGTGGTGGCGCTGGTCGCCGCCGAAATGGGATGGCTGCATGCCGCCGCCTGGGCCCTGGCGCTGGTCGCCTACCTGGGATGGCGCAACCGCCTGCTGGTGCGCAGCCTGCAGCGGGTCACCCGCGGGTTGCAGGCGGGCCCCACTCTGTTTCTGAGCACGCTGGGCGTCTCGCTGCTGCTGGGGGCGTTCGCGTACGTGGCCTTCCACTACACCAACTACGAGGGGCGCCTGGTGCTCAGCCTGGTGCTGTGCTGCTGGGCCGCCGCGGCGATGCTGTCCTCGGGCATGTCGGCGCGCCTGTACGCCCTGTACCTCGCGGGCATCCTCGGCGGGCTGGCGTCCGGCTGGCTGGCGACCGGCGGCGAGGAACGACTGCTGATCACGGGCAGCCTGGGCCTGTTCGGCCTGGTGCTGTTCGCGTTCTCGGTGAACTTCACGCACCGGGTGGAGGAGGGCATCGCCATCCGCTCGCACAACGCCGAGCTGGTGCGCCAGCTGGCAGCGGCCAACGAGGCGAAGACGCGGTTCCTGATGGCGGCCAGCCACGACCTGCGCCAGCCGCTGCATGCGATCGGCCTGATGGGGGCGGGCCTGCTGCGGCTGAAGGATGCCGACGAGATCCGCTCGCTCAGCGCCACGCTGGCCAGCACGGTCGAGAACCTCAACCAGATGTTCTCCGCCATCCTGGACATCTCGCGCCTGGACAGCGACGACCAGCGCATCGTGCGCTCGGTGTTCAGCCTGGACGCGCTGCTGGCGCAGCTCGACGCCGAATACCGCGCCCTGTGCCTGGCCGCCGACCGGCGCTGGGAGTGCCAGGTGGAGAGCATCGCGGTGTGCTCCGACCCGGTGCAGCTCGAGCGCCTGCTGCGCAACCTGCTGGACAACGCGGTCAAGCACGGCGGCCGCGGCGCCATCCGCCTGTCGGTGGCACGCGAGAACGGCGAAGCGGTGCTGGCGGTGGCGGACACCGGACCCGGGATCGCCACCGAGGAGCGCGACCGCGTGTTCGACGAGTTCTACCGTTCGGGTGATTCGGGACTGGGGCTGGGCCTGTCCATCGTGCGCCGGCTGGTGGACAAGCTCGGGGCCCGGCTGGACATCGGCTGGACCGACGAGGACCGGCGGGTGGGCGCCTGCTTCACCATCCGGCTGCCTGCCGCGCCGGTGGGCGCGCCCATGCCGGTCATGGACGAACCCGATGTCGACCTGTCGGGGCTGGCCGTGCTGGTGCTGGACGACGACCCGTCCATCCTGCAGGCCACCCAGACGCTGCTGCGCAGCTGGGGCTGCCGCGTCGCCACCTGCAGCGAGCCGGCGCAGTTGCCGGCCGCCGTCGCGCAGCTGGGCGAGCCCGAAGTGGCGCTGATCGACTACCAGCTGCGCGACGGGGTGCTGGGCGTCGACGCGATCGCCGGCACCCAGGCCGCCTTTCCCGGCATGAGCACGCTGATCATCACCGGCGAGTCCGACCCGGCGCGCATCGAGCAGCTCAAGGACCTCGGCTTCCTGCTGCCCAAGCCGCTGTCCCCCGACGCCCTGCAACGGGCACTGGCCGGCGTGCGCAGCGCCAGCGGCTAAGCTTGGATCGAGGGCCAGGTCCCTGCGCCGCTGCCCGCGGAGCAGGACCGTAACGGGAGCCGCCCGCAACGAGGCGGCGAGGGGACTGCGATGCAATGGTTGTCCAGGTCGGACGAAGCCTTCGCCGCCGAGGTGAAGGCCGGGCCGCTCGACGTACTGGTGGTCGGCTCCGGCTACGGTGGCGCCGTGGCGGCCCTGCGCTTTGCCCAGGCCGGCCGCCAGGTCACGGTGCTGGAGCGCGGCGAGGAATACGTGCCGGGCGAGTTTCCCAACGACATCAGCCAGGCCGGCAGCCACGTGCGGGCCGAGCTCGCCTCCGCCGCCGGCGTCACGGCCATGGGCAACGAGCACGCGCTGTTCGATCTGCGGATCGGCCACAAGGCCGGCGCGCTGGTGGGCAACGGTCTGGGCGGCACCAGCCTGATCAATGCCGGAGTCGGCCTGCGGGCCGATCCGCGCGTCTTCCGGCAGGCGCGCTGGCCGGCCGCGCTGCGCCAGGCCGACCTGGACGGCTGGTATGAGAAGGCCGAGCGGGAGCTGGAGCTGCAGGTCCCCGGCGAGGGCGATTCGGGCGAGGCCGGGCGCCGCATCCTGGCTTCGGACAAGCTGGCCGCGCTGCGCGGGTTTGCCGAGGCGGCGCGCAGCCGGGGCGTGGCCTCCGAGGTGAGGTTCCGCACGGTGCCGATCGCGGTGGAGCTGCGGGACAGCCCGCCTGCCGACCTGGGGCCGCGCAAGCCCTGCATCGGCTGCGGCGACTGCATCACCGGCTGCAACCACGGGGCCAAGCTGAGCCTGACGGCCACCTACCTGCCCAAGGCCTGGCGCGCCGGGGCCCGCTTCTTCACCGGCATCACCGTGTTGTCGCTGGCCTACCGCCCCGCCGGCAGCGAGCCGGCCGGCGGCGGGGCGGCCGACGACGAGGCGGCGTGGGAGGTCACCTTCATCCGCACGGCCGAGCGCCAGCTGGCGGCCGAAGCCGGCGCGCGCTCGCGGCAGGCCCGGGCGTACCACGGCACGGTGCGGGCCCGCACGGTGATCCTGGCGGCCGGCGCCTTCGGCTCCACCGAAATCCTGCTGCGCTCGCGTGCCCGGGGACTGCCGGTGTCGGCCACCGCCCTGGGCATGCAGGTCTCGGGCAACGGCGACGACATCTCCTTCGGCTACGACCTGCCGGGCCAGGCGCATGCGGTCGGCTCCGGGCCGCGCGCGCCGGAGCGCTTCGTCGGCCCCACCATCGCCGGGGCGGTGGAACTGCGCGACGGCGCCGGGTTCACCGGCGACACGCTGGTGGAGGACGGCGGGGTGCCGGCCATGCTCTCGGCCGTCTTCGGCGAACTGGCGAGCACGCTCGCGACGACCGCACAAATGGGTCGCTGGTCGTTCCGCCGCCGGGGCGCCGATGCGCTGGCCGTCTCGGCCGAGGCGATCGGCCGCACGCTGCCCCTGCTGGGCATGGGGCACGACGAGGCCGGCGGCACCATCGCCTTCGACATCGCCAGCGACCGCGTGCTGTGGGCCTGGCCCGATGCGGACCGCGAGCCGGCCGTGCGCCGCCACCAGCAGCGGCAGGCGGCCGTGGAGGCCACCGGAGCCCTCCACCTGGGCAATCCGGCCGCCGGCGTGTTGCCGCCGGCGCTGGCCGGCGTGCTGAGCGGCCCCGATCCGGGGGGTGCCCTCTTCACCGTGCACCCGCTGGGGGGCTGCCGGATGGGCGACAGCCACCACGCCGCCGTGGTCAACGACTGGGGGGCGGTGTTCCGCAGCGACGAGCCCGGCGTCTTGCCGGGCCTCTACGTGCTCGATGGCTCGATCGTGCCGACCGCGCTCGGGGTCAATCCCCTGCTGACCATCACTGCGCTGGCGGAGCGGGCCTGCGAGACGATCCTGCGGCACACCCCCGGCAGCGCACCCGCAGCGCGCGAATTCGGCGTCCTGCCGCACCTGCCTGCCGTGGCGGGCCGGCCCGTGCAGGCCGTTCCGGGCGGCATCCTGACCGAGGTGTTGCGCGGTGCGCTGGATTCGCGCGACGGCCCGGCGCAGGCCGCCTTGTTCCTCAACCTGCAGGTGGACGACTGGCGCGCGCTGCTGGCCGGCGCCGACCACCGCGCCGCCGTGGTGCCCACGCCGCCGCAGGTGCCGTATCCGGCCTCGCGGCTGGAGTTGCAGGTCGGCGAGCAGCGCCGGGTCTATGAAGTCCTGCCCGGCAGCGAGGCACTGCTGTTCCGGGTGGCGCAGGAGCGCCCGGGTGGGGTGAGCCGCTTCCTGGCCCTGGCCGCCACCGTCCTGATCGACCGGTGGATTCCCGACGCGCTCAAGCGCCAGCCCGCCGACCGCTGGGTCTGGCTGCGCTTCGCCGGCTTCATCCTGCGCAGCGCACTGGGCCGGCTGCGGCCCGCGCGATCGGCGGCGCAGCCGGCCTTCGACTGGATCGGCGGCTTCAAGCTGCTGCGGCATGCCATGGAGGTGCGCGAGTTCCGCTACGAGCTGGCGCTGCGCGGCCCCGACGGCAAGGCGTACCGCCTGCAGGCCGTCAAGCGGCTCGACGCCGGCGCCGGCTGGCGCGAGATCGGCCGCTGGTGGCGCGAGCGGCGGCCTGGCGAGTGGCGTCCGCTGCGCCGGCGCAGCGTCTGGGAGCAGCTGACGCAGGCCGATGCGGTGCTGCTGGACGAGTCCGGTGGGACCCGGCTGGCCTCGGGGCGGCTCCGCATGGACTTGCCCGAAATCCTGCGCCGGCTGCCCTCGCAGCTGGCACCCGGCGCCGACAGCGTCACCGCGCTCATGGCGGCTGCGGCGTACCCACTGTTCGTTGCGCGCGTGCTGCTCAAGACCCGCCTGCTCGACTTCCGCGCGCCGGACTACAAGCGCCGGCTGCCGGACACCGACCCGGCCACGCTGGATGCACCCGCCAACCTGTTCGAACTGTGGGATCCGGCGCTGGAGCTGCCGCCGCTGTGCACCGCCGGCGGCTGCGTTCCGCCCGAGCGCGCTGTCCGGCTGGCGGTGCGCCTGTCGGCCACCGATGCCAGCACCATCCAGATCGGGCTGCTGCGCTTCCGGCCCGCGTCCGGGACGCCGCTCACCCGGCCGGACGAGCGCTGGGGCCGCACCCGCGTCAAGTCCATCCTGCTGATCAACGGATTCGCGCAGAACACGCGCGCCTTCGTGGCGCCCGAGCTGGGCGAGCGGGCGCTGGCCTCGCGCCTGCATGCCGAAGGCTGGGACGTCTGGATGCTCGAATACCGCGTCAGCCCGCTGCTGCGCGCCTCGGCCCGCTTCTCCTCGATGGACGACATCGCCGCCTACGACATCCCGGCCGCGGTGGCGCACGTGCGCGAAGCGGTGGAGATGGAGTGCGGGCTGCCAAGGGGCAGCTCGCAGGTGTTCGCGTTCAGCCACTGCGTGGGCTCGGCGTCGCTGGCCATGTCCATCCTGGGCGGCCACCTGGCCGATTGGGAGAAGAAGGCCGTCGTCACGGCCGACGGCCGCCGCCGCGACCGGGCCGTGCCCTGGCTGGCGGGCGTGCTGTTCTCCCAGTTCCACCCCTTCGTGGTCGGCTCGGTCACGGCGCAGCAGCGCCTGCAGGTGGGGTCGCTCCTGCGCAACGTGCTGCGCCGGGACATGCTGAACTTCACGGCCGGTGCCGTGCGGCCCGACCTGCTGCACGCGATGCTGGACCGCCTGTTCGCCTCCTTTCCCTATGCGTTTGCCGGCGAACGCGGCGCCGGGCAGGGCGAGCGCTGCCCCGGCGAGCACAACCTGCTGCAGCACCGCAGCGACTGCGCCACCTGCAAGCGCATGAGCGGCATCCTCAGCCGCCTGTTCAACCACGAGCAACTGCTGCCCAGGACCCACCGCCGGCTGGACTGGTACTTCGGCCGCACCAACCTCGGCGTGTTCCTGCACGGGGCGCGCTGCGTGGAGTACGAGCGGCTGGTGAGCGAAAACGGGCAGAACGTCTATGCCACCGACCGCAAGATCGGCCGCTACCTCACCATGCCGGTGATGCTGCTGCACGGCCAGGACAACGTCCTGTTCGACCGCGAGTCGCTCCAGCGCACGGCCGGCCAGCTGCGCCGGGTGGGCGGCGGGCCGGTCCACCGGCCGGGGCCGCCGCTGATCCTGGAACACGAGGTGGCGGGCTTTGCCCACTTCGACTGCACCGTCGGCCGGCAGGCCCCCGAGGCCATCTTCGAGCCGGTCGCGCGCTTCTTCGGCGACACCTTCGAAGGCGGCAGCCTGGGCGCATGGCCTTCGCCGGACCGGCCGCAGGAGAGCATCGACCGCTGCCTGGCGCGGGTGCCGCTGACCGGGCCGCTGGTCGGCTGGACGCGCCGCGGCGACGCTGGCGGCTGGCTGCTGCGCGTGTGGTTCGAACTCGACCTCGGCTCGGCCGACCGCGCGGTGTGCGGGCTCACGCGGATGCGTTTTCGCGCCGGCGGCGCCGAACGGCAGGTGGTGCAGAGCTGGGGGCTGCGCTGGACGCCGCCGATGAAGGAGCCCGGCGATCCGGAGCGCCGCAGGCGCCGGCGCGGGCTGCGCGACGTCACGGTGGGCTACTGCGTCGCCGACCTTGAAGTACCCGACGGCGTGCAAGGGCCGGTCGCAATCGAGGCGCTCTCGGTCCACCGATATCGTGGCAGGCCTCCGGAGGGCAACGGGCAGGCGCAGCAGCGCCCGCAGCAGCCGCCGCAGCAGGGCCAGGGCGTGCCGGCGCACTGGGGCGTTCCGATGCGGCCGCAGGAGATGGACGATCGCCTCGCCGATGTTCCGCTGCACCCGGCCGGTACCCGGGTCACCGGCTTCGACCCGGCGCCCGCCACCGCGGCGGCCGGCCTGGCCTGGTTCGCCGAAGCGGCCGCCGTCCAGCCTCCGGAGCCGTCACGGGCGGAACCGTCCGGAGAGCGGCAGCGCGAGCCCGTGCTCGCGGCCCTGCCGCTGCGCATCCCGGCGTTGGCGGCGCATCCGCCGGAGGTCTTCGACACCCTGATGGACGCGGCGCGCGGGTACGAGCAGGCGCTGGACGCCGTCACCCGCCGGGTGGATCCCGGCACCCTGTCGCGCCTGCGGCGCCGCTTGTCCGCCCTGGACCATGCGCGCATCCAGTGGTCGCCGCCGGCCGGCACCGGCCTGCGGTTCCTGGCGGCGGCCTGCCGCCATCCGGGCCTGACGGCGGCCGAGCGCGACCGCGCCGACCTGTCGCTGCTCGCAGCGGCCCGGCAGGCCGACGGCGCCCGCTTCATGCTGATGCTGGGCGACCAGATCTATGCCGATGCGCGGGCCGGCCTGTTCGACAGCGCCTCCGAGATCGAGCGGCTGGTGCCGCGCTACCGGCAGGCGTTCGGCTCGGCCGGCTTCCGCGCGCTGGCCTCGCGCCTGCCGCTGGCCATGATCCTGGACGACCACGAAATCAACGAGAACTGGAGCCTGGAACAGCTGCGCACGCCGGCCGGCCGCCAGCGGCGTGCCAACGCGCTGCACGCCTATCGCGCCTTCCAGTACGCGCACGGACCCTCCGTGCCGGGCAACCGCACGGCCGATGGCTATTTCGAGCACGACGGCGTCTGGTTCTTCCTGCTGGACACCCGCACCGGCCGCCGACGCAGCGGGCGTCCGCAGGTGATGCGCCCGCGCCAGTGGGACAGCCTGCGGCGGGCGCTGCAGCACGCGCAGCGGGTGGCGCCGGACCGGCCCAAGTTCATCTGCTCGGGCTCGGTGCTGGCGCCCGGCCTGTGGGACGGCGCCATGGTGGACGATGGGCACCTGCCGCGGTCGCTGGACACCTGGCAGCACAGCCCGGATGAACGCGGCCGGCTGCTGGCCCTGCTGTCGCAGCTGCAGGTGCGCAACGCCGTGCTGCTGTCCAGCGACTACCACTGCAGCGCCGCCGCCGCGCTGGAGCTGCCCGGCGGCGGCCGGGTGCTGGCCCTGTGCGCGCCGCCGCTGCATGCGCCGCTGGTATTTGCCAACACGCGCAGTCAGGACATGGCCGGCCCGATCGAAGCCATTGCCCTGGGCGACGGCCGGCAGGCCGAGGCCAGGCTGGAGTGGGCCCGGGAGGGCGACGGCTGGCTGGACCTGCAGCTCGACCGGGACGGCGACGGCTGGCGGCTGCGGGCCGTGTTCCACCTGCGCGACATGCTGGGCCCCGAGCCGCAGGCCTTCGTGCCCACGGCGCTGGACTGGCGGCTCTAGGCCACGGGGGACGCGGGCCGGTGCCGCCGGCGGCAGGCCGCCGCATAGGCGCTGGCCACCAGCAGCTGGGTCACGCCGTAGAGCGCGGCCACGGCCGCGACATCCAGCCGGCCCAGGACTCCGATGGCCACGCCCAGCGCGATCGAGACATTCTGCACGCCGACCTTGAGCGCCAGCGTGGTGCGGCGCGGTTGCGCCAGGCCCGCGGCGCGTCCGGCGAGCGCGCCGAGCGCGAGCGCCGCCGCATTCACCGCGAGGACCGGCACGCCGGCCTGGACTACCGCGCGCACCAGCACCTGCCACTGCGATGCGATCGCGGCAGCCACCAGCAGCACGAACAGCACGGCGGCGATGCGGCTGATCGCCGGCTGCACCCGGGCCACGCCGGCCGGCCAGCGCCGGGCCGCGTACAGGCCCAGCAGCAGCGGGACGATCACCATCCCCAGCAGGCCGCGGAAGACGGCCAGGGGTGTGACGATGCGGGCCAGCTCGTCGCCGGTGGCGAACTGCAGCAGCGCGGGCAGCGCCAGCGGCATGGCCACGGCGGACAGCAGGGTGCCGACGATGGTCAGCACGATGGCCAGGGCGACGTCGCCCTGGGCCAGGTGGGCCAGGTAGTTCGAGGTCGGCCCGCTCGGCGTGAAGGCCACCAGGCACAGGGCGGTCAGGACGGTGGCGTCCTGCAGCGTCGTCGACAGCAGCAGCACCAGCAGCGGCAGGATGGCCAGCTGCGCCGCCAGCCCGACGCCGAGGTCGCGCGGCGCCGCCATGGCGGCGGCGAAATGCCTCGCCTTCAATTCCAGGCTGATCGAAAGCGTCAGCACGCCGACCGCCAGCTGGACCACCAGCGCCGCCAGCCACTCCATCGCAGGACCTCCTCAGCCGGGCCAGTGTAACGATGAGTTGGCGCTGTCGGGCTGGGGGCGCCGTTGAGCGAAAATCCGCCGCCATGTCCGCCGTCTTCGAAAAGCCGCCGCTGCGCCAGCGCGTGGCCCCGATGCTCCGGGGTTTCGACGGCCCGCTCGCCTTTGCCGTGTTCCTGCTCGCCTGCGCCGGGCTGCTGACGATGTATTCGTCGGGTTTCGACCACGGCACGCGCTTCTACGACCACGCGCGCAACATGCTGATCGCCGGCTGCATCATGTTCGTGGTCGCCCAGGTGCCGCCGCAGCGGCTGATGAGCCTGGCGGTGCCGCTGTATGTCCTTGGGGTCGCGCTGCTGGTCGCGGTGGCGGTCTTCGGCATCGCCAAGAAGGGCGCGCGGCGCTGGATCGACCTGGGGGTGGTGATCCAGCCCAGCGAGATCATGAAGATCGCCATGCCGCTGATGCTGGCCTGGTGGTTCCAGAAGCGCGAAGGGCAGTTGCGCCCGCTGGACTACGCGGTGGCGGGGCTGATCCTGCTGGTGCCGGTGGGCCTGATCATGAAGCAGCCGGACCTGGGCACCTCCCTGCTGGTGCTGGCCGCGGGACTGTCGGTGATCTTCTTCGCCGGCCTGTCCTGGAAACTGATCGTGCCGCCGCTGGTGGTGGGGCTGGTGGCGCTGGTGCTGCTGGTCGCCTTCGAGGGCCAGCTGTGCGCCCAGGGCGTGCGCTGGCCGATCCTGCACGACTACCAGCAGCAGCGCATCTGCACCCTGCTGGATCCGACCAAGGATCCGCTGGGCAAGGGCTTCCACATCATCCAGGGGATGATCGCGATCGGCTCGGGCGGCCTGCTGGGCAAGGGCTTCATGCAGGGGACGCAGACCCACCTGGAGTTCATCCCGGAGCGCACCACCGATTTCATCTTCGCGGCGTTCTCCGAGGAATTCGGGCTGGTGGGCAACCTGTGCCTGATCGCCGGCTTCGTCTTCCTGATCCTGCGCGGGCTGGCCGTCGCGCTGGAAGCCTCGACGCTGTTCTCGCGGCTGCTGGCCGGCGCGATCACCATGATCTTCTTCACCTACGCCTTCGTGAACATGGGCATGGTCAGCGGCATCCTGCCGGTGGTGGGCGTGCCGCTGCCCTTCATCAGCTACGGCGGCACCGCGATGGTGACGCTGGGGCTGGGACTGGGCATCCTGATGTCGATCGCCAAGGCCAAGCGGCTGGTGCAGACCTGAGCGGGTCCGGCGCGCGTCGGGCCGGGCCGGCGAGCTCGACGATCCGGCCCGGCTGGGGTCGCGGCCGGCGGCGGCACCGCCGGTGCATGGGCCAGCGCGGGCAAGGGCGCAGCGCGGACCCTAGAATCCCTCGATGATTTCCCGCGAACCGACCCTGGAGCGGCTGGCCACGGCCCAGCGCCTGCTCCTAGAGCCCTTCGGCCTGGACGAAACCCACCTCGCGCGCGCCCTGGCCGAAATCCAGTCGCACCGGGTGGACGACGCCGACCTCTATTTCCAGTACACGCGCAGCGAGGGCTGGAGCCTGGAGGAGGGCATCGTCAAGACCGGCAGCTTCAGCATCGACCAGGGCGTCGGCGTGCGCGCGGTCAGCGGCGAGAAGACCGCCTTTGCCTATTCCGACGACATCTCCGAGGCCTCGCTGCTGGACGCCGCGCGCACGGTGCGATCGATCTCCTCGGCGGCGCGCTCGGGCCGGGCGAAGGTGGCGCCCCGGAAGGTGGCCTCCAGCCGCTCGCTGTATCCGGCGGTCGACCCCATCTCCACGCTCGACAGCACGGCCAAGGTGCACCTGCTCGAGCGCGTGGAGCAGCTCGCCCGGGCCAAGGACCCGCGCATCGTGCAGGTGATGGCCGGGCTGGCCAGCGAGTGGGACGTGGTGATGGTGGCGCGCGCCGACGGCACGCTGGCGGCCGACGTGCGGCCGCTGGTGCGGCTGTCGGTCACCGTGATCGCCGAGCAGAACGGCCGGCGCGAGGTCGGCTCCGGCGGCGGCGGCGGCCGCTTCGGCCTGGCGTACTTCGACGAGGAGCGCATCCGCGAATACGTCGACGATGCCGCCAAGGCCGCGCTGACCAACCTGGAATCGCGACCGGCGCCGGCCGGCGAGATGACCGTGGTGCTGGGCCCGGGCTGGCCGGGCGTGCTGCTGCACGAAGCGGTGGGGCACGGGCTGGAGGGCGACTTCAACCGCAAGGGCTCGAGCGCCTTCTCCGGGCGCATCGGCCAGCGCGTGGCCGCCAAGGGTGTCACCGTGCTGGACGACGGCACCATCGCCGACCGCCGCGGCTCGCTCAACGTCGACGACGAGGGCCAGGCCACCCAGCGCAACGTGCTGATCGAGGACGGCATCCTGCGCGCCTACATCCAGGACTCGCTCAACGCGCGGCTGATGGGCGTGGCGCCCACCGGCAACGGCCGGCGCGAGAGCTATGCGCACATCCCGATGCCGCGCATGACCAACACCTACATGCTGGGCGGCGACACGCCGGCCGAGGAGATCGTGGCCAGCATCGGGAAGGGCCTGTACGCCACCAACTTCGGCGGCGGCCAGGTGGACATCACGTCCGGCAAGTTCGTGTTCTCCGCCAGCGAGGCCTACTGGGTCGAGAACGGCAGGATCCAGTACCCGGTCAAGGGTGCCACCATCGTGGGCAACGGCCCGGACGCGCTGACGCGGGTCACGCTGATCGGCAACGACATGCGGCTGGACAGCGGCGTGGGCACCTGCGGCAAGGAGGGCCAGAGCGTGCCGGTGGGCGTGGGCCAGCCGACCATGCGCATCGACGGCCTGACCGTCGGTGGCACGGCCTGACGGCCGATGTGCTAAATTGCCATCCATGCGCAAGCA
Source organism: Ramlibacter sp. (assembly GCF_036676645.1). Classification (GTDB taxonomy): domain Bacteria; phylum Pseudomonadota; class Gammaproteobacteria; order Burkholderiales; family Burkholderiaceae_C; genus Ramlibacter. The sequence goes on from NZ_JAKFCM010000020.1 coordinate 19,934, forward strand.
CAGCGTGTTCTTCTTTGGCTACTTTTGGTTCTCTGGCCCCCCCGGCGGTCGAGAGTCCTGAGCGTACCTGCAAGAAACGCAAGAACCCCCGAGAAAACCGCCGGACCCCCGGCGGTTTTTTTGTGCCCATTCCAGACCGCGAAGGAGCCTCCCCATGAACGCAGCCCGATCCGCCGCCGCCGGCGACCCCTGGCACCCGCGCCCCGTCGACAAGACCAGTTCCACCGACGACCAGCGCATCAAGGACATCACCGTGCTGCCTCCCCCCGAGCACCTGATCCGCTTCTTCCCGATCCGCGGGACCGCGGTGGAAGGGCTGATCAGCCAGACCCGGCGCCGCATCCACGACATCATGGCCGGCACCGACGACCGCCTGCTGGTGGTGATCGGCCCCTGCTCCATCCACAACCCGGAGGCGGCGCTGGAGTACGCGCGCCGGCTCAAGCCGGTGCGCGAGCAGCATGCCGGCACGCTCGAGATCGTGATGCGGGTGTATTTCGAGAAGCCCCGCACCACGGTGGGCTGGAAGGGGCTGATCAACGACCCGTACCTGGACGAGAGCTACCGCATCGACGAGGGCCTGCGCATCGCCCGCCAGCTGCTCATCGAGATCAACCGGGTCGGCGTGCCGGCCGGCAGCGAATTCCTGGACGTGATCTCGCCGCAGTACATCGGCGACCTGATCTCCTGGGGCGCGATCGGCGCGCGCACCACCGAGAGCCAGGTCCACCGCGAACTGGCCTCGGGGCTGTCGGCGCCGATCGGCTTCAAGAACGGCACCGACGGCAACATCCGCATCGCCACCGACGCGATCATGGCGGCCGGGCGCGGCCACCATTTCCTGTCGGTGCACAAGAACGGGCAGGTGGCGATCGTGCGCACCAACGGCAACCGGGACTGCCACGTCATCCTGCGCGGCGGCAAGGCCCCCAACTACGACGCCGACAGCGTGGCGGCGGCCTGCCGCGAGCTCGAGGCGGCCAGGCTGCCGCCGCGGCTGATGGTCGATTGCAGCCATGCCAACAGCAGCAAGCAGCACGAGAAGCAGCTCGAAGTGGCCGCCGACATCGCGCGGCAACTGGCGGGCGGTTCGCGCAGCGTGTTCGGCGTGATGGTGGAAAGCCACCTGAAGGCCGGCGCCCAGAAGTTCAGCCCCGGCAAGGACCGGGCGTCCGATCTGGAGTACGGAAAAAGCATCACCGACGCCTGCCTCGGCTGGGACGAATCGGTCGGACTGCTGGAGCGGCTGTCGCAAGCCGTCGTCGCGCGCCGCGCGCAGTGACCCTGCCAGGGCAAAGCCGGTTATTTACAGAAAGTAACATTCAGACTAGATTGGTTGCTGCCGCGGCGGGACCGTTTCGCGGCGGCACCGTTCATGTCGCTCGAACTGCCCATCCTCCGCATCGGACTGGCCGGGTTCTCCCAGCAGCAACAGCAGGACCTTTCGCTGCTGCTGGAGCGGGCTTCGCCCGGCGGCATGGGCTGGCAGTTCGCCCGGCTCGGCGAAGCCGATGCCCTGTGGATCCAGGGCAGCCGCACCCAGGTGCTGGCGGATGGGACCTTGCGCATCGGCTCGGGCGTGCCGGGCGAACGCTCCGTGCACATCAACCTGCCGGACGTGGACCGCCCGGTGGCGTTCGCCGTCCCGCTGCCGGGCAGGCTGCAGGCGCCGCTGAGCTTCGACCCGCGGGAGCCGGCGACCCTGCGCACGCTGCTGGGCCGGCTGGAGAGCTGGCTGCGCCCGGCCATCGCGCAGTTCTGCCTGGCCTCGCAGATCCTGGAGCAGGAGAGCGCCCTGGGCTCCGGCGTCTACCACGTCAGCTCCGCCAGCGGCCTGCTGGTGGCGGTGGTCGACCTGCGCGGCGACGCCGGCGTGCTGCCCTCGGCCACTGCGCTGGAACTGGAAAATGCCATGTGGACGCCGCAGCCCGGCGCCACCGGCGTGCCGGACCATTTCTCCCGCGCCAGCCTGTCGCGGCTGATGTGGCAGTACGCGCTGCGGACGCGGCGCGACGTGCTGCCGCACCGCTACCGCACGGAGCCGATCTATTTCAGGCGCCCGCCGCGGCTGCCGCAGCGCATGCTCAGCGACGCCCACCTGCTGCTGCTGCGTGAGCTGGCCCTTTCCCCGGCGCGGTTTGCCGAACTGCAGGCACGCACCGGCCTCGACGAGGCCCGGCTCGCGCAGGCGCTGGCTGCGCTGTACCTGGTGGGCGCCATCACGTCCAATCCCAAGCGCGCGTCGCAGGGGGTGCTGCGTCGATCGGAGGGGGCGGAGTCGCTGCAAAGCGGCGGCAGCATCGCGCCTTCGGGGCTCGGAGCGGAGTCCACCGGCCCGCAGGCGCCGCGCCTGCCGGTCGACATGACGGTGCCGACGCCGCTCCTGCGCGACTAGCCGGCCAGTGCGGCCAGCAGCCGCGCGTGGATGCCGCCGAAACCGCCGTTGCTCATGCACAGGATGTGGTCGCCCGGCCGGGCGGCCGCCACCGCAAGGGCCACCACCGCGTCCACCGTGCCACCCACGAGGGCCCGCTCGCCCATGGGCGCGAGCGCCTCGCGGGGATCCCAGTCCAGCCCGCCGCCATGGCAGATGGCGAGGTCGGCCTGCTCCAGGCTCCAGGGCAACTGGGCCTTCATGGTGCCCAGCTTCATGGTGTTGCTGCGCGGCTCGAACACCGCCAGGATGCGGCCGCCGCCGGGGCCCAGCTTGCGGCGCAGCCCGTCCACCGTCGTGCGGATGGCGGTGGGGTGGTGGGCGAAGTCGTCGTAGACCCGCACGCCGCCGGACTCGCCGCGCAATTCCATGCGTCGGCGCACGTTCTGGAAGGAAGCGAGTGCTCGCGCCGCGGTGGCCGGGGCGACGCCGACGTGCTCGGCCGCGGCGATCGCCGCCAGCGCATTGAGCTGGTTGTGCACGCCGCCCAGGTCCCATTCGACCCGGCCGGATCGCTCACCGCGGTGCAGGACGTCGAAGGCATCGGGCTCGCCGAGCGCGCTGAAGTCGTCGACGGCGGCACCGAAGCTGCGCACTTCGCTCCAGCAGCCCTGGTGCAGCACGCGCTGCAGGCTCTCCTCCAGGCCGTTGACCACCACCCGGCCGCTGGCCGGCACGGTGCGCACGAGGTGGTGGAACTGGCGCTCGATCGCCGCGAGGTCGTCGAAGATGTCGGCGTGGTCGAATTCCAGGTTGTTCAGCACCGCGGTGCGCGGCCGGTAGTGCACGAACTTGCTGCGCTTGTCGAAGAACGCGGTGTCGTACTCGTCGGCTTCGATCACGAAGGGGGCGGGTCGTCCCGCCGCCGCCCGCGCAGCGGCCGGCGTGGGGGCGCCACTCCCCAGCCGGGCCGAGACTCCGAAGTTCATCGGCACCCCGCCCACCAGGAAGCCCGGCGCCAGTCCCGCCTGCTCCAGGATCCAGGCCAGCATCGAGGTGGTGGTGGTCTTGCCGTGGGTGCCGGCCACGGCCATCACGTGCCGGCCCTGCAGGACGTGTTCGGCCAGCCACTGCGGGCCGCTGGTATAGCGCGACCCCTGGTCCAGGATGGCTTCCATCAGCGGATAGCGCGGGGAGCCGTCGGCCTGGCGGGCGCGCGAGACCACGTTGCCGACCACCCAGGCGTCCGGCGCGAGGGCCAGCTGGTCGGCGCCGAAGCCTTCGATCAGTTCGATGCCGAGGGCGCGCAGTTGGTCGCTCATCGGCGGATAGACCCCGGCGTCGCAGCCGGTCACCTTGTGCCCCGCTTCGCGAGCCAGGGCCGCGACGCCGCCCATGAAGGTGCCGCAGATGCCCAGGATATGGATGTGCATGCGCGGAATTATCGGATGGCCTTGCGGCCCGGCCGCGTTCACCCCCGGCGGCGCGTCGCGGGTCGTGGCGAAGGGCACAATGCCGTGGTGATGGACAGTGTGCAGGCGGAGATCGCGGCGGCCGCGGCCCGCATGGTGGTCGAGGAAGGACTGGAGTACGGGCCGGCCAAGCGCCGGGCGGTGCGCCAGCTCGGGCTGCGCGCGCGCGCAGCCCTGCCCGACAACGACGCGCTGGAAGACGCCGTGCGCGAGTACATCTCGCTGTTCTGCGCCGACACCCAGCCGCAGGAGCTCGCGGCCCTGCGCCGGCATGCCCTGACCTGGATGGAGCGGCTGGCCGAGTTCCGGCCGCACCTGGCCGGCGCCGTGTGGAACGGAACCGCGACCCGGCTGTCCGATATCTACCTGCAGCTGTTCTGCGACGACCCGAAGTCGGCCGAACTGGCCCTGATCGAGCACGACGTGAACTACGAGGCCCGCACCGTGACCGGCTTCCAGGGCGAGCCGGTGGAAGCGCTCAGCCTGTCGAGCGTGTGCCCGGGGCTGGCCGAGGCGGTCGGCGTGCACCTGCTGGTGCACGACCTGGATGACGTGCGCGGGGCCCTGAAACCCGATCCCCGGGGCCGCGTGCCGCGCGGCGACGTGGCGGCGGTGCGGGCCCTGCTGGAGATCGAATGAACGAAGCTGTTGTCTCGCGCCCGGCCAGTCGCCGGCGGCGCATGCTCCTGACGGGCGGGGTCGGTGCCGCCGCGGCACTGGCCGGCGGTGGCCTGGCCTGGTGGCGCCTGCGCCCGGGCGCGGTGGCGGAAGGAGCCCCCGAGGGATTCTGGACGTCCACTTTCGAGACACCCGATGGCGCCCAGCTGGCCATGTCGCGGTTCAGGGGCCGGCTCCTGCTGCTGAACTTCTGGGCCACCTGGTGTCCGCCCTGCATCGACGAGCTGCCGCTGCTGGACGCCTTCCAGCGCGAGCAGGCCGGTCGCTGGAACGTGGTCGGCCTGGCGATCGACCAGCCGGGCGCGGTGCGGCAGTTCCTGGGCAGGACCCCGGTGGGCTTCCCCGTCGGGATGGCCGGCCTGGGCGGCACCGAGCTGGGCAAGTCGCTGGGCAACCAGGGTGGGGGACTGCCTTTCACGGTCGTGTTCGGGCCCGACGGGGGCATCCGGCAGCGTAGAATGGGCAAGCTCTACCGCCGCGACCTTGACCAGTGGGTGTCCGCGAACGGGTGATCGATGGGTCCATCCCGGACCCCCGGCGGGGCCCGGAACGGCTGTCCGAAATGCCCCGCCAATTGCAAGACCCCGATAATTAGGCGAAGAAAAGTAAAAATCGCAGCGTTTTGCGGTAAATTCGCCGACTTTCCATAAAGAACCGGCGAAGACCATGGACCTGCGAAAACTGAAGACGCTGATCGACCTCGTGTCCGAATCCAACGTCTCGGAACTGGAAATCACGGAGGCCGAAGGCAAGGTCCGCATCGTCAAGGGGGGGCCGCCCGCGCAGCCGGCCTATGTGCCCCCGCCGGCCGTGACGGTCGCGGCCCCAGTGGCGGCGCAGGCTTCGCCCGCCGCCGCCGCACCCGAGACGCCGGCCGGCCACGCCGTCAAGTCGCCGATGGTGGGCACCTTCTATCGGGCTTCCAGCCCGGGCGCCAAGCCCTTCGTCGACGTCGGCAGCCAGGTCAAGGAAGGCGACACGGTCTGCATCATCGAGGCCATGAAGATCCTCAACGAGATCGAGGCGGACAAGTCCGGGACCATCACCCAGATCCTGTGCGAGAACGGGCAGGCCGTGGAATACGGCCAGCCGCTGTTCGTGATCGAGTGACCCGGTAAGCGCCCTGATGTTCAAGAAGATCCTGGTCGCCAACCGCGGCGAAATCGCACTGAGGGTCCAGCGGGCCTGCCGCGAGCTCGGCATCAAGGCCGTGATGGTCTATTCCGAGGCCGATCGCGACGCCAAGTACGTCAAGCTGGCCGAGGAGGCCGTCTGCATCGGCCCCGCGCCTTCGCCGCAGAGCTACCTCAACATGCCGGCCATCATTTCGGCCGCCGAAGTCACCGACGCCGAGGCCATCCACCCCGGCTACGGCTTCCTGTCCGAGAACGCCGATTTCGCCGAGCGGGTGGAAAAGAGCGGCTTCCAGTTCATCGGTCCCACGCCCGAGTCGATCCGGATGATGGGCGACAAGGTCTCGGCCAAGCAGGCCATGATCAAGGCCGGCGTGCCCTGCGTGCCCGGCTCCGAGGGCGAGCTGCCGGACGACCCGGCGCAGATCCGGCGCATCGCCCGGGCCATCGGCTACCCGGTGATCATCAAGGCCGCCGGCGGCGGCGGCGGCCGCGGCATGCGGGTGGTGCACACCGAGGCCGCGCTGGTCAACGCCGTGCAGATGACCAAGGCCGAGGCGGGCGCCGCCTTCGGCAACCCGGCGGTCTATATGGAGAAGTTCCTGCAGGACCCCCGCCACATCGAGATCCAGGTGTTGGCCGACCGGCACCGGAACGCGGTCTACCTGGGCGAGCGCGACTGCTCCATGCAGCGGCGCCACCAGAAGATCATCGAGGAAGCGCCGGCGCCGGGCATCCCGCGCAAGCTGATCGACAAGATCGGCGAGCGCTGCGCGGCCGCCTGCAAGAAGATCGGGTACCGCGGGGCGGGAACCTTCGAGTTCCTGTACGAGGGCGGTGAGTTCTATTTCATCGAGATGAACACCCGGGTCCAGGTGGAGCATCCGGTCACCGAACTGGTCACGGGCATCGACATCGTGAAGTCGCAGATCATGGTCGCGGCCGGCGAGAAGCTGCCGTTCTCCCAGCGCGACATCCAGCTGCGCGGCCATGCCCTCGAATGCCGCATCAACGCGGAAGACCCGTACAAGTTCACGCCCTCGCCCGGCCGCATCACGCTGTGGCACGCGCCCGGCGGCCCCGGGGTGCGGGTGGACTCGCACGTGTACAACAACTACTTCGTGCCGCCCAACTACGACTCCATGATCGGCAAGATCATCGTGCACGGCGACACGCGCGAGCAGGCGCTCGCGCGCATGCGCACCGCGCTGCTGGAGACGGTGGTGGAGGGCATCCACACGAACATCCCGCTGCACCGCGAGTTGCTGGTGGATGCCAAGTTCATGACCGGCGGCACCAACATCCACTACCTCGAGCAGTGGCTGTCGCACCACAAGAGGTGAGGGCCCGGTGTTCGAGTTGCGCCTGCTCTGCGGCGAAAGCCAGGTCGAGGCGGTCAGCGACGCGCTCGAGGCGCTCGACGCGCTGAGCGTCTCGGTCGAGGACGCGGACGCGCAGACCGACGCCGAGCAGGCGCTGTTCGGCGAGCCCGGGCTGCCGCCGCCGCGCGAAGGCTGGCAGCGCTCGCGCGTGCTGGCGCTGTTCAGCGGGCGCGCCGCCGCCGAAGAGGCCGCACGGCTCTTGCTGGCGCAGGACTTCTTTGCCGGTGGCCGGGTGCTGGGCATCGAGGAAATTGCCGAGCAGGACTGGGTGCGCCTGACCCAGTCCCAGTTCGCGCCGGTGGAGATCACGCCGGCGTTCTGGATCGTCCCGAGCTGGCACCAGCCGCCGGCGCAAGCCACGCGCGTGATCCGGCTCGATCCGGGGCTGGCTTTCGGCACCGGCACCCACCCGACCACCCGCATGTGCCTGCGCTGGATCGCGCGCCAGCCGCTGCAGGGCCGCCGCGTGCTGGACTACGGCTGCGGCTCCGGCATCCTGGCCATCGGCGCGGCCCTGCATGGCGCGCCGGAAGTCGATGCCGTGGACATCGACCCGGCCGCGGTGCAGGCGACGCTGGACAACGCCAGCGCCAATGGCGTCGAGTTGCGCGCGGGACTGCCCGAAGCCGCCCAGGGCCGCTACGACGTGGTGCTGGCCAACATCCTGGCGACGCCGCTGAAGGTGCTGGCACCGCTGCTGTGCGGGCATGTCGCCGCGGGTGGCCAGCTGGTGCTGGCGGGCATCCTGGCGCGGCAGGCCGCCGAGCTGGTCGAATCCTATGCACCCTGGCTGCAGCTGGAGGTGGCCGACAGCGAGGACGGCTGGATCCTGATGGCCGGCCGGCGCTGAGCGGCTTCTACAATGCCCCGCTCATGAGCATGATCACCGGCTGCCCGGCGTGCGGGACGATGTTCAGGGTCGTGCCCGACCAGCTGAAGATCTCCGAAGGCTGGGTACGCTGCGGCCGCTGCGGCGAGGTGTTCGACGCCACCGGCAGCCTGCAGTCGGATGCCCGGCCGGACATTCCGCCATCGCAGGCCGCACTGCACAGCGAAGGTGCCGGAGTACCTCTCCCGGCCGGCCCGCCGGAACCCCCGCCCGTTTCGCAGCTCCTGGCGCATGAGTCGCGTCCAGCCGCCGATCCGCAGGGCACGACCGGGTTCGAGGCCGCAACCGGGGGTTCCGCCGTCGCTTCCGTCGCGATGGCCGCGGAACTGCCCGCCGGCGCTTCCGGTGCCTGGGACTCGCAGCCGGCCGCCGTCGCATCCCGCTTCGACGGGCAGGACGATCGGGTCGCTCAGGCGGAGGCCGACGAAGCCGGATCGCAGGATTCCGGCGAGGTCGACACCCGGCTGCAGGATGTCTCCTTCGTGCGGCAGGCTCGCCGGCAGGCCTTCTGGCGACGCTCGCCGGTGCGCTTCGCGCTGCTGCTGGCCGTGCTGGTGCTGGCTGGCCTGCTGGCCCTCCAGTTCGCAGTGCGTGAGCGCGACCGCCTGGCGCTGGCGCAGCCGCAACTGCGCCCCCTGCTGGAGCAGGCCTGCGAGCGACTGGGCTGCTCGATCAGCGCCCCACGCCGGATCGAGGCCATCGTGATCGACAGCAGCGGCTTCACGCGCTTGCGCCCCGACGTCTTCCGGCTGAGTTTCACGCTGAAGAACCAGTCGCCGCTGCCGGTGGCGGCGCCGGCGTTGCAGCTCACGCTGACCGACAGCCAGGAGCAGGCGGTGGTCCAGCGCGTGCTGCTGCCGCGCGAACTCGGTGCTGCGCCGGCGACCATTGGCGCCGCATCGGAGTGGTCGGCCAGCGTCGCGCTGGCGGTCAGCCCCGGCAACGGCGATGCCGCCTCCGTCGCAGGCTATCGCCTGCTGGCCTTCTATCCCTGACCCTCACCCCCTCCAGAGCAAGCCCATGGCAGCCGTCATCTGCGGATCCCTCGCGTTCGACACCATCATGAATTTCGAGGGCCGCTTCGCGCAGCAGATCCTTCCCGACCAGCTGCACATCCTGAACGTGTCCTTCCTGGTCCCGGGCCTGCGGCGCGACTTCGGCGGCTGCGCCGGCAACATTGCCTACGCCCTCAAGCAGCTGGGCGGCGAGCCGCTGCCGATCGCAACGCTGGGCATCGACGGGGCCGATTACGTGGGCCGGATGCAGTCGCTGGGCATCAGCACCGAGTTCGTGCGCCGCATCGAGGGCAGCTACACGGCGCAGGCGATGATCATGACCGACTTGGACAACAACCAGATCACCGCCTTCCACCCGGGGGCGATGATGCAGGCGCACCTGACCCGCGTCGAGGCGCGGCCGGGCATCAAGCTGGGCATCATCTCGCCCGACGGCCGCGACGCCATGCTGCAGCACGCGCAGCAGTTCCATGCCGCCGGCATTCCCTTCGTGTTCGACCCCGGGCAGGGACTGCCCATGTTCGACGGCCGCGAGCTGGCCGCGTTCATCGACCAGGCGACCTGGGTGACCGTGAACGATTACGAAGGCAAGATGCTGTGCGAGCGCACGGGCTGGTCGCCGGCGGAGATCTCGCACCGCGTGCAGGGCCTGGTGGTCACGCTCGGCGGCGAGGGCTGCGAGGTCTGGGTGGACGGCGAAAGGACGCTGGTGCCCGCCGTGGCGCCGCAGGCGGTGGTCGACCCCACCGGCTGCGGCGATGCCTGGCGCGGCGCGCTGCTGTACGGCCTGGAGCAGGATTGGCCGCTGGTGCGCTGCGCCGAGCTGGGCAACCGCGTCGGCGCCGTCAAGGTCGCCAGCCGCGGGCCGCAGAACTGGCAATGGGCCGGCTGACCGCGCCGGGTCAGCCCCGCGTGTGCGTCACCCCGCCGTCGACGACCAGCGTTTCGCCCAGCACGTAGTCGCCCGCGCGTGAGGCGAGGTAGATCGCCGCGCCGGCCATGTCCTCTTCGGTGCCGATGCGGCCGGCCGGAATGTGCCGCGCCACCTCGTCGCCATGGTCGCGCGCCTGCCTGTTCATCTCGGACGCGAACGCGCCCGGGGCGATGCCGCTGACCACGATGTTGTCCTGCGCGAGGCGCAGCGCCATGCGCCGGGTCAGGTGGATCAGGCCGGCCTTGCTCGCGGCGTACGAGTAGGTTTCCCAGGGATTGACGGAGATCCCGTCGATCGAGGCGATGTTGATCACCTTGGCCGGGCGCGCGTGCCGCCGCCTTCAGCTGCGGGTGCAGGGCCTGGGTCAGGAAGAACGGCGCCTTCAGGTTCAGGTCCATCACCTTGTCCCAGCCGGCCTCTGGAAAGGTCTCGAAGGCCTCGCCCCAGGCCGCGCCGGCGTTGTTCACCAGGATGTCGAGCGCCGGTTCGCGGCGGGCGATCTCCGCTGCGAGCGCGCGCGCCGCTTCCACGCTGGAGATGTCGGCCGGCAGCGAGATGCAGGGGCCCAGCGCCGACAGTTCGGCTGCCGCCTGGTCGCAGGCTGCAGCCTTGCGCGCCGTGATGTAGACCCTGGCGCCCTGGCGCAGGAAGCCGGAGGCGATCATGCGGCCGATGCCGCGCGAGCCGCCGGTGACGAGGGCGA
>NZ_JAKFCM010000021.1:0-25395 GCF_036676645.1 Ramlibacter sp.
TCCACGCAGGCCCCCAGCGGGATCTGCGCCACGCCGAAGGCGGCGCGGGCGTGGGCGCCCTTGTCGCCGAACACCTGCGCGAACAGCTCGCTGGCGCCGTTGATCACCAGGTGCTGCTCGGTGAATTCGGCGGTGGAGTTGACCAAGCCCATCAGCTTGACGATGCGCACCACCTTGTCCAGGTCGCCGACGGCGGCGTTCAGCGTGCCCAGCAGGTCAATGGCCACGGCACGCGCCGCCGCCTGGCCCTCTTCGGTGCCCATGGTCTTGCCCAGCTGGCCGACCCAGGGCTTGCCCTCGCGGCGCGCGATGTGGCCGGAGGCGAACACCAGCTGGCCGGTCCGCACGAAGGGCACGTAGGCCGCCGCGGGCGTGCCCACCGGGGGCAGGGTGATGTTCAGTTCCTTCAGTTTGTCGTGGACGCTCATGGCAACTCCTGGGGGTGGGGCGGGGATGGCGAGCGGCCGGGCCGCGGCGCCGGTTCTCGTTGGCGCGGCCATTGTGGCATCGGCATCCGCAGGGATGGGGCGACCCTGGACGCAGTGCCGTTACTTCCCCTGCACCTGGTCCAGCGTGGCCAGGAAGGCCGCGATGTCGCGCGCATCCTGCTCGTCCAGGCCGAGGTCGGGCATGGCCGACAGGGGATCGATGGCCTGGGGATCGCGCAGGAACCGCACCATGTTCTCGGGGGTATTCGGCAGCACGCCGGCGATGAACGCCCGGCCGGCGATGCCACCGAGGGGGGGCCCCACGTGCTGGTTGGCGCCGACGATGCCGGGGATGAGGTGGCAGGTGGCGCACAGGTGGTTCTGCGTGGCCTGGCGCCCGGCGTGCGCGTCGCCGGGGCGCATCGCGCGCGCCGGCTGTGCAGGCTGCGCGGACACGAGCGGCGACGGCGACGCGTCCGCCTGCGGCAAGCCGGCGGCGAGCTCCGCATACGCGCGCGTCGTGAGGCCCGGCATCGCCTTCACGAAAGCCACCAGGTTCCAGATCTCCTCGTCGGTGAGCCGGTAGGCCCAGCCGGGCATGCCGGTCATCTTCACCCCGTTGCGCACGATCCAGAAGATCTCGTCGGGCGGCCAGCTGCGGCCGGCGTGCAGCAGGTTGGCCGGTGCGGGCGTCAGCCCGAACGCCAGCGCATCGGGCGACACGCCCGGTGCGCCGTGGCATCGCAGGCAATGCCGGCGAAAGAGCGCCAGCCCGCCGTGCACCCGCCCCTCGTCGTGCAGGTCGGCCGGCGGCCGGGCATCGGCGCGCACTTCCACCGCGCGGCTCATCGCGAAATCGAGCAGGTGGAAAACCGGTTTCGTGTGCTGGCGCAGCGCGGAGATGTCGTAGAAGCCCATGTAGATCAGCAGGGCCCCCGCCACGAAGCCGGCCAGCAGCACCGACAGCAGTCCGATCAGGAGCGTGCGCAGCCGCAGGGTCATGCGCGCTCAGTGCCTGGCGTAGAGGTAGGCCGCGATGTGCACGGCCTCGGCCGGCGAGAGGCCCAGGTTGGGCATGGCCGTGCGCGGGTCCACGGCCGGCGGGTCGCGCAGCCAGCGCACCATGTCCCCGGGCGTGTTCGGCAGCACGCCCGCCAGGTAGCCACGCTCGGCCAGGTGGACCAGCGGCGGTCCCACGTTCGCGCCGTACGAGGGAATGCCGGGCACGGTATGGCAGGCCACGCAGCCGTAGCGCTCGATCAGCGCGCGGCCGAGTTCCGCGTCCCCGCCCGCCACCTGCACCTCTGGCGGCTCCTGCGCGCAGCCGGCAGCGAACGCCGCCGACAGCAGCAGGGCGGGCAAGGCGCACCAGGGGGGAGGGGAGCGGCAAACGGTGGGGTGCATGGCTGGGCGGGCATCCTGCACGGCCGTCGGCTGGGCAGGTCGCCATTCATTCTCGGCGGCGCGCTGGGCCTCGTGGGCGCGTGCAGCGCTGCTGTAGCAAATTGAGGGAAAAAAGCCGGGCGGTTGGGCTGCCCCGCACCCCACGGCCCGCGCTGCCTCGTACAAGATGACCGGCTCCCCAGCCCGCAGCGCAGCCAAGCCGTAACGCAGTGTCGAGCCCCGCCGTCGTCCCCGTCCAGGTCGCGCAATCGGTGCTGGATGCGCGGGGCGATGCGGCCTCGCACATCCTCGGGATCACCTGGGTCCTGCTCGCCGGCGGCGCGCTGGTCTTCGTGGCGGTGATGGCGCTCTGTGCGCTCGCGATCGCGGGGCCGGGGCCGCTGCGCGCCTGGCTCGGCCGGCGGCGCTTCGTGGTCGTCGCCGGCATCGTCTTTCCGGTGCTCGCGCTGACGGCACTGCTGGTCTACACCTTCGGCGTCGCCGCCCAGATGGTGCGCGCCCAGGCACAGACGGCCGCCACGCGCATCCACGTGACCGGCGAGCTGTGGTGGTGGCGCGTGCGCTACCTCGACGCCGACGGCGGCACGCTGCTGGAGACGGCCAACGAGATCCGCATCCCGGTCGGAGAGCCGGTGGACCTGCTGCTGGCGTCCGCCGACGTGGTGCACAGCGTCTGGCTGCCCAGCCTGGCCGGCAAGCTGGACATGGTGCCCGGCCACGTCAACCGGCTGCGCCTGCGCGCCGACGCGGCGGGCGTGTACCGCGGCCAGTGCGCCGAATTCTGCGGCGCGCAGCATGCGCGCATGGTGCTGCACGTGGTCGCGCAAGCCCCCGAGGCCTACCAGCAATGGCTGCAGGGCGCCCGGCAGCCGGCCGCGCAGCCGCAGGCTCGTGCCGCTCAGCAAGGTCGCGCGCTGTTCGAGCAGGCCCGCTGCAACGTGTGCCACACCGTGCGCGGCACCGGCGCGACGGGCACGCTCGGCCCCGACCTCACGCACGTGGGCAGCCGCCTGACGCTGGCTGCCGGCACGCTGCCCAACGGCATCGGCTCGCTGGAAGCCTGGATCGCCGATCCGCAGCACGCCAAGCTCGGCGCCCGCATGCCGTCCTACCGCCGCTTCTCGGGCGAGGAGCTGCGCGCGCTGGCGATCTACCTGGAGGGGCTGCGCTGATGGAGTGGCTCGATTTCCGGGACAGCTCGCTGGCGATCAACCTCGCCATCTTCGCCGCCTGCACCGCGGTGGTCTGGATCGCCGGCTGGCGCATCTCGCAGTACGCCGACCGCTTCGCCTCGGCCACGGGCATGGGCCACGCCACCGTCGGACTGGTGCTGCTGGCCGGGCTCACCTCCCTGCCGGAGGTGGCGGTCACGCTGAGCGCGGCGGTAGCCGACACGCCGCAGCTGGCGGTGAACAACCTGCTGGGCAGCATCGCAATGCAGATCACGCTGCTGGCGCTGGCCGACGCGCTGATCGGCCGGCAGGCGCTGACGGTGGTCGCCGGCAATGCGGTGGTGCTGCTGGAGGTGAGCATGAATGCGCTGCTGCTGGTGCTGGTCGGGCTGGCGCTGGCGGTGGGCGACGTGCCCTTTCTGGGAGCGGGGGCGTGGACCTGGGCGCTGCTGGGCGCCTATCTCTTCGCGATCGGGACGGTTTCGCACGCCAGCGGGCGCGAACTCTGGGTGGCGAGGCGCACGAAGATGCAGGAGGAGCGAGCCGAGCGCGGCCAGGACGACGCCCAGGCGCCACCCCCGGAAAGCGGGGGGCGCGTCAAGCCGCTGGTGATCCGGCTCGCGATCGGGGGCGTCGCGATCCTGGTGGCCGGCTTCCTCCTCAGCCGCACCGGCGAGGCGATCGCCGAACAGACCGGCTTGGGCAACAGCTTCTTCGGCGCCGTGTTCGTCGCCATCGCCACGTCCCTGCCGGAGACCAGTTCGGTGGTCTCGTCGATGCGACGGCGGCGCTACGAGATGGCCCTGGCCGACATCTTCGGCACCAACCTGTTCAACATCCTGCTGGTGTTTGCCGCCGACCTGCTCTATCGCGGCGGCCCTGCGCTCGTCGAGGCCGGGCGCTTCTCGCTGGTCGCCAGCCTGCTCGGCGCCCTGCTCGCCGCCATCTACCTGGTCGGCCTGATCGAGCGGCGGGACCGGACCATCGCGCGCATGGGCGTCGACTCGCTGGCCGTGCTCGTCTGCTACTCGGGCGGGCTCTATCTCCTCTACCGGTTGCGCTAGCCGATGCCCGATCCAGCCACCGCCATCGACTATCCCAACCCGCTGCCGCGGCCGCCGGGCGAGTTCGAGGAACTGCAGCGGGTCTGGAAGCCGCCCACGGGCATCCGGCTGCTCACGCGCGTCAACAACACCTATGTCGGCGTCTACTACGTCGGCACCTCGCTGCTGTTCTTCCTGCTGGCCGGCGTGCTGGCGCTGGTGATGCGCACGCAGCTGGCGGTGCCGGAGAACACGCTGGTCGGCCACGACCTGTACAACCAGCTGTTCACCATGCATGGCACGGTGATGATGTTCCTGTTCGCCGTGCCGGCGGTGGAGGCGATGGGCGTGCTGATCCTGCCCAACATGCTGGGCGCGCGCGACCTGCCGTTCCCGCGGCTGTCCATGTACGCCTTCTGGGCCTACGCGATCGGGGGGCTGATCTTCTTCGCGACCATCTTCTGGGGACTGGCGCCGAGTGGCGGCTGGTTCATGTACCCGCCGCTGACCAGCTACCAGTACGCGCCCGCCGACAACGCCGACTGGTGGCTGCTGGGCATCGGCTTCATCGAGATCTCGGCGATCGCGGGCGCGATCGAGATCGTGGTGGGGGTGCTGCGCACGCGTGCGCCGGGCATGACCCTGGGCCGCATGCCGGTCTATGCCTGGTCGATGCTGGTGATCGCCGGGATGATCATCTTCGCCTTTCCGGCGATCATCCTGGGCACGCTGCTGCTGGAGATCGAGCGCAGCTTCCAGTGGCCGTTCTTCGTGGCGGCCAAGGGCGGCGACCCGCTGCTGTGGCAGCACCTGTTCTGGTTCTTCGGCCACCCCGAGGTCTACATCATCTTCCTGCCGGCCGCCGGCATGGTCTCGATGATCATCCCGGCGATGGCCGGCACCCCGCTGGTGGGCTACCGGCTGGTGGTGCTGGCGCTGGTGGGCGCGGGCTTCCTCAGCTTCGGGCTGTGGGTGCACCACATGTTCACCACCGGCATCCCGCAACTCTCGCTGAGCTTCTTCTCGGCGGCCAGCATGGCGGTGAGCATTCCCAGCGGCATCCAGGTGTTCGCCTGGATCGCGACGATGGCGGGCGCCCGGCGACTGCGACCGCTGAAGGTGCCGATGCTGTTCGTGCTCGGCTTCTTCTTCATCTTCGTGCTGGGCGGGCTGACCGGCGTGATGGTGGCCGTGGTGCCGTTCGACTGGCAGGCCCACGACAGCTACTTCATCGTCGCGCACCTGCACTACGTGCTGATCGGCGGCATGGTGTTCCCGCTGTTCGGCGCGCTCTACTACTGGACGCCCTACATCAGCCGCCAGGCGCTGTCCGAGCGCATGGGCCGCTGGGCCTTCTGGCTGATGTTCGCGGGCGTGAACCTGGCGTTCTTCCCCATGCACGTCACCGGGCTGATGGGCATGCCGCGGCGGGTCTACACCTACGCCGACTATCCCGGCTGGGCCGAACTGAACCTGCTGTCCACCGGGGGCGCGTTCCTGATCGCCGCGGGGGTGCTGGTGGTGGTACTGGACCTGCTGCTGCACCTGCGCCTGGGCAATCCGAACGCCGGCAACGTCTGGGGCGCCGGCACGCTGGAGTGGCTGCCCAACGGCGACTACGGCACCCGCAGCATCCCCATCGTCCACGGCCGCGAGCCGCTGTGGGACCGGCCCGGGCTGGCCGACGACGTGAAGGAGGGCCGCTATTACCTGCCCGGCACGGCGACCGGCGGGCGCGAGACCATCGTCACCAGCGCGATCGATGCGAAGCCGCAGTACCTGCTGCAGATGCCCGGGCCGGGCTGGTCGCCGCTGCTGGCCGCGGTGGGAACGGCCGGCTTCTTCCTGCTGCTGACGGTGAAGCTGGTGCTGCCGGCACTGCTGTTCGGGGTGCTGGCGCTGGCCTCGGTCGTCAAGTGGCTGTGGGAGAGCGACCCCGGTCCCAGCCATCCGCCGGTGGACGTGGGCGGCGGCGTGCGGCTGCCGGTGCAGATGACCGGCCCGGATTCGCATTCCTGGTGGGCCATGGTGGTGCTGATCCTGGTGTGCGGGTCCATCTTCGGCTCGCTGGTGTTCAGCTACCTGTTCCTGTGGACGGTATCGCCGGAGGTGTGGCCGACCGCGGCCGAGGCGCTGCCGGATCGATGGGCCCCGGCGGTGTCGGCGGCGCTGCTGCTGGCCGCCGCCGGGCTGGTCGAAGGGGGCAGCCGGCGCCTGGCAGCCGATCCGCCGCGTGCGGCCTGGCCGTTGCAAGTGGCGCTGACGATGGCGGTGCTGCTGCAGTGCGCGGCCATCGTGGTCGAGATCCAGGCCCAGCAGGCGACCGGCCTGCGGCCCACCGACAGCGCCTATGGCGCGGCGGTGTACGGCGTCGCCGCGCTGCAGGGCCTGTTCGTGGCGATCGGCGCCGTCATGGGCCTGTACACGGTGGCGCGATCGCTTGCCGGGATGCTGTCGGCCCAGCGCCGCCAGACCTTCGACAACACGCGCCTGTTCCTCCAGTACACGGTGGTGCAGGGCCTGGCCGGGCTGGCGCTGGTGCACGGCTTTCCGCGCCTGCTGGCGGGCTGAACGCCATGCGACTGCCGCCCGCCACCCACGACCTGCTGCTGCTGTTCGCCGGCCCCATCGTCTGGGCCGCCCACTTCATCGCCATCTACGGCCTGAACGGCGTGGTCTGCGCCCGCCCGGGCCGCGCCGGCCAATGGGCCGGGCTGGCCTGGGAAGCCTGGGCCATCGCCGCGGTGGGCGTGCTGGCGGTCGCGCTGCTGGGCGCGTGGGTGGCCGCCCGCCCGCGCAGCGAGGGCGAGCACAGCCGCCGCTTCCTGCGCTGGACCTCGCTTGCGCTGGCGGCACTGGCCGCACTGGCGATCGCCTGGGAAACCCTGGCCGTGTTCCTGGTGCCGGCCTGCTCGCTGGTGGGTCGATGAGGCCTGCAATGGCACAGGGCACGTCATCCTGGCGGAAGCGACGCGAAAGCCGGGGATCCACCCTGCGGCGCGGCCCGCCCTCCTGCGGGTGTCCAGGCTCCGGAGATGGATTGCGGCGCACGGCCGCAATGACACACCAGACGGAGACGCCATGACCCGTTTCATCCCTTTCCCCGACCCGGTGGCCGACTGCGCCATCGCCGACTACGGCGCCATCGGCGACTGCCGCTCGGTGGCGCTGGTGTCGCGCTTCGGCTCCATCGACTGGTGGTGCTCGCCCGATTTCTCCAGCCCCTCGTGCTTCGCCGCCCTGCTGGACCGCGAGCGCGGCGGGCGCTTCGCCCTCACGCCGCGCGAGGTGCGCGCGGCGCGGCAGGCCTACCTGCCGCGCAGCAACGTGCTGCAGACCCGCTTCGAGTGCGCCGGCGGCGTGCTGGAGCTGACCGACTTCATGTCCGTGCCGGAGGCCGGCGGCGCCGGCGCGCACGGCGAGTCGCCCCAGGAGATCGTGCGCCATGCCCGCTGCACCGAAGGCGAGGTCACGCTGGAGGTGCTGTTCGAGCCGCGGCCGGACTATGCGCGCAGGCGTGCGCGGATCACCGGGATGGGCAACGGCCAGTGGCGCTGCAGGGCCGGCGACTTCGACGCACAACTGAGCGGCAACCTGCCGCTGGAACCGGCGGGCGAGGGGCTGCTGCGCGGCTCGCTGCGCCTGCGCGCCGGGGATGTGCGCGTGGCCATGCTGCACGCCGGCGCGGCCAGGCCGAGCTCGCCCGATGCGGCGCACGAGGACGCGCACGTTCGCCTGGCCGCGACGCTCGCCTGGTGGGGCGCCTGGTGCGACCTGTGCACCTACCGGGGCGAGCATGCCGAGGCGGTCCTGCGGTCGGCGCTCGCCCTCAAGCTGCTGGCGCACCGCCCGACCGGCGCCGTGGTCGCGGCGCCCACCACCTCGCTGCCCGAGTGCGAGCAGGGCGGGCGCAACTGGGACTACCGCTACTGCTGGCTGCGCGACACCTCGCTGGTGCTGCATGCGTTCACCGATCTCGGCTACGCCGCCGAGAGCCGCGCGTTCTCGCGCTGGCTGCTGCATGCCACGCGCGCCACCCGCCCGCACCTGAACGCGCTGTACGGCGTGCACGGCGAGACCGACCTGGACGAGGTCGTGCTGCCGCACCTGCGCGGCTACCACGGGATCGGTCCGGTGCGCGTCGGCAACGGCGCGGTGCGCCAGCAGCAGCACGACGCCTACGGGGAAGTGATCCTGACCAACTGCGACGAGATCGAGCTGGGCGGCTCGCTCGACGAGCACGAGAAGGAGCTGCTGGCCGGCTTCGCCGACGTGGTCTGCGGCCTCTGGCGCCGGCCCGACCACGGCACCTGGGAGATCCGCCTGCCGCCGCGGCACAACACCCATTCGAAGCTGATGTGCTGGGCGGCGCTGGACCGCGCGCTGCTGCTGCACCGCGACCACGGCCTGCCGATCGACCCCCAGCGCGTGGCGCGCGAGCGCGACGCCGTGCGTGCCGAGATCGAATCGCGGGGCTGGAACGAGTCCGTGGGCAGCTACGTGGGCCACTACGGCAGCGATGCGCCCGACACCAGCGTGCTGCTGATGCCCAGGCTGGGCTACATCGACGCGAACCACCCGCGCATGCGCGGCACGGTGGACCACATCCTGCGCACGCTGTCGGCCAAGGGACTGCTGTACCGCTACCCGCCCGGCGCGGACTACGACGGCGTGGAAGGGCCCGAGCACCTGTTCGCGATCGCCGGCTTCTGGTGCGTGGACTGCCTGGCACGCCAGGGGCGGCTGCAGGAGGCCCGGGACATGTACGAGCGGCTGCTGGCGCTGCGCAACCCCGTGGGCCTGTTCGCCGAGGAGTACGCCAGCGACGACCTGCGGCCCATGGGCAATTTCCCGCAGGCCTTCAGCCACGTGGGCGCGATCACCGCCGCGCTGTCCCTGGACCGGGCGGGTCGCGGCGAACCGGCCTGGCAATGGTGACGACAGGAGGCCCCGGCATGGACGGACAAGGCGTGGTGGTGGTGACCGGTGCATCGGCCGGCATCGGTCGCGCGGTGGCGCGCGAGTTCGGACGGCATGGCTGGCGGGTGGCGCTGCTGGCCCGCGGCGCCGACGGGCTGGAGGCGGCCCGGCGCGAGGTCGAGGCGCTGGGCGGGCAGGCGCTGGTGCTGCCGACCGACGTGGCCGACGAGCAGCAGGTCGAGGCGGCCGCGGCGGCGGTGGAGGCGAAGTGGGGCGCCATCGACGCGTGGGTGAACAACGCGATGGCCACCATCTTCTCGCCGGCACTGCAGGTCGAGCCCGTCGACTTCCGGCGCGCGACCGAGGTGACCTACCTGGGCGCGGTGTGGGGCACGCTGGCGGCGCTGCGACGCATGAAGCCGCGCGACCGCGGCACCATCGTGCAGGTCGGCTCCGCGCTGGCCTACCGGTCGATCCCGCTGCAGGCGCCGTACTGCGGCGCCAAGGCGGCGCTGCGCGGCTTCACCGACTCGCTGCGCTGCGAGCTGGCGCACGACCGCAGCCGGGTGCGGCTGACGATGGTGCAACTCTCGGCCTTCAACACGCCGCAGTTCGAGTGGGGCCGCACCACGCTGCCGCGCCGCCCGCGGCCGATGGGCCGGATCTTCCAGCCGGAGCTGGCCGCGCGGGCCGTGTACCTGGCGGCGACGCGCCCGCGGCGCGAGTTCTGGGTCGGATGGCCGGCGGCGCAGGCGATCCTGGGCCATCGCGTGATCCCCGGCCTGCTCGACCGCATGCTGGGCCGCAAGGCGGTCGAGGGCCAGCAGAGTCCCGGCCCGCTGCCCAGTCCGCGACCGGACAACCTCTGGCGGCCGGTGCCGGGCGACCGCGGCGCGCATGGCCGCTTCGACGCCCAGGCCCACGACGGCAGCCTGCAGTTCTGGCTGGACCGGCACCGGGGTGGCGTGCTGCTGGGGGTCGTGCTCGGCTTGGGGCTCGCGGCGGTAGCGATGCGGCACGGGGCCGGGCGCGCCCGGATCCGCTGATGTCGTCCCGGCAAGAGCCGCGAGCCATCTCCAGGGCGCGAAGTGGTGATCCCGGCTTCCGGTGATGGATTGCGGCTCGAGGCCGCAATGACAACCTGGACGCGCCCTCAGGTCGCAACCACGCGGATGCCGCGCAGTTGCCCGGCTCGTGCAGCGCCCTCCGGCCGGGGATACCGATCCGGGTCGAACCGGTGCAGCAGCTCCGCCTCGCGCAGCCGGGCGGCATCGACGGCGGCCCGCTTGACCGGGCCGTAGCCGCGCATGGAAAGCGGCACCAGCGCGATCTCGGTGGCGAGCTTCAGCCGTTCGGGCGCCAGCGCCGGCAGCAGCGATTCGATGCGGTGGGCGTATTCGCGCACCAGGGCCCGCTCCAGCGTGCGCTCCTCGGTGTAGCCGAAGATGTCGAACGCGGTGCCGCGCAGGCGCTTGCCGTGCGCCAGCAGCCTCATCGCCGGCAGCATCCAGCCGCCCAGCCGGATCTTGCGCGGGCGCTGGCCGCCCCTGGCCCGGCTGAGCAGCGGCGGCGCCATGTAGAACTCCAGCTGCGGCTCGCCCTCGAACTGCTGCTGCAGCGACTGCAGGAATTCGCCGTCGGTGTACAGGCGCGCCACCTCGTACTCGTCCTTGTAGGCCATCAGCTTGAGCAGGCCCTGGGCCACCGCGCGGGTGAAGGGCAGGCCGGCATCGCCGCCGAGGGCGGCCTCGCGCGTGCGCACGCGGGCCACGAAGTCGGCATAGCGGCGCGCGTAGCGCCGGTCCTGGTAGCCGGCCAGGTGGTGCACGCCGCGGGCGACGATGGCGTCCAGCGTCTCGGCGGCCGGCGCGGTGTCCGCCTGCGGCCCGGTCAGCAGCGCGGCCACCGCCGGCGGGTCGGCGGCGGCCAGGCGCCCGAGCGAGAACGCCAGCTGGTTGTTGGCCACGCCGACGCCGTTCAGTTCGATGGCGCGCGTCAGCGCCGCCAGCCCCACCGGCACCAGCCCGCGCTGCCAGGCGTAGCCGAGCGCGAGGATGTTCGCGACGATGGAGTCGCCGATGAAGGCCTCGGCCAGCGCCTGCGCATCCAGCGTCTCGACGCGGTCGGCGCCGGCGGCGAAGCGCAGTTTCTCCAGCAGGGCCGGCACCTTCAGGCTGGCATCGGGGTTGCGCAGGCTCTCGGCCACCGGCACCTCGTGCGTGTTGGCCAGGATGCGCGTGCGGCCGTGGCGCACGGTGACCAGCGCATCGGGCGAGGCACCCACCACCAGGTCGCAGGCCAGCAGGGCGTCGGCCTGCTGGGTGTCGATGCGCACCTGGTTCAGGCGCGAAGGGGCGTCGGCCAGCCGCACGAAGCTCAGGACCGAGCCGCCCTTCTGCGCGAAGCCCATGAAGTCCAGCACGCTGGCGCTCTTGCCTTCCAGGTGCGCCGCCATGGTGACCAGCGCGCCCACCGTGACCACCCCGGTGCCGCCGACGCCGGTGACCAGCAGGTCGTAGGGGGCGGTCCAGGTGTGCGGCGCGGGGTGGGGCAGGGCGGCGACATGGCGGTTGAAATCGGCCAGCCCGGCGCCGAGCGCGCCGACCCGCTTCCTCGGTTTCCCGCCGATCACGCCGACGAAGCTGGGGCAGAAGCCCTGCACGCAGGAATAGTCCTTGTTGCAGCTGCTCTGGTCGATCTTGCGCTTGCGGCCCAGCGGCGTTTCCAGCGGCTGCACCGCCACGCAGTTGCTCTGCACGCTGCAGTCGCCGCAGCCCTCGCAGACGCGGTCGTTGATGAACACGCGGCGGGCCGGATCGACCAGCTCGCCCTTCTTGCGCCGGCGGCGCTTCTCGGCCGCGCAGGTCTGCTCGTAGATCAGCACGGTGACGCCGGGCATCTCGCGCAGGCGGCGCTGCACGGCATCCAGCCGGCTGCGGTCGTGGAACTCGGTGCCGGCGGGGAAGCGCGCCTTGATCGCGTCGTACTTGGCGATGTCGTCGGACAGCACCACGACCTGCTTGACGCCTTCGGCCTCCACCTGCCGGGCGATGCCGTCGACCGAGATGATGCCGTCCACCGGTTGCCCGCCGGTCATCGCCACCGCGTCGTTGAACAGGATCTTGTACGTGATCGTCGCCTTCGCGGCCACCGCCTGCCGGATGGCGAGGTAGCCGGAGTGGTAGTAGGTGCCGTCGCCCAGGTTCTGGAACACGTGCGGCACCCGGGTGAACATGGCGTGCGAGACCCAGTCCACGCCTTCGCCGCCCATCTGGATCAGCCCCTCGGTGTCGCGGTCCATCCAGCTGGCCATGAAGTGGCAGCCGATGCCGGCCTGCGCGTGCGAGCCTTCCGGCACGCGGGTGCTGGTGTTGTGCGGACAGCCGGCGCAGAAATAGGGCAGCCGCTTGACGCTGTCGCTCTCGTTGGACAGCAGCTCGGGCAGGGTGAAGTCGCGCACCAGGTGGCGGCGATCCAGGTCGGGGTAGTGGGCGGCCAGCCAGTCCGCGACGAGGGCGATCAGGCGCGAAGGCCGCAGCTCGCCCAGCGCCGACACCAGCGGCGCCCCGTTGGCGTCGGTCTTGCCGACGATCACCGGGCGCTCCGGCGCGTTGTAGAACATCGCGCGCAGCTGCTCCTCGACCACCGGCCCCTTCTCCTCGATCACCAGCACCTCGTCCAGGCCGCGCACGAACTCGCGCATGCGGGTGGGCTCGATGGGGTAGGTGAGTCCCAGCTTGTAGATGCGCACGCCGTGCTGCGCCAGCGTCTCGGGGGCGATGTCCAGCCGCCGCAGCACCTCCATGAAGTCGTAGTGCGCCTTGCCGGCGGTGACGATGCCCACCGTGGCGTGCCCGCTGCGCACGATGTGGCGGTCGATGCTGTTGATGCGGGCGAAGGCCCGCACCGCCTCCAGCTTGGCGTGCAGGCGCTGCTCGATCGCCAGCGAGGGCAGGTCGGGCCAGCGGTAGTGCAGGCCGCCGGGCGGCGGCGTGTAGCCGGTCAGCTGGCGCACGGTGTCGGCGTCCTGCCAGGCGGCGGCGCGCGCGTTGACGAGGTCCAGGTCCACCGTCGAAGCGCTCTCCACCACTTCGGACAGCGCGGTGAAGCCGACCCAGTTGCCGGAGAAGCGCGACAGCTGCCAGCCGTACAGGCCGAATTCCAGGTACTCGGCCACGCTCGCCGGCGAGACGACGGGCGCATGCCAGGACTGGAACGCCTGGTCGCTCTGGTGCGGCATGGACGAGGACACGCAGCCGTGGTCGTCGCCGGCCACCATCAGCACGCCGCCGTGCGGCGAGGCGCCATAGGCATTGCCGTGCTTGAGGGCGTCGCCGGCCCGGTCCACGCCCGGGCCCTTGCCGTACCAGAGGGCGAACACGCCGGCGCAGGTGCGCTCGGGGTCGGCCTCGACCCGCTGCGTGCCCAGCACGGCGGTGGCGCCGAGTTCCTCGTTGATCGCCGGCAGGAAGCGCAGGCCGGCCTCGTCGAACTTCTGGCCGGCCTTCCACACCGCCAGGTCCAGCATGCCCAGCGGCGAACCTCGATAGCCGCTGATGAAGCCGCGCGTATCCAGTCCGGCGGCGGCGTCGCGCTGGCGCTGCATCAGCATCAGGCGCACCAGCGCCTGGGTGCCGGTCAGGAAGATCGCGCCGCTGCGCGCCCACAGGCTGTCGCCGAGCTGGTAGTCGGGGCGGGCGAGCGCGGGCGCTTCGCGGGCGGGCGTGGCTGTCGTCTCCATGGCGTCTCCTCTGCCTGTCGCGCCGGCTTCACCCCGGCTGTGCCGGGTCACGCCGGGGTGGCATGCGCTGTCAGCGGGAGGCTACCTTTGGTGCGCCGGAAAAGGGTTCTTCATTTCCGGTTCCCTCGTTGCCATGGAGAATAAGATTCTCGACGAAGGTGCAACCGAAGAATGGACAACCTCGACCGCCACGACGTCCTGCTGCTCGCCGAGCTGCAGCGCGACTCGCGCCAGACGGTGCAGCAACTCGCCTCGGCCGCCGGCCTGTCGAGCACGCCGTGCTGGAAGCGGGTGAAGGACATGGAAGCGGCCGGCATCATCCGCGGCTACACCGCGCTGGTGGACCGCGAGAAGGTCGGCCTGTCGCTGTGCGTGCTGGCCGAAGTCAACCTCACGCGCCACCACGAGGACGACGTGCGCCGCTTCGAGGAAGCCGTGGCTGCCGAGCCGCGCATCGTCAGCTGCTATGCCACCACCGGCCAGGCCGACTACGTGATCAAGGTGCTGGTGCCCGACATCAAGCGCTACGAGAGCTTCCTGCACGAGACCCTGTTCAAGCTTGCCGGCGTGACCCACGTGCGGTCGAGCGTGGTGCTCAAGGAGGTGAAGGCGGAGACGCGGCTGCCGCTGGAGGCGCCGGGCGGGCGGCCGGCAGGGCGGCGAAGCCGGTGAAGCCCTGCCCCTGCGGCCGCACCGACCGCCGCGGCCGGCCGTTGCCCCTGGGCGAGTGCTGCGGCCGCTGGCTTGCCGGAGCGCCCGCGCTCGACGCCGAGGCGCTCATGCGCTCGCGCTACACGGCCTACGTGCTGGGCGACGAGGCCTACCTGCTGGCGACCTGGCACCCGGACACGCGGCCGGCCGACGCCAGCCCCGACCCGGCCGTGAAGTGGCTGGGCCTGGACGTGCGCGATCACCGGGTGCTGGATGGCTCGCACGCCGAGGTCGAATTCGTGGCGCGCTACCGCGTGCAGGGACGTGGCGCGCGCCTGCACGAGCGCAGCCGCTTCGTACGCGAGGACGACGGGCGCTGGTACTACGTGGACGGCGACATCCGCTGACCGGCGTCCGGCGCCGCCCTCACTTGGTCGCCGGCTTGCGCGGTGACCGGCGCGCGGCCTCCTGCGCCGCGGCCTTCTCCGCATGCTTCTCGGCCCGCGACATGCGCGCCTTCGGCTTCTTGACGTTCTTGGCGGCCTGCGCATCCTTGCTCGCCTTCGGCTTGTCCCTGGGCTGGGCGTGGTGCGTGCGCAGCAGCTTGTCGACGGCACTGGGCCTGGGCTGCAGCGCCTCGGCCTTGCGCCGGTCGCGCTCCTCCTTGAGCTGCCGGCGCTCCGCCACGAGCGCCGCCTCCGCGGCATCGGGCTCCTGGTCCGCGCCACGGCTCATCAGGGCGCGATGCAGCGCCTGGCCGTTCGCCGAGATCCGCTTGGTCAACGATGCAGTCCGAATCGGCATGTCTCACTCCGGGTGGTCGGGCGGGAGGGCCACTCTAGGCCAAGCCGGCGCGCGATGCCAGCGCATCCGGACCGCCGCCGCAGGTCGCCGCAAGGACGATCACTTCGGTTTTTCCTGAGCGAACGGCAGGATCGATCTGCTTTTTCCTGTTCGGTGCTCGCATTACCCTGTGTGCCCTGAACACGACCTCCACAGGAGACCCTCCCATGAAGCAATCCCTGGCCGCCGCGGCCATCGTCCTGGTGCTGGGACTGACCGCCGGGCTCGACGCCGAGGCGCGCCGCCTCGGCGGCGGCAAGTCCGCCGGCATGCAGCGCCAGCAGACCACCGCTCCCGCGAGCACCCCGGCCCAGCCGACGGCCGCTCCGGGCACGGCCAGCCCGGCCGCTGCCGCCCCTGCCGCGGCTGCGGCGCCGGCAGCCGCTGCGGCGGCGGCGCCCAGGCGCAGCTGGATGGGCCCGGTGGCGGGCCTCGCCGCCGGCCTGGGCCTGGCGGCGCTGGCCTCCCACCTCGGCTTCGGCGAAGCCTTGGCCAACATGATGATGATCGGCCTGCTCGTGATGGCCGTGCTGCTGGTGGTCGGCCTGGTCCTGCGCAAGCGCGCCGCCCCGCAGGGGCCGGCGCTGGCGGGTGCCGGCGGCGCCGGGTTCGCGCGCGACGGCATGGCCCGGCAGGCGCCGGACTCCGCGGCCTTCCGCTCCGGCCGCGCGGAAGTTCCGCCGCAGCGCGGATCGCTGATCGGCTCGCGCCTGGGCGGCCTGCCGTCCGCGCCGGTGCAGCCGGCCGGCCTGCCGGCGGATTTCGATGCCGCCGGGTTCGCGCGCAACGCCAAGGACCAGTTCATGGCCCTGCAGGCCGCCAACGACGCCGGCGACCTGGACCGGCTGCGCGACTACCTGACCCCGGAGATGTTCGAGTTCGTGCGCAACGACGTGGCCGACCGCGGCATGGCGCCGCAGGCCACCCAGGTGTTCGGCCTGGAGGCTCAGGTCCTGTCGGTGGTGCAGGAGCCGGACCGCTACGTCGTCAGCGTGCGCTTCACCGGCAGCGTGCGCGACCAGCAGGGCGCCGTGCCGGAGGACCTGGACGAGGTCTGGCACCTGTCCAAGCCGGTCGCCGGCATGGGCGGCTGGGTGGTGGCGGGCATCCAGCAGTCGGCACCCGGCCACTGACGGGCGGGGCGCGGGCACCGGGCACACTCGGCCCATGGCGACCGCGCTCAACTACCGCCACCTGTACTACTTCTGGGTCGTCGCCAAGGAAGGCGGGATGGCACGGGCCGCCGACCACCTGGGCATGGCGGTCCAGACCGTCAGCGCCCAGGTGCGCGCGCTCGAGCAGTCGCTCGGGCACGCCCTGTTCAAGCCCGCCGGCCGCGGCATCGCCCTGACCGAGGCCGGCGTGGCGGCCATGGCGCACGCCGAGCAGATCTTCCAGCTCGGCGAGCAGCTGCCGGCGGCCGTGCGCGAGGCGGCCACCGGCCAGGGCCTGCGCCTGAGGGTCGGCATCTCGGACGGGCTGCCCAAGCTGGTGGCCCGGCAATTGCTGCAGCCGGCGCTCGCCGGCGCGCCGATCCGGCTGCTGTGCCACGAAGACGAGTTCGACCGTCTGCTGGCCGACCTGGCCCTGCACCGGCTGGACCTGGTGCTGTCGGATCGCCCGGCGGCCGCCAATCCCAACCTGCGGCTCTACAGCCACCCCCTGGGCCAGGCGCCGCTGGCCTGGTTCGCACCGGCTGCGTTGGTGCGCGCCGCGCGCAGCCCCTTTCCGGCCTGCCTGGCGGAGATGCCGCTGCTGCTGCCGACCGGCCATGTCGCGGTGCGGTCCCGCATCGACCAGTGGTTCGAGCGCCAGGGCTTGCGGCCGCGCATCGGCGGCGAGTTCGAGGACAGCGCGCTGCTCGTGGCCTTCGGCCGCAGTGGCATGGGCGCGTTCCCGGTGTCGCAATGGTCCTGCGAGGAACTGCGCAAGGACCGGTCGCTGCGGTCCATCGGCGAGACGCCCGACCTGGTGGAGCACTTCTACCTGATCTCGGCCGAACGGCGGATCCAGCACCCGCTGGTGCAGCAGTTGCTGCAGGCCAGG
Organism: Ramlibacter sp.; assembly: GCF_036676645.1. Taxonomy (GTDB): domain Bacteria; phylum Pseudomonadota; class Gammaproteobacteria; order Burkholderiales; family Burkholderiaceae_C; genus Ramlibacter. The sequence goes on from NZ_JAKFCM010000021.1 coordinate 17,249, forward strand.
CACTGACGGTCCGCTCCGCGTTACTCGATCACAGCGACTTCAGCCAGTCCCTGAACAGCTTCACCTCGGGGAAGCTGGCCCGGTCCTTCGGATAGAGCAGGTAATAGGCACCGGCGCTCTTGAGCTCGCTTGCGAAGGGCCGGACCAGTTCGTCGCGCCACTCGACCTTGTCGACCTCGATGGTGGGCACGCAGGCGACGCCCAGGCCGTTGCGCGCGGCGTTGACGCCGAGGAAGGAATGCCCCACCACCAGCGTGGAGGTACCCTGGACCCGCGCGGCGCCATTGGCGGCCAGCCACGACGGCCAGGCGTCGGCGCGCGCCTCGTTGTGGATCAGGCAGAAGCGGTCGAGGTCGAGCGGTGAGCGGATCGGGCCTACCCGCTCCAGCAGCGCCCGGCTGCAGACCGGGGTCAGGTAGTCGTCCCAGAGGTGCGTGGCGGCGACGCCGGCCCAGCTCTCGACCATCTGGAAGCCGATGTCCGAGTGGTCGCACGGGTAGTCCTGCCAGGGCAGCTTGCCCACCCGGATCGCCAGGTCCACGTGGTCGCGGCGGAAGTCCACCGGGTCCAGCGAACTCGAGACATGCAGGCGCACCTCGGGGTACGCGCGGTTGAAGTCGCTCAGGCGCTGCATCAGCCACAGGCTGCCCATGGACGGCAGGATGCTGATCGACAGCGAGTGGGTCCGGTTGACCAGGCTGCTCGTGGCCTCCTCGAGGGTGTCCAGCGCGGTGGTGACGGCCGCCAGGTAGGCCTGGCCGAAGGGCGTCAGCTCGACATTGCGGGTCAGGCGGTTGAACAGCGAGGTGTTGAGGTAGCCCTCGAGGATCTTGATCTGGCGGCTGATCGCGCCCTGGGTCACGTTCAGTTCGTCGCCGGCCTTGGAAAAGCTCAGGTGCCGGGCGGCCGCCTCGAATGCGCGCAGTGACAGCAGCGGTGGAATGACTCGTTTCATCGCCCGGACGCATCAGTTTGGCTCATGGGAGCGCGCAAACAAATCGTTTGTCGAAGCCGCCGCCTGCGTCCCATAGTCCGTGAACCGCAGAATAACCCAGCCGCTCCTGTTGCCAAGCAGCGGCTGCGCTGCGGCAACGTTCGGGAGCACGCATGGGCAAGAGGATTCGCTGCGGATTCGGCGTCGACGTGGACGCGGTCGCCGCCTGGCTGGGCACCTTCGGCGGCGCCGACTCGCCGCACGACATCTCGCGCGGCCTGTTCGCCGGCGAGGTCGGCTCGCTGCGGCTGCTGGACCTGTTCGACCACTACGGCATCAGGACGACCTGGTTCATCCCGGGCCATTCGATCGAAACCTTCCCCGAGCAGATGGCGCGGGTGGCCGAGCGCGGGCACGAGATCGGCCTGCACGGCTATTCGCACGAGAACCCGCTGGCGATGACGCCGGCCCAGGAGGCGGACGTGCTGGACAAGTGCATCGCCCTCGTGGAGAAGCTCAGTGGCCGGCGCCCGCGCGGCTACGCGGCCCCGTGGTGGGAGCTCAGTGCGACCACGCCTTCGCTGCTGCTGGAGCGGGGCATCCGCTACGACCACAGCATGATGCACCGCGACTTCGAGTGCTACCGGCTGCGCAGCGGCGACAGCTGGACGCCGATCGACTACTCGCAACCGGCCGCCTCCTGGATGAAGCCGCTGGTGCGCGGCAAGGAGACCTCGCTGGTCGAGGTGCCGGTGAGCTGGTACCTGGACGACCTGCCGCCGATGATGTTCATCAAGAAGGCGCCGAACAGCCACGGCTTCATGAACCCGCGCGACATCGAGGAGCTGTGGCGCGAGCAGTTCGACTGGGTCTACCGCAAGATGGACGACGCGGTCTTCACCATCTGCCTGCACCCGGACGTCGCCGGCCGGCCCCAGGTGCTGGCGATGCTGGAACGGCTGATGGACCACATGCTCCGGCACGGCGGGGTGGAGTTCATGACGCTGGAGGCGATCGCCGCGGCCTACGATCGAGAGCACCCGGTCGAGGGCTGACGCATGTGCGGGCTGTGCGGGCTCTGGGGCAATGTCGCGCACTGGAGTTCGGCGTCGTCCCGGGCCGTGTCGGGCGGGGCGGCCAGCGGGCTGAATCCCCTGCGCGAGCGGGCCTTGCAGGTCCGGCTGATCGACCGCGTCGCCGGGCTGGTCGGCGCGCGCGTGGAAGACTGGGCCGGCTCCTCCTGGATCGTGCGGGGCCCGTCCGGGGCGACCGAGATCGTGGACGCCCTGCCCCTGGTCTGGCCGGCGATCGAGCGGCTGGCGGGCAAGGCGGTCGATCCGCTGTCGGGTCCGGTGATCGAGCACCTGGGACAAGGGCGGCAGCCATGAGCCGCGTGGGCGACCCCCGCCTGCCGGTGCTCATCCTCTCCGGCTTCCTGGGCAGCGGCAAGACCACCCTGCTGCGGGCCGCCCTGCAGCGCAGCGACCTGCGGCGCACGCTCGTCATCGTCAACGAGGTGGCCGACCAAGGCGTGGACGACCGGCTGCTGGCAACCAGCGGCGAGCCCGTGCGCCTGCTGGGCAACGGCTGCCTGTGCTGCAGCATCGACGGCGAGCTGGGCCGGTCGCTGCTGCGGATCGCCGAGGACGAGGCGCTGCTGCGGACGGTCGACCGCATCGTCATCGAGACCAGCGGGCTGGCGGACCCGGCGCCGGCCTTCGCGGCGCTCGCGCGCGCCGGCCAGGTGTCCGCGCGGATGCGCCTGCACGCGATCGTGACCCTGGTCGACGCCATGCACGCCGCCACGCAGGCCGGGGAATCGCCGGAGTTCGCGCTGCAACTGCAGGCGGCGGACCAGGTGCTGGTCAGCAAGCTGGAGCTGCCCGGCGCGGCGCCGTTGGCGGCCGTGCGGGAGCTGGTCGAAGGGATCAACCCGGTCGCCGGCGTCCAGGCTGCCGACGCGGCCACGCTCGCGGCGCTGGTCCACCGCCAGGGGTCCTCGCGCGCCGACCGGATCGCGGCGGACTGGCTGCCGGCCCGTCCCGCGCAGGCTTCCGGCGGACCTCGGCTCCGGCTGCGCGGGGCCGCGCCATCGCGCCGCCACGACGGCGACGTGCGCTCGTTCTGCCTCGAGTTCGATCAGCGCGTGGACTGGAATGCGCTGTCGGTGTGGCTGTCGCTGATGCTGCACGTGCACGGCGGCCGGCTGCTGCGCATCAAGGGATTCGTGGCGGTCGACCAGGGCAGCGCACCCGTCGTCATCCACTGCGTGCGCCACGTCGTCCATTTCCCGGAGCACCTGGCCGACTGGCCGGACGAGCGCCGCACCTCGTACCTGGTCTTCATCGTGCGTGGCCTCGAGCCGGAACAGGTGCTGAGGTCCTTCCTCGCCTTCACCGGCCGGCCCGGCGCGCGAATGGCCGGCGGGCCGGCGCCCGCACCGCATCAGCATCCAACGGAGGCAGCCACCACATGAGGCAGAGCGCGACCGACCTGACGCAGACCCGGCACTACGACTACGTGCCGATCATCGACCGGGCGCCCCTGAAGCTGCCCGACCGCCACCGCATCGCGGTGGTCACCTACGTGAACGTCGAGCACTTCCCGGAGGCCATCCCCGGCACCGCACTCGTGCCCGGCACGGCGCAGCACCGCCCCGACCCCCTGAACTACGGCTGGCGCGACTACGGCAACCGGGTGGGCCTGTGGCGGATGATGGCGATCATGGATGCGCTGGGCATCCGCGGCACCGTGTGCCTCAACTCCGATGCCATCCGGGAGTACCCCCGCATCATCGAGGAGGGCCAGCGGCGCGGATGGGCCTGGATCGGCCACGGCATCAACAACGCGCCGGCCAACTTCCTCACCGGGATCGAGGAGGCGCGCGAGCGCGAGATCATCGGCACCGTGCTGCGGGAGATGGAAGCCGCGCTGGGCACCCGGGCCAAGGGCTGGATCGGGCCCTTCCTCAGCGAGACCATGAACACGCCGCACATCCTGGCCGACATGGGTGTGCAGTACCTGTGCGACTTCACGGCCGACGACCAGCCCTTCCGCCTCAACACGCGCACCGGCTCGCTGATCTCGGTGCCCTACACGCTGGAACTCAATGACGTGCCGGCGTTCCTGAACCTGGGGCAGTCGGCGCAGGCCTTCGGCGACATGATCATCGACCAGTTCGACGTGCTCTACGAGGAGAGCGCCGCCAACGCCCGGATCATGCCGATCTGCCTGCACACCTTCCTGGCCGGGCAGCCGTTCCGCGCCAAGCACCTCCGGCGTGCCTACGAGCACATCGCCTCGCACCCGGGCGTCTGGCATGCGACCGGCGACGAGATCAACGACTGGTACCGAGCCAGCTACCTGTAGGAGCCCCCGTGGACTGCGACGTCTTTCCTCCTTTGGTCGATCTCGCCGCAGCCGGCTTCGAGCCTGCTGCCGCCGGGCGCATCGCCGCGGCCGCCGCGGCCAGCGACGCGCCCGCGGCGCGCGCGGCGCTGCAGCTGCTGGACCTGACGGACCATGTGCATTCCTTCGCGGCCTGGTGCGATGCGCAGGCGGAGGCGGACCATGGATGATCTCGCAACCCGCGACCTGGTGGGCGTGGCCGACGCCATCGCCCGACGCGAAGTCTCCGCGCGGGAGGTGACCCGCTGGTCGCTGCAGCGGCTGGAGACCACCGGCCGGCGCCTCAATGCCGTGTTCCGCATCGACCACGAAGAGGCGATGGCGCGCGCGGCCGAGCTCGACGAGTTGCAGGCGCGCAAGGGCGTGTGCGGCCCCTTGCACGGCGTGCCCCTGGCCCACAAGGACCTGTTCCAGGTGGCGGGCCGCGAATGCCACTGCGGCTCGATCCTGCTGCGCGGCCGCAAGGCGGAACGCACTTCCCACGCCCTCGCGCAGCTGGATGCGGCCGGCCAGGTCAACACCGGTTCGCTGCACATGGCCGAGTTCGCGCTCAGCCCGACCGGCTTCAACGGCCATTACGGCCCGGCCCTGAACCCCTGGCATCCGGAGCACGTGTGCGGCGGGTCCTCCAGCGGCTCCGGGGTGGCGGTGGCCGCGCGGCTGGTGTTCGGCTCGCTCGGCAGCGATACCGCGGGCTCGATCCGCATGCCGGCGGCGATGTGCGGGGTCACCGGCCTGAAGACCACCTTCCGCCGCATCAGCGCCGAGGGCTGCGTGCCGCTGTCCGCCTCGCTGGACAGCATGGGGCCGATCGCGCAGACGGCGCGCGATTGCGCGCGGCTGCTGACCCACGCCAGCGGCCCGAATGCCGCGGATGGGCTCTGCACCCGTGTTCCCCACCAGGACTACGAAGCGGCACTGGATGGCCGTCTCCAAGGCGTGCGCATCGGCGTACCCCAGGCCTATTTCCGCAGCGAGCTCGATCCGGCGGTCGAAGCCGCCCTGGATGCGAGCCTGGAGGTGCTGCGGCGCCTGGGCGCGGCGATCGTCACGGCCGAGGTGCCGGACATGGAGCGGGTGAACGCCCTGGCGCGGGTGCTCATGACGGTGGAGGCGGCCACCCTGCACCGGCGCTGGATCCGCGAGCAGCCCGGGGCGTACTCGACCCAGGTGCGGGCCCGCATCGAGGAGGGCTTCGCCTACCCGGCGGTCCGCTATGCCGAAGCCCTGTCGCTGCGCCGCCGGATCGCCGACGATTTCCTGCGCACCGCCTTCGCCGGCTGCGACCTGCTGCACGTGCCGGTGCTCACCCTGCAGGTGCCGACCATCCGGGCAACGACCGAAGGAGAGCCCGCGACCGTGCTTCGCACGATCGCCCGCATCACGTACGCGGCCCGCGGCGTCAACTACCTGGGATTGCCGGCCATCAGCGTGCCGGCAGGCCTCTCGGCTGCGGGTTTACCCCTGGCCTTCCAGCTCATCGGCAAGCCGTTCGCGGAGGCGGCGCTCCTGCGCGTTGCCGACGCCTACCAGCGCGCGACCGAGTGGCACCGGCGGATGCCGCCGGCGGCCATGCCGGCATGAGTATTCCTGATGGATCACGGCAAAAGAATCGTTTGCCCGCTTGCGGCACCCATGGATAAATACCGCTCACCCCACAGGAGGTTCACCATGCGCGCAATCCACGTCCTCGCAGCCGGCCTGCTCGCGGTTACCGCCGGCGGCCTGCAGGCCCAGACCCAGGGCTTTTCCGACAACGCCGTCAACCTGGGCGTGCTCACCGACATGTCCGGCGTGTACTCGGACTTCTCCGGCCGCGGTTCCCTGACCGCCGTGCAGATGGCGGTCGAGGACTTCGGCGGGAAGGTGAACGGCGTGCCCGTCAAGGTCGTCTACGCCGACCACCAGAACAAGGCCGACGTCGGCGCCAGCATCGCGCGCGAGTGGTACGACGTGGGCAAGGTCGATGCGATCTTCGACACGTCCAACTCCGCCGTGACGCTGGCCGTGATGGGCGTCACCCAGGAGAAGAACCGGGTCGTCATGATCGGCGGCTCCAGCACGACTCGCATCACCGGGGATTCCTGCACGCCCAACAGCGTGCAGTACGTCTACGACGGCAACTCGCTGCCCAACGTGACCGCCAAGGCGTTGATCGGGCAGGGCGGGGACAGCTGGTACTTCGTCACGGTCGATTTCGCGTTCGGCCATGGCCTCGAGAAGTCGACCACCGAGGTGGTCAAGGCCGCCGGCGGCAAGGTGCTCGGTTCCGTGCGGCATCCGCTCAACGCGCCCGACTTCGCGTCGTTCATGGTCCAGGCCCGGAATTCCGGCGCCAAGGTGATCGCCCTGGCCAACGGCGGCACCGACATGGTGAACGCCATCAAGAGTGCCAACGAGTTCGGCCTCACCAAGGGGAACCAGCGCGTCGCCTCGCTGCTGACCTTCATCACCGACGTCCACAGCATGGGGCTGGCGCAGGCCAAGGACATCATGCTGACCGAAGCCTTCTACTGGGACCTGAACGACGAATCGCGCACGTGGTCGAAGCGGTTCTTCGAACGCACGAAGAAGATGCCCTCGATGGTGCAGGCCGGCATGTACTCGGCCACCATGCATTACCTGAAGGCCCTGGCCGCCACCGGAACGGACGCTGCGCCCGCGGCGATGACCCACATGAAGGCCACGCCGATCAACGACTTCTTCGTCAAGAACGGCAAGATCCGCCCGGACGGCCTGCACGTCCACGACATGTACCTGATGCAGGTCAAGCAGCCCTCCGAGTCCAAGTACGCGTGGGACTACTACAAGGTCAAGGCGGTGGTCCCGGCGGACAAGGCGTTTTCGCCGCCGAACCCGGCGTGCAAGCTGGTTCCCAAGTGACCGCCAAAGCGCGTCGGCCCGCCTGGGCCGTGGGTGAGAGAACCACGAGCGCGGCCGCGACGGACCAGACCGCGCCACCGCGCCCGGGGTCGACCAGGCCCTCGCTGCACCCCGCCGGTCAGCGCGTGCGACCCTGTTCAAGGAAGAAGCGCAGCATCTCCGCGCTCGCGTCCGGCCCTTGCGGGTCCGTGTAGCTGCCGTCTGGGCTGCCGCCGGACCACGCGTGCGCCGATCCGTGGACGACCCAGAGTTCAGCGACGACCGCGCCCGCGGCGTCGCACACGACCTGCCGAGTGGCGGGTCGCCGGCCCGCGGCGCGCCGTAGTTCCGAGGTCGTGCGGATGTCCCGCCCGGATGCGGCGGCATCGACGACCTGCCGGCCGTTGGCCACGTGCACCGTGCGGTCGGCGTCGCCGTGGAAGACGATGGTCGGCACGGGAATGGGATGGGAATCGGCCGCCGCGCCCTTCCTCATGGCCTCGAAGGCGGACTTCACGTCGTGCGCCGTCCCGGGCGCCAGCCCCGAATGGACGCCGACCGCGGCGAACAGTTCCGGATAGGCCGCCGCCACGATGGCGGCCATCGCGCCGCCCGCGGACAGGCCGGCCACGTACACGCGCCCGGGATCGATGGGATGCCTGCCCAGCACCTCCTGGACCATGCCCGCCAGCAAGCCGGGCTCACCGCGTCCGCGCCCCTGGTGGTTCGACTTGAACCAGTTCCAGCAACGCTGCGGATTGGCGCGCTGCGACTGGGCGGGATACAGGACGAAGAGCCCTTCCGACCCGCCGAACTCGTTCAGCCGCGTTCCCGCCGCGAAGTCGTCCGGTTCCTGCGTGCAGCCATGGAGCATCACCACGAGCGGCATCGGCCGGGCGCCGGCGCCCGGCGGGATGAACAGCTTGTAGTCGCGCCCCGCAAG
>NZ_JAKFCM010000022.1:0-64192 GCF_036676645.1 Ramlibacter sp.
GCCTTCACACGGCAGGGGTCACATGTTCGATCCATGTATCACCCACCAGGAATCCCGAAGCCGGCCTCGTGCCGGCTTCTTCGTTTCCGGCGCTGACAGAGGGGCGGAGGAATGGATCGAGTCGATGCCATCGTGATCGGTGCCGGGGTAGTCGGCCTCGCGGTGGCACGCGCGCTCGCGCAGGGCGGCCGCGAGACGATCGTGCTGGAGGCCCAAGCGGGTATCGGCCAGGGCGTCAGCTCGCGCAACAGCGAGGTGATCCATGCCGGCCTGTACTACGCGCCGGGCTCGCTCAAGGCCCGCTTGTGCGTGCGCGGCAAGGAGCTGCTGTACGCACTGTGCGCCAGCCACGGCATCGGGCATCGCCGCTGCGGCAAGCTCACGGTGGCCAATAGCGAGGCAGAGGTCCCGTCCTTGCGCGGCCTGCAGGCCCGCGCAGTTGCAAACGGCGTCGAGGTCGAGTGGCTCGAGAGCGACCAGGCGCTGGCCATGGAGCCGGGCCTGCGCTGCATCGCGGCGCTGCACTCGCCCAGCACTGGCATCGTCGACAGCCATGGCTTCATGCTGGCGTTGCAGGGCGACCTGGAGCGGGCCGGCGGGATCGTGGCGTTCGGCGCGCCGGTGGATTCGGCCCGCCTCGGGGTACAGGGCGGGCTGCACGTGGTGAAGCTCAGCGACGGCACCGAGCTGGCCGCGCCGGTGCTGGTCAACGCGGCCTCGCTGCATGCCTGCGCGCTGGCACGGCGCTTCGAAGGTCTCGATCCGCGCTTCGTGCCGCGCGAGTGGTTCGCCAAGGGCAACTACTACGCGCTCAGCGGCCGCGCGCCGTTCACTCGCCTGATCTACCCCGCGCCGGCCGATGCCCACCTGGGCACGCACCTGACGCTGGACCTGGGCGGCCAGGCCAAGTTCGGGCCCGACATCGAGTGGCTGGACATCCGCACGCCCGAGGAGATCGACTGGCGAGTCGATCCTGCGCGCGCGGATGGTTTCTATTCCGAGGTGCGGCGCTACTGGCCGGGGCTGCCCGATGGCAGCCTGCAACCCAGCTACAGCGGCGTGCGGCCCAAGATCCATGGGCCGCACGAGAAGGCGCCGGATTTCCGGATCGATGGGCCGGCGCTGCATGGGGTGGCGGGGCTGGTCAACCTGTTCGGGATCGAATCGCCGGGGCTGACGAGCGCGATGGCGATCGGGGAGGAGGTCGCGGCGATGTTGCAGGCGACGGGTGATGGATTGCGCGGCTCAAGCCCGCAATGACATGAATCCGGGCGGCGCCATGAGCCCCGGGGTAACGTCCGGCGCCATGAGTCCGGGCGGCACCGCACCGGAGGAGGCCGTCACGCCGGCGCGTGGCGCATCTGCTTGACTGCCTGCGCCGCCTCGCGCACCAGCGCCGGCCCTTTGTAGATGAGCCCGGTGTAGATCTGCACCACGTCGGCGCCGGCGCGCACCTTGCTCACGGCGTCCTCGCCGCTCAGGATCCCGCCCACGCCGATGATCGGGAACCCCGCTCCCAGCGCTGCGCGCAGTTGGGCGATCACCCGGTTGCTGGCCGCCAGCACCGGCGCGCCGCTCAGGCCTCCCGCTTCTTTGGCATGCGGCAAGCCCTTCACCGCCTCGCGCGAGACGGTGGTGTTGGTGGCGATGACGCCGTCCATGCCGTGCCGGCGCAGGGTGGCGGCGATCACGCCCACCTGCGCTTCGTCCAGGTCCGGCGCGATCTTCACGAACAGCGGCACGCGGCGGCCGTGCTCGCGCGCCAGTTCTTGGCGTCGGGCGGCCAGGGCGCCCAGCAGCGCGTCCAGCGCCTCGTCGGACTGCAGCGTGCGCAGGTTCTTCGTGTTCGGGCTGGAGATGTTGACCGCCACGTAGTCGGCATGCGGATAGACGCCCGCCAGCCCGAGCAGGTAATCCTGCGTGGCCGATTCGATCGGCGTGGCGGCGTTCTTGCCGATGTTCAGCCCGAGGACGCGGCCCTGGCGGCGGAACGAGGACCGCTGCACGTTGGCCACGAAGGCATCCAGGCCGTCGTTGTTGAAGCCCAGCCGGTTGATCAGCGCATTCGCTTGCGGCAGCCGGAACATGCGCGGCCTGGGGTTGCCCGGCTGCGGCCTGGGCGTGACGGTGCCGACCTCGACGAAGCCGAAGCCCATCGCGCCCAGTCCGTCGATGGCGCGTGCGTTCTTGTCCAGCCCGGCGGCCAGGCCGACGCGGTTGGGAAACTTCAGCCCGGCGAGCTCGACCGGGTCGTCCACCAGCCCCGCGCACCAGGCCCAGGACAGCGGCGTGCCCTGCAGCCGGGCCAGCGATTCCATGGTGAGGTCGTGTGCGGCTTCGGGGTCCAGCCCGAACAGGAAGGGGCGCGCGAGCGAGTAGGGCAGCAGCGGCATGGATAATTTGTGGCTTTGCAACAGCCGGGGATTGTCGCGTGACCCAGGATGAACTGAAGGCCCTGGTCGGCCAGGCCGCATTGCAGTACGTGGTGCCGGGCGAGATCGTCGGCGTGGGCACCGGCTCCACCGTCAACAAGTTCATCGAGGCGCTGGCCGGCATGAAGGACCGCATCCGCGGCGCCGTCTCCAGCTCGCTCGCCTCCACCGATCGCCTGCGGGCCATCGGCGTGCCGGTGTTCGATGCCAACGAAGTGGAGGAGCTCTCGGTCTACATCGACGGCGCCGACGAGATCGACGGCGGGGGCTTCATGATCAAGGGCGGGGGTGCCGCGCTGACGCGCGAGAAGATCGTGGCGGCGCAGTCGCGGCGCTTCGTCTGCATCGCCGACGAATCCAAGCTGGTGCCGGTGCTGGGCGCCTTCCCGGTGCCGGTGGAGGTGATCCCGATGGCCGCCGCGCGCATCACGCGCCAGTTCGCGGCCATGGGCGGGCAGTCCCGCCTGCGGCTGAAGGACGGCGCGCCGCTGGTCACCGACAACGGCCAGCACATCCTGGACGTGGGCGGCCTGCGCATCCAGGATCCGCTCGCGTTCGAGAGCGAAGTGAACCAGTGGCCGGGGGTGGTGACGGTGGGCGTGTTTGCCCGCCAGAAGGCGGCCGTGTGCCTGCTGGGCACCGCAGGCGGCGTGCGGACGCTGCAGTTCTAGAAGATGATGCCGGCCGGGTTGTTGCCGGGCGGCAGTGCGGGCGCCGGCGCGGGGGCCGCCGCGGCCGGCCTGGCGGCAGCGGTGGGGGTGGCGGCGCGCAGGGGCTGCGCCACCACCAGCGGGCTCGGCTCCGGCTGGCGGTATCCACTGGGCAGGCGCGAGGTGCGCGGGTAGCCGGCCGCATCGAGGAACTGCGACCATTCGGCTTCCGAGAAGCCCTTGAGCTGCTGCGAGCCCACCGTCACCAGCGGCAGGGCGGCCGAGCCACCGCTCAGGCGTTCCATCGCCGCGACGTCCTCGTCCGAAGTGACCGTCTTCTCGGTGAATGGAATGCCACGTTGCGACAGGAACACCCGGCCCGAGCTGCAGGGGGCGCAGTCGGGGCCGGTGTACAGCGTCACCGGGTAGCGGCCGGCGACCTGGCGCAACTCGAAGGGCAGGGCGGCGTTCCCGGTTGCCGCCAGGCCGGGCGCGGCCACCACCGGCGCCGGCGCGGCCTTCACGCCGGGGTCCACCGGCGGCTTGTCGGAAAAGGTCACCCGCCCGTCGGGCCCCACGATCCGGTACACCTGCTGCGCGCCGGCGGTGCAGGCGCCCAAGGCCAGCGCGAGCGCGGCCAGTCGGATGGCGAAGGGGGCGGCGGCGATCGTCATGCCGCGAATTGTCCTTCCGTGACCGAGGTCACGCCATGCCTTGGTGGCGTAACAGGGCATCCAGTGTGGGCTCGCGGCCACGGAAGGCCTTGAAGGAGTCCATGGCCGGGCGGCTGCCGCCCGTCTCCAGGATGGCCTGCCGGTAGCGGCGCCCGGTCTCCACGCTGGGCATGCCGTCCGGCGCGGCGGTCTCCTCGAAGGCTGCATAGGCGTCGGCCGACAGCACCTCGGCCCACTTGTAGCTGTAATAGCCGGCCGCGTAGCCGCCCGCGAAGATGTGGCTGAAGGTGTGCGGCGTGCGGCTGAATTCCGGCGAAGGCAGCACCGCCACTTCGGCACGCACCTGCCGCAGCAGCGCCATGAAGTCGCCGGCCGGGTCGTGCCCGGTGTGCAGCAGCATGTCGTACAGCGCGAACTCGATCTGGCGCAGCGTGGCCAACCCGCTCTGGAAATTCTTCGCGGCCAGCATCTTGTCGAACAGCTCGCGCGGCAGCGGCTCGCCGGTGTCCACGTGCGCCGTCATGTGGCGCAGCACCGCCCACTCCCAGCAGAAGTTCTCCATGAACTGGCTGGGCAGCTCCACGGCGTCCCATTCCACACCGCTGATGCCGGACACGTCGCGCTCCTTCACGCGCGTGAGCATGTGGTGCAGGCCGTGGCCGGATTCGTGGAACAGCGTGATCACGTCGTCGTGCGTCAGCAGCGGCGGCTTGCCGTCCACGCCGTCGGCGAAGTTGCAGACCAGGTGCGCCACGGGCGTCTGCAGGCGGCCATCGTCGGGCCGCGCCCAGCGTGCCCGCACGTCGTCCATCCAGGCGCCCCCGCGCTTGCCGTTGCGCGCGGCCGGATCCAGGTAGAACTGGCCCACCAGCTCGCCGGCGCGCTCGATCCGGTAGAACTCCACGCGCGGGTTCCAGGTCGGCGCCTCGTCGCGCCGGATCGCCACCTCGAACAGCGTCTCGATGATCCTGAACAGGCCCGCCAGCACCTTGGGCGCGGTGAAGTACTGCTTGACCTCCTGTTCGCTGAATGCATAGCGCGCCTCCTTGAGCTTCTCGCCGATGTAGCTCCAGTCCCAGGGTTGCGGGTCGGCAATGCCGAGCTGGTCGGCGGCGAAGGCGCGCAGGTCGGCCACGTCCTTCTCGGCATGCGGCCGGGCCCTGGTCGCGAGCTCGCGCAGGAATTTGATGACCTGTTCCGGCGACTCGGCCATCTTGGGCACGACCGAGACCTCGCCGAAGTTGCGGTAGCCCAGCAAGCGCGCTTCTTCCAGGCGCAGCGCCAGGATCTCGCGGATGTTGGCCGTGTTGTCGAACTTGCGGAATTCCTCCGGGGCCTGGTCGCTGGCCCGCGTGACGTAGGCGCGGTACAGGCGCTGGCGCAGCTCGCGGCTGTGCGCGAACTGCATCACCGGCAGGTAGCTGGGCATCTTGAGCGTGAGCTTCCAGCCTTCCTTGCCTTCCATCTCGGCCGCGGCGCGGGCGGCGTGGACCACGTCATCCGGGACGCCGTCCAGCTCATCGCGGCTCGCGTAGTAGGCGAAGGAATCGGTGGCGTCCAGTGCGTTCTCGCTGAACTTCTGGCCCAGCTCGGCCTGGCGCTCCTGGATTTGCGCGAAGCGCTCCTTGGCCTCGCCCTGCAGTTCGGCGCCGCCCAGCACGAAGTTGCGGACGGCGTTCTTGTGGGCCTGGCGCTGCTCGGGATCCAGTTTCGCGGGGTCCATGGCCTTGTACTTGGCGTACAGGCGCTCGTCGGAACCGAGGCGGGTCCAGAAATCGGTGATCTTCGGCAGGGCGGCGTTGTAGGCGGCGCGCAGTTCGGGCGTGTCGGCCACGCTGTTGAGGTGGCTCACCGCACCCCAGGCACGGCCCAGCCGTTCGGTGGTGCAGTCCAGGCGCCGTGCCATGGCCTGCCAGTCGGCGGGGAAGTCGGGCGCCACGACCGCTTCGAGGGCCGCTTCGCTCTCCGCGAGCAGGCTGTCGATGGCGGGAGCCACGTGCTCCGGACGGATCCGGTCGAAAAGGGGAAGGTCCTGGAAGTCGAGCAGGGGATTGGGCATGCCGGTCATTTTGCGGCAGCCCCGCCGACTTCAACGGCCTGCGGGATCGGCTTTGCCGATGGCGGCGATCAGCCTGCCGCGCGCTCGGCCGCTTCCAGCGTATTGACCAGCAGCATGGCGCGGGTCATGGGGCCGACCCCGCCGGGCACCGGGGTGATCCAGCCGGCGACTTCCTTCACGCCGGCGAAGTCGACGTCGCCGCACAGCTTGCCTTCGTCGTTGCGGTTCATGCCGACGTCGATGACCACGGCGCCGGGCTTGACCATGTCGGCTGTCAGCACGTTGCGCCTGCCCACGGCGGCGACCACCACGTCGGCCTGCAGCGTCAGGGCCTTCAGGTCGCGGGTGCGGCTGTGGCAGACGGTGACGGTGGCGTCCTTCTGCAGCAGCATCAACGCCATCGGCTTGCCGACGATGTTGCTGCGGCCGATCACCACCGCATGCTTGCCGCGCAGCTCGTAGCCGATGCTCTCCAGCATCTTCATGCAGCCATAGGGCGTGCACGGCCAGAAACCGGGTTGTCCGGTGAGCAGCGCACCGGCGCTGGCCACGTGGAAGCCGTCCACGTCCTTGGCCGGCGCGATGGCCTCGATCACCTTGCTGGCGTCCATGTGCCTGGGCAGCGGCAGCTGCACCAGGATGCCGTGCACGGCGGGGTCGTCGTTCAGCGTGCGGATGCGCTCGAGCAGCTTGTCCTCCGGCAGGTCGGCCGGGTAGGTCTCCAGCGTGGCCTTCAGGCCGGTCTGCGTGCTGTCGTTGGCCTTGTGGCGCGTGTAGACCTGGCTGGCGGGGTCTTCGCCGACCAGGATGATGGCCAGCGCCGGCTCGATGCCGCGCGCCTTCAGGGCCTGGGTGCGGCCGGCGACTTCGGCACGGATCCTCTGGGCGAGCGCGTTGCCGTCGATCAGCTGGGCGGTCATGCCTTGGCCGGGTGTTGCTGGCCGAGGGCGATCTTCAGCAGGTCGGCCACCGTGTTGGCGTTCAGCTTTTCCATGATGTTGGCGCGGTGCGCCTCCACGGTCTTGATGCTGATGCCCAGGTCGTCGGCGATCTGCTTGTTCAGGCGGCCGGCGACGATGCGCTCCAGCACCTGCGCTTCGCGGCTGGTCAGCTTCGACAGCAGCGCGTCGCGGCTGGCGGCGCTCTGGTATTCGGCGAAGGCGCCCCTGGCGTGCTCCAGCATCCGCTCGACCAGGCTGACCAGCTCCTCTTCCTTGAAGGGCTTCTGGATGAAATCCATGGCGCCCTTCTTCATCGTGTTGACGGCCATCGGCACGTCGCCGTGGCCGGTGATGAAGACCACCGGCAGCGGCGACTTGCGCTCGATCAGGCGGTCCTGCAGTTCCAGCCCGGTCATGCCCGCCATGCGGATGTCGACGATCAGGCAGGCGACTTCGCGCGGGTCGTAGCGGGAGAGGAAGGACTCTGCGGATTCGAAGCAGCGGACCCGGTAGTCCTTGCCTTCGAGCAGCCACTGGAGGGAGTCGCGCACGGCCTCGTCGTCATCGACGACATAGACGGTGCCCTTCTTGGGGATCAGGCTCATGCAACGGCTCCGGCGTCCTTGTTTGCTGCGGAAGTGATAGCGCCCGAGACCGGTATCCAGAAGGAGAAACGGCAGCCGGCGACTTCGCTCCCATTGTAGATGTTCTCCGCCTGCATCCGGCCCTGGTGCGACTCCACGATCGAGCGGCAAAGGTTCAGGCCGATGCCCATGCCTTCGGCCTTGGTGGAGAAGAAGGCCTCGTACAGGCGCTCCAGGACTTCGGGCGACAGGCCCTGGCCGGTGTCCTGCACCGAGAAGTCCACCACCGGCTGGTTGTCGACGTGCCGCGGCACCACGCGCAGTTCGACGCTGCGCTGCGCAGTGGGCCGGCGCGCATGCTCGATCGATTCGGCCGCATTCTTCAGCAGGTTGACCAGCACCTGCTCGATCAGGATCGGGTCGACCATCAGCATGGGCAGGCGCGCCGCGACGTAGTGCGACAGCCGCACGTTGCGCCGGCGCAGTTCGATCTCGGCCAGCTCCACCGCCTCGCTCACCATGGTGGGCACGTCCGAGAGCGTGCGATTGGGCTCGCTGCGCCGCACGAAGCTGCGGATGCGCTGGATGATCTGGCCGGCGCGGTGGGCCTGCCGCGCCGTCTTGTCCAGCGCCTCCAGCAGGTGGTCTTCCTTCATCTGCCCGGCCCGGATGCGCGACACCATGCCGTTGCAGTAGTTGTTGATCGCCGTGAGCGGCTGGTTCAACTCGTGCGCCACGCTGGACGCCATCTCGCCCATGGTGACCAGGCGGCTGGCGGACTGGGCGCGCTCGGCCTGGGCGGCGGCCTGCTCCTCGGCGTGGCGGCGCGGGGTGATGTCGGTGGCGATCACCATCTGCGCCAGGCGCCCGTCCACCCAGTTCAGGTAGCGCGAGCGCACCTCCAGCCACTTGCCCAGCTCGGGCACGAAGATCTCCGCGTTCTCGGATTGCGCGGAGGTCAGGTGGCCGGTGGGCAGGCCGGCGAAGGCGTCGACCTCGTCCAGCTGTTCCTCGGTGCGCGGCTGGTCGGGCACCCCGGCCTGGGCCACCATCTGCAGGTGGCCGCCGGTGTTCAGGCCGAACCACAGGCGGTACAGCTTGTTGGCGAACAGCAGCTCCTCGCTGCCCAGCGGCGCCACCGACACCGAGGCATCGAGCGCCTCCAGCACCGTGGTGAAGCGCTCGTACGAGGCCGACAGCTGCTCGCGGATGCGGTTCGGCTCGGTGATGTCGGTCATCGACGTCATCCAGCCGGTCTGGTGGCCCTTGGGGTCGATCAGCGGCGACACGTACAGCCGGGCGTCGAAGATGCTGCCGTCCTTGCGCTTGACGCGGGTCTGGAAGCCGCCGGGGGTGCTGCGTCCGTTGATCTCGTCGTCCAGGCGCGCGGCCAGTTGCTCGCGGTCGGCGTCCGGCCAGTACGGGAAGGGCGCGGTGCGGCCCACCAGCTCCGCCTCGGTCCAGCCGGTCATCTGGCAGAACGCCGGATTGACGTAGCTGATGCGCCCCTGCATGTCGAGCGCCCGCATGCCGGTGAGCATGGAGTTCTCCATCGCGCGGCGGAAGTTGGTTTCGGCGATCAGCGCCTGCTGCGCCTGCATGCGCCGGCGCGTGTGGCGCCAGTTGCCGATCAGCATCCAGGCCGTCATGGCGCTGAGCGTGCCCACCAGCCAGAACAGGCCGCTGCCGACCACGCCCAGCGAGGTGCGGTAGGCCTGCCCCCGCAGCACCAGCCCGTTGCCGACCGGGGACACCGGTACTTCGAATTCGTTGGCCTGCGGTGCCGCCCAGGACAGCAGGCGGCTGGCCGTGCCGCGCGGGGGCAGCGCCTGGCCGGCCAGCAGGCGGCCCCTGGCGTCCAGCAGCGAGACCGCGTAGCGCGCCGAGACCTCCGACGGGACGCCGTAGCGCAGCAGGCTGTCGATCGAGTACTCGGCCAGGATCACGCCGCCGAAGCGGGCCTGGTCGGCCAGCGGCACGTGCAACTGCAGCATCTGCGGCGGGTCGGTGCCGGCGCTCGGCTGCGAATACACCGGCTGCTGGACGTCGCGCACCAGCGAATAGGTGGCTTCGGTCTCGCTTCCCGACCCCAGCAGGTCGCCGGCGTTGCGCAACTGCTGGGCCGGCACGCTGGGCCCGGCGTACGAAGCGCGGATGCGGCGGCGCCCGTCGACCCAGGACATGGCCTGCAGTTCCGGGTACTGGATCACCAGGGTCTCCGCCCGGCTGACGAATTCCTCCGCGTCGACCTCCTTGTTGGAAACGTCGCGCGCGATCCGCATCAACTGCTCCTGGCGCTCCAGCAGCCGCAGGCGCAGGCGCTGCTGCGCGTACTCGACGTCGCGCCGGACCGCTTCCTGCTCGCGATCCATTTCCTCCAGCCGCAGGTACCAGAACGCCGAAAGGATGGCGGCGAGGAACAGCAGCACCGCGGCCAGCGGCGCCAGCATCGCGAAGCGGTCCTGCCGGCCCGGGGTCTGGCGGCGCCACCAGCGCCGCAGCCAGGGCACCGGCGCGGCGGCCTCGTGCAGGTCGTGGGCGCTGCTGTCTTGCATGGAGGCTGAGAGTGTAGGTGAGCCCTTCGAGTGCCCGGCAACCGCATTGTGAAATGGTGCAGCGCAATTTGAAACGGAATTCGATCTATGCCACACTGGCGCGGACCCCGCAGCGGCCCGCGCCTGCCGGCGCAGGCCAGCCGTTGCACCCGTACTAAATTAGCCCGAATCCACAGGAGACCAGCATGTCAGCCCAGCCCGAGCACGCTTTCGGCGCGGCCGCCAACGACACGGACGCCCAGGAAACCCGCGAGTGGCTCGACGCGCTTTCCGCCGTCATCGCCACCGGAGGCCGCGAGCGTGGCCACTTCCTGCTGGAACACCTGCTCGAGCAGGCCCGGCAGGAGGGCATCGACATGCCGTTCTCCGCCACCACCGGCTACGTGAACACGATCGAGCCGCAGGACGAGGAGCGCTGCCCGGGCGACCTCGAGATGGAGGAGCGGCTGCGTGCCTACATGCGCTGGAACGCGATGGCGATGGTGGTCAAGGCCAACCGCCTGCATCCCGAGGACGGTGGCGACCTGGGCGGCCACATCAGCTCGTTCGCGTCGGTGGCCACCATGTTCGGCTGCGGCTTCAACCACTTCTGGCACGCCGAGAGCGAGAACCACGGCGGCGACTGCCTCTACATCCAGGGACACAGCTCCCCCGGCGTCTATGCGCGCGCCTTCCTGGAAGGGCGCCTGACCGAGGACCAGCTGCTGCATTTCCGCCAGGAAGTCGGCGGCAAGGGCCTGTCCAGCTACCCGCATCCCAAGCTGATGCCCCACTTCTGGCAGTTCCCGACGGTGTCCATGGGACTGGGCCCGTTGATGGCGATCTACCAGGCGCGCTTCCTGAAGTACCTGCACGCGCGCGGCATCGCCGACACCGCCAACCGCAAGGTCTGGGCCTTCCTGGGCGACGGCGAGATGGACGAGGTGGAGTCCATGGGCGCGATCGGCGTGGCCACGCGCGAGAAGCTGGACAACCTGATCTTCGTCGTCAACTGCAACCTGCAGCGGCTGGACGGCCCGGTACGCGGCAACGGCAAGGTGATCCAGGAGCTCGAAGGCGAGTTCCGCGGTGCCGGCTGGAACGTGATCAAGCTGGTCTGGGGCAGCTACTGGGACCCGCTGCTGGCGCGCGACAAGGATGGCATCCTGCGGCAGGTCATGATGGAGACGCTGGACGGCGACTACCAGCACATGAAGGCCAACGACGGCGCCTACGTGCGCAAGCACTTCTTCGGCCGCCATCCCAAGCTGCTGGAGATGGTCGCGAAGATGAGCGACGAGGACATCTGGCGCCTCAACCGCGGCGGCCACGACCCGCAGAAGGTCTACGCGGCCTATCACCGCGCGGTCAACCACAAGGGCCAGCCCACGGTGCTGCTGGTCAAGACGGTCAAGGGCTTCGGCATGGGCCGCGCCGGCGAGGGCAAGAACATCGCCCACCAGGCCAAGAAGATGAGCGACGAGGACATCCGGGCCTTCCGCGACCGCTTCAACATCCCCATCCCCGACGACAGGCTGCCGGAGATCCCCTTCTACAAGCCGGAGGAGGACACGCCGGAGATGAAGTACCTGCACGCGCGGCGCCAGGCGCTGGGCGGCTACCTGCCCAAGCGCCGCGCCAGGGCCGACGAGCAGTTGCCGGTGCCGCCGCTGGAGGCGTTCAAGGCGGTGCTGGAGCCCACCGCCGAGGGCCGCGAGATCAGCACGACGCAGGCGTTCGTGCGCTTCCTGACGACGCTGCTGCGCGACAAGCAGCTCGGCCCGCGCGCCGTGCCCATCCTGGTGGACGAGGCCCGCACCTTCGGGATGGAAGGCCTGTTCCGCCAGATCGGGATCTACAACCCGGAAGGCCAGAAATACACCCCGCAGGACCGCGACCAGGTGTCCTACTACAAGGAGGACCAGGCCGGGCAGATCCTGCAGGAGGGCATCAACGAGGCGGGCGGGATGGCCAGCTGGATGGCGGCGTCGACCTCGTACTCGACCAACAACCGCATCATGGTGCCGTTCTACATCTACTACTCGATGTTCGGGCTGCAGCGGGTGGGCGACCTGGCCTGGGCCGCGGGCGACATGCAGGCGCGCGGCTTCCTGCTGGGCGGCACCTCCGGGCGCACCACGCTGAACGGCGAGGGCCTGCAGCACGAGGACGGCCACAGCCACATCCTGGCGCAGACCATCCCCAACTGCGTGAGCTACGACCCCAGCTTCGCGCACGAGGTCGGGGTGATCCTGCACCACGGCCTCAAGGGCATGGTGGAGCGGCAGGACAACGTCTTCTACTACATCACCCTGCTCAACGAGAACTACGCCATGCCGGGCCTGCAGCCCGGCACCGAGGAGCAGATCATCAAGGGCATGTACCTGGCGCTGCCCGCCGCCGGCAAGGACCGGGCGCCGCTGGTGAACCTGCTGGGGTCCGGCTCGATCCTGCGCGAGTCGATCGCGGCCCGGGATCTGCTGGACAAGGACTGGGGCGTGCGCGCCAACGTGTGGAGCTGCCCCAGCTTCAACCAGCTGGCGCGCGAAGGCCAGGACTGCGAGCGCTGGAACCTGCTGCATCCGACCGACAAGCCGCGCGTGCCCTTCGTCGCGCAGCAGCTGCAGCCGCATGCCGGCCCGGTGGTGGCCTCGACCGATTACATCAAGGCCTACGTGGAGCAGATCCGGCCGTTCCTGCCCAAGGGCCAGGGCTACAAGGTCCTGGGCACCGACGGCTTCGGCCGCAGCGACTTCCGCAGCCGCCTGCGCGAGCACTTCGAGATCAATCGCCACTACATCGCGGTGGCTGCGCTGAAGGGGCTGAGCGAGGAGGGCAAGGTACCGGCCGCCAGGGTGGCCGAAGCCATCGCGAAGTACGGCCTGGACGCCGACAAGATCAACCCGTTGCACGCCTGAGCGCCGGCCGGCGGCTCACAAGAACAAACAGGAGAACAGGCCCATGGCATCGGTCGAAGTGAAGGTCCCCGACGTCGGGGACTTCAAGGACCTCGCGGTCATCGAAGTGCTGGTCCAGCCGGGAGACACGATCAAGCCGGAGCAGTCGCTGGTCACCGTCGAGTCGGACAAGGCCTCGATGGAGATTCCGTCCAGCCACGGCGGCGTGGTCAAGGAGCTGAAGGTCAAGCTGGGAGACAAGGTCTCGGAAGGGTCGGTGCTGCTGGTGCTGGAAACCGGCAACGCCGCCGATGCTCCTGCCGCTCGATCGGCCGTGCCATCTCCCGCTCCGGCGGGGACCGGCGCGGGAGCGCCCCCTGCCGCCGCTGGCGCTGGCGCAGCGCCGGCCCCGGGCGCCGCAGCGACCGCGCCCCAGCCCTCTCCCGGCCAGGGAGCGAGCAGGACGATCGAGGTCCGCGTGCCCGACATCGGCGAATTCAAGGACGTCGCCGTCATCGAGCTGCTGGTCAAGCCGGGCGACCCGGTCAAGCTCGAGCAGTCGCTGATCACGGTGGAAAGCGACAAGGCCTCGATGGAGATCCCTTCCTCCGCGGCCGGCGTGGTCAAGGAATTGAAGGTCGCGCTCGGCGACAAGGTGAACATCGGCGATCCGGTCGCCGTGCTGGAAGGCGCGGCCGAGGCGAGCCCCTCGCCCCGGCCCCCGGCTCCCGGGCCGGAGGGCGCGGCCGCAACGGCCGCCATTGCACCGGCTCCCGTGCCGGCGCCGGCGGAGGGAGGGCGGAGTGGCGGCCAGGGTCAGGGGCGCGTCCTGCCCACCGCCGCCCTGCCGCCGCACGAGCCCGCCGCCCCCACGGGCAAGCTGCCCCATGCCTCGCCTTCGGTGCGCAAGTTCGCGCGCGAGCTGGGCATTCCGCTGGGCGAGGTGCAGGGCTCGGGACCCAAGGGGCGCATCCTGCAGGAAGACCTGCAGAATTTCACCAAGGCGGTGATGCGCGGCGACGCCAGCACCCAGGCAGCCGCCGGCAAGGGCGCCGCGGCGCCCGGCGGTGCCGCGCTCGGCCTGCTGCCCTGGCCGAAGGTGGACTTCGAGAAGTTCGGACCGGTCGAGCGCAAGGACCTGTCGCGCATCAAGAAGATCGCCGGCCCCAACCTGCACCGCAACTGGGTGATGATCCCGCACGTCACCAACCATGACGACGCCGACATCACCGAGCTGGAAGCCTTCCGCGTGCAGCTCAACAAGGAGAACGAGAAGAGCGGCGTGAAGGTGACCATGCTGGCCTTCCTCATCAAGGCCAGCGTGGCGGCCCTCAAGCAGTTCCCGGAATTCAACAGCTCGCTGGACGGCGAGCAGATCGTGCTGAAGGGCTACTGGCACATCGGCTTCGCGGCCGACACGCCCAACGGCCTGGTGGTGCCGGTGATCAGGGACGCCGACCGCAAGGGCATCCTGCAGATCAGCGCCGAACTCTCCGAGCTGGCGAAGAAGGCGCGCGAGGGCAAGCTGACGCCGGCGGAGATGAGCGGCGCGACCTTCACGATTTCCTCGCTTGGCGGCATCGGCGGGCGCTACTTCACGCCCATCATCAATGCGCCGGAAGTCGCTATCCTCGGGGTGTGCCGCAGCCGGACGGAGCCCGTCTGGGACGGCGGTCAGTTCCAGCCCCGGCTGATGCTGCCGCTGTCGCTGTCGTGGGACCACCGCGTCGTCGACGGCGCCGCAGCCGCCCGCTTTAACGCCCACCTGGGCGCCATCCTGGCGGATTTCCGCCGAGTGCTTCTCTGAACGGGAAGAAGAGCAAGAAGAACGTTGCTTATGACGACTGTCGTGGTAGTGAGGAAGGCCGGCCAGATCGCCATCGCCGCCGATACCCTGGTGACCTTCGGCGACACCATGCTGTCCAAGCGTTACGAGGACAACGCCAAGATCTTCCGCGTGGACACCGAGGCCGGCCCCAGCTACGTCGGCATGGCCGGCACCGTGGCGCACTTCCCGGTGCTGCGCAAGGCGATCGGCTCCATGCCGCGCGAGATCCTGCAGCTGGGCAGCAAGGACGAGGTGTTCGACACCTTCACCAAGCTGCACCCGTACCTGAAGGACAACTTCTTCCTGCAGACCAAGGAAGAGGACAGCGATCCCTACGAGTCCAGCCAGTTCAGCGTGGTCATCGCCAACGCCACCGGCATCTACGGCCTGTACAGCTACCGCGAGGTGTTCGAGTTCAAGGAGTTCTGGGGCATCGGTTCGGGGCGCAGCTTCGCGCTCGGCGCCATGCATTCCATCTACCACAAGGCCAAGACCGCGCGCGAAGTGGCCGAGGCGGGCATCACGGCCGGATGCGAATTCGACCGCAACTCGTCGCTGCCCTTCGACCTGTTCACGCTCAAGACCAAGGAATCCAGATGAGCCGGGTGGAGGTGAAGGTCCCCGATATCGGGGACTTCAAGGACGTGGCCGTGATCGAGCTGCTGGTGCAGCCGGGCGACGCGGTCCAGGTGGAGCAGTCGCTCGTCACGGTGGAGAGCGACAAGGCCTCGATGGAGATCCCGTCCAGCCACGCGGGCGTGGTGAAGGAACTGAAGGTCAAACTGGGGGACAAGGTGTCGCAGGGCAGTGTGCTGCTCTCGCTCGAGACCGAGGCTTCCGCCCAGGAGAGCCCGCCGCAGCCAGCAACCCGGGCAGCGGCAGCCCCCGCGGCGAATGCGGGTGCCGCGCCCGCGCCGCAAGCCGGCGCGGCCCCAGCCCCGGCCTCCGCCGGCGCGGGAGGGAGTCAGGCCCGGGCCGCCGCGGCAGCAAGCCCGGCCGGCGGTGACTACGACTGCGACGTGCTGGTGCTCGGTGGCGGCCCCGGCGGCTATTCGGCGGCGTTCCGCGCGGCCGACCTCGGCCTGAAGGTCGTCCTGGTCGAGCGCTACGCCACGCTGGGCGGCGTTTGCCTCAACGTGGGCTGCATCCCGTCCAAGGCCTTGCTGCACGTGACGGCCGTGATGGACGAAGTGAGCCACTTCGAGTCGCTCGGGGTGAGCTTCGGAAAACCCACGGTCGACCTCGACAAGCTGCGTGCGCACAAGTCCAGGGTCGTGGGCAAGCTCACCGGCGGCCTGGCCGCGATGGCCAAGATGCGCAAGGTCACCGTCGTGCGCGGCACCGGGCAGTTCACCGGCACGCACGAACTGGAGGTGGCGGAGACCGCCGGAGCAACGGGCCAGGAGCCCACCGGCCGCAAGCAATCGCTGCGCTTTCGCAATGCCATCATCGCGGCCGGCTCCCAGGCCGTGCACCTGCCGTTCCTGCCGCAGGACCCGCGCATCGTGGACTCCACCGGTGCGCTGGAGCTTTCGAACGTCCCGAAGCGCATGCTGGTCCTCGGCGGCGGGATCATCGGCCTCGAAATGGGCACGGTGTATTCCACGCTGGGCGCGCGCCTCGACGTGGTCGAGATGCTCGACGGCCTGATGCAGGGCGCCGACCGCGACCTGGTGCGCGTGTGGCAGAAGATGAACGCGCCCCGCTTCGACAAGGTCATGCTCAAGACCCGGACCGTCGGCGCCGAGGCGACCCAGGACGGCATCCGGGTGCGTTTCGAGGGCGAGCAGGCGCCGCCGGAGCCCCAGGTCTACGACCTGGTGCTGCAGGCCGTCGGGCGCAGCCCCAACGGTCGCCGAATCGGCGCCGACAGGGCCGGAGTGCAGGTCGACGAGCGCGGCTTCATCCCGGTCGACATCCAGATGCGCACCAATGTGCCGCACATCTTCGCCATCGGCGACATCGTCGGGAACCCCATGCTCGCGCACAAGGCGGTGCACGAAGGCCACGTCGCGGCCGAAGCGGCCGCCGGCGAGAAAAGCGCGTTCGAGGCCCGCGTGATCCCGAGCGTGGCCTACACCGATCCGGAAGTGGCCTGGGTGGGACTGACCGAGGACCAGGCCAGGGCGCAGGGAGTCGCGATCACCAAGGGTCATTTCCCCTGGAGCGCTTCCGGCCGTGCCATCGCCAACGGGCGCGACGAGGGCTTCACCAAGCTGCTGTTCGACGCGAAGACGCACCGCATCCTCGGCGGCGGCATCGTCGGCACGCATGCCGGTGACATGATCGGCGAGGTCGCCCTGGCCGTGGAGATGGGGGCGGACATGGTGGACATCGGCAAGACGATCCACCCGCACCCGACCCTGGGCGAGAGCATCGGCATGGCGGCGGAGATCGCCGAGGGCACCTGCACCGACGTGCCGCCCCAGCGCAGGTAGCCGGCCTGCCGGCTAGGGCTGGTCGGCCGGCACCGCAGGCTGGGCCAGCCGCACCCGGCGCGCACCGTCGAAGCGCCGCTGCCAGTAGCTGCCGTTCATGCTTTCCAGGCGGACCTCGGCGCCCGGCTTGGGCGAGTGGATGAACCGGCCCTCGCCGACGTAGATGCCCACGTGGCTGAAGGCGCGGCGCAGGGTGTTGAAGAACACCAGGTCGCCAGGGCGCAGGTCGTGCTTGTCGATCACCTGGGTGGCGGCGGCCTGCTGCTCGGCCTTGCGGGGCAGCACCAGCCCGACGGTCTGCTCGTACATGGCCTTGACGAAGCCGCTGCAGTCGAAGCCCGTTTCCGCGTCGTTGCCCCCGCGGCGGTAGGGCACTCCGAGGAAACCCATGGACGTCACCACCAGTTCCGAGGTGGTGTCGGTGATGCGCTCGCGCATGGTGTCCAGGCGGGCGATGACCCCCTTGTCCACCATGAAGCGCTGCAGATCGTCTTCGGCCGAGGACGGCGCGGCCTGCGCCGGCCCTGCGGCCAACGCCAGGATAGCGACCATGCTGAGCCACCTCGACATGGCGCGCAGGGTAAGCACCGTGATACAAGAAGTCAAGCGAGGTTTGGAATGTAAGCCCTTGATGCAGTTGCGATTTGGCCCTGGGCCTTTCGGCCCAGAGTCCGCACGTGCAGCATCCCGGCAGGCACCAGGAGGTCATGGATGAGCCGATTCGAGAAGCTTGCAAGGGGCCGGCGCACCGCCCTGGTCGCCGGTGCGATGGCCGTTCTGGCGGCCGCTGCATCGGCCGAGCCCAGGGCCCGGACGGTCGCAACGGGGCTGGACCATCCCTGGGCCGTGGCCTTCCTGGAGGAGGGCCGCTTCCTCGTCACGGAACGCCCCGGCCGGATACGGGTCGTGGAGCCGGACGGGCGGCTCGGGCCGCCCCTGCGGGGCGTGCCGCAGGTGGCTGCCGGCGGGCAGGGTGGCCTGCTGGACCTGGTGCTGGATTCCGGGTTCGCGGCCAATCGCACGCTGTACTTCTGCTTCTCCGAGCCGGGCAGCGGCGGCAATTCGACGGCCCTGGCGAAGGCCCGGCTGGCAGCCGACCGCAGCGGCCTCGAGGGCGTGCAGGTGATCTTCAGCCAGAAGCCGAAGGTGGACAGCCGCATGCACTTCGGCTGCCGGATCGTCGAAGCGCGCGACGGCACCCTGTTCCTGACCACGGGGGATCGCTACTCGCGCATGAAGGACGCGCAAAGGCTGGACAACCACATCGGCAAGGTGATCCGGGTGAACAAGGACGGCACGCCGGCGGCCGGCAACCCCTACCTCGACCGCGACGGCGCGCTGCCGGAGATCTGGAGCCATGGCCACCGCAATTCCCAAGGGGCCACGCTGGCCCCGGACGGGCGATTCTGGATGCACGAGCACGGCGCCCAGGGCGGCGACGAGATCAACCTCCCGCAGGCCGGGCGCAACTACGGCTGGCCGGTCATCACCTGGGGCGTCGACTACGGCGGCGGCCGGATCGGCGAAGGGATCACGTCCCGGCCCGGGATGGAGCAACCGCTGCACTACTGGGTGCCGTCGATCGCACCTTCCGGCATGGCATTCCTCACCAGCGACCGCTATGGCGCGGACTGGAAGGGCAACCTGTTCATCGGCTCGCTGAAGTTCGGCTACCTCGACCGCATCGAGCTGCAGGGCGACAAGGTCATCCGCGAGCACCGCTTGCTGGAGAGCGCCGGCCGCGTGCGCGACGTGCGTCAGGGGCCGGACGGCCTGCTGTACCTGCTGACCGACAGTTCGGACGGCCGCCTGCTGCGGCTGGAGCCCTGAGCCGCGCTCAGGCCTTCACCAGGCCCTTGCGAACCGCATAGCGCGTCAGGCTGGCGATGTCGTTGAGCTTGAGCCGCTCCATGATCCGGGCGCGGTGCACGTCGACGGTCTTGGACGAAAGGCCCAGTTCGAACGCGATCTCCTTGGAGGCCTTGCCCTGCGCGATCAGCTTGAGGATCTCGAGCTGGCGCTCGGTCAGCTCCTCGCTGGCGGTCGGCTCGGAAGGCTGGAGCAGCCGCTGCGCGATCACCGGGCTGAAGTAGGTGCCGGTCGCCATCACGCTGCGGATCGACTGCTCCAGCTCGAAGGGCGGGGCGTCCTTCATCAGGTAGCCGCAGGCGCCGCTGGCGACGGCGCGCTTGACGAAATCGACCGTGTCGTACATCGACAGCACCAGCAGGCGCACGCCGGGGTACCGGCCGTGGATTTCGCCGATGGCGGCAATGCCGTCCATGCCCGGCATGGAGATGTCGGTCATCACCACGTCGGGCCGCAGCGACCCGACCAGCGTGACCAGCTCGCGCCCGTCGCGCGCCTCGGCGATCACCTCCACGCCGTCGATCATGGACAGCAGCGCCTTGATGCCCGAGCGGACCAGGTCGTGGTCGTCGGCCAGCACCACGCGGATGGTGGCGGTTTTCGATGGGGTGTTTCTCATTGGTTCTCGCTACAGCACCGCGCGGATGGCCACCCCCGCACCCGGCCGGGTGCGGATGTGCAGCCGTCCGCCGGCCACCTCCGTGCGTTCGATCATGCCGTACAGCCCGACGTTGCGCTCGCTGGGCTGGCCCTCGAGCACCGACTGCCGGTCGAAGCCGCTGCCGTCGTCCAGCACCAGCAGGCCGATGCGTCCCTCGGGCAGGAAGCGCAGCCGGATCCGGACCCTGCCGGCATTCGCATGGCGCACGGTGTTGACCAGCGCCTCCTGGACCAGCCGCATTGCGACCGAGGCGTTTTCGCCCGGTGACCCGGGTTCCGTGCCCCGCGTGCTGACGTCGAAGGCGAGCCCGGCCGGCGCGGCGATGCGCTGCACGGCGGCCTGCACGGCGGGCACCAAACCCAGCAGGTCCAGCTGGGCGGGTCGCAGCAGGAAGGACAGCGTCTTGACCTGCTCGACGGCCGCCTGCGCCAGCTCCATGGCCGTTCCGGTGTGCTGGCGGGCTGCCTGCGGGTCGGGCGAGCGCTGGGCCGCGTGCAGGTGGATGACCATGCCGGTCAGGGTCTGCCCCAGCTGGTCGTGCAGTTCGCGCGAGATCAGGCTGCGCTCGCGCTCCTGCGCCACCACCAGCCGCGCCGAAAGCTTCTTCAGCCGGCGGTAGGCCGCTTCCAGCTCGCGCGCCATGCGCTCCTGCTCGGTGGCGCGGCGCCGCTCGGCCATCACCCGCTCGATGATCTGCGGCAGCGTGCCCAGCTTGTCCTTGGTGACGTAGTCCTTGGCGCCGCAGCGCAGCACGTGCACCGCGGCTTCCTCGCCGATCGCGCGCGTCACCACCACCAAGGGAGTCGGCAGCTGCCGCGCCATCAGGATCTGCAGGGCCGCGTACGGCGAGAAGCACGGCATGTTGAAGTCGCACAGGATCGCGTCGTAGTCGTCCTGCAAGGCCTGGCCGAAGCTGGTGGCGTCGTCGACGCGGTGCAGTTCGTAGCGCCGCAGGGGGTCGGCTCGCTGCAGCGCGATGCCCATCAGCTCGACGTCGTCGGGGTTGTCTTCCACGCACAGCAGTCGCACGGCAGGCACTGGGACGGAAGGCGGTTGCGCGGCCATGGATGAGCACTCGGAAGCCGGCGAAAGTTTACCCGTGGGGTAGGCGTGGCCCGGCTGGCGCACGGGCCCTTTGGTAAGCAAATTCCCTAATACCGAACCCGCACACGCTTAACGGCACGGTAACTCTTCGGTGGTTTGATCTGGTCACGCGATGTAAGTGCCGCGCGCTCGGACAGGGAGTGCCACAAGAGTGAAAGAAGTAACCACGCCGGCCCAATCGACCTTGCCGCCCGCTCCCCACGGGAGCGGTGCGCTGGGCGGCGGGCGGGCCGGCCTGCCGCCCGGCTGGGTGTCCGGCCGCGCGCGCCGGCTGGAGCCCTGGCTGCTGGCGGCGATCGCGATCGCCCTGACGGCGGTGGCCGTGTTCCTGCAGGCGGACGTCCAGTCGGCCGCAACGGTGGCCCTGCTGCCGCTGCTGGCCGCGGCGTGGGCGCAGGCGCGCCCCGCCTGGCGCCAGCGCGAACTGGCCGTCCGGGCCTTCGCCGTTGCCGCAGCCGCACTCCTGCTGCCCCTGCAGGAAGCCCCCGACGCGGTCACTCCCGAAGCCCTCTGGCAACTCTGGCTGGCACTCGTGGTGGTTGCCTATGCCGTGCTGCTGCGTCCGGCCTGGGCGCTGGGCCTGCTGGCGTTCTCCGTCCTGCAGTGGGCCCCGGCATGGCTGCTCGCGCCGGATCCGGCGGTGCACGGCCCATCGGTTGGCCTGCTGCTGGTGCCGCTGGCCCTGGCCGCCCTGTTGGTCGGCGGCTGGTTGCGGCGCGCCGATGCCGGCCACGAAGCGCATCGGTTCGATCCGGCGACACGCCTGTGCACGCTGGAGGGCCTGCTCGCCCATGGGGAAGAGTTGCTGGCGGCGCGCAGCCGGTCCGGGGCGACCCTGGCCGTCTTCGACTGCAGCGACCTGCTGGAGGTGCGTCACATCTATGGGAGCCGCGTGGCCCGGACCCTGCTGCACCGGCTCTCCGGCAAGCTGGCGGCGATTGCCGGCGACCGCGGGTTGGCCGCGCGCACCGGCCCGGTGGAGTTCGCCGTCCTGCTGCCCGGCGCGGGCCGCGAGCGGGCCCTGGCGACGCTGCAGCACGTGCTGGGCGCGCCCTCGCGCATCGAATACGAGGCGGGCGACAGCGAGATCATGCTGGTGCCCGATTTCCTGCTGGGCCGGCTCGGCGAGGAGGAAGACGACCTCGCGGGGCTGCACCGCCTGCTCAGCCACAAGCTGGCGTGGACGCGCGAGCAGGAAGCGCGCCGGCGCCGCTACCTGCGGCTCGAGCGCGAGCGGCATTCCCAGTCGATGCCGCTGTCGCCCGGGGCGCGCCCGCACGCGCGCTCCGCGAGGGCCTCCGCCGCGAAGGCCGGCCGGCCCGAACTGCCCTCCACGCTGCCGCTGCCGCTGGGCGCGAGGTGACGCCGCGGCGCGGGGGATAATCGGGGCCTTTCCCCGAACCCCGCTCGCATGCTGCTGGACACCGACGAATCCCAACTGGTGCTGGTCGACTACCAGCAGCGCCTCATGCCGGCGATCCACGACGGCGCCGCCGTGCTGGCGAACGCGCGCCGACTGGCCGGCGCAGCCCGGCTGCTGGAGGTCCCCAGCTGGGGCACCGAGCAGAACCCGGCCGGGCTGGGTCCGCTGGATCCGTCCCTGCCTCCCCTGCTGGGCAAGGTCCTCCCCAAGATGTCGTTTGCCGCCGCGCAGGACCTGGCGCCGCACCTGCGGCCGCCGGCGCGTGCGCCGCAAGGCAATGCCCGCAGCCTGCCCCGGCACCTGCAGAAAGCCGCCGCGCCGGAAGCCGGCCGCAACAGCGTCGTGCTGGCCGGCTGCGAAGCGCATGTGTGCCTGCTGCAGACGGCGCTGGAATTGCTGGACGATGAGTTCGACGTCTGGGTGGTGACCGATGCCTGCAGTTCGCGCACCGAGCGCAACCGCGACGCCGCGTTCGACCGGCTGGCCGGCGCCGGCTGCGAGCTGGTCACCACCGAAATGGTCGTCTTCGAATGGCTGCGCAGCTGCGAGCACCCGCGCTTCCGGGAGGCCTTGGCCCTCGTCAAGTAGGGGGCGGGCGCCGCTGCATCCGCGCGGGGCTGCGCCGGCGGCCACAATAGCCGGCACAACAGCAAGAGGAGACGCACATGGGCTACGAAGAGTTCTACCGCCGCTCCGTCGAGCAACCGGACGCGTTCTGGGCCGAGCAGGCCCGGCTGATCGACTGGCAGGTGCCGCCGCAGACCATCTGCGACGACAGCCGTGCCCCGTTCACGCGCTGGTTCGTCGGCGGCACCACCAACCTGTGCCACAACGCGGTCGACCGGCACCTGAAGGATCGCGCGCAGCAGCCGGCCCTGATCCACGTCTCGACCGAAACCGATACCGAGCGCGTCTACAGCTTCGCCGAACTGCATGCCGAGGTGCAGCGCGCCGCCGCCATGCTGCTGGGGCTGGGGGTGCGCAAGGGCGACCGGGTCCTGATCTACATGCCGATGATCCCGGAGGCGGTGTTCGCCATGCTGGCGTGCGCGCGCATCGGCGCCATCCACTCGGTGGTGTTCGGCGGCTTCGCCTCGGTGTCGCTGGCCACCCGCATCGAGGATGCGGCCCCCCGCGTGGTGATCAGCGCCGACGCCGGCTCGCGCGGCGGCAAGGTCATGGCCTACAAGCCCCTGCTGGACGAGGCGATCCGCCTGTCGTCGCACAAGCCCGACTCGGTGCTGCTGGCCGACCGCGGCCTCGCCCCGATGGAGCGGGTGGCCGGCCGCGACCACGACTGGTCGGTGCTGCGCGAGCGGCACATGGACGCGCAGGTGCCCTGCGAATGGCTGCAGTCCACCGACATCAGCTACACCATCTACACCAGCGGCACGACCGGCAACCCCAAGGGCGTGCAGCGCGACGTGGGCGGCTACGCGGTCGCCCTGGCGGCCAGCATGGCGCACATCTTCCAGGGACGCGCCGGCGAAACCTACTTCTCCACCAGCGACATCGGCTGGGTGGTGGGGCACAGCTACATCGTCTACGGGCCGCTGATCGCGGGCATGGCCACCATCCTCTACGACGGCCTGCCGACCCGCCCGGACGCCGGCATCTGGTGGAGCCTGGTCGAGAAATACAAGGTCACGGCCATGTTCAGCGCGCCGACCGCAGTGCGCGTGCTCAAGAAGCAGGACCCGGCGTACCTGAAGAAGCACGACATCTCCAGCCTGCGGGCGCTGTACCTGGCCGGCGAACCGCTGGACGAGCCGACCGCCCGCTGGATCTCGGATGCGCTGGGCATCCCGATCATCGACAACTACTGGCAGACCGAGAGCGGCTGGCCGATCCTGACCATCGCCAACGGCGTCGAGCGCAAGCCCAGCAAGTTCGGCAGCCCGGGGGTGCCGATGTACGGCTACAAGGTCAAGATCCTGCACGAGACCACCGGCGAGGAACTCACCGGCGTCGACCAGAAGGGCGTGGTGGTGATCGACGGGCCGACGCCGCCCGGCTTCATGCAGACCGTCTGGCGCGACGACGAGCGTTTCGTCCGCACCTACTGGCAGACCATCCCGGGCAAGCAGGTCTACAGCACCTTCGACTGGGGCATCCGCGACGAGGACGGCTACTACTACATCCTCGGCCGCACGGACGACGTGATCAACGTGGCCGGGCACCGGCTGGGCACGCGCGAGATCGAGGAGAGCATCTCCAGCCACCCGGGCGTGGCCGAGGTCGCGGTGGTCGGCGTTGCCGACCCGATCAAGGGCCAGGTGGCGATGGCGTTCGCGGTGCCGCGCGACGCCGCCGCGCTGTCCGATCCGCAGGCGGCACTGAAGCTGGAAGGCGACGTCATGAAGGTGGTCGACCAGCAGCTCGGCGCCGTGGCGCGGCCGGCGCGCGTGCGCTTCGTCAGCCTGCTGCCCAAGACCCGCAGCGGCAAGCTGCTGCGCCGTGCCATCCAGGCCGTGTGCGAAGGCCGCGACCCCGGCGACCTGACCACCATCGAGGATCCCTCGGCGCTGCAGCAGGTCCGGGACCTGGTGTCCTGAGCCGGCCCGTTCCGGTTCGAACGCCCCTTTTCCAGGCTCTCCCCGAAAGGCGGGAGCGACGGCACGCATCACGGTGCGATCGGTTCGGTGGCACAATCCGCCATTGCAACAGTCCAGGCCTTCCAGCCCACAGTTCGCATCCGCCAACCGGTCCAGCCGTGCCGCGGAAGGTTCCTTCAACCAACTGAAGCCCCCTGAAGGGGGGCAGAAAGTCAGCGAGATGAGCGATCCCGGCTCCGTCTTCACGGCCTATCGCGGCAACTCCTACCTGTTCGGCGGCAACGCGCCCTACGTGGAGGAGATGTACGAGAACTATCTTGCCAACCCCGGCAGCGTTCCCGACAACTGGCGCGAGTACTTCGATGCGCTGCAGCACGTGCCTGCGTCCGACGGCAGCGAGGCGCGCGATGTGCCGCACCTGCCCGTCATCAACGCCTTCGCCCAGCGCGCCAAGCAGGGCGGCACCCGGGTGGTGGTGGCCGGCGGGGCCGACCCCGAACTGGCCCGCAAGCGCACGGCCGTCCAGCAGCTGATCGCCGCGTACCGCAACGTGGGCAGCCGCTGGGCCGACCTCGACCCGCTCAAGCGGGCCGAGCGCGAGAACATTCCCGAGCTGGAGCCTTCGTTCTACGGCTTCACGGCCGCCGACCAGGAGGCGGTGTTCAACACCAGCAACACCTTCTTCGGCAAGGAAAGCATGTCGTTGCGCGAGCTGATCAACGCGCTGCGCGAGACCTACTGCGGCACCATCGGCGCCGAGTACATGTACATCAGCGACCAGGGGCGCAAGCGCTGGTGGCAGCAGAAGCTCGAGTCGATCCGCACCAACCCGAACTTCGGGCCCGCGAAGAAGAAGCACATCCTGAATCGCCTGACCGCGGCCGAAGGCCTGGAGCGCTTCCTGCACACCAAGTATGTGGGGCAGAAGCGCTTCTCGCTGGAAGGCGGCGAGAGCTTCATCGCCTCGATGGACGAACTGATCCAGCGCGCCGGCGAGAGGGGCGTGCAGGAGATCGTGATCGGCATGGCCCACCGCGGCCGCCTGAACGTGCTGGTCAACACCCTGGGCAAGATGCCCAAGGACCTGTTCGCGGAGTTCGAGCACACGGCCAAGGAGGAACTGCCGGCCGGCGACGTCAAGTACCACCAGGGCTTCAGCTCGGACGTCAGCACGCCCGGCGGCCCGGTGCACCTGTCGCTGGCGTTCAATCCCTCGCACCTGGAGATCGTCAACCCGGTGGTCGAAGGCTCGGTGCGCGCCCGCATGGACCGCCGCGCCGACCCCCGGGGCAAGCAGGTGCTGCCGGTGCTGGTGCATGGCGACGCCGCCTTCGCCGGCCAGGGCGTGGTGATGGAGACGCTGGCGCTGGCCGAGACGCGCGGCTACTTCACCGGCGGCACGGTGCACATCGTCATCAACAACCAGATCGGCTTCACCACCTCCGACCCGCGCGACAGCCGCTCGACCCTGTACTGCACCGACGTGGTCAAGATGATCGAGGCGCCGGTGCTGCACGTGAACGGCGACGACCCCGAGGCGGTGGTGCTGGCCACCCAGCTGGCGCTCGAGTACCGGCTGGAGTTCGGCACCGACGTGGTGGTGGACATCGTCTGCTTCCGCAAGCTGGGCCACAACGAACAGGACACCCCTTCGCTGACCCAGCCCCTGATGTACAAGAAGATCGCGGCCCACCCGGGCACGCGCAAGCTGTACGCCGACAAGCTGGCGGCCCAGGGCCTGGGCGACACGCTCGGCGACGACATGGTCAAGGCCTACCGCGCCGCCATGGACGCGGGCAAGCACACGGTCGACCCGGTGCTGACCAATTTCAAGAGCAAGTACGCGGTCGACTGGACCACGTACGTGGGCAAGAAGTGGACCGATGCCGCCGACACCGCAATCCCGAACGCGGAATGGAAGCGGCTGGCCGAGCGCATCACCACGGTGCCGGACAACTTCACCGTGCACCCGCTGGTGCGCAAGGTGCTGGAGGACCGCGCCGCCATGGGCCGTGGCGAGGTCAACGTCGACTGGGGCATGGGCGAGCACATGGCGTTCGCCTCGCTGGTGGCCAGCGGCTACCCGGTGCGCCTGTCCGGCGAGGACTGCGGGCGCGGCACCTTCACCCACCGCCACTCGGTGCTGCACGACCAGAACCGCGAGAAGTGGGACACCGGCATCTACGTGCCGCTGCAGAACGTGGCCGAGAACCAGGCCCCGTTCGTGGTGATCGACTCCATCCTGTCGGAGGAGGCCGTGCTGGGATTCGAGTACGGCTACGCCTCCAACGACCCCAACACCCTGGTGATCTGGGAAGCGCAGTTCGGCGATTTCGCCAATGGCGCGCAGGTCGTGATCGACCAGTTCATCGCTTCCGGCGAAGTGAAGTGGGGCCGGGTCAACGGCATCACCCTGATGCTGCCGCACGGCTACGAAGGGCAGGGGCCGGAGCACAGCTCGGCGCGGCTGGAGCGCTTCATGCAGCTGTCGGCCGACACCAACATGCAGGTCTGCCAGCCCACCACCGCCAGCCAGATCTTCCACCTGCTGCGCCGGCAGATGGTGCGCCCGCTGCGCAAGCCGCTGGTGATCATGACGCCCAAGTCGCTGCTGCGGAACAAGGACGCCACCTCGCCGCTGACGGAGTTCACCCGGGGCGGCTTCCAGACGGTGATCCCGGAGCACAAGGACCTCAAGGCCGAGAAGGTCAAGCGGGTGATCGTGTGCTCGGGCAAGGTCTATTACGACCTGGCCAAGAAGCGCGAGGAAAAAGGCGCCGATGACGTTGCCATCCTGCGCGTCGAGCAGCTGTACCCGTTCCCGCACAAGGCATTCGCCGCCGAGCTGAAGAAGTACCCGAACCTCGCCGAGCTGGTGTGGTGCCAGGACGAGCCGCAGAATCAGGGGGCCTGGTTCTTCATCCAGCACAACATCCACGAGAACATGCAGGAAGGCCAGAAGCTCGGTTACGCGGGGCGGGCAGCCTCGGCATCGCCCGCGGTCGGCTACGCGCACCTGCACCAGGAGCAGCAGAAGGCCCTGGTGGAGGGTGCGTTCGCCAAGCTCAAGGGCTTCGTGCTGACCAAGTAGGCGTTATCCCCGCGAAGGCGGGGGTCCGGTGCGCTCCGAAGTCCTCAGGTCGGGCGCTCTGGATCCGGGCCTGCGCGGCCGCGACGCGAGACACAGACAAGAATCTCCAGGAAAACAAATGGCAATCGTTGAAGTCAAGGTGCCGCAGCTGTCCGAGTCGGTGGCCGAGGCCACCCTGCTGCAGTGGAAGAAGAAGGCCGGGGAGGCCGTCGCGCAGGACGAGATCCTGATCGAGATCGAGACCGACAAGGTGGTCCTCGAGGTGCCCTCGCCGAGCGCAGGCGTACTGGCCGAGATCGTGGTGGCCGACGGCGGCACCGTCGTCGCGGAGCAGGTGATCGCCAGGGTCGACACCGAAGGCCGCGCCGGTGCTGCCGCACCCGCTGCCGCCGCACCCGCGCCGACCGCTGCCCCGGCTGCGCCGGCCACGGCCCCGGCCGCTGCCGGCGCGAAGTCCGGCATCGCCATGCCGGCGGCCGCCAAGCTGATGGCCGACAACCAGCTCACGCCCGGCTCGGTGCCCGGTACCGGACGCGATGGCCGCGTGACCAAGGGCGACGTGCTGTCGGCCGTCGCCGGGGGCGCCGCCAAGGCCGCCGTGCCGCCGCCCGTGCCCGCTGCGCGCCCCGCCGCGCCGGCCCTGCCCCAGGTGGCGGCCCCCGCGGGCGGGCCCGACCTGGGCGACCGCCCCGAGCAACGCGTGCCCATGAGCCGCCTGCGTGCCCGGGTGGCCGAGCGGCTGCTGCAGTCGCAGTCCACCAACGCCATCCTGACCACCTTCAACGAGGTCAACATGGCCCCGGTGATGGAGATGCGCAAGAAGTTCCAGGAGCGGTTCGAGAAGGAGCACGGCGTCAAGCTGGGCTTCATGAGCTTCTTCGTCAAGGCCGCGGTGCATGCGCTCAAGAAGTACCCGGTGATCAACGCCAGCGTCGACGGCAACGACATCGTCTACCACGGATACTTCGACATCGGCATCGCGGTGGGCTCGCCGCGCGGGCTGGTGGTGCCCATCCTGCGCAACGCCGACCAGATGTCGTTCGCGGACGTCGAGAAGAAGATCGCCGAGTTCGGCCAGAAGGCCAGGGACGGCAAGCTGGGGCTGGAGGAGCTCACCGGCGGCACCTTCTCCATCTCCAACGGCGGCGTGTTCGGCTCCATGCTGTCCACCCCCATCATCAACCCGCCGCAATCGGCCATCCTGGGCGTGCACGCCACCAAGGACCGCGCGGTGGTGGAGAACGGGCAGGTCGTGGTGCGGCCCATGAACTACCTGGCCATGAGCTACGACCACCGCATCATCGACGGCCGCGAGGCGGTGCTGGGCCTGGTGGCGATGAAGGAAGCGCTGGAGGATCCGGCGCGGCTGCTGTTCGATATCTGAGGTGAAGACAAGGCCCCTGACGGGGCCTTGTCCTTGAGGCGGGGCTTCGCCCGAAAGAGATTTTTCCCATGGCCAACAAGAATTTCGACGTCGTCGTCATCGGCGGCGGCCCCGGCGGCTACATCGCCGCCATCCGCGCGGCGCAGCTGGGTTTCAGCACCGCCTGCATCGACGACTGGAAGGGCAAGGACGGCAAGCCGGCGCCCGGCGGCACCTGCACCAACGTCGGCTGCATCCCCTCCAAGGCGCTGCTGCAGTCCTCCGAGAACTTCGAGCACGCCGGCAAGCACTTCGCCGACCACGGCATCGCGGTGAGCGGGCTGTCGATCGACATCGCGAAAATGGTCGCGCGCAAGGACGCCGTCGTGAAGCAGAACAACGACGGCATCCTGTACCTGTTCAAGAAGAACAAGGTCAGCTTCTTCCACGGGCGCGGCTCGTTCGCCAAGGCCGGGGCCGAAGGCTACGAGATCAAGGTGGCCGGCACGGCCGAGGAGACGATCACCTGCAAGCACGTGATCGTCGCCACCGGCTCCAACCCGCGCGCGCTGCCCGGTGCCGATTTCGACGAGGTCAACATCCTGTCCAACGACGGCGCGCTGCGCATTCCGGCCGTGCCGAAGAAGCTGGGCCTGATCGGCTCGGGCGTCATCGGGCTGGAGATGGGCTCGGTGTGGCGCCGCGTCGGCGCCGAGGTGACGGTGCTCGAAGGCCTGCCGACCTTCCTGGGCGCGGTCGACGAGCAGATCGCCAGGGAGGCGAAGAAGGCCTTCGACAAGCAGGGCCTGAAGATCGAACTGGGCGTGAAGGTCGGCGAGGTGAAGAACCGGGGCGACAAGGGCGTCACCGTGGCCTACACTGACGCCAGGGGCGAGGCCCGCAAGCTGGAGGTCGACAAGCTGATCGTCTCGATCGGCCGCGTGCCGAACACGAGCGGACTCCATCCGGAAAGCGTGGGCCTGAAGCTCGACGAGCGCGGCGCCATCGTGGTCGATGGCGAGTGCCGCACCAACCTGCCCAATGTCTGGGCGGTCGGCGACGTGGTGCGCGGGCCGATGCTGGCGCACAAGGCGGAGGAGGAGGGCGTCGCCGTGGCCGAGCGCATCGCCGGCCAGCACGGCCACGTCGACTTCAACACGATTCCCTGGGTGATCTACACCAGCCCGGAGATCGCCTGGGTCGGGCGCACCGAGCAGCAGCTCAAGGCCGATGGCGTGACCTACCGGGCCGGCACCTTCCCGTTCATGGCCAACGGCCGAGCCCGCGCGCTGGGCGACACCACCGGCATGGTCAAGGTCCTGGCCGATGCGAAGACCGACGAGATCCTGGGCGTGCACATCGTGGGCCCCATGGCCAGCGAGCTGATCGCCGAGGCGGTGGTCGCGATGGCGTTCCGCGCCTCCAGCGAGGACATCGCGCGCATCTGCCATGCCCACCCGTCGCTGTCCGAGGCGACCAAGGAAGCGGCCCTGGCCGTCGACAAGCGGACGCTGAACTTCTGATCAGCGGCCGATGTCCGTCCGCCAGGCCTACGAAGCCGAACTCAGGGCTCGCGGGTACACGAGCGATCCGGCGCAACTGCGTGCCGTCCAGGCGCTGGACCGCTGCGCCCGGGAATGGGCGCAGTACAAGGAGAAGCGCTCCAACGCCTTCAAGAAGCTGATCAACCGCCCCGAAATCCCGCGCGGCGTCTACATGTACGGCGGGGTGGGGCGGGGCAAGAGCTTCCTGATGGACTGCTTCTACGGGGCGGTTCCCCTGCGGCGCAAGACGCGGCTGCACTTCCACGAGTTCATGCGCGAGGTGCATCGCGAACTGGCCGAGCTGCAGGGAACGGTCAACCCGCTGGACGCGCTGGGGGCCCGCATGGCCCGCCGCTTCCGGCTGATCTGCTTCGACGAGTTCCACGTCGCCGACATCACCGACGCGATGATCCTGCACCGGCTGCTGCAGGCGCTGTTCGACAACGGCGTGGGCTTCGTCACCACGTCCAACTTCCGGCCCGACGACCTGTACCCGAACGGGCTGCACCGCGACCGCATCCTGCCCGCCATCGACCTGCTCAACGAGAAGCTGGAGGTGATCAACGTCGACAACGGGACCGACTACCGGCGGCGCACGCTGGAGCACATCAGGCTCTACCACACGCCGCTCGGCCCGCGGGCCGACGCCGAGATGGACCGGGCGTTCGGCGAGCTGGCCGAGAAGCGCGACGAAGACCCGGTC
The DNA here is from genome assembly GCF_036676645.1 of Ramlibacter sp. Taxonomy (GTDB): domain Bacteria; phylum Pseudomonadota; class Gammaproteobacteria; order Burkholderiales; family Burkholderiaceae_C; genus Ramlibacter. The sequence goes on from NZ_JAKFCM010000022.1 coordinate 31,351, forward strand.
CTGCACATCGAGCAGCGCCAGATCCGCGCGCGCCGCAAGGCCGGCGGCGTGGTCTGGTTCGATTTCCGCACGCTGTGCGGCGGCCCGCGCTCGCAGAACGACTACCTGGAGATCGCCAGCCAGTTCCACACCGTGCTGCTGTCCGACGTGCCCCACATGCCGGTCAACATGGCTTCGGAAGCACGCCGTTTCACCTGGCTGGTCGACGTGCTCTACGATCGGCGCGTGAAACTGATCCTGTCCGCCGCCGTGCCGCCCGAGCAGCTCTACACGGAGGGGCCGCTCGCCCACGAATTCCCGCGCACGGTCTCGCGCCTGAACGAAATGCAGTCCGCGGAGTTCCTGGCACAGGAGCGGCGCACCGTGGACACCCGACTGACATGAACAGGAAGACCGGCTGGCTGCTGGCCATCTGGCTCGCCCTGCCGGCGGCCGCCCAGGCGCCGGACGAGGCGGCGGCCGAACGCGCCCGCATCGCGTCCGAGCGCAGCCGCATCGAGGCCGGGTTCGAGCAGGCGAAACGGGCCTGCTACGGCAGGTTCGCCGTCAACGACTGCCTGGCCGAGGCGCGCTCGAAGCGGCGCGAAGGCCTGGCCGCGTTGCGTGCGCAGGAGATCACGCTGGACGATGCCCAGCGACAGCGCCGTGCGGCCGAGCGCATGAAGGAACTCGACGAGCGCCGCGAAAGCCAGGCGCGCGAGCTCGAGGACGCCCGTGCGCGGGCGCAGGCCGAGGAGAGCGACCGCCGGCAGCGCGGCGCGGCGGACAAGGCCGCCCACGCGCAGCGCAAGCGCGAGCAGGCCAGCGGACGGGCCGAGCGTGCCGCCGGGCCGCGCGAGGAGCACCAACGTCCCGACACGCAGGAAAACCTGCAGCGCCATCGCGACCGGGTGAGCGAAGCGCAGGAGCGCAAGGCCCGGGTGCAGGAGCGTGCCGCCCGGGATGGGACGCCCGCCAAGCCGCTGCCGGTGCCGCCCTGAGCAGGCGTCCGGCCGCCAGTTGCCGCCGCCGGCGGCTCAGCCCTCCAGCGGCTCGAGCTTGACGATGACCAGCGACAGGTTGTCGCCGCCCCCGTGTCCGCGCGAGCGTGCCTTCTCGATCAGGAATTCGCTGGCCTCGCGGGGCGACAGCGAGGACAGCACCGACCCCAGCTCGTCCGGGCTGAAGTAATGCCAGACGCCGTCGCTGCAGGCCATCAGCACGTCGCCGGGGCGCAGCTGGGGCACGAAGTGCAGCGTGGCAGGCGGGTCGTCCTCCGCGCCCAGGCAGCCCATCAGGATGTTGGACTGCGGGTGCACGTTGGCCTCTTCCTCGGTCAGCTGGCCGGCATCGACCAGCGTCTGTACATAGGAGTGGTCGAGCGTGCGCCGGACCAGCTTGCTGCCGTGGAAGTGGTAGATGCGCGAGTCGCCCGCATGGACCCAGTGGCAGTCGCCGCCCGGGTTGATCAGGTAGGCCGCGATGGTGCTGTGCGGCTCCTGCTCGGCCGCGATGGCGGTGAGCTTGATCACCAGGTGCGCCTCCTGCACCACCTGCTTGAGCAGGCTGCCGGCGTCGTCGTGGTCGGGCGAGTAGCGCTCGAACAGCTGCCGGGCCGTCAGCATCACCTGGTCGGAGGCCTTGCGGCCACCGCTGCGCCCGCCCATGCCGTCGGCCACGACGGCCAGCACGCAGCCGCTGGCCCGGGGATGCGGGACCAGCGCGACCTGGTCCTGCTGGTACTCGCGGTCGCCCTTGTGGATGCCGGTGGCGGCGGTGAGTCGGTAACCTTTGCCCATGCTGCTGGAGGAAGTGCGCCGCTGCGGCGCGCTCGCTTGTTGCCCTCGGAAGACGTATTATCGTCCGACACCCGCAGAGCTCCCGGTGCGCCTGCGCCAACCCATTCCGTGGAATCGAACCTGCATTCGCCCGAGCGGCGGCTGATCGAGCTGCGGATGGAGCACGCCGACCTGGACGCGCTGATCGACCGCACCGCGCACGAGACCCCGCTCGACGAGCTGGCCCTGCGCCGACTGAAGAAGCGCCGCCTGGCACTGCGCGACCTGATCGTGCAGCTGGAGCTGGCGCTGGATCCCAAAGAACCTGCCTGATGACCCTGACCGAAGCCGTGGGGCTGGCATTCGCAGCCGACGGCGTCCTGCCGTGCGCGGTGCCGGCCTTCCGTGCCCGCCCCGCCCAGACCGAGATGGCGCTGGCCGTCGCGCGTGCCATCGAGCAGGGCGGGGCGCTGGTGGTCGAGGCCGGCACGGGTGTCGGCAAGACCTACTCCTATCTGGTGCCCGCGCTACTGTCGGGCGAGCGGGTGATGCTGTCCACGGCCACCAAGACACTGCAGGACCAGTTGTTCGGCCGCGACCTGCCGCGGCTGGTGGAGGCGCTCGGACTGCCGGTGCGAACCGCCCTGCTCAAGGGCCGCGCCAGCTACCTCTGCCTGCACCGGATGGCGCTGGCCCGCCAGGACCCCGGCGCAGCCGATCGCAGCGTGATGGCCACGCTGGCCCGGGTCGAGCAGTGGGCGCAGGCCACCCGGACCGGCGACCTGGCGGAGCTCCCGGGCCTGGACGAGCGCTCGCCGGTGATCCCGCTGGTGACCTCGACGCGCGACAACTGCCTGGGCTCCGCCTGCCCGCGCTTTCGCGAGTGCCACGTCAACCATGCGCGGCGCGAGGCGCTGGCGGCCGACGTGGTCGTGGTCAACCACCACCTGTTCTTCGCCGACCTGGCGGTGCGCGAATCCGGCATGGCCGAGCTGCTGCCCACCGTGCGCGTGGCGGTGTTCGACGAAGCGCACCAGCTCAACGAGACGGGCGTGCAGTTCCTCGGCCGCCAGCTCGGTACCGGGCAGCTGCTGGACTTCACGCGCGACCTGCTGGCCGCCGGCCTGCAGCTGGCCCGCGGCCTGCAGGACTGGCAGCAACGGGCCGGCGCGCTGGAGCGCGCCACGCGCGAGCTGCGGCTGGTGGTGGGCAGGGCTGCGGCCTCGTCGCGCCTGCGCTGGGCCGGGGACGCACCCGAGGGCCTGCCGGCCGCGCACTGGCAGGCCGCGCTGGCGGACGTGCAGTCGGCCTGCGAGGCCGTGATCGACGCCTTGGCCACCGTCAGCGAGATCGCCCCGGACTTCATCCGCCTGCAGGAGCGGGCGACCACGCTGGCCGGGCGGGTCGCGCACTTCCTGGCCGGGCCCGAGCCCGGTTCGGTGCGCTGGGTCGACGTGGCCCAGCAGCTGCGGCTGGTCGAATCGCCGCTGGACATCGCCGATGCGGTGCGCAGCAAGCTGCTCAAGGACGGATCCGGAGAGGAGGACGCCGACGGGCCGGCGGACGACCGCGAAGCGGCGCCCCGCCGATCCTGGATCTTCACCTCGGCCACGCTGGGCGACGACGAGCGCCTGACCTGGTTCACCGAGCCCTGCGGCCTGCAGGAGGCGCAGGTGCTGCGCGTGGGCAGCCCGTTCGACTATCTCTCGCAGGCGGCGCTGTACCTGCCGCGCGGGCTGCCGCGCCCGGCCGACCCGGGCCATGCCGGCGCCGTGGCGCAGCTGGCGGGCGATGCGGCGCAGCGCCTGGGCGGGCGCACCATGGTGCTGACCACCACGCTGCGCGCGCTGCGCAGCGTGGGCGACGAGCTGCAGCGCCGGTTCCGCGACTCGCACGACATCGAGGTGCTGGTGCAGGGCCAATGGCCCAAGCGCCGGCTGATCGAGCGCTTCCGCGAAGGCTCGCAGCAGGGCGGCCCGGGCTGCCTGCTGGTCGCATCGGCCTCCTTCTGGGAGGGCGTGGACGTCCCCGGCGATGCGCTGCAACTGGTGGTCATCGACAAGCTGCCGTTTCCGCCGCCGGCCGATCCGCTGGTGGAGGCGCGCTCGCAGCGCCTGGAAGGGCAGGGCCGCAATGCCTTCAGGGACTACTTCGTGCCCGAAGCCGCCGTGGCCCTCAAGCAGGGCGCCGGCCGCCTGATCCGCCGGGAGTCCGATCGCGGTGTCCTCGTCGTGTGCGACACCCGGCTCGCCACCATGTCCTACGGACGCCGCCTGCTGGCCGCACTGCCGCCCATGCGGCGGCTGGATTCGCCGGAAGCATTCGAAGGGGCCCTGGACGACCTGTCGGCCGTCAGGGACCTGTCCATCCTCTGAGAAACGGTGCGATTCCCCCAAACGATGTCATCCCGGCGCACGGCCGGGATCCATCTCCCGCGGTTCGCGATCGCGCTGCGGTCGATCGGCGCGCCGGGTGGATCGTCGGCCTGCCCCAGACCGGGTCCGGGGTCGAGCCCGCGATGACGCCTACCAGAACTTCCACCAGGGCTCGGCTTCCCTGGCCTTGAATCCCCGGGTCAGGTACTCGCTGTCCGGATAGGTCTTCTCCAGGACGCGGCGGCTGTCGTCGCGCAGCTGCGCCATGCCGAGCGCATCGTACGAGCGCACCAGGATGAACAGGGCCTCCTCCAGCGCCGGCACCTCGCGGTAGTCGGCCAGCGCGGCCTGGGCGCGGTTGATGGCGGCCACGTAGGCGCCGCGCGTGTAGTAGTAGCGCGCCACGTGCACCTCGTACTGCGCCAGCGAGTTGACGATGTACGTCATGCGGGTGCGGGCATCGGGCGCGTAGCGCGATTCGGGGAACCGGGTCACCAGCTCGCGGAAGGACTCGAAGGATTCCTTGGCCGCCTTCTGGTCGCGCTCGGACAGGTCCTGGCGCGAGATGAAGGAAAACAGGCCCAGGTTGTCGTTGAAGTTGACCAGCCCCTTGAGGTAGAGGGCGTAGTCGATGGCGGGGCTGGCCGGGTGCAGCTTCATGAAGCGGTCAAGCGTGGCCATGGCCTGGGCCTGCTCGCCGGCCTTGTAGTGGGCGTAGGCCTTCTCCAGTTGCGCCTGCTGCGCCAGCGGCGTGCCGGCGGCGCGGCCCTCGAGCTTCTCGAACAGCGGCACGGCCTTGTCGTAGGCGCCCGCGTTCATCTCCTCCCTGGCTTCGGCGTGGATGCGGTTCGGACTCCAGGCGGCCGTCTTGTCCTCTTCGACCGTGGAGCAGGCGGCGAGCAACAGCATCGACAAGCCGGCGGCACACGATAATTTCGCTCGAAGCATGAAGCGCAGACCTTCTTGAAACAGGGCCGCACGATTATAGGAGGGGGCCTCCCCGAGCCGGCCGGCGCGGCGCTGCCCGACGACGAGGCCGAGGCGGCCGAAGCGGCGTCGGAACTGCGCGAGTTCGCGGTCGGACCGGGGCAGCATGGCCTGCGCCTGGACCAGGCGCTGGCCGAACGGGTGCCGGAGTTCTCCCGCAGCTACCTGCAGCAGCTGGTGAACGGCGGGGCCGTGACCCTGGGCGGCCGCCGCGCCGCCCGGCCCGCGCAGCGCGTGAAGGCCGGCGACGCGATCGCCATCGAGCTGCGGCCCACGCCGCAGAGCCTGGCGTTCCGCCCCGAGCCCATGCCGCTGGCGGTGGTGCACGAGGACGAGCACCTGCTGGTGATCGACAAGCCGCCCGGCCTGGTGGTGCACCCGGCCCCGGGGCACTGGAGCGGCACGCTGCTCAACGGCCTGCTGGCGCGCGACCCGCAGGCCGGGCTGGTGCCGCGCGCCGGGATCGTCCACCGGCTGGACAAGGACACCAGCGGGCTGATGGTGGTGGCGCGCACCCGCGCGGCGATGGAGGCCCTGGTGCGGCTGATCGCCGCTCGCGAGGTCGCGCGCCAGTACCTGGCGATCGGCCTCGGCCGCTGGCAGGGCCCGCCGGACCGCACCGTCGACGCGCCCATCGGCCGCGATCCGCGCCAACGGCTGCGCATGGCGGTGGTCGACCTGGCCCGGCATGCCGGCAAGCCGGCGCTGACCACCTTCGCGCTGCTGGACAACGCGGCGGACGCCTGCCTGGTGCGCGCCAGCCTGCACACCGGGCGCACGCACCAGATCCGCGTGCACATGGCGCACCTCGGCCATCCGCTCGCAGGCGACGAGCTGTATGGCGGCGCGGCGCAGGCCCGGGGCGGCGAAGGCAGCCTCGCGCGGCAGGCGCTGCACGCCTTCCGGCTCGCCTTCGCGCACCCGTTCACGGGCCAACCGCTGGCCTTCACTTCGCCCCTTCCGGCCGACTTCGTGCACGCCCTGTCGGCCTGGGGGCTGCGTTACAATCCGGCTTCAGCGCTGGCGCCAGCAGCCACGCCTGCCGGGCCCGCCGCTGCGCCCGCCGGCCGCCAGCCGCGATGACACCGCCGCCCTTCTGACGGGCCCCCCTGACGGGAACGCCCCGGCGCCCCGTCCAGCCAGGAAGTACGCAAGAAGATGAATACCGCGGATGCCAGGCGCGTCCTGGAGACAGCGCTGATCTGCTCGCCCCAGCCCTTGCCGGTGCGGGAGCTGCGGGTGCTGTTCGACGACGAGCTCGGCGCCGACACCATCAAGTCGCTGCTGCAGGAGCTGCAGGACGAATGGGCGCAGCGCGGCGTGGAACTGGTGTGCGTGGCCAGCGGCTGGCGGTTCCAGAGCCGGCCCGGGATGCGCGAATACCTCGACCGGCTGCATCCCGAAAAGCCGCCGAAGTACACGCGTGCGACGCTGGAGACGCTGGCCATCATCGCCTATCGCCAGCCGGTCACGCGCGGCGACATGGAAGACATCCGCGGCGTCACGATCAACACCCAGATCCTCAAGCAGCTGGAAGACCGCGGCTGGGTGGAGGTGATCGGCCACCGCGAGGCGCCGGGACGGCCGGCGCTGTATGCCACCACGCGCCAGTTCCTGGACGACCTGGGCCTGGCCTCGCTCGACCAGTTGCCCATGCTGGAGTCGCCGGGCCGGCAGATCGAGGCGCTGGCCGGTCTCGCGGGCGAGGGCGACGCGGACCAGCCGATGCTGCAGATGGAAGTCGGGGAAGCGCCCGACGCCGGCGCCGATGCCGATCCCGAGTCCCTGCCGCAGGTCGAGGCGGTGGGCGGCGTCGCTGCGCCCGACCTCCCGTCACGGCCCGACACCCCGCAGCCGCCTTCCGGCGACGCCGAAGCGCCCCCGTCCTCACCCGAAGTCGCATGAATTCCACCGACCCGACCCATCCCTCCGCCGAGGCCACCCCCCTGGACGACGAGGATCTGGCTGCGCCAGGCGAGGGGCACGAAGCGGCCCGGCCGTCCGGCGACGCGCAGGATGCAGCCCGGCCGTCCGGCGAGCCGCGCGGCGCGGCCCTGCCGGAAGCGGACGCGCGCGACCCTGCCGATGATGGCGATGACGACCGCGGAACCGGGGTCTCCGGGGACGAGGACGACGACGAGCGCGAGGACGAGGACCAACCCCGCGCCCGCGGCAAGGCGCCGCGCGAGCGCGCGCCCGCGGCGCCCGCCGCCGAGCCGGTGCGCTTCGAGGACGTGGTGTCCGGCCGCTTCGACGAGCAGGAGCAGGCCGCCGACGCCGCGCCGCCCAAGCGCGTGCTGGCGCCGCAGGCCGAGACGCCCAAGCTGCACAAGGTGCTGGCGCAGGCCGGCCTGGGCTCGCGGCTGGAGATGGAGCAGCTGATCATGGAGGGCCGCATCTCGGTCAACAACGAGCCCGCCCACATCGGCCAGCGCATCCAGTTCGGCGACCAGATCAAGGTCAACGGCAAGCCGATCAGGGTGCGCATCGCGCCTCCGGCGGCGCGCGTGATCGCCTACCACAAGCCGGTGGGCGAGGTGGTCACGCACGACGATCCGCAGAACCGCCCGACGGTATTCCGCAAGCTGCCGAAGCTGCAGCAGGGCAAGTGGCAGTCGGTCGGCCGGCTCGACCTGAACACCGAAGGCCTGCTGCTGTTCACCAGCTCGGGCGAACTGGCCAACCGGCTGATGCACCCGCGCTTCGGCCTGGAGCGCGAGTACGCGGTGCGCGTGCTGGGCACGCTGTCGGCCGAGGGACGGCAGCGCCTGCTGGAGGGCATCGAGCTCGAGGACGGCCGCGCCCAGTTCGGCTCGATCGAGGACGGCGGCGGCGAGGGGGCCAACAACTGGTACCGCGTCACGATCTCCGAAGGCCGCAACCGCGAGGTGCGGCGCCTGTTCGAGGCGCTGGGCCATGCCGTCAGCCGCCTGATCCGCATCCGCTACGGCGCGATGGTGCTGCCGCGCGGCCTCAAGCGCGGCCAGTGGCTCGAACTGGACGAGCGCGACATCCGCGCGCTCACCCAGGCGGCGGGCGGCGCACCTGCGGGCGAGCGCGCGCCCGGCGACGGCGGCAAGCCGCGCAACCGCCGGCGCGGCAACCGCAGCGGCGGCCCGAGACCCGACGGCGCGCGCAACGCCGGCCAGCCCACCGGCAAGGCCCAGGGGCAGCAGCGCCGCGCCAAGGACCGCTCCGGCGGCGGCGCAGCCCAGCCCGACCCGATGAAGACCTCCTTCGGCTACATCGGCGCCGACAGCTTCCTGCGACAGCGCCAGGGCGGGCCGGGCGCGGGCGGCGGGGGCGGCGGCCAGCGCCGCGGAGGCCAGCGGCGCAACAATCGCGGCGGCCGCTGAGGCGGCAGCCCGGTTTAAAATACCGGGTTTTTTCGGGCTTGGCCCGAACTTCCTGCAGCGCTTCGCATCCCAGCGGCGCAGCCCCCATTTCCACATCAACAGGTACGCACCCATGGCGATCGAACGCACCCTCTCCATCATCAAGCCCGACGCGGTGGCCAAGAACGTGATCGGCCAGATCTACGGCCGCTTCGAGGCCGCCGGCCTGAAGATCATCGCCGCCAGGATGGCCCATCTGTCGCGTCGCGAAGCCGAGCAGTTCTACGCCGTGCACAGGGAGCGCCCCTTCTTCAAGGACCTGGTGGACTTCATGGTGTCGGGCCCGGTGATGATCCAGGTGCTGGAAGGCGAGAACGCGATCCTGAAGAACCGCGAGCTGATGGGCGCCACCGACCCGAAGAAGGCCGACAAGGGCACCATCCGCGCCGACTTCGCCGACAGCATCGACGCCAACGCGGTGCACGGCTCCGATGCACCCGAAACCGCGCAGGTGGAAGTGGGCTTCTTCTTCCCCGGCATGAACATCCACTCCCGCTGATCGCGGGATTCCGCATGCGATGACGCCAGCTCCCGAGTCCGGTCGCAGGGCCAACCTGCTCGATTTCGATCTCGAGGGGCTGGCTGCGTTCTGCGCTTCGCTGGGCGAGAAGCGCTTCCGCGCGACGCAGCTGTTCCGCTGGATCCACCAGCGCGGCGCGCGCGACTTCGACCAGATGACCGACCTGGCGAAGTCGCTGCGCGACAAGCTCAAGGCCTGCGCCACGATCGAGGGGCTGACCGTCGCCAGCCGCCAGGCCTCGGCCGACGGCACCATCAAGTGGCTGTTCGACGTCGGCGGCGGCAACGCCGTGGAGGCCGTCTACATCCCGGAGGACGACCGCGCCACGCTGTGCGTGTCGTCGCAGGCCGGCTGCGCCGTGGGCTGCCGCTTCTGCTCCACCGGCCACCAGGGCTTCTCGCGCAATCTCACCACGGGCGAGATCGTCGCCCAGCTCTGGTATGCCGAGCACCACCTGCGCGAACAGCTGGGCACGCGCGATCGCGTGATCTCCAACGTGGTGATGATGGGCATGGGCGAGCCGCTGCAGAACTACTCGGCGCTGGTGCCGGCCCTGCGCGTGATGCTGGACGACCATGGCTACGGCCTGTCGCGCCGGCGCGTGACCGTCTCCACCTCGGGCGTGGTGCCCATGATCGACCGGCTGGCGCAGGACTGCCCGGTGGCGCTGGCCGTCTCGCTGCACGCGCCCGGCGACGCGCTGCGCGACAACCTGGTGCCGTTGAACCGCAAGTACCCGCTGGCCGAGCTGCTGGACGCCTGCAACCGCTACCTGCAGCACGCCCCGCGCGACTTCATCACCTTCGAGTACTGCATGCTCGACGGGGTCAACGACCAGCCGGAGCACGCGCGCGAACTGATCGCGCTGGTGCGCGGCCACGGCGGCCGCGGCGTCAACTGCAAGCTGAACCTGATCCCGTTCAACCCCTTCCCCCAATCCGGCCTGACGCGCTCGCCCCACAGCCGCGTCGCCGCCTTCGCGGCATTGCTGAGCGATGCTGGTATCGTCACCACCGTGCGCAAGACGAGGGGGGACGACATCGCCGCCGCCTGCGGCCAGCTGGCCGGCGACGTGCAGGACCGCACCCGGGTGGGCGAGCGCATCGCCCGCCAGCGCACCGTGATCCTGAAACGGGCGCCGGCGCAAGCCGAGGCCAAGGAGTCGTGAGCATGAAGCGCGGGGTGGGCCTGTGGGGCCTTGTGGCGGCCGTGGTGCCGTGGTCGGGCGTGGTGGCGGCGGGCCTGTTGCTGGGAGGCTGCGCCCAGACCGCCGAAGTCGGCCGGGCGGCCGGCGACATCCCCACTGCTTCCGACGAGACCGAAGCGCGCCGCCGCGCCCGCATCCGCATGGAGCTGGCGGTGGGTTACTTCGAGCAGGGAAAGACGGCCGTGGCGCTCGACGAGCTCAAGCAGGTCATCGCCGCCGATCCGACCTTTTCCGATGCCCACAACCTGCGCGGCCTGGTGTACATGCGGCTGAACGACGCGGGCCAGGCCGAAGAGAGCTTCAAGCGCGCCGTCTCGCTGAACCCGCGCGACGCCAGCGCCACCCACAACCTGGGGTGGCTGCAATGCCAGCAGCGCCGATTCCCGGAGGCCGACCGCTCCTTCGATCAGGCCCTGGCCAACCCGCTCTACCCCGATCGCGCCAAGACGCTGATGGCCAAGGGCTTGTGCCAGGCCCAGGCCGGCCAGCCGGCCGAGGCGGAGAAGAGCCTGGCGCACGCCTACGAGATCGACGCCGGCAACCCGATCGTCGGCTACAACCTCGCCGCGCTGCTGTACAAGCGCGGCGAGCTGGAGCGCTCGCAGTTCCTGATCCGCCGGCTGAACAACAGCCAGCTCGCCAACGCCGAGACACTCTGGCTCGGCGTCAAGGTGGAGCGCAGGCTGGGCGACCGGCTCGCCATGGGCCAGCTGGCCGACCAGCTCAAGCGGCGCTTCCCGCAGTCACGCGAGGCCGCGGCCCTGGACCGCGGAGCTTTCGATGAGTGAGGCCGCCGCAGCGCCGCAGCCGTCCGCCGGCGACCTGCTGCGGCAGGCGCGCGAGTCCGCGGGCCTGCACGTGGCCGCGCTGGCGGTGTCGCTCAAGGTTCCCGTGCGCAAGCTCGAGGCGCTGGAGGAAGACCGCTATGGCGACCTGCCCGACGCCGTCTTTGCCCGCGCCCTCGCCTGCAGTGTCTGCCGCACCCTCAAGATCGACCCCCAGCCGGTGCTGGCGCGCCTGCCGCAGACGGCGGCGCCGCGGCTTGTGCAGGCGCACGAGGGCCTCAACGCACCGTTCCGTGCGCCCGGAGACGCGGTGGCGGCCGGCTGGCAGCAGCAACTGCTGCGGCCGGTGCCGCTGATGGTCGGCGCGCTGCTGCTGGGTGCACTGGCCATCCTCCTGCTGCCGACGCTGCGCATCGAGGAGGGCCTGTCCAGGGCCCGGACCGACGCGCCGGCCGTGCCGATGGCGGAACCGGTCGTGGTCCAGCCGGGGGCGGCCGCGGCCGCCGATCCGGCAACGCCCCCCGCCGATCCGTCCCATGCCCCGATGGTCGACCCGGCCGGCCAGGCGCCGGCTGCGGCAGCTTCGGGCACGCCCGCGGCCGCGGCTGCGGCTGTGCAAGTCCCGGCAGCGCAGCCGGTCGTCGCCATGCCCGCGGCGCCCGCCGCGACGGCCGAGCCGGCCGCCGCTCCCGCCGCGGCGACCGGCGGCCTGGTGGTCTTCAAGGCCAGCGGACCGTCGTGGGTGCAGGTCGTCGACAGCCGCGGCGAGGTGGCGCTGCGCCGCCTGCTGGCGGCCGGCGAGAGCGCCGGCGCCTCCGGCAACCTGCCCCTGTCGGTGACCGTCGGCAGCGTCAACAGCACCGCCGTCGTGGTGCGCGGCAAGCCCTTCGACCTGGGCGCCGTCGCGCGCGACAACGTGGCCCGGTTCGAAGTGAAGTGAAATGAACCACCCCGCGGGGGGCGCTTGAATTCGTGGCGATGCACACTCCGCGCTGCCTGCTCCCGTTTCCTGGCCGATGACATCTCCTGAACCCTGCCTGCCGGTGCTGCCGGCCTCTCCCGCTCCTCGCCGCACCCGCCAGGCGCGCGTGGCCTGGGGCGCGCGCGTGGTCACGGTGGGCGGCGACGCGCCGGTGCGGGTGCAGTCCATGACCAACACCGACACCGTGGACGCGGTCGCCACCGCGATCCAGGTGAAGGAGCTGGCGCAGGCCGGCTCGGAGCTGGTGCGCATCACCGTCAACACGCCCGAAGCGGCGCAGCAGGTGCCCTACATCCGCGAGCAACTCGACCGCATGGGTGTGGACGTGCCGCTGGTGGGCGACTTCCACTACAACGGCCACCGGCTGCTGAGCGAGTTCCCGGACTGCGCGCAGGCCCTGTCCAAGTACCGCATCAACCCCGGCAACGTCGGCAAGGGCGACAAGCGCGACCGCCAGTTCGGCCAGATGATCGAGGCCGCCATGCGCTGGGACAAGCCGGTGCGCATCGGCGTCAACTGGGGCAGCCTCGACCAGGAGCTGCTGGCGTCGCTGATGGACGAGAATGGGCGCCGCGCCGAGCCCTGGGACGCCCGCAGCGTGATGTACGAGGCCCTGATCACCTCGGCCATCGAATCCGCGCGCCGCGCCGAGGCGATGGGCATGCGCGGCGAGCAGGTGATCCTGTCCTGCAAGGTCAGCGGCGTGCAGGACCTGGTGTCCGTGTACCGCGAACTGGCGCGCCGCTGCGACTACCCGCTGCACCTGGGCCTGACCGAAGCCGGCATGGGCACCAAGGGCACGGTGGCCTCCAGCGTGGCGCTGGGCATCCTGCTGCAGGAGGGCATAGGCGACACCATCCGCGTCTCCCTCACCCCGCAGCCAGGCGAGTCGCGCACGCAGGAAGTGGTGATCGCATCGGAAATCCTGCAGTCGCTCGGATTGCGCGCGTTCGTGCCCAGCGTCACCGCCTGCCCGGGCTGCGGCCGCACCACCAGCACCACCTTCCAGGAACTGGCCAAGCAGATCGACGACCACCTGCGCGCCAACATGCCGCTGTGGCGCACCCGCTACCCGGGCGTCGAGAAGCTGCGCGTCGCGGTGATGGGCTGCATCGTCAACGGCCCCGGGGAGAGCAAGCACGCCGACATCGGCATCAGCCTGCCCGGCACCGGCGAAGCGCCCGCCGCGCCGGTGTTCATCGACGGGCAGAAGGCGACGACCCTGCGCGGCGACCACATCGCGGCCGAGTTCCACCAGATCGTCGAGAACTACATCGAGAAGCGGTTCGGTTCCGTCTCCAAGGCGGACTGAGCCGGCACCCCATGGCTGAAAAACTCAGTGCCGTCAAAGGCATGAACGATATCCTGCCGCCCGAGTCGGCGCGCTGGGAGTGGCTGGAAGACAAGGTACGCGGCCTGATGGCGCGCTACGCCTACCGCAACATCCGCACGCCGATCCTGGAGCCCACCCAGCTGTTCGTGCGTGGCCTGGGCGAGGTGACCGACATCGTCGAGAAGGAGATGTATTCCTTCGAGGACCGCCTCAATGGCGAGCACCTCACCCTGCGGCCGGAGAACACTGCCGGCGTGGTGCGCGCCGTGGCCGAGCACTCGCTGCTGTACGACGGCGGCAAGCGCCTGTACTACCTGGGCCCGATGTTCCGGCACGAGCGCCCGCAGCGCGGCCGCTACCGGCAGTTCCACCAGATCGGCGCCGAGGCCCTGGGTTTCGCGGGGCCGGACGTCGATGCCGAGCTGATCCTGCTGGCCGACGCCCTCTGGAAGGAACTGGGCCTGCTCGACGTGCGGCTGGAGATCAACAGCCTGGGCCAGCCCGAGGAGCGGCGGCAGCACCGTACGGAGCTGATCGCCTACCTGGAGCGGAACGCCGACCTGCTGGACGAGGACGCGAAACGGCGCCTGCACAGCAACCCGCTGCGCATCCTCGACACCAAGAATCCGGCCATGCAGGCCATGGTGGAAGGCGCCCCCCGGCTGATCGACTTCTTGGGCGTGCAGTCACTGGCCCACTTCGACGGCCTCAAGGCCATGCTCGAGGCCAACGGCATCGCCTACCGCATCAATCCGCGGCTGGTCCGCGGCCTGGACTACTACAACCTCTCGGTATTCGAGTTCGTCACCGAGCGGCTCGGCGCCCAGGGCACCATCTGCGCGGGCGGCCGCTACGACTACCTGATCGGGCAGATCGGCGGCAAGCCGGCGCCGGCCGTGGGCTGGGCCATCGGGGTCGAGCGAGTGCTGGAACTGGTGAAGGAGCAGGGCGCGGACTTCGATGCGCCGGCGCTGGATGCCTACGCGGTCGTGCCGGATGCCTCGGCCTTCCCGACGGCCCTGAAGACGCTGCAGGCCCTGCGCGCGGCCGGCGTATCGGCGCAGATGCATGCAGCTTCGGCCGACGGCCTGGGTAGCATGAAATCGCAGTTCAAGAAGGCCGACGCCAGCGGCGCCCGCTACGCCCTGGTGTTCGGCGGCGACGAACTGGCGGCCGGCGAGGTCACCGTCAAGGCCCTGCGCGACGGCAGCGGCGCGCAGCAGCGCCGGCGCCTGGCTGCTGCGGCCGACTGGGCCGGCACGCTGAAGAGCTGAGCCGCCGGCTCACTACAATGCCCGGCTGCCCGGGTGCATCCGGCCGCCCACAAGGATTTCATGGCTTCACACCTCGACCTCGAAGAACAGGAACAGCTTGACCAGCTCAAGCACTTCTGGAAGACCTACGGCAACCTGATCTCCTGGCTGCTGATCGCCGTGTTCGGCTCCATCGCGGCCATGAACGGCTGGCAGTGGTACGAACGCACCCAGTCGGCGAAGGCCTCGGCAATCTACGACGAGGTCGAGCGGGCCGTGCAGGCGGGCGACTTCGCCCGCGCCGAGCAGGGCTTCACCGACGTGAGGGACAAGTTCGGCGGCACGGTGTTCGCGCAGCAGGCCGGCCTGCTGGTCGCGCAGGCCGCGGCCGACAAGGGCCAGCCGGATGCCGCGCGGGCGGCGCTGGCCTGGGTCGCGGAAAACGCATCCGACGAGGGGCTGCAGGCGATCGCACGGCTGCGGCTGGCAGCGCTGCTGGTCCAGGCCAAGTCCTACGACGAGGCCCTCAAGCAGCTCGAGGCCGAGCTGCCGCAGGAGTTCGCGCCGCTGGCCGCCGACCGGCGCGGCGACATCTACAACCTGCAGGGCAAGAAAGCCGAGGCCAGGGCCGAATACGAACGGGCCTGGAAGGGCCTGGAGGCCCAGGCCGACTACCGCCGCATGGTCGAGGTCAAGCTGACCGCGCTCGGCGTCGACCCGAAGAGCTTGGCCGGCGAGAAGGCCGGAGGCGCCCGGTCATGACGCCAGGGAGCGTCCAGGCGGTCCTCCGGCGCGGACTGGTCGCGGCGGCCGTTGTGGTGGCCCTCACCGGGTGCTCCATGCTGCCCTTCCTCGGCGGCGGCGCCGAGAAGCCCCAGCCGGCCGAACTGCAGGCCAATCCGGCCACGCTGGGCATCCGCGCGGCCTGGACCAACCGCATCGGGCCGGTGTCCTTCCCGCTGGAGGTCCATGTCACCGGCCAGCAGCTGGCGCTGGCGTCCAGCGACGGCACGGTGGCCCTGCTGGATGCAGCCACCGGTCGCGATCTCTGGCGCGCCAGCGTGGGCGCGACCATCGCGGCCGGCGTCGGCAGCGACGGCAGCACGCTGGCCGTGGTCACGTCCGGCAACGAACTGGTGGCGCTGTCCGGCGGCCGGGTACTGTGGCGCGAGAAGCTGCCGGCGCAGGCCTATACGGCGCCGCTGGTGGCGGGCAAGCGCGTGTTCGTGCTGGCCGCCGACCGCTCGGTGAGCGCCTTCGACGGCGCCACCGGCCGCCGCCTGTGGAGCCAGTCGCGCCCGGGTGAGCCGCTGGTGCTGCGCCAGGCCGGCGTGCTGCTGGCGGTCGGCGACACGCTGGTGGCCGGGCAGGGCGGTCGCCTGGCGGGCCTGAATCCCCTGAATGGCAGCGTGCGCTGGGAAGCCCCCATCGCCACTCCCCGCGGCACCAACGACGTCGAGCGGCTGGTCGACCTGGTCGGCCCGGTCAGCCGCGTCGGCCCTTCCGTCTGCACCCGCGCCTACCAGGCCGCCGTCGGCTGCGTGGACACGGCGCGCGGCACCCTCGCCTGGACGCGCCCGGCGCGCGGCACCGAGGGCGTCGGCGGCGACGAGCGCATCGTGGTGGGCACCGAGAGCGACGACCGCGTGGTGGCCTGGCGCCGCGACAGCGGCGAGCGCGCCTGGGTGCACGACAGGCTGCTGCACCGCGCGCTGTCGGCGCCGCTGGTGGTGGGCAGCTCGGTGGCGGTGGCCGACGGCACCGGCTGGCTGCACGTGCTGTCGCGCGAGGACGGCTCGCTGCGCAACCGCGTCGCCACCGACGGCAGCGCATCCGCCGCGGCGCCGGTGGTGGCCGGCACCACCCTGGTCGTGGTGACGCGCAACGGCGGCGTGCACGCCTTCGTGCCGCAGTAGGCGGCAACAGGAGAAGGGCGGCCGTGAAACCCGTGATGGCCCTGGTGGGCCGCCCCAACGTCGGCAAGTCCACGCTGTTCAACCGGCTGACGAAGACGCGCGACGCGATCGTCGCCGACTTCGCCGGGCTGACGCGCGACCGCCACTACGGCAACGCCAGGCACGGCCCGCACGAATTCATCGTCATCGACACCGGCGGCTTCGAGCCGACCGCCGAGAGCGGCATCTACATGGAGATGGCGCGGCAGACGCGCCAGGCCGTCGCCGAGGCCGACGTGGTGGTCTTCGTCGTCGACGCGCGCGAGGGCCTCTCGGCCCAGGACCACGACATCGCGGCCTACCTGCGCAAGCTGGGCAAGCCCACCGTGCTGGCCGCCAACAAGGCCGAGGGCATGACCGAGGGCGTGCAGCTCTCGGAGTTCTACGAACTGGGGCTGGGCGAGGTGCACGCGGTTTCCGCGGCGCACGGCCAGGGCGTGCGCAGCCTGGTCGAGGTGGCGTTCGCGTCCCTGGACCTGCCCGAGCCCGACGAGGAGGCCGACGAGGCGCCGCCCGGCGTGATCCGGCTGGCGGTCGCCGGCCGGCCCAACGTGGGCAAGTCCACGCTGATCAACACCTGGCTGGGCGAGGAGCGGCTGGTCGCCTTCGACCTGCCGGGCACCACGCGCGACGCGATCTCGGTGCCGTTCGAGCGCGGCGGCCAGCGCTACGAGCTGGTCGACACGGCCGGGCTGCGCCGCAAGGGGCGGGTGTTCGAGGCCATCGAGAAGTTCTCGGTGGTCAAGACCCTGCAGGCCATCGAATCGGCCCACGTCGTGGTGCTGCTGCTGGACGCCACCCAGGGCGTGACCGACCAGGACGCGCACATCGCCGGCTACATCCTGGAAAGCGGCCGCGCCGTGGTGATCGCGGTCAACAAGTGGGATGCGGTCGACGCCTACCAGCGCGAGCAGGTGCAGCGGCAGATCGAGGCCCGCCTGGCCTTCCTGAAATTCGCCGCGCTGCACCTGATCTCCGCGAAGAAGCGCCAGGGGCTGGGCCCCCTGTGGAGCTCGATCGCCCAGGCCCACAAGGCGGCCATGACCAAGATGTCCACGCCGGTGCTGACGCGGCTGCTGCAGGAAGCGGTGCAGTTCCAGGCGCCCAAGCGCTCGGGCATGTTCCGGCCCAAGCTGCGCTACGCCCACCAGGGCGGCATGAACCCGCCTGTGATCGTGGTGCACGGCAACTCGCTCGAGCACGTCACCGATGCGTACAAGCGCTTCCTGGAGGGGCGCTTCCGCAAGGCCTTCGACCTCATCGGCACGCCGCTGCGCATCGAGATGAAGACCTCGAAGAATCCGTACGCCGACAAGGATTGAGGGGTCCGGCCAACTGCGGCCCTTGAACCCGACCGTGGCGCCCCCACGTCAGGCGGACGGCAGCGATGCCGAAGACTTTGCCCGGCGGGTTGCTGTGGTAAGGTGCGTTTTCCACTTCCCGAACACGGAGAATATCGTGAGCAACAAAGGGCAGCTACTACAAGACCCGTTCCTCAACACGCTGCGCCGAGAGCACGTGCCGGTGTCGATCTACCTGGTCAACGGGATCAAGCTGCAGGGGCAGATCGAATCCTTCGACCAGTACGTCGTCCTGCTGAGGAATACCGTCACCCAGATGGTCTACAAGCACGCCATCTCCACCATCGTCCCCGGCCGCGCCGTCAACTTCTCCGCCGCGGAGAGCAGCGAGGCCGCCGCCGGCTGAACCGCCGCGCCGGCGCGCGCTCTCCCGCCGGGGCGCGGCCCTTCCCGACAGCCCCGATTCCGTTTTGCAGCAAGTCCCCGCAACACCTGAAGCCCCCGCGATCCTGGTGGGGGTCGACCTTGGCCTGCCGCACTTCGACGCCGGGCTCCAGGAGCTCGGCGAGCTGGCGCGCACGGCCGGCCTGGAGCCGGTGGCGCGCCTGACCGCGCGCCGCAAGGTGCCCGACGCGGCGCTGTTCGTCGGCCGCGGCAAGGCCGACGAGATCAAGGCGCTGGCCGAGGAAACCGGCGCCACCGAAGTGCTGTTCGACCAGGCCCTCAGCCCCGGCCAGCAACGCAACCTGGAGCGCCACCTGGGGCTGCCGGTCAACGACCGCACGCTGCTGATCCTGGAGATCTTCGCCCAGCGCGCCCGCAGCCATGAGGGCAAGCTGCAGGTCGAACTGGCCCGCCTGCAGTACGTCAGCACGCGGCTGGTGCGGCGCTGGTCGCACCTGGAGCGGCAGACCGGCGGCGCCGGCGTGCGCGGCGGCCCGGGCGAGAAGCAGATCGAGCTGGACCGCCGGATGATCGGCGACGCCATCAAGCGCACCCGCGAGCGGCTCGAGAAGGTCAAGCGCCAGCGCCACACCCAGCGCCGCCAGCGCGAGCGCCAGGGCGCCTTCAACATCTCGCTGGTCGGCTACACCAATGCCGGCAAGTCCACGCTCTTCAATGCGCTGGTCAAGGCGCGCGCCTATGCGGCCGACCAGCTGTTCGCGACGCTGGACACCACCACCCGGCGGCTCTACCTCGACGACGAGGAGGGCGGCTCAGGCGGCCGCTCGGTCTCGCTGTCCGACACGGTCGGGTTCATCCGCGACCTGCCGCACGGCCTGATCGACGCCTTCCAGGCCACCCTGCAGGAAGCCGCCGATGCCGACCTCCTGTTGCACGTGGTCGACGCGGCCAACCCGCACCACCCCGAGCAGATCGAGGAGGTGCAGCGCGTGCTGCACGAGATCGGCGCCGGGAAGGTGCCGCAGTTGCTGGTCTTCAACAAGCTCGATGCGCTGGAGGCCTCGCAGCGGCCGCGCCGGCCCGCCGACCGGGTCGAGATCGAGGGTACGCCGGTGCGCCGGCTGTTCGTCAGCAGCCGCACCGGCGAAGGCCTCGCCGCGCTCCGCCAGGAACTCGCCTCCCGGGCCGCCGGCGCCAGCGCGTCCATGCAGCCCGGTGATGAATTGCACGACGCCGCCGCCTGATTGGGCACAATCGGCCCAGCCACACGAAAAGAAACACAACCCGGAATGAAGCTTCACGCCCCCCGCATGCTCGCCGCGCTGGCCTGGCGCCTCCGAGGCATGTTCAACCTGAACGACCCGCGCTGGGGGCGCGGCAGCGGCAACGACGACGACTCCAAGGACAACCGGCCCGACCCGCAACGCCCCGACGGGCCGCGCGGCCCCAACCAGGGGCCGCCCGACCTCGACGAGCTCTGGCGCGACTTCAACCGCCGCCTGGGCGGCCTGTTCGGCGGCGGGCGCGGCCGCCGCCCCGATCCGAACGGCAATTTCCAGCCGGACATGAAGAGTGCCGGCATCGGCATCGGCCTGATCGTGGCCGTGCTGGTGCTGATCTGGCTGGGCACGGGCTTCTTCATCGTGCAGGAAGGCCAGCAGGCGGTGATCACCCAGTTCGGCCGCTACAAGGCCACCGTGGGCGCCGGCTTCAACTGGCGCCTGCCATACCCGATCCAGCGCCACGAGGTGGTCTACGTCACCCAGATCCGCTCGGTCGACATCGGCCGCGACGCCGTGATCAAGGCCACCGGGCTGAAGGAGTCGGCCATGCTGACCGCCGACGAGAACATCCTGGACGTCAAGTTCTCGGTGCAGTACCGGCTCAAGGATGCGCGCGCCTACCTGTTCGAGATCAAGAACCCGGCCGAGACGGTCGTGCAGGCCGCCGAGACCGCGGTGCGCGAGGTGGTCGGCAGCATGCTGATGAACGCCGCCCTCGGCGAGGAGCGCGAGCAGATCGCCCCGCGCGTGCGCAGCGTCATGCAGTCCATCCTCGACCGCTACAACGCCGGCGTGGAGGTGGTGGTGATCAACCTGCAGCAGGGTGGTGTGCGCGCGCCCGAGCAGGTGCAGGCCTCCTTCGACGACGTGAACAAGGCCGGGCAGGAGCGCGAGCGCCTGAAGAACGAGGGCGCCGCCTATGCCAACGACGTGATCCCGCGCGCGGCCGGTTCCGCGGCCCGCCTGCGCGAGGAAGCCGAGGCGTACAAGGCGCGCGTGGTGGCCACCGCGCAAGGCGATGCGCAGCGTTTCCGCTCGGTCCTGGCGGAGTACCAGAAGGCGCCGCAGGTGACCCGCGACCGCATGTACCTGGACACCATGCAGCAGGTCTACGCCAACGTCACCAAGGTGATGGTGGATTCGCGCCAGGGCTCCAACCTGCTGTACCTGCCGCTCGACCGCATCATGCAGCAGGTCTCCGCCGGCGGCGCGGCGGTGGTTCCGCCGGAGCCCGCGTCCGGCAGCAACAACTCGGCGGCGGGCAGCCCGGCCGCCGACCCCCGCACCCGCGATGGCGCCCGCAGCCGCGAGCGCGAGACGCGCTGACCCGGGAGCGCGAAGCACATGAACCGAATCGGATTTTTCGCCGCGGCCGCCCTGGTGGTGCTGGCCCTGCTCAGCTCCATGCTGTTCGTCGTCGACCAGCGCCAGTTCGGCGTGGTCTATGCACTGGGCCAGATCAAGGAAGTCATCACCCAGCCGGGCCTGAACTTCAAGCTGCCGCCGCCTTTCCAGAACGTCAGCTACATCGACAAGCGGCTGCTCAACCTGGACGGCAACGACACCACGCCGGTGCTCACCGCCGAGAAGCAGCCGGTGGTGATCGACTGGTACGTGCGCTGGCGCATCACCGACCCGACCCAGTACATCCGCAACGTCGGGCTCGACGAGGCCACCGGCGCCAACCGCCTGAGCAACGTCGTGCGCAGCGCCTTCAACCAGGAGGTCAACAAGCGCACCGTGCGCGAGCTGCTGTCCTCGGAGCGCGACGAAGTGATGGAGGACGTCAAGACCCAGGTGCTGGCCCAGGTCAAGGGCGCGCAGCCCTGGGGCATCGACGTGATCGACGTGCGCGTGACCCGCGTCGACTACAGCGAGGCGATCACCGAGTCGGTCTACCGCCGCATGGAGGCCGAGCGCAAGCGCGTGGCCAACGAGCTGCGCTCCACCGGCGCCGCCGAGAGCGAGAAGATCCGCGCCGACGCCGACCGCCAGCGCGAGGTGATCATCGCCAACGCCTACCGCGACGCGCAGAAGATCAAGGGCGAGGGCGACGCACAGGCGGCCGCGATCTACGCCGACGCGTTCGGCCGCGATCCGCAGTTCGCGCACTTCTACCGCAGCCTCGAGGCCTACCGCGCGACCCTGAACAAGCGCGGCGACCTGCTGGTGGTCGACCCCGACGGCTCCGAGTTCTTCCGCGCGTTCCGCGGCAACTCCGGCGCGGGGGCCACGCCGAGGAAGTAGGGCTTGGACGGCGCCACCTTCTGGGCCGCACTGGCCCTGGTGCTGGTCTTCGAGGGGCTGTTCCCGCTGCTGGCGCCTGGCAGCTGGCGCGACACCTTCCGCAAGCTGATGGAGCTGCGCGACGGCCAGTTGCGCTTCTTCGGCCTGTGCAGCGTCGGACTGGGCCTGTTGCTGCTGCTGCTGGTGACCTGACCCGGCGACCGGCGCAGCGCCTGCCGTCGAGCCGCAGGGTGCGGCCCGGTAGAATCCCTCTTTTAACAGCTCCCCCTGTCCATGTCCGCCTGGGTCCTGCCGGATCACATCGCCGACGTCCTGCCCTCCGAGGCCCGGCACATCGAGGAATTGAGGCGCCAGCTGCTCGACACCGCGCGAGGCTACGGCTGCGAGCTGGTGATGCCGCCGCTGCTGGAGCACCTGGAGTCGCTGCTCACCGGCACCGGCGAGGCGCTCGGCCTGCAGACCTTCAAGCTGGTCGACCAGCTCTCCGGGCGCACGCTCGGCCTGCGGGCCGACACCACGCCGCAGGTCGCCCGCATCGACGCGCACCTGCTCAATCGCGCCGGCGTCGCCCGCCTGTGCTACTGCGGGCCGGTCCTGCACACCCGCCCCGACCGGCCGCATGCGACCCGCGAGCCGCTGCAGTTCGGCGCCGAGGTCTACGGCCATGCCGGGCTGGAGGCGGACCGCGAGGTGTTGCTGCTGGCGCTGGACTGCCTCAGGGCCACCCAGGTCGCGCCGCTCACCGTGGACCTCGCCGATGCACGCATCGTGCGAGCGCTGTTTGCCGGCGTGATGGTCGACGCGCAGGTGCTGCGCGACGTCCACGCAGCACTCGCGGCCAAGGACGCCACCCGGCTGGAACAGTTGACCCGGGACTTCCCCGCTGCCTCGCGCCAAGGCCTGGCCGCGCTGGTCACGCTGTACGGCGATGCCGGCGTGCTGGCCGAGGCGCGCCGCGTGCTGCCTTCGACGGCCGCGATCGGCGAGGCGCTGGACCAGCTCGAATGGCTGGGCCGCGACCTCGGGGATGTCGCCGTGAGCTACGACCTGGCCGACCTGCGCGGCTACGCGTACTACAGCGGCATGCGCTTCGGCATCTACACGCCCGGGGCCACCGACGCGCTGGTGCGCGGCGGCCGCTACGACGAAGTGGGCGCCGTGTTCGGCCGCAACCGGCCCGCGGTGGGCTTCTCGCTGGACGTGCGCGAGCTGGTCGGCGTGGCGGCCGCGCAGCCGCTCAAGGCCGCCATCCGCGCGCCCTGGGGCGAGCAGCCGGCGCTGCGCGCCGCCATCGCGCGGCTGCGCGCCGCGGGCGAAACCGTGGTGTGCGTCCTGCCCGGGCACGAGAGCAAGGTGGACGAGTTCCACTGCGACCGCGAACTGGCCGAGCAGGCCGGCCGCTGGGTCGTGCGCGCGCTCTGATCCTTTTTCCTCTTTTCCGGTTTTCCGTCATGAACAAGACAACGGGTCGCAATGTGGTCGTCGTGGGAACCCAGTGGGGCGACGAAGGCAAGGGCAAGCTGGTCGACTGGCTGACCGAGATGGCGCAGGGCGTGGTGCGCTTCCAGGGCGGCCAC
Source organism: Ramlibacter sp. (assembly GCF_036676645.1). Classification (GTDB taxonomy): domain Bacteria; phylum Pseudomonadota; class Gammaproteobacteria; order Burkholderiales; family Burkholderiaceae_C; genus Ramlibacter. The sequence goes on from NZ_JAKFCM010000022.1 coordinate 54,713, forward strand.
AACGCCGGCCACACGCTGGTGATCAACGGCGTCAAGACCGCGCTGCACCTGATTCCCAGCGGCATCATGCGGCCCGGGGTGAAGTGCTACATCGGCAATGGCGTGGTGCTGTCGCCCGCCAAGCTGTTCGAGGAGATCGAGGGCCTGGAACGAGCCGGCGTGGAGGTGCGCTCGCGCCTGCGCATCAGCGAGGCCTGCCCGCTGATCCTGCCGTTCCACGCCGCGCTGGACGTGGCGCGCGAGTCGCTGCGCGAAAAGGGTGGCAGCGAGAAGATCGGCACCACCGGCCGCGGCATCGGCCCGGCCTACGAGGACAAGATCGCCCGCCGCGCGCTGCGGGTGCAGGACCTGAAGAACCCGGCGCGCTTCGCCGAGAAGCTCAAGGTGCTGCTGGACCTGCACAACCACGTGCTCACCACCTACCTGCACGCCCCGGCGGTGGACTACCAGCCGGTGCTGGACGAGGCGCTGCGCCTGGGCGAGCAGCTGAAGCCGATGATGGCCGACGTCTCGCGCGAGCTGAACGAGGCGCACCGCCATGGCGACAACCTGCTGTTCGAAGGCGCCCAGGGCACGCTGCTGGACGTGGACCACGGCACCTATCCCTACGTGACGTCCAGCAACGTCGTGGCTGGCAATGCCGCCGCCGGCGCCGGCGTCGGGCCCGGCATGCTGCACTACATCCTGGGCATCACCAAGGCCTACTGCACCCGCGTGGGCGGCGGCCCGTTCCCCACCGAGCTGGACTGGGAGAAGCCGGGAACGGTCGGCTACCACCTGTCCACCGTGGGCGCCGAGCGCGGCGTCACCACGGGCCGGCCGCGCCGCTGCGGCTGGTTCGACGCGGCTCTGCTCAAGCGCAGCGCGCAGGTCAACGGCCTGTCCGGCCTGTGCATCACCAAGCTGGACGTGCTGGACGGCCTGGAGGAACTGAAGCTGTGCACCGGCTACGAGCTCGATGGCGAGCAGGTCGACATCCTGCCGCTGGGCGCCGACGAAATCGCGCGCTGCAAGCCGGTGTACGAGGCGCTGGAGGGCTGGAGCCAGAGCACGGTGGGCGTCACGCAGTACGACAAGCTGCCGGTGAACGCGCGCCTGTACCTGCAGCGCATCGAGCACGTGACCGGCGTGCCCATCGATATCATCTCGACCAGCCCGGACCGCGACCACACGATCATGATGCGGCATCCGTACCTCGCTTGAACCCCAGGAGCCCCTTGGAATGTTGACGGAAGACGGCAAGCACCTGTACGTGAGCTACGACGAGTACCACAACCTGATCGAGAAGCTCGCGATCAAGGTGCACCAGTCGGGGTGGACCTTCGACACCATCCTGTGCCTGGCGCGCGGCGGCATGCGGCCCGGCGACATCCTCTCGCGCATCTTCGACAAGCCGCTGGCCATCATGTCGACGAGTTCGTACCGGGCCGAGGCCGGCACGGTCCAGGGCCACCTGGACATCGCCCGCTACATCACCACCCCCAAGGGCGAGATCGCGGGCAAGGTCCTGCTGGTGGACGACCTGGCCGACTCCGGCCACACGCTGCACAAGGTGGTGGACCTGCTGCGCAACAGCTACGAGCCGATCACGGAACTGCGCACCGCGGTGATCTGGGCCAAGGGGCTGTCCACCTTCACGCCGGACTACTCGGTCGAATACCTGCCCAGCAACCCCTGGATCCACCAGCCCTTCGAAGGCTACGACGCCATGGGGCCGGACAAGCTGCTGGAGAAGTGGAAGATCTGAGCGCCGCCGCTCACTGCGGGCAGGCCTGGCCCTCCGCCACCACCTGCTCGCCCAGGTAATCCAGCCAGCTGCGCACCGCCGGCGTCATGCCGCGGCGCGAGGGATACACCGCGTGCAGCACGCCCGAGGGCGGCTCCCAGCCTTCCAGCACGGGCACCAGGCGGCCCTCGCGCATCTCCTGGCGGCACATGTAGTCCGGCAGGACCCCCATGCCGATGCCCCCCAGCACCAGGTGCTTGAGCGTCTGCATGTCGTCGGCGGTACAGCGCGGCTGGTGCAGCAAGTGGAAGGTCCGTCCCTCCGGCCCCAGCAGCCGCCAGCGGGCGCGGCCGTCCACCGCGGACATCGCCACCGTCGGCAGCCCCGCCAGGTCATCGGGCGCCGCCGGCCGGCCCTGGCGCGCCAGCAGATCCGGCGAGGCCAGCAGCGGCGTGCGGGTCAGTCCCAGGCGCTTGACCACGAGGCTGCCGCTTTCGTCCAGCGTGCTGCGCACCCGCAGCGCCACGTCGATGCCTTCCTCCACCAGGTCCACCACGCGGTTGGTCACCTGCATCTCGATGCGCACGCGCGGGAAGGCCTGCAGGAAGGCCGGCAGCAGCGGCGCCAGGGTGGTCTGGGCGACGGTGACGGGGCAGGTCACGCGCACCGTGCCATGCGGCTCGCTGCGCACCTGCGCAACGGCCTCCTGCGCCGCCTCCGCCTCCTCGCGCAGGGCCGCGCAGTGGCGGTGGTAGACCTCGCCGGCCGGCGTCAGCGAGAGCTTGCGCGTGGTCCGGTGCAGCAGGCGCACGCCCAGTTGCGCTTCCAGCTGGGCGAGCCGGCGCGACAGCGTGGACTTGGGCAGCCCCAGCTTGCGGCTGGCCGCGGCGAAGCTGCCCTGGTCGGCGACTTCCGCGAAATAGAGCATGTCGTTCAGGTCTTGCATGGGCGCAGTGTCCCATGGGTGGGACGATCTTTCCCGCCGCGGGGGGCTTATCAGGGGAGGGTTGCGCCCGCACCATTGGAGTCGGTTCCAAAATCAGGACGACGACCATGAAGCTCTTGCACATCGATTCCAGCGCCCTCGGCGGCGCTTCCGCTTCCCGGCAACTTACCGCCCAGCTCGCGCGCGAATGGGTCCAGGCCCATCCGGGCACCACGGTCGAGCACCTCGACCTGGTGGCCGCGGCTCCCAGCCACCTGGACGAACACTCGTTGGGCTTTCGCCTCGGCGTCGAGGCCACGACCGAGCGGCAGCGCCAGGAGAACGCGCTGAGCGAGCGCCTGGTGAACCAGTTCCTGGCGGCCGATGTGGTGGTGGTGGGCGCGCCCATGTACAACTTCAGCATCCCCAGCCAGCTCAAGGCGTGGATCGACCGCATCGCCCAGGCCGGGCGCACCTTCCGCTACACCGCCGCGGGGCCCGAGGGGCTGGCCGGCGGCAAGACGGTGGTCGTGGTGTCCAGCCGCGGCGGTGCCTACGCGGGCATGCCGCACGAGGCCGCCATGGACCACCAGGAGAGCTACCTGCGCGCGGTGTTCGGCTTCTTCGGCATCACCGACGTGCGCATCGTGCGCGCCGAAGGCCTGGCCATGGGGGACGAAGGCCGGGCCACGGCGATGGCCGCGGCCGGGCGCGACATCCGCGCGCTGTTCGACGCGCCGGCGAACGAGGCGCAGAGACTCGCGGCCTGACCGCACGGCGCAAGGGGCGGAGGGTGCGCGCTACCATCGACCGATGCCCCCGCGTCCCACCGACCTCATCCACCATCCGTACGTTCCGCCCGCCGGCTTCGAGGCGCCGCAGCCGGGCGTGTTCAAGGCCTCCACCGTTCTCTTTGCCGACGTGGCGGCGCTGCGCGCGCGCGACTGGAAGCACAAGGACGGCTACACCTATGGCCTGCACGGCACGCCCACCACCTTCCTGCTGGAAGAGCGCATCGCCACGCTGGAGGGCGGCCGGCAGTGCCTGCTGGTGCCCAGCGGGCTGGCGGCCATCGCCAACGTCAACTGTGCGTTGCTGGCGGCAGGCGACGAGGTGCTGCTGCCCGACAACGTCTATGGGCCGTCGAGGCTGATGGCCGAAGGCGAGCTGGCGCGCTGGGGCATCTCGCACCAGCGCTACGACCCGATGAAGCCGGCCGACCTGGAGCGGCGCATCGGCGCCCGGACCCGGCTGGTGTGGCTGGAGGCGCCCGGTTCGGTGACCCTGGAGTTCCCGCCCCTCGCGCAGCTGGCGCAGATCTGCCGCCGGCACGGCGTCACCAGCGCGCTGGACAACACCTGGGGCGCCGGCCTCGCCTTCAACGGCTTCGACCTGGGCGCCGGCGAGGGCGTGCAGCCGGGCAGCGGCGCCGACATCGTGGTGCATGCCCTGACCAAGTACCCCAGCGGCGGCGGCGACGTGCTGATGGGCAGCATCGCCACGCGGGAGGAAGAACTGCACGTGCGCCTCAAGCTGTCGCACATGCGCATGGGGTGGGGCGTGGGCGGCAACGACGCGGAACTGGTGCTGCGCTCGCTCCCCAGCCTCGCGCTGCGGTACCGTGCGCAGGACGCGGCGGCGCGGGGGCTGGCGCGCTGGCTGCAGGGCCGGCCGGAAATCGCGCAGGTGCTGCACCCGGCGCTGGAAGGCTCGCCGGGCCATGAACACTGGCGCGAGGCCTGTGGGCCCGATGGCCTGGCGGCGGGGCTGTTCTCGGTGGTCTTCCACGAGCGCTACGCGCCGGCCCGGGTCGATGCGTTCTGCGATGCGCTGAAGCTGTTCCGGCTGGGTTACTCCTGGGGCGGGCCGGTCAGCCTGGCCGTGCCCTACGACATCCCCTCCATGCGCAGCGCCGAACTGGGCACCTGGCCGCATCGCGGCGTGCTGGTGCGCCTGGCCATCGGCCTGGAGGATCCGGCCGACCTGCAGGCGGACCTGGAGCGCGCGCTCGGCGCCCTGTCGGGCGCATGACGCCCGCGCTCAGGCGGTAGCCGGCACCGGCCCGCGGCGCGCACCGGCGCGCAGCCGGCGCAGCGTCGCCGCCGTATCGGCCAGGCTCTGCTCCAGCGGCACCTCCTGCCGCCAGCCGAGTTCCCGCTTCGCCCGTTCGTTGGACATGGTCCAGTGCTTGCCGCCGACGGCCGCGGCGAAATCCCGGTTGATCATGCGCGGCGTGCCCAGCATGCGGTGGTTGATCCAGTCGAATGCCGGCGCCAGCGGCAGGACGAAGCGCGGGATCAGGGGGCCCGGGGCGGGCACGGAAGGATCGATCGTGCGCAGGATCCGGATCATCTCCGAAAAGGACGGGAGCACGTCGTTGCACAGGATGAAGCGCCCGCCGGCCCCGCTCTCGGCCGCCAGCACGTGCCCGCGCACCACGTCGCGGACGTCGACGGCCGGGAAGTTCTGGTCCGGCACGCCGGCCCTGAACGCGCCCAGCAGCATGTTCTCCACCGCGTCCGTGCTGGACGTGCCGCGCGTGAATCCCGGGCCCAGCAGGGCGCCCGGCAGCACGGCCACCATGTCGACGCCGCGCGTGCGCGCGAGCTGCCAGGCTTCCTGCTCGGCCAGTGTCTTGGCCTTGTGGTAGGGCAGCCGGAAGTCGGTGCGCCAGTCCGCCTCCGTCGTGGTGCGCCCGCCCTTGGGCATCAGCGGCACGGTGACGAGGGACGACGTCAGGACCAGGCGGCGCACGCCATTCGCCGCCGCGGCCTGCACCGCGGCGCGCGCCCCCTCGATCGAGTCGCGGACCATCTCCTCGGCTTCGGCCTTGTCCGCCGTGTAGTTCTTGTAGGTCGCCGCCACGTGGAACAGCAGGTCGACCCCCGCGGCCACCTCGCTGAAGCGACGCTCGTCGCGCACGTCCAGCGCATGCAGCTCGACCCCCGGTATCGCCAGGCCCGCCGTGCGCGCCGGGTCGGCGGTGTCGCGCACCGTCGCCCGGACCCGATAGCCACGCTGCACCAGCGCCGGCACCAGGTTGCGCCCCAGGTGTCCGTTCGCACCCGTGACCAGCACCACCCGGTTCGTATCCATGTTCAGCTCCTGCGCGGCCCGTGGGCGGCGAGGAAATCTAGTCCACGGCGCCCGGGTGTTCAACCCGCTGCCATGGCAGAGCTGCGGGGCCGCGGCCGCGCCCTCCGATGGCGTACAGTGGGGCCATCCCAACCCACCGGAACCAGCGCAGTGGCGACACCCAATTACGGATACGAGAAGCGGCAGAGGGAGCTGGCCAAGAAGCGCAAGAAGGAAGAAAAGCTCAAGGCCAAGGCCGACCGCAAGGCGGTCGGCGGCGCCGGCGACGAAGAACGCGCGGACGGCCAGGAGCCGGGCGACGAGCCTGCCGCCCCGGCCGAGCAGCCTCCCCAGCCCTGACCGGTCAGGAAACCGACGCCGCGATCTCGCGCGCCAGGCGCGCCATCGCCCCGGCGCTGCGATCGGCCAGGGCACAGCGCCGGGCCTGCGCGTACTGGGCGAAATTGCGTTCGATCGAAGCCGAGTAGCCCGGGTCGTAGTGCGTGTGCAGCAGTTCGCGCACCACCGTTTCCAGCTCGCCCGCGCGCACCATTTCCTGCCAGCGCTCCACCACGGCCTTGCCGCGCAGCTGGACCAGCGCATCCAGCCGGCGGCAGAACAGCTCCGGGTCGTCGACGAAGAAGCCGTAGTCCTCCAGCAGCAGCGCCACCCGCTCGTCGTCGGGTAGGTCCAGTCGCAGGCAGGGGCTGGCCCGCATGGCGGCGATCAGCGCTTGCGGCACCGCCACGTTGCCGACCTTGCGGCTTTCGCTTTCCACGAACACCGGCCGGGCCGGGTCCAGCCGGCGCAGCGCGTCCCAGATGCGCGTGTCGAAGGCTTTCTGGCTGGGCTGCGGCTGCCCGGGAACCAGCCCCAGCACCGAACTGCGGTGGCAGGCCAGCCCTTCCAGGTCCAGCACCTGCGCACCGGCCGCGGCCAGCGCCTGCAGCAGCCTCGTCTTGCCCACCCCGGTGGGGCCGCACACCACGCGGTACTGCAGTCCTTGCGCCAGCTCCGGCATCTGCGCCAGCACCGCGCCGCGGAAGGCCTTGTAGCCCCCCTCCACCAGCGTGACCCGGAAGCCGATCTGGTCCAGCACCAGCGACAGCGCCCCGCTGCGCTTGCCGCCACGCCAGCAGTACACCAGCGGCTGCCAGCCCTTGGGCTTGTCGAGCACCTCGCGCTGGATGTGGCGCGCGAGGTTGGCCGCCACCAGCGCGGCGCCGATCTTGCGGGCCTCGAACGGGCTGTCCTGCTTGTAGATGGTGCCGACGCGGGCGCGCTCCGCGTCGCCGAGGGAAGGCCAGTTGACCGCACCGGGCAGGTGGTCCTCGGCGTACTCCGACTCGCTGCGCGCGTCGATGACGGTGTCGAAGTCGGCCAGGCGCGCGGCGGCCAGCGCGGCCGGCAGGGTCTGCACGCTCACTTCAGCAGCTTGCGCAGTTGCGGCCAGACATTGGCCAGCATGCGCGCTTGCGCGTCCACGTTGGGGTGGATGCGGTCGGGCTGGAACAGCCGGGTGGAGTCCGGCCCGTCGGCGATGCCCGCCAGCAGGAACGGCACCACCGCCGCCCGGTGCTCGCGAGCCACCTGCTGGTACAGGTCGGCGAAGCGCTGGCCGTACTGGGCGCCGTAGTTGGGCGGCAGCTGCATGCCCAGCAGCAGCACCTGTGCGCCGGCCTTCTGCGCCGCCTGCACCATGGCCGCGAGGTTGGCCCGCGTCATCTCCAGCGGCAGGCCCCTGAGCGCGTCGTTGCCGCCGAGTTCGACCACCACGTGCGTCGGCTGGTGCCTGGCCAGCAGGGCGGGCAGGCGCGAGCGGCCACCGGAGGTCGTGTCGCCGCTGATGCTGGCATTCACCACCGTGGCGTCGATCTTCTCGTCGGCCAGCCTGCGCTCCAGCAGCGCGACCCAGCCGCTGCCGCGCGGCAGTCCATACTCGGCGCTGAGGGAATCCCCGAGCACCATCACGGTCGTGCCGGCGGCCCGGACCGCCGAGCTGAACGGTGCGGCCAGCCCAGCCGCGATAAAGTGCCTGCGCCTCAAGAAAACAAGGGCCTCCATGCCGCCATCCATCATCGCCGTCGAACACGTCCACAAGTCGGTGACCGATTCCACCGGGACGCTCGACATTCTGCGCGATATCGATTTCACGCTGGCCGAGCGGGAAACCGCCGCCATCGTCGGCGCCTCCGGATCCGGCAAGAGCACGCTGCTGTCCATCATCGCCGGGCTGGACACGCCCACCCGAGGAACGGTGCGGCTGGCCGGCGAGGACCTGTTCGCGCTCGACGAGGACCAGCGGGCCGCCTTGCGCGCGCGCAAGGTCGGCTTCGTGTTCCAGAGCTTCCAGCTGCTGGGCAACCTCACGGCGCTGGAGAACGTCATGCTGCCGCTGGAACTGGCCGGCCGGCGCGATGCGCGCAAGGCGGCCGCGGCCATGCTGGAGCGGGTCGGGCTGGGCGAGCGGCTGGGCCACTACCCCAAGGTGCTGTCCGGCGGCGAGCAGCAGCGCGTGGCGCTGGCGCGCGCCTTCGTGGTCGAGCCCGCCGTGCTGCTGGCCGACGAGCCGACCGGCAGCCTGGATTTCGCCACCGGCGAGCGGGTGATGGACCTGATGTTCGAGCTCAATCGCGAGCGCGGCACCACGCTGGTGCTGGTGACGCACGATCGCGCCATCGCGCAGCGCTGCGAGCACCGCATCACCCTCGAGGCGGGGCGCATCGTGCCCGGGTGAGGCCCGGTCTCGTCATTGCGGACTTGATCCGCAATCCATCGCCTGCCGCTTGAACACGCGATGAAGTCCGTCCGTCCCCCCCGATAATCGGCCCGATGTCCTCGCCAGCCAAAGTCCTGTTCGGGTTCCATGCCGTCGGGGTGCGGCTGAAGACGGCGCCGCAGACGGTGCTGGAGGTGTTCTTCGAGCCCACCCGGCGCGACGCGCGCATGCGGCAGTTCCTCGAGCGCGCGCGCGAAGCCGGCGTGCGGCTGATCGAAGCCGATGCGCTGCGCATCGCCCGTCTGGCCGGCAGCCATGGCCACCAGGGCGTCGCCGCCCGGGTGCAGCCGCTGCCGGCGGCGCGATCGCTCGACGACCTGCTCGACCAGGTCCAGGGCCCGCCGCTGCTGCTGGTGCTGGACGGGGTGACCGATCCGCACAACCTGGGCGCCTGCCTGCGGGTGGCCGATGGCGCCGGCGCCCACGCCGTGATCGCGCCCAAGGACCATGCGGTCGGACTCAATGCCACGGTGGCCAAGGTCGCCAGCGGCGCCGCGGAGACCGTCCCCTATTTCATGGTCACCAATCTCGCGCGCACGCTCGGCGAGCTCAAGGAACGCAACATCTGGTGCCTGGGCACCAGCGACGATGCGCCGCGCACGCTCTTCCAGGCCGACCTGAAGGGCCCGGTCGCGCTGGTGCTGGGGGCCGAGGGCCCCGGCATGCGCCAGCTCACCCGCAAGAGCTGCGACGAGCTGGTGTCCATTCCCATGCGCGGTGCGGTCGAGAGCCTCAACGTCTCGGTGGCCAGCGGCATCTGCCTGTACGAGGCCCTGCGGCAACGGTCATGAGCGTCGCTGCGGTGCGCGGCTGGATCGCGGCGGCCGGCCGCGTGGCCGTGCTCACCGGCGCCGGCATGAGACACCCTGTGTCAACCCCCCGCTGTTTGAAGCAGCAGTTTGGCCCCGCCGTGGCGTGCCGGATCGTAGGGTTTGTGGTCCTGCCAGGCGCGCCAGATCACGCGCAGCCATGCTC
>NZ_JAKFCM010000023.1:0-3916 GCF_036676645.1 Ramlibacter sp.
ACGGGTTTGGGAAACAGCGCGATGCCGCGCAGGAAACGGAACACCGGCGAGTCCTGCGTGGCCGGTGGGGCGTTGAGGAAATCGGCGATGTCGTTGCCGGCGCTGAAGATGGCTTCGTGGCCCTGGAACACCACGCAGCGCACGGCCGGGTCGGCCTCGGCGGCGGCCAGCGCATCGGCCAGCGCGGCGTACATGGCGGCGGTGATGGAGTTCTTTTTGTCGGGGCGGTTGAAGGTCAGCGTGGTGACGCCGTCTTCGGTGTGGACGAGGATGTCGCTCATGAGGGGCCTGGATGGGTTGTGCGGAGAAATCGCGGGCCCGGGGTCGGTGGGCCGACGGCCCGGGCGGGTGCGCAGGGCCGCCAAATTACCACGAACCGCCCGCATTGTCTGGAGTGCGCTGCCCACTGCGCGACAAGGCCCATGGCCGCGGCCTACACTTCGCGCAAGCCGGTTCACGCCGCTGCCCGGGCCTCTCGCAGGCCAGGCCTTTCACGATAGGTTCCACCCATGCCGCCCCCTCGTCCGCCCTCCTTGTTCCGCTGTCTGAGCGCCGGCCTGCTGGCCCTGGGCCTGTGGTTGCCCACGCTGTCCCACGCGGCCGATCCGCAGCCGGCAGCCCAGGCTGCCCCCACGCCCAAGCGGCCCACGGTGGGCCTGGTGCTCTCCGGCGGCGGCGCGCGCGGCCTGTCTCACGTGGGCGTGCTCAAGGTGCTGGAACAGGCGCAGGTGCCGGTGGACCTGATCGTGGGCACCTCGATGGGCGCCATCATCGGCGGGCTGTACGCCAGCGGCATGAGCGCCGACGAGCTCGAACACGAGATCCTGGCGCTGGAGTGGGGCGACCTGTTCGACCCGCGCGAGCCGAGGCAACTGCTGTCGCAGCGCCGCAAGGAGGAAGACTTCGAGTTCTCGCCGGTGCTGCGGCTGGGCTTTCGCGACGGCGAGTTCCGTCTGCCCAGCGGCGCGGTGTCCACCCGCGCGCTGGAGGCCATGCTGCGCCGCTACACCCTGTCCACGCGCCACAAGGCCAGCTTCGACGGCCTGCCGATCCCGTTTCGCGCCGTGGCCACCGACATGGAGACCGGCCAGGCCGTGGTGATGGAACACGGCGACCTCGCCGCCGCGCTGCGCGCGAGCATGTCGGTGCCCGGGGTGTTCGCGCCGCTGGAGCTCGACGGCCGCATCCTGGGCGACGGCGGGCTGGTGAACAACCTGCCGGTGGACGTGGCGCGGCGCATGGGCGCGGAAGTGGTGATCGCGGTGAACATCGGCACGCCGCTGGCCGGACGCGAGACGCTGGGCAACCTGCTGGGCATCACCACCCAGATGGTCAACATCCTGACCGAGCAGAACGTGCAGGCCAGCATCGCCACGCTGACCAAGGACGACCTGCTGCTGTTGCCGCCCCTGGGCAAGATCACCTCGGCCGACTTCAACCGCGCGCCCGAGCTGGTGAAGATCGGCCACGACTACGCACAGTCGGTGCGCGAGGCGCTGAAGCGTTTCGCCGTGCCCCCGGCGCAGTACGCCGCCTGGGCCGCCCAACGCCAGGCCATCGCCGACACCGGCCTGACCCGCGGCGGCCATGTGGGCGCGCTGCGCTTCGAGGGCGTGGACGCCACGCGCGCCCAGCGCCTGTCGAAACTGGTGCAGAGCGGACCCGATCAGGGCATCGACCTGCCGCAGATCGAGAGCGACCTGCAGCAGCTCGCTGCCACCGGCGACTACGAGCAGGTGGACTACCGGCTGGAGCGCATCGGCAGCCGCGCCGACGAGGCGCTGGTGATCCAGCTGCGCGAGAACAGCTGGGGCCCGAACTACGTGCGGCTCGGGCTGGACCTGCGCACCGATTTCGACGGCCAGGGCGCGTTCAACCTGCGCCTGAGCCACAACCGCCACTGGGTCAACAGCGGTGGCGCCGAGTGGCGCAACCGCTTCCAGCTGGGCGAGACGCTGGGCGCGTTCACCGAGTTCTACCAGCCGCTGGACCGCCGGGCCAACTGGTTCGTGGCGGCCTGGGCCGACGCCAGCCTGAAGCGCATCGAACTCTTCGACACCCATGGCGACGCGGTGGCCACCGGCAAGCGCCGCGGGGTGCAGGCCGGTGTCGACGTCGGCTGGCCGATCGGTCTGCAGGGCCACCTGGGCGAGTTCCGGCTGGGATTGACCGGCAGCGCCCGGCGCGCCGAACCGGAGCTGGTGAGCGCCAGCGTGGTGGACCAGACCGCCGGTCTGAGCACGCAGCGCTGGCGCGAGGGCGGCGTGCGCATGGCGCTGATCTCCGACCAGCTCGACCACGCCAACTTTCCCTCGGCCGGCCACCGGATCAAGGGCGACCTGATGGTGGGCCGGCGCAACGCCGAAGGCACCGTCGGCACCGATTTCGTCCGGCTCGACAGCACGTTCAACGCCGTGGGCTCGTGGGGCCCCCACACACTGAACGCCGGTGCGCGCCTGGGCTACGCCAACCAGATCCCGCTGGGCGCGCTCGACGAATATTCGCTCGGCGGTTTCCAGCAGCTCTCGGGCTACCGCGTGGGCCAGGTGACCGGCAACTACCTGCTGTTTGGCCGCCTGACCTACTACCGCCGCATGCCCTGGAACGTCGGGGTGGCGCGCGCGCTGTTCGCGGGCGGCTCGCTGGAAGTGGGCAACGCCTGGGCCGACCGGCACGACATCGGCCTGAAGGGCCTGCGCACCGGCTCCAGCCTGTTCGTGGGCGCGGACACCGGCGTCGGCCCGTTCTACCTGAGCCTGGTGCACGCCGCACGCGGCTACACCGGGCTGTACCTGCTGCTGGGACGGCCGTAGGGCCGGCTCACTGGTGGTACAGCGGCTCGCCGAGAGCACCGCGTTAAGAACGATTGGCGGAGCACAGTGTCCCAACGCAGGGACACCGCGGAACCGGCTTTGCCGGGCCGCTGGTGCCCGCCCCCTTTGAGGGGGTGACGCGCTGCCAGCGCGGCGCGGGGGAGGGTCGTCAGACCCTTTCAAACACTCCGGCGGCGCCCTGCCCCATGCCCACGCACATCGTGACCATGCCGTACTTCTTGTTGTGGCGGCGCAGCGCATGCACCACCGTGGCCGAGCGGATGGCACCGGTGGCGCCCAGCGGGTGGCCCAGCGCGATGGCGCCGCCCATGGGGTTGACCTTGGCCGGGTCCAGGCCCAGGGTGTTCATGACGGCGAGCGACTGGGCCGCGAAGGCTTCGTTGAGTTCGAACCAGTCGATGTCGTCCTGCTTCAGGCCCGCGTTCTTCAGCGCGGCCGGAATCGCCTCGACAGGACCGATGCCCATCAGGTGGGGCGGCACGCCGCGCGACGCATAGCTCACGAAGCGGGCCAGCGGCGTGAGGTTGTAGCGCTTCAAGGCGGCCTCGCTCACCAGGATCAGCGCGCCCGCGCCGTCGCTGGTCTGCGAGCTGTTGCCGGCGGTGACCGAGCCGCGCGCGGCGAACACGGTGCGCAGCTTGGCCAGGCCTTCGAGCGAGGTGTCGGGGCGCGCGCCTTCGTCCAGGCTGATGATGCGGCTGCGGGTGGCAACCTCCGCGGTCTCCAGGTCCACGCTGCGGTCGGTCACTTCCACCGGTGTGATCTCGTCGGTGAATTCGCCGTTCTTCATGGCCAGCACGGCGCGCTGGTGCGACTGCACGGCGAACGCGTCCTGCGCGTCGCGCGACACCTTCCACTGCTGCGCCACCTTCTCGGCCGTGAGGCCCATGCCGTAGGCAATGCCGTAGCTCTCCACGTCGTCCGTGTTGCGGAAGATGGTGGGCGACAGGCTGGGCGTGTTGCCCATCATGGGCACCATGCTCATGCTCTCGGTGCCGGCGGCGATCATCACGTCGGCCTCGCCCACGCGGATGCGGTCGGCCGCCATCTGCACGGCCGACAGGCCGGAGGCGCAGAAGCGG
>NZ_JAKFCM010000024.1:0-2310 GCF_036676645.1 Ramlibacter sp.
CCAGCTGGCCGGCACCGGCGCGATGATCGCCGCGCTGCAGCGCCTGCGCGCCGAGCAAGGGGTGCCGGTGCACATGCCCGACAGCCTGACCGCCTTCGGCATCAACGGCGGCCTGAAGCACGGGCTGGCCGGCCTGCTGATGAGCCACCCGCCGCTGGAAGATCGCATCGAGGCGCTGCGCCAGCTGCGCTAAATGCCAGAAACGCAAAGGGCGACCCATGGGTCGCCCTTTTTCTTGCCGAGCACTCAGCGCCTGTGCAGGCGATAGACCGTCTCGTCCAAGCGCTGCAGGCCCTGCTTGAGGAACTTCCAGTTACCCTTGAGCACGTCCAACCGCTCCAGGGTCTCGAGCTGCCAATCGCTAGCGAAACGCTGCTGCACCTCGGCGTCGCTCACCGCGAAGGGCGGCCCCTCCATCTGGCTCTGCTGGTAGTCCAGGGTGATCAACAGCCCCTCACAACCCGACGGCAGAATGGCCGTCAGGTGTGCGGCATAGCGCTCACGCAGCGCCGGCGGCAAGGCGATCAGCGCAGCCCGGTCATAGAGTGCGACGCAGTCGACCACGTCCGCCGCGCCTAGGGCGAAGAAGTCGCCGCACCACAGCTCCAGCGCCCCGGCGCGGTAGACCTTGAAGTCCCCCCGCTCGGCCACCTCGGCCTGTAGCCCCTGCTCGGCGAAGAAGTCCTCGACCGCTTTCTCGGCCAACTCCACCCCCAGCACCCGCAGCCCCTGGGCGGCCAGCCAGGCCAGATCGAGGCTCTTGCCGCACAACGGCACCAGCACCCGCGCGCCTGCCGGCAGCTGCAGCGCCGACCAATGCCGTTGCAGGCAGGGGTTGACCTGGTCCTGGTGAAAACCGATCTGATTCCGCGCCCAGCGCTCCAGCCAGAAGTCCTCGCGCACCATACCCTCACAAATTCGATTGATAAGCACAGAAATTTACGCTGGATATCGATATAGCCAGCCGCGACCATGGCGACATGCTACCTCAGGAACTCAATCATGTTGCCCACCCTGTTTATCTCCCATGGCTCGCCGATGCTTGCCCTGCAACCCGGCGCCAGTGGCCCGGCCTTGGCCCGCCTGGCCGCCGAACTGCCCCGCCCGCGCGCCGTGCTGCTGGTGTCGGCGCACTGGGAAAGCCGCGAGCTGCAGGTCGGCGGCGCGACCATGCCCGAGACCTGGCATGACTTCTATGGCTTTCCGCGCGAACTCTACGGCGTGCAATACCCCGCTTGCGGCAGCCCGGCACTGGCCGCGGAGGTCGTCGAACTGCTGGACAAGGCCGGCCTGTCCGCGCACATCGACCCGCAGCGCCCACTCGATCATGGCGCCTGGGTACCGTTGTCATTGATGTACCCGCAGGCCGACATCCCGGTGGTGCAGCTGTCGCTGCCCAGCCAACTCGGCCCGGCCCTGCAGACCCGCGTCGGCCGCGCCCTGGCCGGCCTGCGCGCGCAGGGCGTGCTGCTGATCGGCTCCGGCAGCATCACCCACAACCTCGGCGAGCTGGACTGGCACGCCGGCCCCGCGGTGATCGAACCCTGGGCGCAAGCCTTCCGCGACTGGATGGTGGCCAAACTGGCCGCTGGCGATGAAACGGCGCTGCACGACTATCGCCGCCAGGCGCCCGATGCCGTGCGCAATCACCCCAGCGACGAGCACCTGCTGCCACTGTTCTTCGCCCGCGGCGCTGGCGGCGCTTTCAAGGTCGAGCACAGCGGTTTCACCCTCGGCGCATTGGGCATGGACATCTACAGCTTCGCCTGAACCGCTCGCCAGGCAAAACCGCCAGGCAGAAAAAAGCCCCGCATCATGACAATGCGGGGCTTTTCAGTTAGCGCGAATCAATCCTCGCGGTAACGACGCAGCTTCAACGGCTTGCCGCCGACGCGGGTGTCCTTCAGCTTGCTCAGCAGGCGCTCCAGACCGTCTTCCGGCAACTCGACCAGGCTGAAGCTCTCGCGCACCTGGATGCGGCCGATGGCTTCGCGGGCCAGGCCGCCCTCGTTGAGGATGGCACCGAGCAGGTTCTTCGCCGCGATACCGTCGCGCGCACCCAGCGCGGTACGGCAGCGGGCACGGCCTTCGCCCAGCGGTATCGGCGCGCGACGCTCGCGGCTGTCGCGGCTGTCGCCACGCTCGGAGCGCTCGCTACGCTCACGCGGCGCACCGTTCGGCACCAGAGGTTGCTCGCGCTCGACTTCGGCCAGGGTCAGCGCCTGACCGTTGGTGGCCTTGCGCAGCAGCGCCGCGGCCAGGGCACGCGGGCTGCAGCCGATATCGGCGGTGAGGCGGTCGAGCAGCTCG
>NZ_JAKFCM010000025.1:0-2158 GCF_036676645.1 Ramlibacter sp.
GCTAACGGCTAACGGAGGTAGACCCGGCGCAGCAGGCTGATCAGGGTCTTCACCTCGTCGTCCGACAGCGCGTGCGTGGCTTCCCGCTCGAGCCGGGTCGCGGTGGCCTGGGCCGCGCGCTGCAGCTTCTTGCCAGTGGCCGACAGGTGCAGGCCCTGGGCGCGGCGGTCGGTGGGGTGGGGGCGGCGTTCGATCAGGCCGCGTTTGTCCAGGCTCTTGATCATGCCCACCAGGTTGGGCGGCAGGATGTCGAGCGCCGCGCAGAGCTGGCGCGAGGTCACGCCGGGGTTGTGGCCGATGAGCGAGAGCACCGAAAAATCCACCGGCCGCAGGCCATAGGGCGCCATGCGCGGCAGGAATATCGAGATCACCGTGAGCGCCGCGCGCCGAGCGTTGTAGCCCAGCAGGGTTTCGAGGTAGGCGGTGTCGAGCTCGGGCGTGGGGCTGGGGGCCACGGGCGCGGCTGGCACGGTGGCGGGAGCGCTGGTCTTGCGCGGCGCGCGGGCGCGGCGCGGGGCGGTGGGGGCGGTGATCTCGGGCATGGGGCAAGGATAGCGCGGTGGCCGATGGGTGCCGGTGACGCAGGTCAAGCGGGCGTCAGCCCGTTTTCCAGCATGCCCAGGCGCATTTCGAATTCGGGCCAGATCCATCGCCAGAAACCGGCTTGGGCCTGGCTCCAGCGCCCGGCATCGGCGCCTGCGGTGGCGCCGATGCGCGACCAGGCCCAGGCCATGAGCACCAGGGCCAGCGCGCGCAGGTAGTCGTCGGCCAGCCAGTAGGGGGTGTCGGCGGCGGCGCCTGCGGCCTGGGTGTGGGGCAGCAGGTGTTCGCCGGTGAAACGGGCCAGGCGGGCCATGGCCTGCCGGGTGCGCGCGGCGGCGGGGCTGTCGCCCAGTTCGACGGCCAGCTCGGCCAGCAGGGTCCGCAGCGCGGTGGCGCCGTCGGGCAACACCTTGCGCAGCAGCAGGTCGATCGCCTGGATCTCGTTCGTGCCTTCGTAGATCATGGCCACGCGCGCGTCGCGCACGTGCTGCTCGATGCCCCACTCGCGCACATAGCCGTGGCCGCCGAAGACCTGCAGGCAGGCGCTGGCGCCGCTGAAGGCCTGTTCGGTCCAGGCCGACTTGAGCACCGGGGTGACCAGGCTGCACCAGCGCGCCGCGGCCTCGCGCCGCGCGGCGTCGGGGTGGTGTTTCAGGGTGTCGAGTTCGAGCGCCGTGCGGTAGCCGATCACGCGCCCGGCGTCGATCCAGGCGCGCTGGGTGTCGAGGATGCGGCGCATGGCCGGGTGCAGGGCGATGACATCCGCCTGGACCGTGGCCCCCACGCTTTTCACTGCGTGTAATGCGCTGCCCCCCGAGGGGGCTTGCCCGTCTTGGGGCGGCCCGGCGACGGGCGCCGCTTTGGCGCTGTTGCCCGGCGCGCGCATCTGGCGGCGTTCCTGTGCGTAGGCGTCGGCCTTCTGCCAGGCGGCTTCGAGCAGGCCGATGCCCTGCAGGCCCACGTGCAGGCGCGCGGCGTTCATCATGACGAACATGGCGTTGAGGCCCTTGCCGGGTTCGCCCACGATCCAGGCCGCGGCTTCATCGAAACGCATCACGCAGGTGGGGCTGCCGTGCAGGCCCATCTTTTCTTCAATGCGCTCGCACACCACCGGGCTTCTGGCACCATCCTCATAGAACTTCGGCACCAGGAACAGCGACAGGCCTTTCGGGCCGGGCGGGCTGTCGGGCAGGCGCGCGAGCACCAGATGCACGATGTTGTCGCTGAGGTCGTGCTCGCCGCCGGAGATGAAGATCTTGGTGCCGCTGAGCGCGAAGCGGCCGTCCATGTCGTTCGGCAGGGGCACGGCTTTCGTGCGCACCAGGCCGAGGTCCGA
This sequence comes from Ramlibacter sp., assembly GCF_036676645.1. Taxonomy (GTDB): domain Bacteria; phylum Pseudomonadota; class Gammaproteobacteria; order Burkholderiales; family Burkholderiaceae_C; genus Ramlibacter. The sequence continues at coordinate 1,880 of NZ_JAKFCM010000025.1, forward strand.
TCCGGCGTGCGGCTCGGTCAGGCACATGGTGGCCAGCCATTCGCCGGTGGCGACCTTTTCCAGGTAGGTCGCTTTCAGCGCGTCCGACGCGTGGTGCTTGATGCACTCGTAGGCGCCGTGCAGCAGGCCCGGCGCCATGGTCCAGCCGTGGTTGGCGGCGCTGAGCATTTCGTACAGCTGGGCTTCGAGCACGGCGGGCAGGCCCTGGCCGCCGTCTTCCACCGCGCAGGCCAGCGAAGGCCAGCCGGCCTGCCAGAAGGCCTGGTAGGCGTCGCGGAA
>NZ_JAKFCM010000026.1:0-2470 GCF_036676645.1 Ramlibacter sp.
GGTCGCGCAGGCGCGTCAGTTCCTTCTCTTGCGCCAGCAGCGTCTTGCGCTCGGCCAGCCATCGCTCCCTGGACACGACAGGATGGTTCGCGGTGTTCACTTCGGCAGTTGCTGTGTTCATGGTTTTCTCCTTGGCTCGATGAGCCGTTTGCGTTGGTCAATGCGCCGCCCGACCCGTGCTGGTAACAGGTGCGCTCGTTATCGGTCCAATGACCGAATGGGGTTGTCAGCGCAAGGGCGTTAGGCCTTGCGCGCTGCGTTGATGCGGTCTATGCGGCTTTGGGCCGGCGCACGGCGCGGACTTTTCCGCTCTTTCCGCCGCCGCAATAAAAGAGGTCCGCGCCGTCGGACTCCATGCCGCTGACGCCGACGCCGTGCGGCATCTCCAGCCGCTCGATCACGGCGCCGCTTTGCGGATCGATCCGGCGGATCTCGCTGTCGTCGCCCTCCCAGGTGCCGTGCCACAGCTCGCCGTCCACCCAGGTCACGCCGGTGACGAAGCGGTTGGATTCAATCGTGCGCTGGATGGCGCCTGTCTTCGGGTCGACCTGGTGGATTTTGCGGTCGCGGTACTGGCCCACCCACAGGCTGCCCTCCGCCCAGGTCAGGCCCGAGTCGCTCCCGCTGCCGGGCGCCGGGATGGACGCCACCACCTTGCCGGTGGCCGGGTCGATCTTGTCGATGCGCGTCTCGGCGATCTGGTAGAGGTGTTTGCCGTCAAAGGCGGTGCCGGCGTCGCCCGCGCACTCCAGCGAGCGCGTCAGCTCGCCGCTGGCGGGGTCGAAGGCAATCAGCCTGGCGCCGGTAGCGGCCCAGACACGCTGGCCATCGTGGGTGACGCCGGCGATGTCATGGACGCCGGGGAAGCCGTATTCGCGCACGATCTCGGCGGGGCGCGCCTTGGCCTCGGGTTTGTCGTTGAGGGTCTTGCGGGTCATCGCTGCTCCTTGTTGCACCGTCCATCGGCGCCGTGGAGACCACTTTATCCAATCGGCAGCGCAGCGGGGAGTAACAAGATCGTCGTGAATCCCGCCAGCGGCGGCGCCAGCCAGCGCTGCGCCCGTGCCCGCCCGATGGCGCGCACCCGCCCGTCGGCTTCGAGCTCGGCGAGTGCCCGCTGGACGGTGCGCTGGCTCGCGCCCAGGGCCAGGGCCAGGGCGGAGGTCGACCAGGCCGCGCCGTCCGAGAGCAGCGCCACCAGCGAAGCCTGGTCGCCGTCAATGGGCGGCGCCAGCACGGCGACGTCGCGCCCGGCCAGTGGCTTGAGGATGAAGCCCCGCTCGGTCGCCTCGATGGTCGCCAGCATTTTGACGAGCGCGCGCAGACGGCCGATCTCGACCCTGAGGCGCGCCCGGTGCGTCTCATCGGGGTGCTTGGTGCGAAAGGCAGATTCGATCAGGGCTTCGCGGCTGACATCGCCGGGCCATGCTTCGGCGAGCGAGCGTGCCAGCGAGAACAGCACAGGCCGGCGCGCCAGCGGCCGCCACTGGTCGCCGGCGCCCAGCCCGCGGCGGCAGGCGTCCACCACCAGCGCGTCCGAGGCCAGCAGCGCCGAGACCTCATCGAGGCGCAGCGCCTGCTCACCGCTGGTGGTAAGGCGCCGGGCGGCGGGCCTGTCGAGCGCAGCGCGCGCTTCAGTGACTTCGGCCATGAGCGCCGGCACCTGTGCACGTTCGGCCGCCGCGTGCGCACGCGCCAGCGCCATCCGCGCCTCGCCGACGCGCAGCGCGCGCAGCGCCAGCTCGGCCGCGGTCAGTTCAGCCACGGCCCGCAGCGACGGTGGGAGACCGCGCGCATCCAGCCGCGCCAGCGCAGCCGTAGCCTCATCCAGCCGGCCGAGCAGCAACAGCCGGCGCGCCGTGATGAGCCAGGCCTGCAGCGCGTTGGCACTGTCGGCATGCGCCTCGAGCGTGGCCGCCGCCGCCGCCAGTGCGCGCGGCGAGCCGGCGAAGTCGCGCATGGCCAGCGCCACCTCGGCCTCTGCCACCACGCAGCGGGCACGCGCCAGTTCCTCGTGGGCACCAAAGCCGCGGGCAGCGCGCCGAAGGAGTTCGCGGGCGCGCGGGTGCTCACCGAGCTGGGCCATGGCGATGCCGCGCAAGGCCAGCGCCGGCGGGTCATCGCGCAGGGCGACCCGCTTGAGGGCGCCGAGCGCGTCGCCGGCGGCCAGCGCGCGCGCGGAGGCGGTGATCAGGGAATCCATGACCATAGGCTACACCGCCCTGCTGATGCAACGCCGCGCCTGCAACTTTCCGGGCGCTGGCGTGCGCGGCCAGGGACAGGATCGGCGTTGAAGATGCAGCCCCGGCTTCGCCTGCCACAGCGGCCTTGCGCGTCTGCGTTTGGCGGTCGCATCCAAAGCGCTCGACGGCGAAACCGGAGCGGCAAACCGACGCGAAGTTTGGTGGAGAGCGGACGTTCGGGCGGCTACGCCGCGCCCGCCCCATGCCCTGCCCCATGCCCTGCCCCA
>NZ_JAKFCM010000027.1:0-1522 GCF_036676645.1 Ramlibacter sp.
CGCATCCAGAGGTGGAAGGTATTGCCCAGGATGATCTGGGCGCCCATGTCTTCGAGGCTGGAGGGCATGACGCCCTTGACCGTGCCGTAGGTGCCCACGGGCATGAAGATGGGGGTTTCAACCACGCCGTGGTTGAGGGTGAGGCGGCCACGGCGCGCGTGGCCTTCGGTCTTGAGCAGGTCGAACTGGAGCATGGGGGCGATTGTCGCCGAGCACGGGTGAGCAATGCCGCCACTGATGTGCCGCCGGCGCGCGGTGCCTCCACCCGGCACACGCCGCGGAACCGGCTTTGCCGGGCCGCCAGCGTGGTCCCCCCTCCCAGGGGGGAAGCCGCGTCAGCGGCGCAGGGGGTCACTCCAGGCTCAGGATCCAGGCCACCAGTTTGGCGGCATCGGCCTCGGACACCACCACCTTGTTGGGCGGCATGGCCAGGCCGCTGACCTTGCCCTTCCAGTGGCTCTCATAAGGGCTGGAGCCGGTCATCACGGTGGCGGTGAGCTGCTGCTGCGCGCCTTTCTGGCTCTTGTATTTGGCCGCGACCTCGCGCCAGGCCGGGCCGATGGGCGGCAGGCCGTTCGGTCCCTTGCCGCCGGGCTCGATGTGGTGGCAGGTCATGCAGCCCGCGTTGTTGGCGAGTTTCAGGACCTCGTCGTCACCCGGTGCGGCCCAGGCCTGGGCGGCGATCAGGGCGGTGGTCAGTGCAATCAAGGAGCGGTTCATGGGGTATTTCTCCGTGGTTTGGCTGGGAACGTTTTCAGGCTAGCAGTCGGACCCGGCGCGGAATTGATCTTTGTCAAGGCGCGCGGTGTCCGTCTCAATCCGAAACAGTCGCGCCGCCCCGGTGCGGCGGCAGCCGTCAGCGGGCGCCTGCGGCCGGCGCCACCACCAGCACGGTGTGGTTGCGGTCTTCCACCACCCACAGGCGGCCTTGCGCGTCCACCGTGGCACCGGCCGGATTGCCCAGCGGGCGCAGGCCCGGCGCGGCGGACCAGCCCGAGACGATGTGCTCGCGCGGGCCCTGCGGCCTGCCGTCGGCCCCCAGCCGCCAGGCCACGATGCGCTGACCCTGGGCGCGGTAGCCGTGCCAGACCGCCAGCAGCCGCCCGCTCCAGGGCGTCGCCGCCTGCCCGGCGCCTGCCGGGGGCACCACCAGCAACTGCAGCGGCGCCACGTGCGCGGGCCAGGCCTGGTGCGGCGGGCGGTGCGCGGGGCCGCTGCAGCGCGCCCGGCCTTCGTAGCCGCGCGCGGCCACGCTGCGGGCGCGCGCATCGCTCACGCAATACGGCCAGCCGAAATGGGCGCCGTCCACCAGCTCGTTGAGCTCTTCGGCCGGGGCTTGGGCATCGCTGTAGTCCACCGAGTTTTCGGCCTGCCAGAGCCGCGCCGGCTGGCGCCCCCGGGCCGGCACCACGGCCAGCCCCAGCGAGTTGCGCAAGCCGGTGGCGTAGGGCCGCAGCGATTGCAGCGTGAAGCCGGGGCCGCCGAGCACCGCTTCGTACACCGCCGCGCGCGGCCGCGCGCC
>NZ_JAKFCM010000028.1:0-2351 GCF_036676645.1 Ramlibacter sp.
CATCCGCGAAGTCGGCCTGCGCGACGGGCTGCAGAGCATCGCCCGTGTCCTGCCGACCGGGCACAAGCTCGAATGGCTGCGCGCTGCCTACGAGGCCGGCCAGCGCGAGATCGAGGTCGGCTCGTTCGTGCCACCCCGGCTGCTGCCGCAACTGGCCGACACGGCCGAGCTGGTGGCCTTCGCCCGGACCCTGCCCGGACTGTTCACCTCGGTGCTGGTGCCCAACCTGAGGGGCGCCGAGCGCGCGATCGACGCCGGCGCCGACCTGATGCTGCTGCCGCTGTCGGCCAGCCATGCCCACAGCCTGGCCAACCTGCGCAAGACCCCCGACGAGGTGGTCGCCGAGATCGGCCGCATCCGGGCTGCCCGCGACGCCGCCGGCTCGGCCTGCCTGATCGAGGTCGGCATCAGCACGGCCTTCGGCTGCACCCTGCAGGGCCGGGTCGAGCCGGCCGAGGTGCTTCGCCTGCTGCAGGCGGTGCTGGATGCCGGCGTCGACCGCGTCGGCCTGGCCGACACCGTGGGGTACGCCGACCCGCGGATGGTGGGCGACCTGTTCGGGCAGGCCTTCGCCGTCGCCGGCGAGCGGCTGGCCTGCGGCCATTTCCACGACACCCGCGGGCTGGGCATCGCCAACGTGATGGCGGCGCTGGACGCCGGCGTCACCCGCTTCGACGCCTGCCTGGCCGGCATCGGCGGCTGCCCGCATGCACCGGGCGCCAGCGGCAACGTCGCCACCGAGGACCTGGCCTACCTGTTCGCCAGCATGGGCGTGCCCACCGGCCTCGACCTGGCGCGGCTGCTGGCGCTGCGTGCGCGCGTCGCCCAGTGGCTGGACGGCGAGACGCTGCACGGCACGCTCTGGCGCGCCGGCCTGCCCCGGACCCTGCAACCGGCTGCCGGGGAGGCCGCATGAGCGGGCCGACGCAGCAGGCGCCGCAGCCGCTGGCCGGCCTGCGGGTGGTCGAATTTACCCACATGGTGATGGGCCCGACCTGCGGCATGGTGCTGGCCGACCTGGGCGCCGAGGTGATCAAGGTCGAGCCGATCGACGGCGACCGCACCCGCCGCCTGCTGGGCGCCGGCGCCGGCTTCTTCCCGATGTTCAACCGCAACAAGAAGAGCATCGCCCTCGACCTGCACAAGCCCGAGGGCGCGGCGGTGGCGCGCAAGCTCGCCGCCAGCGCCGACGTGGTGGCGGAGAACTTCAAGCCCGGCACCATGGCCAAGTACGGCCTGGACTACGCCGCGCTGTCGCAGGTCAACCCGCGCCTGATCTACGTCGCGCACAAGGGCTTCTTGCCCGGCCCCTACGAGCACCGCACGGCGCTGGACGAAGTGGTGCAGATGATGGGCGGGCTGGCCTACATGACCGGCCGCCCGGGCGATCCGCTGCGCGCCGGCACCAGCGTCAACGACATCATGGGCGGCCTGTTCGGCGCGCTCGGCGCGCTCGGCGCGCTGATCCAGCGCGGCATCAGCGGCCGCGGCATGGAGGTGCAGAGCGCGCTGTACGAGAACAACGTGTTCCTGATGGGGCAGCACATGCTGCAGTACGCCCTGACCGGCAAGCCGGCGGCCCCGCTGCCGGCGCGCGACAACCCGTGGGCGGTGTACGACGTGTTCACGGTCAGGGACGGCGAGCAGATCTTCCTGGCCGCGGTGAGCGACGCCCAGTGGACGGTGTTCTGCCGCATCCTGGGGCTCGAGGACCTGGCGGCCGACCCGGCCCTGGCCACCAACAACGACCGCGTGCGGGCCCGCCCGAAGCTGCTGCCGGTGCTGCGCGAGCGGCTGGCCCACCGCAGTGCGGCCGAACTCTCGGCGATGATGGAAAAGGCCGGCCTGCCGTTCGCCCCGATCCGCCGCCCCGAGGACCTGTACGACGACGAACACCTGCTGGCCACCGGCGGCCTGGCCGACCTGCGCCTGCCCGACGGGCCGCGTGCCGGCCAGTCGGTCAAGACCACCCTGATCCCGATCACCCTGGAGGGCGCGCGCCTAGGCGTGCGGCTGGACCCGCCGCGGTCCGGACAGAATACCGACGAGTTGCTGGAGGGGCTGGGTTACGGCGCTTCCGACATCCAGGCCCTGCGCGCGGCGCGAGCGGTGGCCTGAGCCTTTCCCGACCAATCAACGAAGGAGACACGCCATGAACCGCATTCACTTTCCCGCCCGCCGCACGCTGGTCGCAGCCGCGCTGGCCACCGGCCTGGCCGGCATCGGCGGCCCGGCCCTTGCCGCCGACCACACGATGCGCATCAGCCACCAGTTCCCGCCGACCCACCACACGGCGCTGAACCTGGCGCAGTTCGAGAAGGACGTCGAAGCGGCCACCCAGGGCAAGGTGG
>NZ_JAKFCM010000029.1:0-59040 GCF_036676645.1 Ramlibacter sp.
ACCCGATCCGCCACGAAGTACCCGTGCCGCTCGAACTGGAACTTCTCGTCCCCCTTCGCCTCCCGCAGTGACGGCTCCACGTACGCCGTCACCACCTTCAGTGAATCCGGGTTGATCTCCTCCAGGAAGTCCTTCTCGCCCGTCCCCGGCTGCGGCACGGCGAACAGGCGGTCGTAGAGCCGCACTTCCGCCTTCAGGCCATCGGCCACGCCCACCCAGGTGATGTTGCCCTTCACCTTCACGGCGTCGGCCCCCGGTGTCCCGCTCTTGGTGTCCGGGATCAGCTTCGCGCGCACCTGCGTGATGGCGCCGTTCGCGTCCTTGTCGGCGCCGACGCACTCCACCACGTGCCCGTACTTCAGCCGCACCTTGTTCCCCGGGAACAAACGGAAGAAGCCCTTGGGCGGGGCTTCCTCGTAATCCGAGCGCTCGATCCACAGCTCGCGCCCGAACGTGAACTGCCGCCGCCCGCGCGAGGCGTCGTGCGGGTGCACCGGCGCGCTGCAGGCATCGAGCTGGTCGTCGCCGCCCATGACCTCGCCCCAGTTCTCGATCACCAGCTTCACCGGGTCCAGCACCGCCATGGCGCGCGCGGCCCTGGGGTCCAGGTCGTCGCGCAGCGCGCCTTCCAGCACCGAGTAGTCGATCCAGCTATCGGCCTTGCTCACGCCGATGCGCTCGGCGAACAGCTGCAGCGATTCGGGCGTGTAGCCGCGCCGGCGCAGGCCGACGATGGTGGGCATGCGGGGGTCGTCCCAGCCGCCCACGTGGCCTTCGTCGACCAGCTGCTTGAGCTTGCGCTTGCTGGTGACCACGTAGGTCAGGTTCAGCCGCGCGAACTCGTACTGGCGCGGGTGCGGCTTGTTGACCAGCCCGCCCTCGGCCAGCCGGTCCAGCAGCCAGTCGTAGAACGGCCGCTGGTCCTCGAACTCCAGCGTGCAGAAGCTGTGGGTGATGTTCTCCAGCGCGTCCTCGATCGGGTGCGCGAAGGTGTACATGGGGTAGATGCACCACTTGTCGCCGGTGTTGTGGTGCTCCGCATGCTTGATGCGGTACAGGGCCGGATCCCGCATGTTGATGTTCGGGCTGGCCATGTCGATCTTCGCGCGCAGCACCGCGGCGCCGTCGGGCAGCTGGCCGTCGCGCATGGCGCGCAAGCGCTGCAGGTTCTCGTCCGCCGACCGGTTGCGGAAGGGGCTGTCCACGCCCGGCCGCGAGAAGTCGCCGCGGTTGGCGCGCATCTGCTCCGGCGTCTGTTCGTCCACGTAGGCCAGGCCGGCGCCCACCAGGTATTCGGCGGCGCGGTACATGAAGTCGAAGTAGTCGCTGGCCTGGTAGAGGTGGCGGGTGCCCTTGGCCTCCCAGTCGAATCCCAGCCAGCGCACCGCGTCCTTGATCGATTCGACGTACTCGACCTCTTCCTTCTCGGGGTTGGTGTCGTCGAAGCGCAGGTGGCAGATGCCGCCGTAGTCGCGGGCCAGCCCGAAATTCAGGCAGATGCTCTTGGCATGGCCCACGTGCAGGTAGCCGTTGGGCTCGGGCGGAAAGCGGGTGCGGATGCGCGCAGGGTCGGGCGGGCCCGCCTGTTGCGTGGCCGCATCACCCGGGTGGCCGGCCCAGCGCCGCTGCGAGTACGTGCCCTGTTCGAGGTCGCGCTCGATGATCTGGCGCAGGAAATGGCTGGGCTTGGCGCTGTCTTTCTCGGCGGGGGAGGTCATATCGGGGCTGATTCTAGGTTGGGCTCTACGGGTTACCCCGGCTGCGCTGGGTTACGTCTCGCAACGCTCTTGACCTGCCCCGCGTAGTCAGCAGGGCTGCCCCAGCGTTAAATACGCACATCGGTGTGCCCTGCATGCCGCGGCAACCCTTAACAGGAGATTTCCCCATGAGTTCCAACCGTTCCCTCATCGGCAAGGCCGCCCTTCTGGGTTCGCTGGCATTCGCCGCCATGGGTGCGGCCCAGGCCCGCGACGTGTACTGGTCGGTCGGCGTGCAGGCCGCGCCGGGCGTCCACGTCGATGTCGGCAACCACCGTCCCGTTGCCCCGGTCGTGGTGGTGCCCGCGCCGGTCATCGTGCCGCCGGTGGTGTACACCTCGCCGCAGGTGGTCTACCCGGGCGGCATCTATTACCAGCAACCGGCGCCGGTGGTGGTCTACCGCAGCGGCTGGCACTCCCGCAGCCACTTCGATGGCCACGGCCACCGCCACTTCAAGAACCGCGGCCACGGGCATGGCAACGGCCACCGGGGCCATGGTCACTGGCGCTGATCGCCAGCCCGGCAAGCACAACCGTTTTTCTCCAAGGTCCCCCGCGTGCGCCCCCGCGCCGCGGGGTTTTTTTTGGTGCGCGCGGATGGCTCTTTGGAGCCAGCCCGGCAGCCGATCGGCGGGCCCGGTGGACTAGGATGATTTCGTGGCTCTCGCGAGCGACGACACCATGGCCCCCTTCCTGCAAGACCGTCGGCCGTTCCAGTTCGCCGAACTGGACAACTGGCTCAACGCGCACCGCGTCACCGAGATCGAATGCCTGGTGCCGGACCTCACCGGCGTGGCCAGGGGCAAGATCCTTCCGCGGGAGAAGTTCACGGAAGACCGCGGGATGCGGCTTCCCGAAGTCGTGGTGGCCATGAGCGTCACCGGCGAATATCCGGACCAGGGGCCCTACTTCGACGTCGTCAGCCGCAACGACGCCGACATGCACCTCGTGGCCGACCCCACCACCGTGCGGATCGTCCCCTGGGCGGCCGACCCCACGGCGCAGGTGATCCACGACTGCTACGACCGCGACGGCCGGCTGGTGCCGTTCGCGCCGCGGGCGGTGCTGCGCCGTGTCTGCGAGCTGTTCGACCGCAAGGGCTGGATTCCCGTGGTGGCGCCGGAGCTGGAGTTCTACCTCGTGGCCCGCAACACCGATCCCGACCAGCCGCTGCGCTCGCCCATCGGGCGCAGCGGCCGCGCCGAAACCTCCCGCCAGGCGTACTCCATCGACGCCGTCAACGAGTTCGACCCGCTGTTCGAGGACGTCTACGACTACTGCGAGAAGATGGAGCTGAACGTGGACACGCTGATCCACGAGGTGGGCGCCGGCCAGATGGAGATCAATTTCTTCCACTCGGCGCCGCTGGCGCTGGCCGACGAAGTCTTCCTGTTCAAGCGCACGGTCCGCGAGGCGGCCCTGCGGCACGACATGTACGCCACGTTCATGGCCAAGCCGATCGCGGGCGAGCCGGGCAGCGCCATGCACGTGCACCAGAGCCTGGTGAGCCGGGACAGCGAACGCAACCTGTTCAGCAACGAGGACGGCACGCCCAGCCAGGAGTTCTACTGGTACATCGGCGGCCTGCAGAAATACATCCCGGCCGCCATGGCGCTCTTCGCGCCGTACGTCAACAGCTACCGGCGCCTGGCGCGCTTCACCGCGGCCCCGATCAACATCCAGTGGGGCGTGGACAACCGGACCGTGGGGATCCGCTCCCCGGTCTCCACGCCGCGGGCCCGCCGCGTCGAGAACAGGGTCATCGGTGCGGATGCGAATCCCTACGTGGCGCTGGCGGCCACGCTGGCTTGCGGCCTGCTGGGCATCGAGCAGCGCATCGAGCCCACCGAGGAGTGCAAGGGCAGCGCCTACCAGAGCGCGTTCGAGCTCCCCCGCAGCCTGGGCGAAGCGGTGTCGCTGTTGCGTGCCGAACAGGACCTGGCCGAGGTGCTCGGCAAGGAGTTCCTGACCGTGTACACCGAAATCAAGGACCTCGAGCACGAGGAGTTCATGCGGGTGATCTCGCCCTGGGAGCGCGAGCACCTCCTACTCCACGTCTGAGCAGGAGACGCGACATGACGGCCAACACGCCAGCCTTCAGGACGGACCTGCCGCCGTTCGCGCGGCGCAGCACCGGCGAGTGGCAGGCCGCGGACGCGTCGCACTTCCTGCACCCGTTCACGGACCACCAGGCGCTCGCCGCCCAGGGGGTGCGCGTGATCACCCGCGGCGAGGGCGTGTACGTGTGGGACAGCGAGGGCCACCGGATCTTCGATGCGATGTCGGGGCTGTGGTGCGTGAACGTCGGCTATGGCCAGGATGCGCTGGTCGAGGCCGCCACGCAGCAGATGCGGACCCTGCCGTACTACAACGCTTTCTTCCAGACCACGACGCCGGCGGCCGCCGCCCTGGCCGAGCGGCTCGCTGCGCTGGCGCCCGCGCAGTTCGGGCACGTGTTCTTCGGCAGTTCCGGCTCCGAGGCGAACGACACCGTCGTGCGGCTGGTGCGCCGTTACTGGGACCTGGTGGGGCAGCCGCAGCGCCAGGTGATCGTCTCGCGGCTCAACGCCTACCACGGCTCCACGCTGGCGGCGGCCTCCCTGGGCGGCATGGCGGCGATGCACCGGCAAGGGGGATTGCCCCTCCCGGGCATCGTCCACATCGACCAGCCGCACTACTGGGCGCATCGCGACGGGGCGGCGAAGGGACTCGGCCGCGACGCCTTCGGCGTCGTCGCGGCCCGCTGGCTGGAGGAGAAGATCGCGGAGATCGGCTCCGACCGGGTCGCCGCCTTCATCGGCGAGCCGGTGCAGGGCGCCGGCGGCGTGATCGTGCCGCCGGCCACCTACTGGCCGGAGATCCAGCGCATCTGCGAGCGCCACGGCATCCTGCTGGTGAGCGACGAGGTCGTCTGCGGATTCGGCCGCACGGGCCGGTGGTGGGGCTGCGAGACCTTCGGGACCGCGCCGGACCTGATGACGTTCGCGAAAGGCGTGACCAGCGGGTACGTGCCGCTGGGCGGCGTGATGGTCGGGGAGCGGATCGCGCGCGTGCTGATCGAGCGTGGCGGGGAGTTCGAGCACGGGTACACGTACTCGGGCCACCCGGTGGCCTGCGCCGTGGCCCTGGCGAACCTGGACCTGATCGAGCAGCAGGGGCTGGTGCAGCAGGTGCGCGCAGACACCGGCCCCTACCTGGCGGGGCGGCTCGCGGAGCTGCGGGACCACCCGCTGGTGGGGGAGGTCCAGAGCTGCGGGTTGATGGCCGCCATCCAGCTGTGCCGCGATCCCTCGCGGGGCGAAGCCTTCGCCCCGGAGACGGCCGTCGGCCTGGCGTGCCGCAGGCATTGTTTCGACCTGGGGCTGGTGATGCGGGCGGTGGGAGACCGGATGATCGTCGCGCCGCCGCTGATCACGACCCGGGCGCAGGTGGACGAGCTGTACGGGCTGATCCGCCAGGCCCTGGACCGCACGCATGCGCAGGCGCGCGCGGTCGGGTGGATGGAGCCGGGCGGGGCCGGTTCTCCGGCCGCTTAGGCCGCTCCCGCCCCGGACGCGTAGAGGCCCTCGATCTCCTGCGCGTAGGCCTTGTACACGCTGGCGCGGCGCACCTTCATGGTGGCGGTGACCTCGCCGTCGTCGTGGTCCAGCTCCTTGGTGAGCAGGTGGAACTTGCGCACCTGCGACACCTGGGCCAGGCGCTGGTTGCCGCGGTCGACCTCGGCGGCGATCAGCTCGCGCACGCGCGGGTTCTCCACCAGCGAGCGGAAGTGGGTGAAGGCCAGCCGGTTCGCCTCGGCCCACTTGCCCACGGTCTCGTAGTCGATCTGGATCAGCGCCGAGACGAACTTGCGCGCCTCGGCCACCACGATGCATTCCTTGATGAAGGGGCTGCCCTTCAGGGTGTTCTCGATCTCCGACGGCGTGAGGTTCTTGCCGCCGGCGGTGATCATGATGTCCTTGAGCCGGTCGACGATGCGCAGGTGGCCGTTCGCCCCTTGCTCCACCACGTCGCCGGTGTGCAGCCAGCCGTCGCGCACCGCCGCCGCCGACGCCTCGGGGTTCTTGTAGTAGCCGGCGAACACCACGTCGCCGCGCACCAGCAGCTCGCCCTGCTCGCCGATGCGGTGCTCCACGCCCACCGTGGGCGGCCCGACGGTGCCGATCTTCACGTCGTCCAGGCGCTGGCCGGTGATCATGCCGGTGGACTCGGTCAGGCCGTACACCTCCACCAGCGGGAGGCCCAGCGTGCGGAAGAAGCGCACCACGTCCGGCGGGATCGGCGCGGCGCCGGTGAGCGCCACCCGCGCCCGGCGCAGTCCGACGAAGTTCTGCAGCGAGCGCAGCACCGTCCAGTACGAGACGAAGTAGCCGATCTTCTCGCCGAACGTCCACCGGCCGCGCGGCTTCTCGGCCAGCGGGCCGCAGGCGGCCAGCGCCCGCTCGAACAGGCGGCGGCGCAGCGGCCCGGTTTCCTGCATCTTGATCGTGATCGAGGCGTGCAGCTTCTCCCAGATGCGCGGCACGCCCAGGAACATGCTGGGCGCCACTTCGCGCAGGTCCTCCTGCACGGTGCGGATCGATTCGCCGAAGTTCACCTGCGAGCCCAGGTACAGCGGCACGAAGGTGGTCAGCATCTGCTCGGCCACGTGGCACAGCGGCAGGTACGACAGGTGCGAGGTCCGCTCGTCCAGTTGCAGGCGCTCCACGATGCCGGGCACCACCCCGCGGATGTTGCGCCAGGAAGTCATGGCGCCCTTGGGCGCGCCGGTGGAGCCGGACGTGTAGATCATCAGGCCGATGTCGTCCAGCGTCTGCGCGGCCAGGGCGGCGTCGATGCGGGCGTCGCCCTCCTGCTGCTGCAGGGCGCGGCCGGCGGCCTCGACCTCGGCGAAGGTGACGATGCGCTCGCGCTCGGCCGGCGTGAAGCTGGCCAGGCCCTTGGTCTCGATGACGACGATGCGGCGCAGCTTCGGCAGCTGGTCGAGCGTGGCCAGCAGCTTGTCGGTCTGCTCCTGGTCCTCGCACACCACCACCTCGCAATCGGCGTGGCCGACCACGTAGGCCACTTCGTTGCTCGGGCTGGTGGGGTAGACGCCGACGGTCACGGCGCCGACCAGGCCGCTGCCCATCTGGGCCAGCACCCACTCGACCCGGTTCTCGGAGATCACGCCGACATGGCCGCCGCGCGCCACGCCCAGCGTGGACAGGCCCAGCCCGAAGTGGCTGGCCCGGCGCAGGTAGTCGGCCCAGGTCAGCGGGTTCCAGATGCCGAAGTCCTTCTGCCGGATGGCCACGCGCCCGCCCTGGCGGCGCGCCTGCTCGCGCAGCATCTGCGGCAGGGTCTTCTCGGGAAGGTGATTGTGAAACGCGCTCAACCCCGGTTCTCCATTGCGAGCCACCCGCGTGGAATTCGCGAGGGCAATTCCAGGGCCACCGCGGAACCGGCTTTGCCGGGCCGCTGGTAACACCCCCTTGAGGGGGGAGCGCCGCAGGCGCTTCGGGGGTGGGTCATGACAGCCATCTCTTGCGCCGCTTGTAGTGCTTCAGCTCGCGGAAGCTCTTGGCGTGCCCGGCGCCGCCCATGCCCAGGTAGAACTCGCGCACGTCCGGGTCGTCGGCCAGCCGCTCCGCAGTACCGTCGATGACGATCTTGCCGTTTTCCATGATGTAGCCATCGTGCGCCACGGCCAGCGCGATGCTGGCGTTCTGCTCCACCAGCAGCATGGAGACGCCGCGTTCGGCATTGATGCGCGCGATGATGGTGAAGATCTCCTCCACCAGCAGTGGCGACAGGCCCAGCGAGGGCTCGTCCAGCAGGATCAGCTGCGGGTCGCCCACCAGCGCGCGGCCGATGGCCAGCATCTGCTGCTCGCCGCCCGACAGGTAGCCGGCGGTCCCGCGGCGCCGCTCGTGCAGCCGCGGGAAGTACGAATAGACCGCGTCGAAGTCGCGCGGCTGCGCCTTGCGGCCGGCCTGCGCGTAGGTGGCGGCCACCAGGTTCTCCTCCACGGTCAGGTCGGCGAAGATGCGCCGGCCTTCCATCACGTGGCACAGGCCCCGGTGCACCAGCTGCTGCGGCGCCAGGCGGGCGGTGTCCTGCCCGTCGAAGCCGATCTGGCCGGCCTGCAGTTCGCCGTCTTCCAGCGGCAGCAGCCCGCAGATCGCCTTCAGGGTGGTGGACTTGCCCGCGCCGTTGCCGCCCAGCAGCGCGACGATGCGGCCGCGCGGCACGGCCAGCGACAGGCCGCGCAGCACCTGCACGACCTTGTTGTAGACCACCTCGATGTTGTTGACCTCGAGGATCAGGTCCGCCGCCCTGGCCGCCGGACCCGACATCAGTTCAGCGCGATCCAGTCGGAGGCCGGCACCATCTTCTTCGCCTTCATGTCGGCGCGGTAGACCCGGCCCACCGGGATGGAGTTGCCCTTGATGGTGATGGGCTTGCCGATGATGCCGCCGGTGTCGAAGTCCTTGATGGAGTTCAGCGCCGCCTTCAGGTTGGCGCCCGTCAGCGGCTTGCCGGCTTCGAGCGTGCGCCTGGCCGATTCGACGAACAGCATCGCCGTCAGGAAGCCCTGCGTGTAGGCCGTGCTCTGGTACTCCGGCCGCATGGCGCGGATCTTCTCCAGCATCGGCGCCTTCTCGGTGTCGTAGTAGTAGCGGTAGGGCATCACGCCCATGAAGCCGTCGCCGGCCTCGCCCATCTTCATGACGGTGGAGCTGTCCATGGTCCAGAAGGTGCCCATCCACTTGCTGGTCATGCCCTGCTGCTTGCCCTGCTGGATGAACTCGGGGATGGGCGCCAGGATGTAGCCGTGGAAGATGGTGTAGTCGGGCGCGGCGCGGCGCAGCTTGATCACCTCGGTGGACACGTCCACGCTGCCGGGCGGGGTCATGATCTTGGCCGGCACCGACAGCCCCAGCTTCTTCGCGAGCGCCTCGCTCTCGTCGATCGGGTCGCGGCCGAACTCGGAGTCGGAATAGACGAAGGCCACCTTGGCGCCCGGCTTCTCCCTGGCGATGTGGCGCAGCAGGATGCCGAACATCTCGGTGTAGTCGGGGCCCACCAGGAACTGGTTGGGAAACTTCTTCGGATCGTTCAGCTCGGTGGCGAAGGAGGCGCCGGCCATCAGGATGTTGCCGTTGCGGTCCAGCTCCGGGTTGATGGTCTTGGAAAAGCCGGTGGAGTCGCCGTAGTACAGGTTGACCTTGTTCTGGCTGGTGATCTTCTTGAACGCGGCCACCGACACGTCGACCTTGTAGCCGGTGTCTTCCGGCACGTAGCGGACCTTGCGGCCCTTGATGCCGCCGGCGTCGTTGACGATCTTCACGTAGTCGCTGATGCCGGCATTGATGCCGATGCCCGCGAAGGCGAACACGCCGGTCATGGGGATGGAGCCGCCGATGACGATGTCTTCGGCCTGCGCCTGGGCCAGGCCGGGTGCGGCCAGGCTGGCGGCCGCGGCGGCGCTGCCCAGCACCAGGCTGCGGCGGCGCATCGTCAGGGGCTTGTCGGATTGCATGGATGTCTCCTTCGTTACTCAGTTACGGAACGGCCACAGATGGAAAAAGCGGCGGATGCGCCGCCACACTTCGGCGAGCCCGTTGGGCTCGAACACCAGGAAACCGACGATCAGCGCGCCGAACACGACGGTGCGCACCGGCGACAGGAACACCGTCATCTCGCTGCCGCCGGGCAGCAGGTCGAACACCAGCTTGAGCAGCTCCGGCACCATGGTCATGAAGACGGCGCCCAGGATGCCGCCCAGGATGGTGCCCATGCCGCCCACGATGATGGCGGCCAGGAAGAAGATGGACATCAGCAGCGGGAAGCTCTCGGGCGTGACCACCCGGAAGAAGTAGGCCCACAGGCCGCCGGCCACGCCGGCGTAGAACGAGGACAGGCCGAACGACAGCAGCTTGTAGCGCAGCAGCGGGATGCCCAGCACCTCGGCCGAGATGTCGCGGTCGCGGATGGCGATGAAGGCGCGGCCCACGCGGGTGCGGAACAGGTTGGCCGCGCCCAGCACCATCAGCACCGTGACCGGCACGATCAGCCAGTAGATGCGCGAAGGCCGGTCCAGTGCCAGACCGAACAGCTCCGCCGGCGGCAGCGACAGCCCGCCGGTGCCACCGGTGAATTCGAGGTTGGCGAACAGGAAGTGGGCGATGAACGAGGCCGCGATGGTGGCGATCGCGAGGTACAGGCCCTTGACCCGCAGCGAGGGGATGCCCACCACCAGCCCGCCGACCATGGCGACGAAGCCGCCGGCCAGGAGGTTCAGCAGGAAGGGCGTGCCGGCGCGGATCTGCAGGATGGCCACGGTGTAGGCGCCCAGGCCCATGAAGGCCGCCTGGCCCAGGCTCACCAGCCCGGTGTAGCCGGTCAGGATGTTCAGCCCGGTGGCGCTGGCGACGTTGATCGCGACCAGGCAGGCCAGGTACAGCCAGTAGTCGTTGGCCAGGAAGGGGAACAGCAGCAGCAGCGCCGCACCCACGCCCAGCCAGGTCTTCTGGGTGGCCGAGTCGAACAGCGCGGCGTCCGCGACGTAGCTTTCCTTGAGGGTGCCGATTCGCATCGCGATCAGTCCGCCCGCCGGGCCGCCCCAAGGGCGGACTGCGCCCCCTCGGGGGGCAGTGCACACGCGAAGCGTGAAACGTGGGGGTTCATGTTCTCTAGAGCCTCTCGATCTCGTGGGTGCCGAACAGGCCGTAGGGCCGGATCATCAGCACTACCACCAGCACCACGAAGGTGGCCAGCAGCTTGTATTCGGCGCCCAGGAAGGCGCCGGCCAGCGCTTCCACCAGGCCGATGAACAGGCCGCCGACCAGCGCGCCCAGCACGCTGTCCAGGCCGCCGACGATCACCACCACCAGCACCGACAGCCCGAACACGCCCATCGAGGAGGAGATGCCCCCGATGGCGCCGACCACGATGCCGGCGACCGCGGCGATCATGGCCGACGCCACCCAGGCCAGCGAGAACACGCGCGGCACGTTGATGCCCATCATGTAGGCGGCGCCCTGGTCGGAGGCGGTGGCGCGCAGGGCGACGCCGCCGCGCCAGAAGCGGAACAGCAGCAGCGCCAGCGCGATCAGTGCGGTGGCGGCCAGCGCGCCGTAGGCGACCTTGGGCGCGAGGAAGGCATCGCCGACCATCACCGGTGTGTTGGGGAAGAACTCGGGCAGGCGGCGCTGGTCGGCGGTCCAGATGATCTCCACCAGGCCGACCAGGATGGAACCCAGCCCCACCGTCACCATGAAGGCCGAGATCGGCGGCTCGCCCAGCAGCGGGCGGATCATGGTGCGCTCGATCACGGCGCCCAGCAGGCCGGCGCCCAGCACGGCGCCGAGGATCGCCAGCCAGATCGGCAGTGCGAACGAGGCGGCGAAGGCGAAGAACAGGTAGGCGCCGACCATCAGCATCTCGCCGATGGCCAGGTTGACCACGCGGGTGGCCTTGTACACGAGCACGAAGGCCAGCGCCGCCAGCGCATACAGGCCGCCGCCGGCCACGCCGGTCAGCGAGATCTCGAACAGGTAGGCCCAGTCCATCAGGCCACCCCCGCCGCCGCGGGCGCCGGGGGCGCCGCGCGCAGCTTGCGGCGCAGCTCGCCGATGTCGCCGGCGCCCAGGTAGGCGCGCACCACCTCGGGGTTGGCCTGTACTTCGGCGGGCTTGCCGCTGGCGATCACCTGGCCGAAGTTGAGCACCACCACGTGGTCGGACAGGTCCATGACCATGCCCATGTCGTGCTCCACCATCAGCACCGTCACGCCCCACTCGCGCCGCACGTCGAGGATGAAGCGCGCCATGTCCTCGGTTTCCTCGCGGTTCATGCCGGCCACCGGCTCGTCGAGCATCAGCACCTTGGGCTGCATGGCCAGCGCGCGCGCCATCTCCACCCGCTTTTGCAGGCCGTAGGACAGGGCGGCCACCGGTGCGTGGCGGATGTGGTCGATCTCGAGGAAGTCGATGATCCGTTCCTCCACTTCGCGCCGCAGTTCAGCCTCCTCGCGCCGCGCGCGGCCGACGTACAGCAGCGCATCCAGCACGTTGGACTTCAGGTGCGCGTGCCGGCCCAGCTTGATGTTGTCCAGCACGGTCATGCCGCGGAACAGGGCGATGTTCTGGAAGCTGCGCGCCAGCCCCATGGCGGCGCGGCGCGGCGCCGGTGTGCGGGTGATGTCGGCGCCGTCGAACAGCACCCGGCCGGAGGCCGGCCGGTAGAAGCCGGAGATGGTGTTGAACAGGGAGGTCTTGCCGGCGCCGTTGGGGCCGATCACCGCGGTGATGGAGCCGGGCTGCACGTCCAGCGTGACGCCGGTGAGCGCCTTCACGCCGCCGAAGGCGAGCGTCAGCTCGCGCACCTGCAGGACGGGCGCGCCGGACGCGCCGGGCTCGGGAACTGCGGACAAGGGCGGCATCAGGGTTTGCGTGGTGCCCAGGGGTGTTACTCGTTCGTAGAATTTCTACTGGTCGGTAACCATCTTCGATGCTCAACGGTCACGAGGCATCGGGAAATACCCCAGCCAGAGCCATGAGCCCTCCGTCCAGTCGCCCCGCCGCCGCCCCCGAATCGCCGTGGCTGGCGGCGGACACGCGGGCGCAGCAGCGCGAGCTGAAGCGCCAGGCGGTGCTGCACGCGGCGGCGCAGCTGTTCAACGAGCGGGGCTTCCACGCCACCTCGCTCGACGACATCGCCGAGCGGCTGCACGTGACCAAGCCGACGCTGTACTACTACGTCAAGAGCAAGGACGACATCCTGCTCGAATGCGTGCGCACCGCGCTGGGCATGATGCGCGACGAGATCGTCGTGGTGCGCCGTGCCGGCGGCCGCGCGATCGACCAGCTGGTGGCCTGCATGCGGGTCTACGCGCTCATCGTCACGCAGGAGTTCGGGCGCTGCGTGATCCGCATCGGCGAGGACCCGCTGCCGCCGCCGCTGCGGCGCGAGCTGCGCGCGCTCAAGTCGGGCATCGACCAGGAGTTCCGCCGCCTGGTGGCCGAGGGCATCCAGGAGGGCAGCATCGCGCCCTGCGACCCCAAGATGGCTGCCTTCATGCTGGGCGGCGCGCTCAGCTGGATCGGCCGCTGGTACCGGCCGGACGGCGAGCTCTCGCCCGAGCAGATCGCCGACCGCGGCATCGCGCTGGTGCTCAACGGCATCGTCACGCGGCGCCGTGCGACCAAGACCTGAGGTCCACCTCGTCCGGCCTCAGGACGGGTCGTTGCTCCTGTCGTCCTCGTCCCAGGGTGAACCCGGCCGAAGCAGCCGGCGCTGCTCCAGTTGCACCCGCAGGTTGCGCCGGATGCTGTCCATGCCGTAGCCGCTGTTGCCGCGCCGCGCCTGCGGGCCGGCCGTGGCACGCCCACGCCCGTTGCCGGAGCGTCGTTCGCTGTCGTGCGAGGGGCGGGAATCGTCGCGGGCCATGGGCTTGGGTTGGACGGCGGGCGGGCCAGGAGGTGACGCCGCACGGCGACAAGGTACCCAATCGAACGCAACAGACGTGCCCGAACGCTTCAGCAGCGCCGGTAGGATGGACCCTACCCGGCCCATCGCTTGCATGCTCCAAGATGGAACGGGAAAAAAAAGAGCCCCCAAGCCGGTGGCTTGGGGGCAACTTGCCAGTCGCGGGACGGAGGGCCGGACCAGCTCACCCCGGAGGAGGAGGGGACTCAGAGGAGTCGGGGTGATTTCCGTGGCAGGGCTGGTCGATCCATTCGGGCCAGCCCCGCAAACCGATGGGCGTAGTAGACCGCAGGCCCCGGCCGGCGCCTGTAGGACGGGGCCGCATTTGGGCTGCATCGCCCTGAACCGGTGCGCGTACAGCCGGCTCACGCTCCAGCGCTCCGGCCGGCCGCGCAGCGTCAGGTGCAGCCTGCCGGCTTCGTCGCGGCGCGCACGACGGTGCCGCGGTGCAACTGCCAGAACTCGGCGGCATCCAGGCGGAGCGCAGCGCGCCCGGGCCGCTGTGTCAGACTTGCCGGGCCGACAACCCAGGAGACCCACGATGCTGCACCCGGCCGACCAGATGCTGCTGCGCCTGATGGTGGAAAAGGGCATCCCGCCCACCCATACCCTGCCGCCGGAGCAGGCGCGCGAGTACTACCTGCTGCGGCGCACCGTCACCCAACCCGAGCCGCCCGACGTCGGACTGGTGCGCAACCTGGCGGCCCCGGGGCCGGCCGGCGACATTCCGCTGCGGCTGTACCGGCCGCTGGGCAGCGACGTCGGGCAGGCGCTGCCGGTGCTGGTGTACTACCACGGCGGCGGCTGGGTGATCGGCGACCTGGACACGCACGACGTGCTGTGCCGGCAGCTGTGCAACGGCTCCGGCTGCGCGGTGGTCTCGGTGGACTACCGGCTCGCACCCGAGCATCCGTTTCCGGCGGCGGTGGACGATTCGATCGCCGCCACGCGCTGGATCCACGCCAGCGCGCAGGAACTGGGCCTGGATGCCACCCGCTTCGCCGTGGGCGGCGACAGCGCCGGCGGCAACCTGGCGGCGGTGGTGGCGCTGACCGAGCGCGACGCCGGCGCCCAGGGGCTGCCGATCGCGTACCAGCTGCTGATCTACCCGGCCACCGACCAGCGCCGCGGCTGGCCCTCGCACACCCGCAATGGCGAGGGCTACCTGCTCACCCGGGACACCATCGCCTATTTCCACGACCTGTACCTGGCCGGCCAGGACGGCGACCTGGACTGGCGGCTGTCGCCGCTGCTGCACGACGACCACCGCGGGCTGCCGCCGGCGCTGGTGCTGACGGCCGGTTTCGACCCGCTGCGCGACGAAGGCGTCGCCTATGCCCAGAAGCTCAGCGAGAGCGGCAACACGGCCGCGCTGGTCAGCTTCGAGCGCCAGATCCACGGCTTCATCACCATGGGCAAGGTGGTCGACGAGGCCCGTGTCGCGGTGCAGATCTGCGCGTCGCAGCTGCGCGAGGCGCTGCGGGCGGGGTAGCCGGCCGCTGAGCCAACGATAATCCCCCGCTTTCGTCGAAGGGAGCGCGCGTGGATGTCGTCCTGCTGGCCAAGGCCGCAGTCATGGGGGTGGTGGAGGGGCTGACCGAGTTCCTGCCGATTTCCAGCACCGGCCACCTCATCCTCGCCGGGGCCCTGCTGGGTTTCGACGACGAGAAGGCCAAGGTCTTCGACATCGCCATCCAGACGGGTGCGATCCTGGCGGTCATCATCGTCTACTGGCAGAAGCTCCGCTCCACCCTGGTGGCGCTGCCCACGCAGGAGCAGGCGCAGCGCTTCGCCCTGAACGTGGCCATCGGCTTCCTGCCGGCGATCGTGCTCGGCCTGCTGCTGGGCAAGGCCATCAAGGCGCACCTGTTCACGCCGGGCGTCGTGGCCACCACCTTCATCCTGGGCGGGCTGGTGATCCTGTGGGCCGAGCGCCGCCAGCAGTCCAGCGTGCGCATCCACGACGTCGACCAGATGGGTGCCAGGGACGCCCTCAAGGTCGGCCTGGTGCAATGCCTGGCCATGATCCCGGGCACCAGCCGCAGCGGCGCCACCATCATCGGCGGCATGCTGCTGGGGCTGTCGCGCAAGGCGGCGACCGATTTCTCCTTCTATCTGGCCATCCCGACCCTGGTCGGCGCCGGCGTGTACATGCTGTACAAGGAACGTGCGCTGCTGTCGGCGCAGGACCTGCCGCTGTTCGGGGTGGGCCTGCTGTTCTCCTTCCTCAGTGCCTGGGTGTGCGTGCGCTGGCTGTTGCGGTACATCTCCAGCCACAGCTTCACGCCGTTCGCCTGGTACCGCATCGTGTTCGGTCTGCTGGTGCTGCTCACCTCGTCGATGGGCTGGGTGGAGTGGCACGGGTAGCAGGGCCCTTGCAGAGAGCGCGCCGTCCTACCCCCGGCATCGGCGTGCGGCCACAGGGATGCGCGGCAAGTGGCGCCCATCATCGCCTCCATGGTGCAGGTGGTCCTGCATGCAGACGTGGGCATGACGAAGAAGATGGAACAGGACGGGCCGGCTCCCGGCGCGGCAAACCCGGCTGATCCGAGCCGGGCGGAAACCGGGCGCACGCCGCGCGAAGAATCCCAGGCGGCCGAGCGCACCTGGGGCAAGGGCGCCGCCACGGCACTCGAGCAGTTGCGCCGCAACGACTACGGCACCCGCCGGGTCCATCCGGGCGAGGATCGCCCCAAGTCCGAGTGAGGCCGGGCCGCACCGGCCTGGCGGCGGCCGCTAGCCGTGCTCCATCGAGCGCAGCGCCGCCTCGATGGCGGCGGCGGTGGCCACCGGCTTCTCCATCGGGAACAGGTGGCTGCCGTCCATCATCGTCATCCGGCCCTGCGTGACCCTGGCCGTCAGGCCCAGCCCCACCTGCTTGGACTCCTGCGACTGGCACCCGCCGACGAAGGCGGCCGGGCAGCGCAGCGGATGGCGGTCCAGCACCTGCGGCAGGTTGTGCGGCAGGGTGTTGTAGATCGCGGTTTCGATCGCGCGGTCGAAGCTCAGGGCCCGCTCGCCGTCCTCGTCGTGCGTGCACAGGTTGACGTAGTCGTGCAGCACCTGCTCGTCCCAGTGCGCGAAGGCCCGCTTGTGGCGGAAGTGCTCGAATGCGGCTTCACGGGTCGGCCAGCGATTCTTGCGCGCGCGGCTGATGCGGCCCGGCGAAATGGAGCCGACCAGCTGCGCGCGCTTGGCGGCGCCCACCGCCGTGGCCTTCCAGCCCCCCAGCAGGGGCGAATCCAGCATCAGCACGCTGCGCGCCAGCTGCGGATGCCGCGCGGCACACAGGATGCTCAGGAAGCCGCCCAGCGAGTGGCCCACCAGGTGGGCCGGTTCGCCGGCCTTTTGCGTCTCGCGCTCGGCGAAGTCGTGCAGCTGCTGCACCAGCTGCGGCCAGTTGCTGCTGACCGGATAGCGCTCGTCGTGCCCGAACTTGTCGACCGCCTTGACGACGAACCCGCGCGAGCGCAGGTGCTTGAAGAGGACGCCGTAAGTCGCGGCCGGGAAGCTGTTGGCGTGGGAGAAGACGATCAGGGACATGCTCGTCCCCGGCCGCGGCCCACGGGCGTTGGAGCAAGCCCCTTCACGCCGCCGTCACCTTGTCCATCGGCCGGTCGTGCGGGTGCTGGACCTTCAGCGGCGTGCCGCCCTGCGGGTCGTCCCACGCCGGATCGGGCAATGCGTCGAAGACCTCGCGCAGCTTCTGGCCCCACACCGAATGCAGCATGCGGAAGTACGGATTGGCCATGTCGATGCTGACCAGCTTGTCGCTGTGGAAGGTGTCGACCTCGTACACCACCAGGTCCAGCGGCGGGCCCACCGACAGGTTGGATTTCATGGTCGAGTCCATCGACACCAGCGCGCACTTGGACGCCTCGGCCAGCGGCATGTCGGGGCGCACCACCCGGTCGAGCACCGGCTTGCCGTACTTGGCCTCGCCCACCTGGAAATAGGGCGTGTCGGCGGTGGCCTCGATGAAGTTGCCGGCCGAATAGACCTGGAACAGCCGCATGTCCTCGCCGCGGATCTGGCCGCCGAAGAGCAGGGCCGCGTTGAACTCCACCCCGGCTGCCCTCAGCGCGTCGGCGTCGCGATCGTGAACGCGCCGCACGGCCTGGCCGAGCACGCGTGCAGCGTCGAACATGGTGCGGCAGTTCCAGATCGTGATCGGGTCGCCGCCTTCGGCATCCTTGACGTGCTCGACGGGCAGCAATTCGCGCACCGATTGCGAGATCGACAGGTTGCCGGCGCTCTGCAGCACCATGAAGCGGTCGCCCGTGCGCTCGTACACGGTGACCTTGCGGAAGGTGCTGATGTGGTCGACCCCCGCATTGGTGCGCGAGTCCGACAGGAACACCAGCCCGGCGTCCAGCTTGATGGCTACGCAGTAGGTCATGCGCGATTCCCCAGGGGTTTCATGGCGGGCTTGCCTCCATGCATGTCATCCGATGCATGTCATCCGATGCATGTCATTGCGGGCTTGACCCGCAATCCACCTCCCGGCGGACCCGCTGCGCACGACCGTTGCGCAGGAGATGGATCCCGGCTCTCACCGGGATGACACCTTTCCTGCCGGGTGACAAGGTTCGCGGGATGACACCGTTTGCGCGATGACACCGTTGCGCGATGACGAAGCCGTGCCATGCAGTCATTCCTTCCCGAGCTTCTTCTTGAGCGTGTACAGCGCATCGAGCGCCTCGCGAGGACTCATGGTATCGGGATCGAGCTGCGCCAGGGCGGCTTCCACGGCGCTGGGCCCCGGCTCGACCGGCGCGGGGGGCGGCGCGAACAGGTCGACCTGCTCGCGGGCGAGCTCCTGCTGGCTCTCCAGCGCGGCCAGCGCATGGCGCGCATGGTTGACCACGGCCGCCGGCATGCCGGCCAGGCGCGCCACCTGGATGCCGTAGCTGCGGCTGGCCGGCCCCGGCTGGATCTCGTGCAGGAACACGATGTCGCTGCCCGATTCGGCCGCGCTGACGTGCACGTTCACGGCCGCGTGGTGCCGGGCCGGGAAATCGGTCAGCTCGAAGTAGTGGGTGGCGAAGAGCGTGAAGGCCTGCGTCCTGTCGTGCAGGTGCGCGGCGATGCCCGAGGCCAGCGCCAGGCCGTCGAAGGTGGAAGTGCCGCGCCCGATCTCGTCCATCAGCACCAGGCTCTGCGGCGTGGCGGCGTGCAGGATCTGCGCGGCCTCGGTCATCTCCAGCATGAAGGTCGACTGGGCATTGGCCAGGTCGTCGGCCGCGCCGATGCGGGTGTGGATCGCGTCCAGCGGCCCCAGCCGGCAGGCCGCGGCCGGCACGTACGAGCCCATGGCCGCCAGCAGGCAGACCAGTGCCACCTGCCGCATGTAGGTGCTCTTGCCGCCCATGTTGGGGCCGGTGATGACCTGCATGCGCTGCCTGGGGCCCAGCCGCGTGTCGTTGGCGATGAAGGCGCCGCCGGAGGTTTCGGCCAGCCGCGCTTCCACCACCGGGTGGCGGCCCTGCACGATCTCGATGCCGGGCTCCTTCATGAACTGCGGGCGGCACCAGTCCAGCGTCAGCGAGCGCTCGGCCAGCGCGCACAGCGCGTCGAGCGAGGCCAGGGCGCGCGCCAGCCGGGTGAGGGCGGGCACGTGCGCCTGCAGCTCGTCGAGCAGCTGCTCGTACAGCCACTTTTCGCGCGCCAGCGCCCGCTCCTGCGCCGACAGCGCCTTGTCCTCGAAGGCCTTGAGCTCCGGCGTGATGAAGCGCTCGGCGTTCTTCAAGGTCTGGCGACGGCGGTAATCCTGGGGCACCTTGTCCAGCTGGCCCTGGGTGACCTCGATGTAGAACCCGTGCACCCGGTTGAACTGGACCTTGAGATTGGCGATGCCGGTGCGCTCGCGCTCGCGCTGTTCCAGCTGCACGAGGAAACCGTCGGCGTTGTCCTGGATGGCGCGCAGTTCGTCCAGCTCGCCGTCGTGGCCGGCCGCGATCACGCCGCCGTCGCGCACCAGCGCCGCCGGATCCTCCCGCAGCGTGCGGGCGAGCCGTTCGGCGCAACCCGGCGGCGGCACCAGGTCGGCGCGCAGGCGATCCAGCAGCTCGGTCCCGCCCTCGATGGCGCGCGAGAGCTGCCCGGCCTTCTCCAGCGACAGCCGCAGGCCGACCAGCTCGCGCGGGCGTACCTGTCGCAGCGCGGTCCGAGCCGTGATGCGCTCGACGTCGCTGCTGCCCTTGAGTTCGGCGCGCAGCCGCTGCCAGGCGCCGCCGCGCAGCGACTCGATCGCGTCCAGCCGCTGCAGCGCCTGCGTGCGCTCGCGCCGGGGTTCCAGCAGCCAGCGCTTGAGCAGGCGGCTGCCCATGCCGGTCATGCAGGTGTCCAGCAGCGAGAAGAGGGTGGGCGAGTCCTCGCCGCGCAAGGTCTGCACCAGCTCCAGGTTGCGGCGGGTGGCGACCGGCAGGTCGACCAGTTCGTCGTCGCGCTGCACCTGCAGGCCTCGCACGTGCGACAGGGCGCGGCCCTGGGTGTGTTCGGCGTAGCTGAGCAGGGCCGCGGCGGCCGCGTGCGCATGGACCAGTTCGTCGGCGCCCCAGGCCCCCAGCGTGGCGGCATGGAGTTGCTCCAGCAGCTTGCGCAGGCCCAGGCCGGCGTCGAACTGGAAGCCGGGGCGTTCGGCCAGCGTCAGGGGGCCGGCGGACCGCAGCGCCGACAGCCGCTGCGAGAAGGCGGGCGTCACGTCGGCGCTGTGCAGCAGTTCGCTGGGCCCGATGCGGGCGATCCAGCCCTCGAGTTCGTCGCCGGCGCACTCGGCCAGCTGCAGGGCGCCCTGGGTGACGCTCAGCCAGGCCAGGCCACAGCGGTGGCGCGCACCCTGGTGCACGGCCAGCAGCACGGCTTCGGACTTCTCCGCCAGCAGCTCGGTGTCGGTCAGGGTGCCGGGCGTGACCACGCGCACCACCTTGCGCTCCACCGGTCCCTTGGCCGCGCCCACGTCGCCGACCTGCTCGCAGATGGCGACCGACTCCCCCATCCGGATCAGGCGCGCGAGGTAGCTCTCGACCGAATGGAAGGGCACGCCCGCCATCACCACCGGCTGCCCCGCCGACAGGCCGCGGCGGGTCAGCGTGATGTCCAGCAGCCGGGCGGCCTTCTCGGCGTCGGCGTAGAACAGCTCGTAGAAGTCCCCCATCCGGTAGAAGACCAGGGTCGCGGGGTGCTGGGCCTTGATGGCGAGGTACTGCGCCATCATGGGGGTGTGGGCTGCGGAGGGTGCGCTGGCGACGGCGTGGGTGGGCTCGTCCATGGGATCTCGTGCGGGGCTGCGGCCGGGGCGGCTGGCACAGCGGTCGGCCATTATCGTTGCCACGCGATGGCAGCCGCCCACAGTGGCCTCCGGGGCCGTCCTACAGGGCGGCAGGGTCCCGCTTGCCACCATGCCTAGCTCCGGACGAGACAACGCAGGGAGGCGTGGCGATGTCGGGCAACAAGGTCGAATTCGTGGTGGTTCCCGAGCACCAGCTCGGCTACCTCAAGGTGATCTGCAGCGCCGCCAGCCGCGCCGCGGCGAAGGCGCAGGACGCCGCCATTGCGGCCCGCGCGGAGCTGGCCGACGCCGTGGGCACGGGGCTCAAGCCCGCGCAGCTGCAGCACGTCTGGCGACTGCACCGCGAGGCCATCCAGAAGCTGAACATCGTGCTGTTCTTCGGCCAGCTCTACGTCTCGGCGTTCCGCAAGCACCCGCCGCGCGGGCCGGCGCTGGCGTGGAACGGGCGGACCGAGTAAGCGTTAGAGAGCCCCTGGACAATGCGTGAAGGGCTGAAGCGGCGTGAAGCTGAAGACCACCGGAGGTACGGCCAGCACGACACCCTCCCATAGCGGCGAACGGAGATCGAGCCAGCTGCGCACTGGACAACGCGGCCCCGAGCCGAAAGATCCTGCACAACATCCTCGAATTGGCTTGCCATGCAGAACCCGAAGCTCATGTGCGCTTGGTCAGCACGATCTTCCCGCTGACCGTCCGCTGCGACAAGAGGCGTAGTGCGTCGGCAGCCTTCTCGAATGGCATCACGGCGTGGATCCTGGGTCTTAGCGCCCCTGACGCGTACCAGGACGATAGATCTTCGAATGCCTTTCTGACCAGGGCAGGCCGCTGTTTCAGGCTGAACGTCCAGCTGCTTCCCATGACCCCGGTGCTCTTGATCAGCAGTCTCCCGGCGCTCGCGGTGGGGATACGCCCACTCGCGAAGCCGATCACGACGAGCCTGCCCTCGAATGCCAAGCACCTCAAGGCATCGTCGAAACGGTCGCCGCCGACAGGGTCGAAAATGACGTCGACGCCTCTCCCGTTTGTCAGTGCCTTGACTCGTTGGACAAGGGGGTCCGCGGCGTAATTGACGACGTGATCGGCCCCGTGCTCGGCCGCGACTTGCAGTTTTTCAGCGCTACTGGCCGCGGCAATGACGGAAGCACCAAGCAGCTTGCCCAGCTCGACCGCAGCCAGGCCGACCCCGCCCGCGGCGCCCAGGACAAGCAGGCTCTCGCCGCGTTCCACGCGGGCCCTGTGCGTGAGTGCGATGTGCGCCGTGCCATAAGTTGCGGGGAACGCGGCCCCCGTTTCGTAGGGCATCCCCTCTGGAAGAAGCATTGTTGCGTCCGGCCTCGCGACCACATATTCAGCAAAGCCTCCGCTTTCCACGTAGCACGCCACCCGGTCGCCTGGCTTGAACGCCGAAACGGCATCACCGACGGAAACCACGCGGCCGGCGATTTCCATTCCGGGAACGAACGGCAGCGCCGGCTTCAAGTGATAGCTGCCACCGATCAGGACCAGATCGGCGAAGTTGGCCGCCCAGGCCTGCGGACCAACGAGAAGTTCGTCCCTCGAAGGCTGCGGTATCGGCACGGTGCCGATCCGCAAAGTCTCCGGCCCACCCCAACGCTCGCAAAGGATCGCCTTCATTCTCGAAAACCCTCTTGACGATGTGGCTTGAGCTGGATATTGTATCCAAAACGGACCCGCAACCGAGTGCCCCTTTGGGCACAAGAACGAAGGAGACAAGAATGCGTAGAGTTTTCCTGGCCGTCATGGCGACGGTGGCTGTCGGACTGGCTGCGCCGGCGTGGGGGGAGGATTACCCCAAGATGAACCTGAAGATGGCGCACTTCGGTCCGGCCAACTTCACCGGATCCAAGGTCGACAAATGGTTTGCCGACGAGGTCAAGAAGCGCAGCGGGGGGAAGATCTCGATCCAGATTTTCTGGTCGGAGTCGCTCGGCAAGGCGAACGAAGTACTCGACCTCGTCGCCTCGGGTGCCGTGGACCTGGGCGCGACCTCCCCGGGCTATTTCCCGAACAAGCTGCCACTTGTCGGCGCGACCAACTCCGTGATGATGCAGTTCGGCGACAACGTCTCCGCGACGACGGCAACAGCCGAACTCGTCGAGAAGTTTCCGGCGGTTCGGGACGAGTTGAAGCGAGCCGATGTCTACCCCATCTTCTTTCACAGCCTGAACGCCTACCGGCTGCTCTGCACCAAGGAAGTCAAGAGCATCGGGGACTTCGCAGGTCTGAAGATCCGATCCTGGGGTGAATACATTCCCATGATGTGGGAGGCGCTCGGTGCCACACCGGTCAGCCTCATGACGCCGGACCTGTACGAATCGCTGCAGCGCGGCACCGTCGACTGTGCGTTCTGGCCGCACGACCTCAGTCATACGATGAAGCTCTACGAGGTTGCGAAGTACACCTGGGACGGAGGTAATCACTTTGGCGCCATTCCCACTTGGCCCGTCTGGGTGAATTGGAAGACGTGGCACGAGAAGTGGCCCGAGAGCGTCCGCAAGCTGTTGATGGAGGTTGGCAAGGAAGCGATGGCCAGGGATCTCGCAGCGGTGAAGGAGGACGAGCAAAAGGCGTTGCGCGCGATGGTGGATAAG
Source organism: Ramlibacter sp. (assembly GCF_036676645.1). Classification (GTDB taxonomy): domain Bacteria; phylum Pseudomonadota; class Gammaproteobacteria; order Burkholderiales; family Burkholderiaceae_C; genus Ramlibacter. The sequence continues at coordinate 23,136 of NZ_JAKFCM010000029.1, forward strand.
CACCGCGTCAAGGTGGTGGAGTTCAAGGACATGGACAAGGTGCGCGCGAAGGTGCCGGATCTCTCGAAGGTGTGGGTCGAGAAAATGGACGCAAAGGGCCTTGGAAAGGAAGCGCGCGAGATCTCCGAGTTCTGGCGAAAGCGCGGAGCAGAGATCGAATCGAAGCAGGCACGGCCTTCTCCTCGATAAGGCGTCTGCACCCACTCACCCGGCGTGCGCCGCGCGCGGACGCACGCCGCCGTCACTTGCGAACGAGGAGCCGCAATGCTCGAAGGTTTTGACCGCACGATTCGTTTCCTCACGAGGCTCGGGTATTGGGTGGCGGTCGCCGCCACCCTGCTCTTGATGCTGCTCGGGGGGCTTGACGTCATCGCGACCCAGTTTCTCGGCACCCCGATTCCCGCGGCACTGGAACTGCAGGAAGTGCTCCTGGCCGCGATGATCTTCATGGGGCTTGCCCATGTCCAGCACAAGCGGCAACACATCAGCGTGGAGATCGTCGTTTCCCGTTTCTCGGAAACGACCCGCAGGCGGCTGAACCTGCTCGTGCTCGTCGCGTCCGTCTTCGTTCTCGGCGTGATTGCCTGGAGAAGCGGCGTGCTCGCGCTATCGAGCATCGAGATGCGAGAGACCGCGGGCGCCAGCCTCGCCTTCCCGATTTACCCAGCCAAGGTGCTCGTGGCGCTTGGAGCGGCCCTGGCTTGCCTCGAATGCGTGCGGCAGATCGCGTGCTGGTTCAGGGGCGAACACGAACCTGTTGCGGCACAAGCAGCCGTCGGCTTGTCTCACTGAAAGGTTGCAATGGATCCGATATTCGGCGGAGCGTTGATCATCGTTGCCATGCTCGTCGTGGCTGCCCTGGGCGTCCCGGTGGCGCTGAGCATGGCAGGGGTGGGGTTCGTGGGAATGTGCCTCCTCGCGGGCACGCCTTTCGCACTCGGAACCTTCATGACCCTGCCCTACAGCATCGCCAGCCAGTACGCCTTCGTCGTCGTGCCGATGTTCGTGCTGATGGGTGCCTTTGCCGCGACCTCGGGCTTGACGGGGGAACTCTATACGGCGGCGCATCGCCTGTTCAGCGGCATCCGAGGCAGCCTTTACTACACCACGGTGCTTGCGTCCGCGGGATTCGGGGCCGTGTCCGGGTCGACCGTCGTGGCCGGCGCGGTCTTCACGAAGGTGGCGCTCCCCGAAATGATTCGCTTCGGCTACAAGCGCTCGCTTTCGGCGGGCTGCATTGCCGCGGCGGGGACGTTCGCCGCGTTGATACCACCGTCCATCAGCATGGTCATCTACGGGATCCTCACCGGCGAATCGATCGGCGCACTCCTGATGGCCGGGGTCGTGCCGGGCCTGCTCACCGTCGGTGCTTACATGCTCGGCGTCAAACTCTTCATGCGCATGCGGCCCGACTGGGCGCCCACCGTGGAGAAACGGTATTCGGTCGGTGACATCGTCTCGAGCTTTCGAGGCCTCTGGGCGGTCTGCCTGCTCCTGATCATCGTCCTGGGCGGAATCTACTCGGGGCTGATGCCGCCTTCCGCGGCAGGAACTGCAGGGGCGCTCGGTGCCCTGGCCATCTGCATCGGGCGCAGGAAATTGGGGCGTGCAGAGTTCGCCGACGCTCTATCGCAGACGGTATCCACCACGGCGTCGCTGTTCCTCATCATCATCGGAGGACTTCTGTTCAGCCGGTTGCTGCTGCACATGGGGTTCATCGGTGCCATCACGGACTTCGTCGAATCGGCCAAGCTGAGCCCGCTGGTTTTCATCGGATTCGTCGTACTGATTTATCTCGTGCTGGGGTGCTTCGTGGACACCGTCACGATGATGGTGATGACCATCCCATTCATCTATCCGTCACTGGAGCCGCTCGGGCTCGATCCGATCTGGTTCGCGGTGCTCATCGTGAAGCTGGTGGAAATTTCCGCGATCACGCCGCCCGTCGGCCTCAACCTGTTCGCGGTCATCGGTGCTGCGAACGGCAAGGTGAGTTCCGGGGAGGTCTATTCCGGCGTGACGCCGTTCATTCTTATCGAGCTCGTTGTCCTCAGCGTGCTGGTTGCTTTCCCACAGCTCAGTCTCTGGCTTCCGCAGCTCATGATCAATTGAGGACAAGTCATGAAATTCGACGGCCGAACGCTGGTGGAGTCGGTCACCGCCTACCTACGCGACGAAATCATCCAGGGAAAGAGGGAGCCGGGAGTGCGGCTTTCCCAGGAGGAACTGGCCGAGGAGCTCGGGGTGAGCCGCATTCCGATTCGCGAGGCCTTGCGCCAGCTTGCCGCCGAGGGGTTGGTCACCCTGCATCCAAGGCGCGGCGCCTTCGTCAGCGAAATGACCCGGGATAGCGGCGAGGAACTGCTCGCAATCGCCGGGGCTCTCGAGGGCGTTGCGACGCGTCGAGGCGCGGAGCGCATCACGCCAGAAGGCCTGCGTCAGATGAAGGCCCTGCTTGCCGAAATGCCGAAGTACGAGCGCAGGCCACTGGAATGGTACGAGTTGAACCAGGAGTTCCACATGATCCTGGTTCGGGCGGCGGGTTGGAGCCGCCTTGCCAAACTCATCGATGAGTGCCGAGTCAACCTTGTCCGGCACATCGTTCGCCCCCAGGTGCACCTGCCCACCGTCAAGCAGTGGCACAAGCAGCACGTGGCGATCTACGAAGCCTGTGCGAGCGGCGACAGCGCGCGAACACTGCAACTGTTCGACGCACACTGGAATTACTCCAGCGAGGTGCTGCTGGTGCATGCCCAGACAACGGCATCAGCGAGAGCCCCGTCCAAGAGCGGCTCAGCAGCGACAGACGACTCGGGCGCGAGTGGCGCGGCCCGCATCCATCAATCTTCAACCGAGGAGCCCATCAAATGAGTGAAGTTGCATCCGTTCCCGGAGGCAAGGCCAGCGCCGGCGAAGCACTGCCGCCGATCCAGGAAGGCGTGTTCGTGGGGCCTGATGCTGAAGGCACCCTGGCCCTGATCGGCTCCGGGTGTGCCGACTGCGGGCAAATGATGTTCCCGATCCGGGCACGTTGCGTGAAGTGCTTCGGGGGGGCCCTCAACAATCACCGATTCGATCGCCAGGGGAGGGTGGTCACGTTCACGGTCATTCGGCAGGCGCCCCCCGGATTCTTCGGCAGCGTCCCCTACGCACTGGGCATGGTCGAGCTCGAGGCCGGGGTCCAGGTCCTCACGCACCTGGTGGGAAAGCCGCCGGAATCGTGGAAGGCGGGCGACATCGTGGAGTCGTGCGGCATGTCGCTGCCACTCGACCCCCGCGCCGAGCGCTATGGCCAGGCTTTCGCATTTCGTCCTTCTTCGGAGATTCAGCAATGAACAATGCATATGTTCTGGGCGTGGGTTTGACCAAGTTCGGCAGGTTCCCCGAGAGGACGGTCGAGTCGCTCGCTGCGGAGGCCGTCGTCTCTGCCCTCGAAGACGCCGGAGTCGAGTGGCGCGAGGTGGAGCAGTTCTATGCGGCGCACGTGAACCAGGGTGTCGCGGCGGGTCAGCGTGTGGTCAAGGAGATCGGGCCGTCGGGCATCCCCGTGCTGAACGTCGAGAATTGTTCTGCGGCCGCTTCGACCGCTCTGCGCGAGGCGAGCCTGGCCGTGCGCTCCGGGGAATTCGATCTCGTGGTGGTGGCTGGCTTCGAGAAGATGCAGCATGGCGTGCTGCTCAACGTGCACCCGGAGGACAGCCCTGAGGTCGCGATGGGCACCACCGTGCTGCCGATGCGCTTTTCGCTGATGGCGATGGAGCACATGTCGCGGTACGGCACCACCGTCGAGCAGTTCGCGAAGGTGACCGTGAAGAATCGCGACCACGCGGTTCACAACCCGAAGGCGCAGTATCCGTCGCCCATCACGCTCGAGCGCGTCCTGGAGTCCCGGATGATCAGCGATCCGATCACGATCTTCCAGTGCAGCCCGACAACCGACGGCGCGGCGGCGGCCGTGGTCTGTTCCGAGGATTACCTGCGCAGGAAGGCGAAGCATGCGCGCCGAGCCGTGCGGATGGTGGCTTCCGGCTTGGCTTCGGACGTCGACGAACTCGCCTTCAACCGCTTCAACCTCGAGACGGTCAGGCGCAACGCCCGCACGGTCTATGAGAAGGCCGGGCTCGGCCCCGAAGACCTGGACGTGGTCGAAACGCACGACTGCTTCTCCGTCGCCGAGCTGCTCGCCTACGAGTCCCTCGGGCTCTGTGCCGAGGGTGAGAGCGGCAAGCTCATCGACGATGGGTCCACGCGGATCGGCGGCAGGCTCCCCGTGAATCCGAGCGGCGGGCTGATCGGGAAAGGGCACCCGCTGGGCGCAACCGGCCTGAGCCAGGTCGCCGAGATCGTCACCCAGCTGCGCGGCGAGGCCGGCGCCCGGCAGGTCGAAGGAGCAAAGGTCGGTCTGACGTCGAACATGGGGATGTGGTCCAGCTGCATCCACATGCTCGCCATCTGAGGGCCGCAGATGAATCTCGACGTACTTATCGGCAACGCAATCGGCAGGTTTCGGGACCGCATCGCGATCGAGGATGACGCCCGCTGCCGGACGTTCCACGAGGTGGGGGAGCGAACGAGCCGGCTGGGCCATGCCCTGTCCAGGCTGGGCCTGACGAAGGGCAGCCGAATCGCCTCGCTGCAGTACAACTCCATCGAAACGCTGGAGCTGGATCTGATGTCCGCGCGTTACGGCTACGTCAGGACCCTCCTGAACGCCCGGTACGCGCCTGCGGACATCGAGTACTCGGTCAACCACTGCAAGGCCGAAGTCCTCATCTTCGGGGAGGCGTTCGCGGATACCGTCGCCGGTCTTCGGGAGTTGCTGCCGAACGTTCGGCACTATGTCTGCGTGGGCGAGCCCTGCCCGTCCTGGGCTCTCCGGTACGAGGACGTGGTCGAGTCGGGCGAGCCGGCCGCTCCCGCCTATGAGGTCGCAGAGACGGACTGGCACAGCATCTATTACACGTCGGGCAGCACGGGGCGACCGAAAGGCGTGGTGCTCAGCCAGCGAAACTGGCTTGTCGTCGTTCGCAATCACCTGGTGGGCCCCTTCAAGAACGCGAAGGAGTCCGACGTCCTGTTGCACTCCGCGCCGATGTCGCACGCATCGGGGGCGCTGGGCCTGACCCACTTCGTGCTCGGGGCACGTCAGCGCGTGCTGCCGAAGTTCGACGCGGCCCGGGTGCTGGCATTGATCGAATCCGAGAAGGTGACCACCGCCTTTCTCGCACCCACGATGATCCACATGCTCATGAATCATCCGGAGCACGATCGGCGTGACAAGACTTCGCTTCATACGGTGGTTTACGGAGGTGCACCGATGCCGGTGGAGCACCTCAAGAAGGCCATCGAAAGCTGGGGATTCGTGTTCGTACAGGGCTACGGCCAGTGGGAAGCGCCCCAGCTGGTCACATTCCTGGACCAAGAGCAGCACCGGGTCGCCGTCACGCAGGGGCGCGAGCACCGGTTGGCCTCGGCCGGCCGGCCCATTCTCTTTTGCCGTGTCGCGATCATGGACGACGAAGGCCGTCTGCTTGCTCCGGGAGAAGAAGGGGAAATCGTGACCTCGGGCGACCACCAGATGGTCGGCTATCTCGACAACCCGGAGGCGACTGCCGCCGATCGCCACGGCTCGTGGCAGCGCAGCGGCGACATCGGGCGCATCGATGAGGACGGCTTCGTCTACATCACCGATCGGAAGAAGGACCTCATCATCACCGGCGGGAGCAACGTCTATCCGCGTGAGATCGAGGAAACTCTCCACAGGCACCCCCTCGTCCACGAAGCCGTCGTCGTCGGGATTCCAAGCGAGAAGTGGGGCGAGCAGGTCCATGCCCTGGTCGTGCCGAAGCCCGGCGCGGCCTTCGATGACGATGCGTTCCTCGCCTGGTGCCGCGACCAACTGTCGACCGACAAGAGGCCGCGCTCGGTGGAGCGGCTTTCCGAGCTGCCGAAAAGCCCGTACGGAAAGATCCTGCGACGGGAGCTACGGCAGCGGTACTGGGAAGGGAGCTCGCGGCGCATATGAAAACGGGATCCCACACCGCCTACATCCTGGCGGCAAGCATGGTGCCGTTCGGCAAGTATCCCGAGCGATCCGTGGCCGACCTGGGTCGCGATGCCATTCGCGAGGTGCTTCGGGAGTCCGCCGTACCAGCGCAGCGCATCGAGGCGGTCTACTCGGGGCGGGCTTTCGGCGGGGCCATCGACGGGCAGGTCGCGGTGCCGGCGCAGGTAGCGTTGCGAGGAACGGGGATCGAGGATGTGCCCGTGTTCAATCTCGATAATGCGTGCGCCGCCGGGGCATCGGCACTGAACCTGGCGACCCACGCCCTGCGAAGCGGTCAGCATGACCTCGTCCTCGTGGTCGGGATGGACAAGCTCTTCAGCACCGATCGCAGACAAAGCATGCGCGCTCTGTTCGGGGCCATGGATGTCCAGGAGATGGCCTGGATCGGCGAGACCCTCGAGCGAGAAGGACCCGTGGGCAGCGTCTTCATGGAGAACTACTACGCGAAGGTCGCCCGCGAGTACCTGCATGACACGGGCGCGTTCGCGACCGACTACGCAAAGGTGGCCGTCAAGAACCGGGCCCACGCCAGCCGCAATCCCTACGCCCAGTATCGCAGGCCCATCTCGGAAGACGAGGTCATGGCGTCTCCGGTCGTCGCCGAGCCGCTTCGCTCGCTGATGTGCTCGCCACTCACCGATGGCGCGGCGGCGATGCTTCTTTGCTCCGGCCGGGTGAGGGCGTCGCTGGGCGGACGGCCGGTGGAAATCGCGGCGAGCGTCGTCAGAAGCGGTCGGCCTGCGCTCGACTCCGGGGAGCCCGTGCTTTCCCGAGCGTCTCGCAAGGCCTATGAAGAGGCCGGGATCGAGCCGGGTGACCTCGACCTCCTCGAGGTGCACGACGCCTCTGCCGTCGCCGAGCTGATCGCAACGGAGCAGATCCTCCTGCAACCCCGTGGCGAGGCCCTGCGCATGCTGCGGGGGGGTTGCTCCGCCCTCGGCGGAAAGCTGCCTGTCAATCCGTCTGGCGGCCTTCTTTCGCGGGGCCACCCGGGAGCCGCCACCGGCGCGTCGCAGATCGTCGAGATCGTGTGGCAGTTGCAGGGGCGCGCCGAGGGCAGGCAGGTCGACGACGCGCGGATCGGACTCGCGCACAGCTCGGGGGGCTCTGTCGGCAGCGAACCTGCCGCCACCGCGGTAACGATCCTTCGCCGGACTTGAAAGAAGAATTGGAATGAACAATCTCGCATACCTGCTGTCCCGGGCTGGCGCCCTCCATGGAAACAGGCCGGCCACTTTCCATGGCGACAGCGTTCGTGATTACCGTTGGCTCGACGATCAGGTCGGGCGACTCGCGTCCGCGTTGCTCGCCCTGGGGCTCGCCGCCGGTGACCGCGTCGGCCTCCTTCTGGACAACGAGCCTCGTGGGCTCGTCGGGCTGTTCGGCCCTTTGAGGGCCGGGATGGCCATCGTGCCCATGAACCCGAAGCTTCACTCCTCCGAGCATGCGTACATGCTCGAGGATTGCGGCGCCCGCGTGGTTGTCGCGAGCAAGCGTTTCGTCGAGCCGCTGATGTCGGCCAACGGCCTGCCTGCGGGCTTGCTGGTCCTGGGCATCGACTGCGACGAAGGTTGTTTTCCGAACGTGCGCAGCTTCGATTCTCTTCTTGCCGGCTCGCAGCCCGATGTGCACGATGCGAACGTCTCGCCGGATGCGCTTGCCTGGATCTTCTACACGTCGGGGACGACCGGCCGGCCAAAGGGTGCCATGCTGACGCACCGAAACCTCATGACCATGGTTTCGACCCAGCTGATCGAGTGCAACCCGGTCAAGCCCGACGACCGGCTCGCGTACATGGCACCGCTGTCCCACTCGAACGGGTTGATGGCGTTCCAGCACGTCGCCCGAGCCGCCGGCCATGTGTTTCCGACCTTCCAGGGGTTCCGGACCGGGGAGTTCTACGAACTCGTGGAGCGTCATCGCGTGACGACGGCTTTCATGGTGCCGACGATGATCCAGATGATGCTGGACGACCCGAGCCACCGGCAGCACGATATTTCCTCGCTGCACACGATCATCTACGGCGGTGCTCCGATGTATGTGGAGCGGCTCAAGGAGGCGATCGAAACATTCGGGCGGATCTTCGTTCAGGGGTATGCGCAGGGCGAGGCGCCGATGGGTTGCACCTACCTGCCGAAGGATGAACATCACACTGCTTCACCGGAGGCCGAGCGCAGGCTCGCCTCGGCCGGGCGCGAATGCATCCACGTCGAAGTGCGGATCTTCGATGACGACGACCGTCCGCTGCCCGCGAACACGCCGGGTGAAGTGGTCGTGCGCGGCGATCTCGTCATGCATGGCTACTGGCAGAACCCGAAGGCAAACCAGGACACGCTGCGCAACGGCTGGCTGCACACGGGGGACATCGGATACCTCGACGGAGACGGTTACCTGTTCATTACCGACCGCAAGAAGGACATGATCATCTCCGGCGGTTCGAACGTATACCCCCGGGAGATCGAAGAGGTCCTTTACCAGCATCCGGCGGTGCATGAAGCCACGGTGTTCGGCATCCCCGACAGGAAGTGGGGGGAGCGTATCGTCGCGGCAATCGTCCGCAAGGAAGGCGAGCGGCTCGAGGAAGCGGAGGTCGTGGCCTGGTGCCTGCAACACCTTGCCTCGTTCAAGAAGCCGAGCGAAGTGCGCTTCGTGGATACGCTTCCCAAGAGCGGGTACGGGAAGATTCTCAAGCGCGATGTGCGCAGGGCCTTGTTCCCGAGTCTGTAGCCGCGACCGACCTCCAAACGGCCCCAGCCGCCCGTGAATCCGATCGTCGTCGTCGCGATCGCCGAGCTGCTATGCACTTCGCTCTGGTTCAGTGCGAACGGTGCAGCGGCACAGCTCAACGCCGCTTGGTCCATTGGGGTGTCTGAGCTGGGCTGGCTGACCAATGCGGTTCAGCTCGGGTTCATCCTGGGCACTCTCGTGTTCGCCGCCACCGGCCTGGCCGATCGGTTCCGTGCAAGTGCGATCTTTTTCGTTTCGAGCTGGATCGGCGCGTTCTCGAATCTGGGATTTGCCCTCCTGAGCAGAGGGTTCGAGGATGCGCTCGCCTTCCGGTTTCTCGTGGGGGTAGCCATGGCAGGCGTCTACCCGTTGGGAATGAAGATCGTGATTTCGTGGACGAAGGGCGCCGCCGGGCAGACCTTGGGCCTACTCGTCGGCATGCTTACGCTGGGAACTGCCCTCCCACACGGCCTCAATGCGATCGGGACGGACTTCGATTGGCGGGCTCCTGTCCTTGCCTCGTCTGCACTCGCGGTGGTTGGCGGGTTCTGCATTCTCCGGCTCGGGGATGGCCCTCATCTGCCTGCCAGGTCAGCCGGGACGGCAATCTCCCTCGGCGCCGGCTTCAGCGCTTTTCGCGTGCCAGCCTTTCGATCAGCAGCCTTTGGGTATTTCGGCCACATGTGGGAGTTGTACGCGTTCTGGGCTCTCGTCCCCCTGTTGCTACCCACCTCGGCCAAGTCGGACCCTGCTACGGCAAGCGCCCTTGCCTTTCTCATTGTCGCCGTGGGTGCCGTGGGATGTCTGCTCGGAGGTGCGCTCTCCGTGAGATGGGGCAGCAGGCGAATTGCGGTGGCTGCACTCGCCATTTCGGGCCTGATGTGCGCAATCTACCCGTTAGCCGCGACTGCGTCGGCGGAGCTGAAACTCGCGATCTTGCTTGTTTGGGGGGCAGCAGTGGTTGCGGACTCGCCGCAGTTCTCCAGCCTTTCTGCGCAAGCGTGTCCGGGGCAGACGGTCGGAAGCGCGTTAGCCGTCATGAACGGCATTGGCTTTGCAGTCACGGTGGTGGCGATCTCCGTCGTCTCTGGGCAGTACGATGTTCTGGACGAGAAAGTAAGCTGGCTGCTCTTGGCCGGTCCCGTCGCGGGGCTAATGGGATTGGTGCTCGTTGGCCGAAGGCGCTCAGTCACGTAAAGTGCCGCGTACGCCGAGGTGCGTGCCTAGGTGGTTGTCGCATGACGGTCCATAGCTGACCAGATCCACTTGAGAGCGGGTCTGGTCAGAGGGGTGAAGAAGAGCTGGCTCAGCCTTGCGCCACCAGCCCCTCCTCGCTCTCCACTCTGTGGATCTCCCGCACCGTCGGCAGGCAGTGCGGGTACTCGCGTGCCATGAAGCCGAACAGCGCCTCGCGCACCTTGCATCCGAGGTCGAACGCCGGCCCCGAAGCGCGTGCCGACACCAGCGCGCGGATCTTCATCGCCCGCTCGGTCGCATCCACGATCACCAGCGTGCAGGTGCGGCCGTCCCACTCGGGCGCGGCCTCCACCACCCGGCGCAGTTCCGCGCGCAGCGGCTCCAGCGGCGTGGCGAAATCCACGAACAGGTAGACCGCCTGGTGGATCTGGGCGCTGGCGCGGGTCCAGTTCTGGAACGGGTTCTCGATGAACCACTGCAGCGGGATCACCAGCCGGCGCTCGTCCCAGATGCGCAGCACCACGTAGGTGCCGGTGATCTCCTCGACCCGGCCCCACTCGCCCTGCACGATCAGCACGTCGTCCAGCCGGATCGGCTGCGCCAGCGCGAGCTGCAGCCCGGCGATCAGGTTGCTGAACACCGGGCGCGCCGCCAGGCCGCCGATGATGCCCAGCACGCCCGCCGAGGCCAGCAGGCTGGCGCCGACCTGGCGCGCGCCGGGGAAGGTCATGAGCGCCATCGAGGTGCCGGCGATCAGCGCCACCACCATGGCGCTGCGCGAGAGCACCCGCGCCTGCGTGTGCACCCGGCGCGCCTGCATGTTGTCCTCGACGTCGACCGGATGCTGCGCGACCACGCCGTTGGCCAGGCCCTCGATCGCGGCCATCGCCAGCCAGGTGAGGGCGGCGATCAGCAGCACGCCATTGAGGTGGCGCAGGCCGTCGATCAGCCACAGCGTGTCGGGCGCGAGCTGCAGCACGAGCTGCAGCGCCAGCAGCGGCCAGGCGAAGCCGGCGGCGGCCTGGCCGTTCACCAGCACCGCATGCAGGATGGGCGCACTGCGCGTGGCGCGGCGCAGCAGCCGGCCCAGCACGTAGTGCACCACGAGGCCGACGACGAGCGCGCCGGCGGCCAGCAGCGCTGTCGCCAGCCAGTGTTCCTGCCAGAGCACTTCGTTCAGCCGGGCCTCCATCACTCGGAACGGTCGTCCGGCGCGTCGGTCAGGTGGGTGGTCGGCGTGGTCTGCCGCGGCACCAGCTCGGGGGCCTGGCGCACGCCGGCCTTCTCGCCGGCCGAAGCGAACTTGCTGTATTTGCCCAACAGGCCCACCAGCTGGCCGTACACGCGCGGGTTGCCGGCCAGGCACTCGCGCTGCTCGATGAAGTTCGACTCGCCGGTGAAGTTGCCGATCAGGCCGCCGGCCTCGGTCACCAGCAGCGAGCCGGCCGCCACGTCCCAGGGCGACAGGCCGGTCTCGAAGAAGCCGTCGGTGAAGCCGGCCGCCACGTAGGCCAGGTCCAGCGCCGCGGCGCCGGGGCGGCGCAGGCCGGCGGTGCGCTGCATCACCTCGGCCATCATGCGCAGGTAGAGGTTGAAGTTGTCGCCCGGGCGGAACGGGAAGCCGGTGGCGATCAGGCAGCGCGACAGCTCGGTGCGCTTGGACACGCGGATGCGCCGCTCATTGAGGTAGGCGCCGCGGCCGCGGGTGGCGGTGAACAGGTCGTTGCGGGTGGGGTCGTAGACCACGGCCTGCTCGATGCGGTCCTTCACGCGCAGCGCGATGCTGATGCAGTAGACCGGGAAGCCGTGGATGAAGTTGGTGGTGCCGTCCAGCGGATCGATGATCCAGGTGAAGTCGGAGCCCTGTCGTCCGTGCTGCTGGCCGGACTCCTCGGCCCAGATGGCGTGATCCGGGTAGGCGGTCAGCAGCGTCTCGATGATGGCGTTCTCGCTGGCGTGGTCGACCTCGGTGACGAAGTCGTTGACCTGCTTCTGCGAGATGCGCACGGCCTCGACGTCGAGCGCGGCGCGGTTGATGATGGCGCCGGCGGCGCGTGCGGCCTTGACGGCCACGTTGAGCATGGGGTGCAGGTTGGGCGGCATGGGTTGTCTGGACACCGGCGCGGCCCCGTGGGTTCCGCGCCCGGATGATCGAAGAGCAGCACCGGCTGGTGCGGGAATCGGCCCGACGATGCGGGCGGCGACAATGGGGTCGATTTTACCGGCCCCGCCTTGAAAACCCGTTTCGTCCTCATCCAGACCAGCCATGCCGGCAATGTCGGCGCGGTGGCACGGGCGATGAAGGTGATGGGCTTCGACGACCTGGTGCTGGTCGCGCCGCGATGGCCCGACGTGCTGCAGCGGCAGGAGGCGGTCGACCGCGCCAGCGGTGCCACCGACGTGCTGCAGCGTGCCCGGGTGGTCGCCGCCCTGGACGAGGCGCTGGAAGGCGTGGACACGCTGTGCGCCACCGCCATGACCCCGCGCGACTTCGGCCCGCCCACCTCGACGCCGCGCGAGCACCTGCCGGCGCTGGCCTTGCAGTCGAACGGCGTGGCGTTCCTGTTCGGGTCGGAGCGCTACGGGATGCGCAACGAGGACGTCTACCGCTGCCACGTGGCGCTGACGATCCCGACGGCGCCCGAATACGGGTCGCTGAACCTGGCGGCGGCCGTGCAGCTGGTCGCGTACGAGTGGCGGCTGGCGCTGGGCGGCTATCCGGTGAGGCCTTCGGCCCCGGATGCCGTGCCCGCCGATGCCCAGGCGGTCGCCGGCATGCTGGAGCACTGGGAGCGCTCCCTGGTGGACATCGGCTTCCTGGATCCGCAGGCGCCGAAGAAACTGATGCCGCGCCTGAACCAGCTGTTCAACCGCGCCCGGCCGACGGCGGAGGAGATCCACATCCTGCGCGGGATCGCGCGGGCGATGGCGCAGTCCGGAGAAGCGTGTCATCGCGGCGAAAGCCGCGATCCACCTCCTGCCCCCGTGAATCCGCCCAGGCGGTGATCGCGGGCCGGAGCTGGAAGGCCCCGGATCACGTCCGCGGCAGGCCCCGCCGAGCCCGCCATGACCCCGCGGGGTCGGCGTCCGTCGGCATCCGACGGGCCCTCACGCCCGTAGCGCCTGCTCCAGCACCCAGCCGGCCTTCAGGCACAGCGCTTCTTCGCGCAGCGGCGCGACCACCTGCACGCCCATCGGCAGCCCGTTCACGCCGGTCGTGCCCGGCACGCCCAGGCAGGGCACGTGCAGCAGCGTCCAGGCGCGGTTCCAGCTGGACGAACCGGTCGATGCGTAGCCCTGCGGCGGTTCGTCCGGGGCACTCGGCGTGAGCAGCACGTCGATGCCGTCGAACAGCTGGCCGAGTGCGTCGCGGCCGGCGGCAGCCGCGTCCAGCGCCAGGGAGTAGGCGGCGTCGGTGATCCCGCGCGCCTGGGTGAGATAGTCGCGCAGGACGGGCGAGAGCCGGTCGCGCTCGAACGCGTATTCGTCGGCCAGCGCCCGGGTGGCTTCCCAGCCCTGCACCTCGTCGTGCGCCTTGAACACGCCGCCCAGCCACGGGGGCAGCGTCACTTCGCGCACGGTGGCGCCCGCTGCGCGCAAGGCCGCGACGGCGCGCTCCAGGGCCTGCCGGCCGCTGGCCGACATGGCCTCCCACGGGTAGGACCAGGCGACGCCGAACACCGGCGCCGTGCCGCCCCTCAACCCCTGCGCCCAGGGCCGGCCGCTGATCGCCTGCGCGCAGGTGGCCATGGTCTCGACGCCGGCGGTGAACAGCCCCACGGTATCCAGCGACCAGGAGAACGGCTTGAGCCCGGGCGTGGGCAGCGCACCGTAGCCGGGCTTGAAGCCGACCACGCCGCAGTACGACGCGGGGCGGATGACCGAGCCGCCGGTCTGGGTGCCGACCGCCAGCGGCACCAGGCCGGCGGCGACGGCAGCCGCCGAGCCGGCCGAGGAGCCGCCCGGGGTGTGGCCGGGTGCGCGCGGGTTGTGGGTGGGCGTCGGGTGCAGGAAGGCGAATTCGGTGGTGCTGGTCTTGCCCACCACCGTGCCGCCGGCGCGCCGGATCGCCTGCACGATGGCGGCATCGCTGCGCGGCTGGTGGCCAGCGAACAGCGGCGAGCCGTACGAAGTCGGCAGCGCCGCCGTGTCGAAGATGTCCTTGACGCCGACCGGCAGGCCTTGCAGCGCGCCGCCGCTGGCCAGGGCCCGCTCGCATTCGCGCTGCGCCTGCGCGGCGTCGGACACCGCCACGAAGGCGCCCAGTTCCGCGTCGCGCGCGGCGATGTCCGCCAGCGTGCGCTCGACCTCTTCCTGCGGGTTCATGCGGCGCGCGGCGGGCGCACCGCCGACTTGGGCCGGAAAGCTTTGCATACGTCGTCGTTCGTTTCGAGGTAGGGGCCGCCGATCAGGTCGATGCAATAGGGCACGGCGGCGAAGATGCCCGGCACCACCGGCTTGCCCTGGTCGTCCTTCAGACCCTCCAGCGTTTCCTGGATGGCCTTGGGCTGGCCCGGGAGGTTGATGATCAGGCACTCGCCGCGGATCACCGCGACCTGGCGCGAGAGGATGGCGGTGGGCACGAATTTCAGGCTGACCTGCCGCATCTGCTCGCCGAAGCCGGGCATCTCGCGGTCGGCGATGGCCAGCGTGGCTTCGGGCGTGACGTCGCGCCGGGCCGGACCGGTGCCACCGGTGGTCAGCACCAGCGAGCAGCCGGCGTCCACCAGTTCCACCAGCGCGGCGCTGATGCGCCCGGCTTCGTCGGGGATCAGCCGCGGCTCGAAGGTGACCGGATTCTTCAGGGCGCGCGCCAGCCAGTCCTGCAGCGCCGGCAGGCCCTTGTCCTCGTAGACGCCGGTGGACGCGCGGTCGCTGACCGAAACGACGCCGATGCGCACCGGATCGAATGCTTCACTCATGCTGCAAGTGCTCCTTCACGATCTGGAAGATCTCGCGCCAGGCGCGCCCCTGCCGTGGCGCGAGCCCCCGCGAGGCGGCGGGGTCGGGCCGGCTGTCCTTGCGCGCCTGCCGGATCAGGGCGCGAAGCTGCTGGCCGTCGGTTTCCGGGTGTTCGGCGAGCCAGCGCTGCACGGCCTGGTCGTCGTCGACCAGTTCCTCGCGCCAGCGTTCGGCCCGGTGCAGCGCCAGGCTGTCGCGCGCCGAACCCTGGCGCTGCTCGTCCAGCGCTGCGCGCGCCGCCGCGAGCGTGTCCTCGTCGAGGCCCCGCATCAGCTTGCCCACGTACTGCAGCTGGCGGCGCTTGCCCTCGAAGTCGGTGATGCGGCGCGCCTGTGCGAGCGCCTCGACCAGCGGGTCGGGCAGCGGCAACCGCTCGAACCGTTCGGCGCGCAGCGTCATCAGCGCCTCGCCGAGTTTTTGCAGCTCGCTGCTCTCGCGCTTGAGGTCGGTCTTGCTGCTGCCCTGCGTCTGCTTGAGTTCGGCCTTGAGCTGCTGGTCCAGCTCGCTGCCCTCGGCGACGAACTGGCCGCGCACGAAATAGCCCTTTTTCGGTTTGCGTGGCATGGCGTTGGGGGTTGGCGCGGCCCGGCTGTGCGGGCGGCCGCAAGTATCATAGCCGTCGCCATGAACCAAGCATCCCGTGCGTCGAACCGGTCCGAACAAGGCTTCTCCTACAGCCGCGCGCAGTTCGAGGACCTGGTCGACCGGGCGCTGGACCATGCGAAGCAGCTGGGTGCCAGCGACGCGGCGGCCGAGGCTTCCGAAGGCTGCGGCCTGTCGGTGTCGGTGCGCAAGGGCGAACTGGAGAACGTCGAGCGCAACCGCGACAAGTCGCTGGGCGTCACCGTCTACGTCGGCCAGCGCCGCGGCAATGCCAGCACGTCCGACTTCTCGGATGCGGCGATCCGGCAGACCGTACAGGCGGCGTACGACATCGCGCGCTTCACGGCCGAAGACCCGGTGGCCGGTCTGCCCGACGCGCAGGACATCGCCGGCCCCGGCGAGCAGCCCGACCTGGACCTGTTCCACCCCTGGCCGATCGACAGCGAGGAGGCGGCGCGGCTGTCGCTGCAGTGCGAGGCGGCGGCCTTCGCCACCGACAGGCGCATCACCAACAGCGAGGGCGCCGGCGTGTCGGCGCAGCAGAGCCATTTCTTCAGCGCGCACACGCGCGGCTTTCGCGGCGGCTATGCCAGTTCGCGCCACTCGATCTCGGTGGCGCCGATCGCCGGCCGCGGCGAGGACATGCAGCGCGACGCCTGGTATTCGTCGATGCGGTCGGCCGACGAGCTGGCGGCACCGGAGGCGGTGGGCCGCTATGCCGCCGAGCGCGCGCTGGCCCGCCTGAAGTCGCGCAAGATCGCCACGCGCGAGTGCCCGGTGCTGTTCGAGTCGCCGCTGGCCGCCGGCCTGCTGGGCGCCTTCGTGCAGGCCGTCAGCGGCGGCGCGCTCTACCGGCGCAGCAGCTTCCTGGTCGATTCGCTGGGCAAGCCGGTCTTTGCCGGGCACCTCGACGTGCTGGAGGACCCGCACCAGAAGCGCGGCAAGGGCAGTTCACCCTTCGACGAGGAGGGCGTGCGCACCGCCGCCCGCAAGGTGGTCGAGGGCGGGCGGGTCGAGGGGTATTTCCTGTCCAGCTATTCCGCCCGCAAGCTGGGCATGAGGACCACCGGCAACGCCGGCGGCTCGCACAACCTGTCGCTCACGTCACGCCTGACCCAGCCCGGCGACGACTTGCCCGGGATGCTGCGCAAGCTGGGCACCGGCCTGTTCGTCATCGAGCTGATGGGGCAGGGGGTCAACTACGTCACGGGCGACTACTCGCGCGGCGCCAGCGGCTTCTGGGTCGAGAACGGCGAGATCGCCTTCCCGGTGCAGGAAATCACCATCGCCGGCAACCTGAAGGACATGTTCCTGGGAATCGAGGCGGTGGGCGCCGACACCTACAACTACGGCGCGAAGACCGTTGGGTCGGTGCTTGTGAACCGGATGAAGGTGGCCGGTTCGTAGCGCGCCGCTGTGCGGGCGCGCGCGAACCGGAAGGTGGCAGGCTCACCCCGCCAGCGCCGCCTTCACCGCCGCCGACACCTGGGCCATCTCGGCCTTGCCGGCCAGCCGCTGCCGGGCCGCGCCCATGACCTTGCCCATGTCGCCGGGACCGCTGGCGCCCAGTTCCGCCACCAGCGCCTTGACCTCGGCCGCGACTTCCCCGGGCGACAGCCGGGCGGGCAGGTAGGCCTGCAGCACCTGCACTTCGGCGGCTTCCTTGTCGGCCAGGTCCTGCCGGCCGGCCTTGGTGAAGGCGTCGATGCTGTCCCTGCGCTGCTTGATCAGCTTGTCGACCAGGCCGACCACCGCCGCGTCGTCGAGCTCGACCCGCTCGTCCACTTCCTTCTGCTTCACGGCGGCCTGCAGCAGGCGGATGGTGCCCAGCCGGCCGGTATCCTTGGCGCGCATGGCGGCCTTCATGTCTTCGGTGATGCGGTCCTTCAGGCTCATCGTTGCTTCTCCAGGGTGGAAACGAAAAAAGCCTGCCAAGGCGTCCCCGGGCAGGCTGGGCGGGCGCGCCATGGTGGCGCCGGCGCGGCGGCTCAGTAGAGCTTCTTGGGCAGCTGCATGCTGCGCACGCGCTTGTAGTGGCGCTTGACGGCCGCGGCCTTCTTGCGCTTGCGCTCGGCCGTGGGCTTCTCGTAGAACTCGCGGGCACGCAGCTCGGTCAGCAGGCCCAGCTTTTCGATGGTGCGCTTGAAGCGGCGCAGGGCCACGTCGAACGGCTCGTTTTCCTTAACGCGAATGGTCGTCATGAATGAATCAATCGATCTCGAAGTGCCGCAAGAAGATCGGGCTTGCGGCGGGGTGCCCCGACTACAACTGGGATCGGGCCGTCGGGGTATGCCGGCAAAGCCCGCAATTATAGCGGCTGGGCCCGCGCCGGCAATCTCCGGGGGGTTCGCCGGCGGCCGCATGGCGGCCAATTGGGCCAGAATTGCAGGCGTGCCCATGGTGTCCTCCTCTGTGGCGATCCCGCCCGACGAGCAGCGGCAGGTGCTCGGCCGCGCGGCCGGGCTGCTGGCCAGTGCCGCGGACTTCGACGAGACCCTGCGACAGGCGATCGCCGCCTGCCTGCCGGCGCTGGCCGACTTCGGGTTCTTCGACGCGGTGGTCGAGGGCGAGGACGTGCGCCGCACGTGCGCGGCACACGACGCCCCTGACGTGCAGGCGCTGCTGGCGCCCACCCGCTGGGTGCGGCAGGACCATCCCGAATTCAACCTCTGCGCCCTGTCCAGCGGTGAGCCGGCCCTGCACCTGGACACGGGCGACGCGTGGTACCGCCGCATCGCGGCCGACGACGACCACCTGCGATTGCTGCGCGAACTGGCGTTCCGCTCCATGCTGACGGTGCCCGTGCGCTGGCGCGGCGAGCTGATGGGCGCGTTGACGCTGTTCATGGGCCGCTCGGGCCGCCGCCACACGGACGAGCACCTGGCCCTCGCCGCCGGGGTGGCCGACGTCGCCGCCCCGCTGGTCGCCAACGCCCGCCTGCTGGAGCGCCATCGCCGGGTGGAGGCGGCGCTGCGCCGCAGCGAGGAGCGGCTGCGCATGGCGGTCGACGCCGGCCAGGTCGGCATCTGGGATTGGGACATCGTGGCCGACCGGGTGAGCTGGTCCGACCGGGTCTACGAACTGCACGAGATGCAGGCCGGCAGCGACCCCGGGGGCGTGGCGGGGTTCCGCTCGCTCGTGCTGCCGGACGACCTGCCGCGCGTGGAGTCCGCGCTGGGCGAGGCGCTCGCCGGCGGCGCCCCCTACGCCGTCGAGTTCCGCACGCCGCTGTCCGGCGGGGGCACGCGCTGGATATCCACCCGCAGCCAGCTGGTGCGCGACGGCTCCGGCCGGCCGCTGCGCATGGTGGGCGCCAGCACCGACGTGACCCAGCGCGTGGAGCTGCTGGCGGCCGAGCGCCGCGCCCGCAGCGAAGCCGAGGCGGCGCGCCGCCGCATGGAACTGCTGGCCGCCGCCGGCGAGCGGCTGGCCCATTCGCTGGATCCCGAGGCCACGCTGGAAGCGGTGGCGCGCACCCTGGTGCCGGACATCGCCGACTGGTGCCGCATCGACCTGCTGGACGAAAACGGCGTGCTGCAGCGCAAGCTGGCCTGGCACAGCGATCCGCAGCGTTCGCGGCAGGCGCTGGAGCTGGCCATGCGCCTGCGCGCGCCGGCCGCGGTGGTGGGCGGCATGGCCTGGGTGGTGCGCACCGGACGCCCGCACCATGGCGATTTCCAGGACGCGCAGCACGATCCGGCGACGGCCGAATTCACCCGCACGTTCGGCATGCATGCGCACTTCATCCTGCCGCTGGTGGCGCACGGGCGCACCATAGGCGCGATGGCGGTGCTGCAGGCGGAATCGGGCCGCAAGCTCGACGCGGACGACCGGGCCCTGGTGCTGGACCTGGGCCGGCGCGCGGCGCTGGCGCTGGACAACGCCCGGCTGTTTGCCGAGGCGCAGGCCCTGCGCGTCCAGGCCGAGGCGGCCAATGGCGCCAAGGACGAATTCCTGGCGATGCTGGGGCACGAGCTGCGCAACCCGCTGGCGCCGATCAGCACCGCCCTGCAGCTGATGGCCCGGCGCGAGCCCGACGCGGTGGTGCAGGAGCGGCGCGTGATCGGCCGGCAGGTGGCACACCTCTCGCGCCTGATCGACGACCTGCTGGACATCTCGCGCATCACGCGCGGCAAGGTCCAGCTGCGCCGGGAGCGGGTCGACCTGCGGGCGGTGGTGGCCCACGCGCTGGAGCTCACCCGGCCGGTGTTCGCGGCGCGCCCGAAGCCGGTGCAGGTGCAGCTGCCGCACGGGCCGGCCATGGTCGACGGCGACTTCGTGCGGCTGTCGCAGGTGCTGTGCAACCTGCTGGTCAATGCCGCCAAGTTCACGCCCGCCCACGGCACCGTGGCGCTGAGCGTGCGCGAGCGGGGCGGCTGGGAGATCGAGGTCAGCGACACGGGCTGCGGCATGCCGCCCGAGCTGCTGGGGCGGGTGTTCGACCGGTTCGTGCAGGGCCGCCAGGACATGGACCGGCGCGCCGGCGGACTGGGGCTGGGGCTGGCCATCGTGCGCAGCCTGGTCGAGCGGCACGGTGGGTCGGTGCAGGCCCACAGCGAAGGCGAGGGACGCGGCGCCACCTTCACCGTGAGCCTGCCGCCGTCCGGCGCCTCGCCCCCGGCGTCGCCGGCGCCCACGCCGGCGCCGGCCGGCGAGCCCCGCGGCAGCGGCCGCATCCTGGTGGTGGACGACAACGCGGATGCGGCCCAGACCCTGGCCGAACTGCTGCAGGTGATCGGGTACGACGCGCGCACCGCGCCGGATGCCGACGCCGCGCTGCAGGTGCTCAAGGCCTTCCGGCCGCAGCTCGCCCTGCTGGACATCGGCCTGCCGCAGGTGGACGGCTACCAGCTCGCCAGCCTGATCCGCCAGCAGCCCGAAGGCCAGGGCGTCCGGCTGGTCGCCCTGACCGGCTACGGCCAGGAAAGCGACCGCGCGCGGGCGCTGGCGTCCCACTTCGACGAGCACCTGGTCAAGCCCGTCAGCCTCGATCTCCTGACCGAGGTGCTGCAGCGGCTGCTTTGACCTCCGGGATCGGATCCGGATCGATCCGGCCTGCCCGGCAATTCGTATCCGACCCCAATCAGGCGGCCAGCGCCTGCGCGCAGGCCCAGCCGCTGGACCAGGCCCACTGGAAGTTGTAGCCGCCCAGCCAGCCGGTGACGTCGACCACCTCGCCGATGAAGTGCAGGCCGGGTTGCCTGGCGGCCTCCATCGTCTGCGAGGACAGCTCGCGCGTGTCGATGCCGCCCGCGGTGACTTCGGCCTTGCGCCAGCCTTCGGTGCCGGAGGGCACCAGCTCCCAGCCTGACAGGGCGTGGGCCAGCGCCGCGAGGGCCTTGTCGGGGACTTCCGCGATGGGCCGCTGCCAGGCCGCGTCGCGCTGGACCCAGGCGTCCGCCAGGCGTGCCGGCACGAAGGCGGCCAGCTCGTTGCCCAGCCGCTTGCGCGAGAGGGCCTTGGCCTGCCGCAGTGCCGCCGCCAGCTCGGCCCCCGGCGCCAGGTCGATCCGCACCGGGGAGCCGGGCTGCCAGTAGCTGGAGATCTGCAGCACCGCCGGTCCGGACAGCCCGCGATGGGTGAACAGCAGGTCCTCGTCGAAGGCGATTGCCGCCTTCCTGTCGCCGGTGCCCATGCGCACCGGCAGCGACAGGCCCGCGAGCTGCGCATAGGGCGCCCAGTCCCCTCCATCGAAGGTGAGCGGCACCAGCGCCGGCCGCGGCGGCACCACCCGCAGCCCGAACTGGCCGGCGATGCGATAGCCGAAGTCGGTCGCGCCGATCTTCGGGACCGACAGCCCGCCCGTGGCGATGACCAGGCGAGGCGCGCGCACGACACCGCGCTCGGTCTCGATCTCGTACAGCGGCGCACCGGGATGGCCGGCCTGGCGCACGCCCGATACCCCGCACGGCTGCCAGTGCTGGACGCCGCCCGCCTCGCATTCGGCCAGCAGCATGCGGATGAAATCCTCCGAGCTGCGATCGCCGAACAGCTGGCCCTTGTGCTTCTCGTGGAAAGGGATGCCGTGCCGCTGCACGAGCGCAATGAAGTCGGCGGGGGTGAAGCGCGACAGTGCGCTGCGGCAGAAGTGCGGGTTCGCGCCCAGGAAGTGCCGCTGCGGCGCGCGCGGATCCAGGTCGCGGTTGGTGAAGTTGCAGCGGCCGCCGCCCGAGATGCGGATCTTCTCCGCGACCTTCGCGCCGTGATCCAGCAGCAGGACCTTCACGCCCCGCTGCCCGGCCACGCCGGCACAGAACAGGCCGGCGGCGCCCGCGCCGATCACCACTGCGTCGAACGCGTGCACTTTCCAGCGACCCCTTCCCTCAAGAGGGGCCGTTTATAGCAGCCGGCTTGCGCCGCCCCGGTGGAAAGGCGAACCAGGCGGCCAGCACCGCCAGCCCGAACAGCGTGTAGGCGAGGGTGAACACCCAGCCGGGCGCCTCGTAGAACAGCAGGCGCTGCAGCCAGTGCTCGATGAAGCCCTGGGTGTAGGCGCCCGCACCGGACCGCCGCCGCAAGTCCATCTCCAGCACGGTCAGCGGACACGCCGCGCCCAGCCACTGCTGCAGCACCACGTACCCGATCGCGCCCAGGTGTGCCAGCCGGAACGTCCAGCGGTTGACCCAGTTCCAGCCGCGCCAGTTGCCCGCGAGGACCAGCGCCAGCCCGCCGATGACGAAGACGACCACGGCGAAGTGCAGCACGAGCACCCCGTCGGCGAGCCAGCGGTAGGTGGCAGCGACATCCATGCGTGTGACCGGCGCCGGCGTGTCCGGCTCAGGCGGCCCGCGCGCGCGCGGAGCCGTCGCGCATCGCCGCCACGCCACGCAGCACGTCACCGACCACGATCACCGAGGGGCTGGCCAGCCGTTCGCGCGCGACGGTGCCGGCCAGCCGGTCCAGCGTGGTCACCGCGTGCCGCTGGCCGGGGAGGGTGGCGCGCTGCACGATGGCCACGGGCGTGGCGCGCGGCAGCGCGGACAGCAGCCCGTCCTGGATGCCGCGCACGCCGCTGACGCCCATGTAGATCACCAGTGTCAGCCGGGCCTGCCGTGCCGTCCGTGCCAGCAGCGGCCAGTCGGGCGGCTCGCCGCCGCGCTGCGCGTGCCCGGTGAGGAACACCACGCCCTGCGCGTGCTCACGGTGGGTGAGCGGCACGCCCAGCGAAGTGGCCGCCGCCAGGCCGGCCGTGATGCCGTTGACCACGTCGACCCGCACGCCGGCGGCGCGCAGTTGTTCGACCTCCTCGCCACCACGGCCGAAGATGAACGGGTCGCCGCCCTTGAGCCGCACCACGTGTTCGCCCTCGAGCGCCGCGGCCGCCATCAGCCGGCCGATGAAGGCCTGCGGCGTGCTGCGGCAGCCGCCGCGCTTGCCGACGCGCACGACCCGGGCGTGCGCAGCCAGCGCGACGATCTCCTCGCTCACGAGGTCGTCCACCAGCACCAGCGTCGCTGCCTGCAGCGCGCGCACCGCCTTGAGCGTCAGCAGTTCCGGGTCGCCGGGACCGGCGCCGACCAGCGTGACCCTGCCCGTCGAATCGTCCATGGCGTTCGTCTCCCGGCTCAAGCGGCGCCGTCCGCCAGGCGCTGGATGTGTTCCGCCTGCCGCGCGATCGAGTCCGGCACCGGCTGCCGTTCGTCCAGCACGTCGCGGATGTAGGCGGCGGTGGCGTCGGGGTCCGCGGCCGAGGGCCAGCCCGGCAGGCCAGGCAGGGTGCCTCGCCGGCCTTCCTCCAGCACGATGCGGCGGCCCGCGGCGAAGCCTTCCATGGCCGGCGTGCGGCGCGCATCGGCCACCGCTTCGCCCTCGGTGCCGCGCAGCAGCAGCGCGGTGGATCCCATGAGTTCGAAGACTGCGCCCATGGACACCGCGTACTCGGGATGGGTGTAGCTGCTGACGAGGACGGCCGGCCCGTCGCAGGGATCCATCAGCTTGACCAGGCTGTGGGCCGGGTTGCGCAGCCCGAGCACCCGGCGCACGTCCAGCAGCCGCTTCAGGCCGGGGTGCAGCAGTTCCGTGGCCGCATACACGGCTTCGCCGGGCCGCGGTGCGCGCAGGAGGTGGAGTGGGGCGATGCCCGCCCCGGCCAGCACTTCGGTGACGAAGACCCGGCTGCTCTCGGTGGCGGTGCCGTGGATCAGCACCGGCAGGCCGCGCCGGGCCAGCAGCTGCGCCAGCAAGGGGGTGAGCACCGGCAGCCGGCGCGCGCCGTTGTAGCTGGGCAGCACCACCGTGGGCGAGGGCGTGGGCGGCACCCGGTTCAGGCGGGTGCGCGTGGCATCGAGGAAACCGGCCATTTCCTCGGGCGTCTCGCCCTTGACGCGCATGGCGATGCAGAAGGCTCCCACCTCCAGGTCGCCGACGGTGCCGTCCAGCAGCTGGCCGAACAGGTCGGCCGCCTGCTCGCGCGACAACGCGCGGGCGCCCTGCCGGCCGCGGCCGATTTCCTTGAGGTACTGGCTGATGCCCACGGCCGGAATTCTCCCAAAGCACTTAGCACTGGTGGCTATAGCCATATGCCGGCCGGCGAGGCATGCGCATCAGCTTGCGGCGACGGGAATCGCCCGGGCGCCCGCGCTGCATCCTGCCGGCTCGTCCGCGATGGCCCGGCTGGCGAGTTCCATCGCATCCAGGTAGACGGCGCCGTCGACCACCCGGAAGGCAAAGTGCGGTGTGCATCCCTGGTCGGGGCTCGTCGCGCAGCCGTCGGCCAGCGCGATGGTCCAGTTGTGCAGCGGGCATGCCACGCGGGCGCCGAACACCATGCCCTGCGACAGCGGGCCGCCCTTGTGCGGGATCGGGGTCATGCCGGCCCGACCTCCAGCTTCCCGAACTGGCCGGCGTCCACCCCCGCCTTGTTCCCCTGGTGGCCGGCGTCGCCGAGGTTGGCCTGGCCGGCCAGCAGCCGGTCGCGCAGGCCGGCGACGCTGCGGCCCTCGCGCAGCAGCTTGTAGTACCAGCCGCCGTCCACCGTGTCGCCGTACAGGCAGGCGCCCACCAGCTTGTCGTCCTGCACCACCAGCTTCTTGTAGACGCCCCGGGCCGGATCGCTCATCACGATGGCCTCGGTGCCCTCGCCGTCCATGAAGCGGCCGGCCGAGAACAGGTCGATGCCGGTCACCTTGAGCTTGGTGGAGGTGAGCGAGCCGGCGTAACGGCCGATACCGAACTGCGCCAGGTGGTTGGCGGCCACCTTCGCCTGCTCGAACAGGGGAGCGACCAGCCCGTAGGCCACGCCGCGGTGCGCCGCGCATTCGCCCACCGCCCAGATGCGGGGGTCGGTCACCGTCTGCAGGGTGTCGTGCACCACGATGCCGCGCGCGCAGTGCAGGCCGGCTTTCTCGGCCAGCGCCGTGTCCGGACGGATGCCGACCGCCATCACGACCAGGTCGGCGCCCAGTTGCGAGCCATCGTCCAGCTGCACCCGGCGCACGCGCCCGCTGCGGCCGCCCGCCAGGCCCTGGGTGCGCGCGCCCAGCCGGAACTCCAGGCCGCGCGCCTCCAGCGACTGCTGCAGCAGCCGGGCGGCGGGTTCGTCGAGCTGGCGCTCCATCAGCCAGGGCGTGGCATGGACCACGGTCACGTCCATGCCGCGCCGGAGCAGGCCATTGGCCGCCTCCAGCCCGAGCAGTCCGCCGCCGATGACCACCGCCTTGCGGTACTTGCGGGCCGCCTCGATCATCGCGTGCGTGTCGGCGATGTCGCGGTAGGCGAGCACGCCCTGCAGGTCGGCACCCGGCACCGGAAGCATGACCGGGCGCGAGCCGGTGGCCAGCAGCAGGCGGTCGTAGGGCGCCTCGGTGCCGTCGTCGGCGCGCACCACCCGGCGCGCGCGGTCGACCGCCACCGCCTTGCGGCCCGCGTGCAGGCGGATCCCGTGCTGCTCGTACCAGGCCCAGGGCTTGAGCACGATCTGCTCGAACGCCCGCTCGCCCGCCAGCACCGGCGACAGCAGGATGCGGTTGTAGTTGGGATGCGGCTCGGCGCCGAAGACCGTGATGTCATACAGCCCGGGCGCGATCTTCAGCAGTTCTTCCAGGGTGCGGGCGCCGGCCATGCCGTTGCCGACCACCAGCAGGTTCGATGGCTTCATGCGGGACTCCTCCTGCGGCGCCCGCTCACGCCGCGCGCGCCGGCAGGTAGAGCATGCAGAAGCCGACCGGGAACAGCACCGCGCCCAGCAGCGGGTTGCCGGTCTGCACCGAGACCGTGATGGCGAAACCCGGCGGCCATCGCCAGGATGCGCCGGCCATGTAGGCGCGGATCACCGTGTCGCGGGTCGACATGAAGATCTTCGATGCCCCGGCGTCGACCATGCGGGCGACGAATTCATGGGGGACGACATAGGCCATGGATGCTCCTTGCGGGTGGATCGGATCTCGAGCGGCTCGCGCCTGCATCGGCCGACGCTGCCTTCGTGGTTCCGGCTAGCAGGGACCGTGCCAAGGCCGTGTCGTCATTCTTCGGCCGTCATCACCCGCGCGCCGGCCTGGCGCGTGGCCCGGAACGGGGGCGGCGCACCAGATGGCGTCGTTAAACTTGCCCGATGCTGGTGCTGGGCATCGAATCTTCCTGCGACGAGACGGGCGTCGCGCTCGTCGAGGGTGGCGGGCCCGGCGTGCCGCGCCTGCTCGGCCATGCCCTGCACAGCCAGGTGCGCATGCACGAGGCGTATGGGGGCGTGGTGCCGGAGCTGGCCAGCCGCGACCACATCCGCCGCGTGCTGCCGCTCACCCGCGAAGTGCTGCAGCAGGCGGGCCGCGAGCTGCGCGAGGTCGAGACGGTCGCGTACACGCGCGGACCGGGCCTGGCCGGCGCACTGCTGGTGGGCGCGGGCGTGGCCTGCGCGCTGGGGGCGGCCCTGGGCAAGCCGGTGCTGGGCGTGCACCACCTGGAGGGTCACCTGCTCTCGCCCTTCCTGAGCGCCGATCCGCCGCAGTTTCCCTTCGTCGCGCTGCTGGTGTCGGGCGGCCACACGCAGCTGATGCGGGTGGATGGCGTGGGGCAGTACGAACTGCTGGGCGAGACCATCGACGACGCCGCCGGCGAGGCCTTCGACAAGAGCGCCAAGCTGCTGGGACTGGGCTACCCGGGCGGACCGGCCCTCTCGCAACTGGCGCAGCAGGGGGATCCCAGGGCTTTCGCCCTGCCACGGCCGCTGCTGCACAGCGGCAACCTGGATTTTTCCTTCGCCGGGCTGAAGACCGCGGTGCTGACGCAGGCGCGCAAGCTGGGCCAGGGGCTGCAAGCGCGCAAGGCGGACCTGGCCGCTGCCACCGAGGCGGCGATCGTGGAAGTGCTGGTGAAGAAGTCGCTGGCCGCGCTGAAGGAAACGGGCCTCAAGCGCATGGTGGTGGCCGGCGGCGTCGGCGCCAACCGGCTGCTGCGCTCGCAGCTCGATGCGGCGTGCGCGAAGCGGGGGGTGCGCGTGCACTACCCCGAGCTGGCGCTGTGCACCGACAACGGCGCGATGATCGCCATGGCAGCGGCGATGCGCATCGGCGCGAACGTGGAAGCGGCCAGCCGGTCCTACGCGTTCGACGTGAAACCGCGCTGGCCGCTGGGGCAGATCGCCGCGGCCGCGTAGGGGCGGGGGCGCGCAGGCAGCGGCGCGTCGGCAGAAAGGCGTGTCATTGCGGGCTTGACCCGCAATCGATCTCCCGACCGCCCGACACCGCTCGGCGCGGGTTCACCGGCCTGGAGATGGATTCCGGCTTTCGCCGGAATGACACTGGAGGGCCGGGATGGCCCCGGTGGGCGCTGGGCACCGAGGGGGCGCTGGGCACCGGGGGGCGCCGGGGGCGCCGGGCATTGGGGGGCGCTGCGCACCGGGGGCGCGCCGGAAACGGGAGGTGCCAGGTGCGATCGGCCGGTTGGCACCGACGGCGCCGGACCGGCCGCGGCTTACTTCACCTCGATCGCGCGTGCCTTGCTCGCCGGCTGCTGCTTGGCCAGGGTGAGCGTCAGCACGCCGTTCTCCAGCCTGGCGCTGGTGGCCTCGACGTCGATCTCCTGGGGCAGCTCGTAGGCGGCCTTGTACTGGCGGGACGCCTCGGCCTTGGTCTCGATGCGCACGACGGCGCCTTCGATGTTGATCGACAGGTCCTCGCGGGCGACGCCGGGCAGGTCCAGGCTCACGGTCCAGGCCTTGTCGTCCTGCACCAGCCGGGGAGCGCCGGCCGGGCCGCGGCCGTAGAACGCCTCGTTGACGAAGCGCTCGAAGTTGCGGTCGAAGGAACGGAACGCCGGAACCCCGGCGCGCGTACGGACAACGGGTGCGAAGAACATGGTGGGCTCCTTGGGAAACTACACTCCGCGGCTCTCGTTCCATTTCCGATCGCCGCCTGCAGCCAACGTGCGCGCCGGCCGGCACTTTTTCAAGGGGAATACTTGATGCACAGCACCCGCAGGCGGGTCTTGAAAACCATCGCGGCGGCGCTATCTGTGCCCGCCCTCGCACAGGCGCAGCCCGCGGGCGCGCCGCTCAAGCTGGCGATGATCGAGTCGCTCTCGGGCGCCTTCGCCAACACCGGCGAGGCGGTGTTCCGCAACCTGCTGTGGGCAGTCGAGCGGGTCAATGCGCGCGGCGGCGCCAGGCTGCCTGGCGGCGCGCGCCCGCTGGCGCTGGAACGCTACGACAGCAAGGGCCAGACCGAGGAGGCGCTGGCCATGCTGCGCGCGGCCATCGACGACGGCGCGCGCGTGATCCTGCAGGGCAACTCGTCGGCGGTGGCGGCGGCGCTGATCGAGGCCGTGAACAAGCACAACGAGCGCGAGCCCTCGCGGCGCGTGCTGTACCTCAACTATTCCGCGGTCGACCCCATCCTGACCAACGAGCGCTGCAGCTTCTGGCATTTCCGCTTCGACGCCCATGCCGACATGCGCATGGCGGCGCTGATGGCGGTGCTGCGGGAGGACAAGGCGGTGCACGGGGCCTACCTGATCGGCCAGGACTACAGCTTCGGCCAGGCGGTGCTGCGCGAGGCGAGGCGCCAGCTCGGCGCGCAGCGCCCGGACGTGCGCATCGTCGGCGAAGAGCTGCACCCCATGGGCCGCATCAAGGACTTCATGCCCTATGCGGTCAAGATCAAGGCCAGCGGCGCCGACGCGGTGATCACGGGCAACTGGGGCAACGACCTTACGCTGCTGGTCAAGGCCGCGCGCGAAGTCGGCTTCGACGGCAGCTTCTACACCTTCTACGGCAATGCGCTGGGCGCCCCCGCCGCCATCGGCGACGCGGGGGTGGGGCGGGTGATCGCGGTGGCCGACTGGCTGCCCAACCTGCCCACCGCGCCGAGCGAGGCCTTCTACCAGGCGTTCCGCCAGCGCTTCCCGCGACCGCAGGACGACTACGTGCACATGCGCATGCAGCTGATGATCGAGGCGCTGGCGCAAGCGATGGAGCAGGCGGGCAGCACCGAAGCCGCCGCGGTGGCAGGGGCGCTGGAGAAGTCGCGCGTCAGCCTGGCCGGGCAGGGCGGTGCCATGCGCGCGCTGGACCACCAGTTCCAGCAGGCGCTGGTGGTCGGCGTGATGGACCGTCAGGGCAGCCCGGGGGTGAAGTTCGACGTCGAGGGATCCGGCTACGGCTTCCGCGTGGTGCGCGTGATCGCGCCCGCCCAGGCCGAGCTGCCCAGCAGCTGCCGCATGCAGCGGCCGGGCACCTGAAGGGTCCGCCATGCGACAGGCCATCCTGGACCTCGAGGCCTCCAAGATCCGCGAGGTGGCCAACGCCGGCATGGGCCGCAACGACGTGCTGGCCTTCTGGTTCGGCGAGAGCGACGAGGTCACGCCGGACTTCATTCGCGAAGCCGCCGTCGAATCGATCCGCGCCGGCGAGACCTTCTATGCCCACAACCTGGGCCTGCCGGAACTGCGCGAGGCGGTGGCGGGCTACACCTCGCGGCTGCACTCGCCGGTGGGCAGCGAGCGTGTGGCCATCACCTCGGGCGGCGTCAACGCGCTGATGCTGGCGATGCAGATGCTGGTGGATGCGGGCGACGAGGTCGTGGCCGTCACGCCGGTGTGGCCCAACCTGACGGCGCAGCCGCTGATCATGGGTGCGAAGCTGCGCCGGGTGTCCCTGCGCCCGCAGGCGGGCGCCTGGAAGCTGGACCTGGCGCAACTGCTGGACGCAGTGCGGCCCGGCACCCGGCTGCTGGTGCTGAACGCGCCCAACAACCCGACCGGCTGGACGCTCACGCGCGCCGAGCAGCAGGCCATCCTGGCGCACTGCCGGCGCACCGGCACCTGGATCCTGGCCGACGAGGTCTACGAGCGCCTGTACTACGAACCCACGCAGGCCGGGTGCGCCCCCAGCTTCCTGGACATCGCCGGTCCCGACGATCGCCTGGTCGTCGCGCACAGCTTCTCCAAGAGCTTCCTGATGACGGGCTGGCGGCTGGGCTGGCTGGTCATGCCGGCGGCCATGACCGAACCCATGGGCAAGCTGATCGAGTTCAACACCTCCTGCGCCAGCGTGTTCACCCAGCGCGCCGGCGTGGTGGCGGTCCAGCGCACCCAGGAGGTGACGCCGCGGCTGGTGGCGCACCTGAAGGCCTGCCGCGACCGGCTGGTACCGCAGTTGCAGGCGCTGCCCCGCGTCGAGCTGGCGATGCCGGCCGGCGGCATGTACGCCTTCTTCAAGCTCGACGGCTTCGGCGACTCGCTCGCCCTCGCCAAGCGGCTGGTGGCTGAGGCCGGCCTGGGCATCGCACCGGGCAATGCCTTCGCGCCCGAGGCCCAGGGCTGGCTGCGCTGGTGCTTCGCGTCGAAGGATCCGGCCCGCCTGGACCAGGGCGTGGAGCGGCTCGCGGCCTGGCTCGCGGCCTGGCTGGCGGCTCGCTAGCTCAGCGGGGCGGCACCACCAGCTCCGCCTCCTGCGTTCCCGCGCCGCGCGGGTCGGAGCCGGGGCGGATCAGCCGGGTTCTTCACGAACAGGCCGTTGCTGGGGGCCGACCCGCGCCGCGCCCGGGTAACTCTTCCCCGCTCAGCCATGCGCCGGACGGCGGGCCCGCCTGGAACCGGGGCCTGGGGTAGAATCCACGGGTTCTGCATCCCGCAGAGCGCACGCCGGAGGCCCCTTCCAGCCACCGGCGCAAGTCAATCTTCAAACAAGGAAACCCAGATGTCCGCCATCAACAAGGCCGAAGTCGTCGCTGCGCATGCGCGCGGCACCGGCGACACCGGCAGCCCCGAGGTGCAGGTCGCGCTGCTGACCGCCCGCATCAACGAACTGACCCCGCACTTCAAGACCCACGCCAAGGATCACCACGGCCGCCGCGGCCTGTTGCGCATGGTGAACCGCCGCAAGAAGCTGCTGGCGTACCTGAAGGATAAGGATGCCGAGCGCTACACGGCGCTGATCGGCAAGCTGGGACTGCGGAAGTAAAGCCAGGGGCTGGGGGCTGGGGGCTGGGGGCTGGGGGAACTCCCCGACACCTCGGCTTTCGGCGCCTTGCCTCTGCTCCCCGACGAGCAAGGGGAGAAGGACACAGGGCTGTGTCATTCCTTAGGGGCTGGAGCGGGCGGCGGGTTGAATTTCCCTGGCCCCTGGCCCCTGGTCCCTAGCCCCTAAGGAATGGCATTCGTGTTCGTCTCCGTGCGCTCACTTCATCACAGAGAGAACACAACCATGTCCATCTTCAACAAGATCACCAAGACCTTCCAGTGGGGCCAGCACACGGTCACCATGGAAACCGGCGAGATCGCGCGCCAGGCCTCCGGCGCCGTGCTGGTCAACATCGACGACACCGTGGTGCTGGCCACCGTGGTGGGCTCCAGGACCGCCAAGCCGGGCCAGGACTTCTTCCCGCTGACGGTCGACTACATCGAGAAGACCTACGCCGCCGGCAAGATCCCCGGCAGCTTCTTCAAGCGCGAGGCCAAGCCGAGCGAACTGGAGACGCTGACCAGCCGCCTGATCGACCGCCCGATCCGCCCGCTGTTCCCCGAAGGCTTCTTCAACGAAGTGCACGTGGTGATCCACACCATCTCGCTCAATCCCGAGGTGGACGCCGACATCGCCGCCCTGATCGCCACCAGCGCCGCGCTGGCGATCTCCGGCATCCCGTTCGCCGGCCCGATCGGTGCCGCCCGCGTCGGCTACATCAACGGCGAGTACGTGCTCAACCCGGGCCAGACCCAGCGCAAGGACTCGCTGCTCGACCTGGTGGTGGCCGGCACCGAGTCCGCCGTGCTGATGGTCGAATCGGAAGCGCAGCAACTGTCCGAGGAGGTGATGCTGGGCGCCGTGGTGTTCGGCCACGAGCAGGGCAAGATCGCCATCGACGCCATCCACGAGCTGGTGCGCGAGGGCGGCAAGCCGGTCTGGGACTGGCAGGCCCCGGCCCGCGACGAGGCCTTCATCGCCAAGGTCGAGCAGCTGGCCGAGGACAAGCTGCGCGCCGCCTACCAGATCCGCAGCAAGCAGGCCCGCACCCAGGCCCTGCGCGAAGCCAATGCCGTCGTGCAGGCCGACCTGAAGGAGCAGGGCGTCGAATTCGACCCGGTCAAGGTCGACGACCTGCTGTTCGGCATCGAGTCGCGCATCGTGCGCAGCCAGATCCTGGCCGGTGAGCCGCGCATCGACGGCCGCGACACCCGCACCGTGCGCCCGATCGAGATCCGCCACGGCGTGCTGCCGCGCACCCACGGCTCGGCGCTGTTCACGCGCGGCGAGACCCAGGCCCTGGTGGTCACCACGCTGGGCACCGAGCGCGACGCGCAGCGCATCGACGCGCTGGCCGGCGAGTTCGAGGACCGCTTCCTGTTCCACTACAACATGCCCCCCTTCGCCACCGGCGAAGTGGGCCGCATGGGCAGCACCAAGCGCCGCGAGATCGGCCACGGCCGGCTGGCCAAGCGGGCGCTGCTGGCCTGCCTGCCGGCGAAGGACGATTTCCCCTACACCATCCGCGTGGTCTCCGAGATCACCGAGTCGAACGGCTCCTCGTCGATGGCCTCGGTCTGCGGCGGCTGCCTGTCGCTGATGGACGCCGGCGTGCCCATGAAGGCGCACGTGGCCGGCATCGCCATGGGCCTGATCAAGGAAGGCAACCGCTTCGCGGTGCTGACCGACATCCTGGGCGACGAGGACCACCTGGGCGACATGGACTTCAAGGTGGCCGGCACCACCAACGGCATCACCGCGCTGCAGATGGACATCAAGATCCAGGGCATCACCAAGGAGATCATGCAGGTCGCCCTGGCCCAGGCCAAGGAAGCGCGCATGCACATCCTGGGCAAGATGCAGGCCGCGATGGGCGAGGCCAAGGCCGAGATCAGCAGCTTCGCGCCGCGCCTGTACACCATGAAGATCAACCCGGAGAAGATCCGCGACGTGATCGGCAAGGGCGGCGCCACCATCCGCCAGCTCACCGACGAGACCGGCACCACGATCGACATCGCCGAGGACGGCACCATCACCATCGCCTCCACCGACGCCGACCGCGCCGAGGACGCCAAGCGCCGCATCGAGCAGATCACGGCCGAGGTGGAGATCGGCAAGGTCTACGAAGGCCCGGTCACCAAACTGCTGGACTTCGGTGCGCTGGTCAACCTGCTGCCCGGCAAGGACGGCCTGCTGCACATCAGCCAGATCGCGCACGAGCGGGTCGAGAAGGTCAGCGACTACCTGAGCGAAGGCCAGGTCGTGCGCGTCAAGGTGCTGGAGACCGACGACAAGGGCCGCGTCAAGCTGTCCATGAAGGCCCTGGCCGAGCGCCCGGCCGGCATGGAAGACCAGCCCCCGCGCGAGCGCCGCGAACGGAGCGACCGGCCGCCGCGTGGCGACCGCGGTGACCGTGGCGACCGTGGCGACCACCGGGGCGAACGCGCCGAGCGGGGCGAGCGCGGCGACTACAACGGTGACCGCGGCAACGGCGAGCGCCCGGCGTCCGACTCGCAGCCGCAGTCCACGCTGGACCCACAGGAGTAAGTTTCCAAGGAGGTGTCATTCCGGCGAAAGCCGGGATCCACCTCCGGCTGGCTGGACGGACGCTCGAGGTCGTTGCGGCAGCAGGAGGTGGATTGCGGGCCTGCCCCGGACCCGATCCGGGGCCTGCCCCGGACCCGATCCGGGGTCAAGCCGAAATGACACGTTACGGGCCTCGAATACAAGCATGAAAGCCATCGAGATCACCCGCCCGGGCGCGCCCGAGGTGCTGCGCCTGGGCGAGCGCCCCGACCCCGCCGCGGGGCCGGGCGAAGTGCTGATCCGGGTGGCCGCCAGCGGCGTGAACCGGCCCGACGTGCTGCAGCGCGCGGGACACTACCCGCCGCCGCCCGGCGCGCCGGACATCCCGGGCCTCGAAGTCGCCGGCGAGATCGTCTCCGGCGACGCGCCGGCGATGGCCCGTGCCGGCCTGCAGGTGGGCCAGGCGGTGTGCGCGCTGGTGGCCGGCGGCGGCTATGCCGAGCTGTGTGCCGCCCCGGTCGGCCAGTGCCTGCCGGTGCCGGGGGGGCTGACTCCCGTCGAGGCCGCATCGCTGCCGGAGACCTTCTTCACGGTCTGGAGCAACGTGTTCGACCGCGGCCGCCTGCAGCCGGGCGAGACCCTGCTGGTGCAGGGCGGCAGCAGCGGCATCGGCGTCACCGCCATCCAGCTCGCCAAGGCCTTCGGCGCGACCGTCCTCGCCACCGCGGGCAGCGACGAGAAGTGTGCCGCCTGCCTGAAACTCGGGGCCGACCACGCGATCAACTACCGTACGCAGGACTTCGCCGAAGAGGCCAGGCGGCTGACCGGCGGGCGCGGCGTGGACGTGATCCTGGACATGGTGGCCGGCGACTACGTGGCGCGCGAGGTCGGCTGCCTGGCCGAGGATGGCCGGCTGGTGATCATTGCGGTGCAGGGTGGCGTCAGGTCCGGCTTCGATGCCGGGCTGGTGCTGCGCCGCCGGCTGACGGTGACCGGCTCGACGCTGCGGCCGCGGCCGGTGGCCTTCAAGGCGGCCATTGCCGCTTCGCTGCGCGAGAAGGCGTGGCCGCTGCTGGCGAGCGGCGCCGTGCGACCGGTGGTGCACCGCGTGTTCCCGGCGGCCGAAGCGGCACGGGCGCACGAGCTGATGGAGTCCAATCGCCACATCGGCAAGATCGTCCTGGCCTGGTGAAGGAATGCGGGGCAACGACAGTGCGGGGATGGCATCGAGCGCAGTGGCGCGCGACGCGGTGGAGCAACTGACATGAAGAAGAGCCAGCTGATTGCCGGCAACTGGAAGATGAACGGCAGCCTGGCCGCCAACGAGGCCCTGGTGCGGGCGGTCGTGGCGGGCCTGGCGGGCGGCGGCGCTGCCTGCCGGGTTGCCGTGTGCGTGCCCTCGCCTTACCTGGCGCAGGTGCGGTCGCTGTGCGAGGGCTCGGCGCTCGAGCTGGGCGCGCAGGACGTCTCGCGCCACGGGCAGGGCGCCTACACCGGCGAGGTGTCGGCCGCCATGCTCGAGGAGTTCGGCGTGCGCTACGCCATCGTCGGCCATTCCGAGCGCCGGCAGTACCACGGCGAGAGCGACTCCGTCGTGGCCGACAAGGCCCGGGCGGCGCTGGCGCACGGGATCACCCCCATCGTGTGCGTGGGCGAGACCCTCGCCGAGCGCGAAGCGGGCCAGACCGCAAGCGTGGTCCGGCGCCAGCTGGCGGCCGTGATCGACGCGGTCGGCGACGGCCTGGCCCGGATCGTCGTGGCCTACGAGCCGGTCTGGGCCATAGGCACCGGCCGCACCGCCACGCCCGAACAGGCGCAGCAGGTGCATGCCGCCCTGCGCGCGCAACTGCGCGCCGCCACCGCGCAGGCCGACGGCGTGGCCATCCTGTACGGCGGCAGCATGAACGCCGCCAATGCGGCCAGCCTGCTGGCCCAGCCCGACATCGATGGTGGCCTGATCGGCGGCGCCTCGCTGAAGGCCCCCGACTTCCTGCAGATCATCGCGGCCGCCCATTGAGGACCGCCGCCCCACCTTTCGGAGTGAATCAACAATGAACGTGCTTCTCACCGCCGTCCTCACCGTGCAGATCCTGTCGGCGCTGGCCATGGTCGGCCTCATCCTGGTCCAGCACGGCAAGGGCGCCGACATGGGCGCGGCGTTCGGCAGCGGCAGCTCGGGCAGCCTGTTCGGCGCCAGTGGCAGCGCCAACTTCCTGTCGCGCACCACCGCCGTGCTGGCCACCGTGTTCTTCGTCTGCACGCTGGCCCTGGCCTACTTCGGCAGCTACCGCCCGCCCGAGGAGTCGGGCAGCGTGCTCGACCGCGCGGCCGCGCCGGCCGCAGCCCCGGCCCCGGCACCCGCCGCCTCCGGTGCGGCGGCGCAGATTCCCGGCACGAACGCGCCGGCGCCGGGCGGCACGGCCGCTCCC
>NZ_JAKFCM010000030.1:0-39186 GCF_036676645.1 Ramlibacter sp.
TCTAACGTCGGAGTTGACCGGCACGCAGCGGCAGGGCGCCGCGAGACGTAAGCTCACAAGCACGGTTCGCGGTGCCCTGCCGCTGCGTGTCCGTGTCGAACAACCTGTTAGAGCTCACCTCACTTACCCCCACGCATTGCCCATGCAATTAACACCCCGAAGGCCTGAAACGTCGCCGCGAAGACTGGGAGTAGGAGAAAGAACAGGAAGACACGCATCACACGGCGCTTGAACTTACCCCAGCGGGGGCGCACCTCGGCCTGGAACTGGCCGATCCGGGACGTCCACTTCTGGAAGATGAGCCAACTCTGAAAAGCATTCGCTACGACCAGGCCGACTGCAAACGCGACCAGAGGCGCGGGCACCTCGTGCTGCCCCATGGGGCCGAGCGCTCCGAGTGCGCCGACAACGGCCGCGCACATCAGGTAGTTCCGAACGTTGTCGAAGATCACTTTCAGCGAGATAACATCCTCGGGAAGAACAAACTTCTTTGCTCTCGTCCAAGCCTCCTGCATGAGACTTAGTGCGCCTGTACTTGCCGGGACGTTCACGTGAGCTCTAACGTCGGAGTTGACCGGCACGCACCGGCGGGGCGCTGCGAAGCGTAAGCTCACCAGCACGCCTCGCGGCGCCCCGCCGGTGCGTGTCCGTGTCGAACGACCTGTTAGACCGCACGCGTCGCCTTACCGAAATAGAGGCACTGCAACGAGCAGCACGTTGACGATGGTGAGAGCCAAGATGGCCCACGTCAGCTTCGCCATAGTACGCGTGAGCGTCAGCATGCGGGCACTCTCCCTAGCCATTTGCCGACGCGCAATTTCTTCCCGATAGAACCCTGTACCCACTACAGTGCTCGCCGCCGCGGCGTTGTACCGAGCTACGAGCTCCTCGTCACTCAGGGCTTCGAGCTGCGCGTGATCAGGTGCAATGCTCATGGCTTGTCTGCGGTCTAACGCAGAAATGACCGGCGCCCAGGGCGCGGCGCTCGCGAAGCGCACGGCTGCCCCAGGGCGTCCGTGTCGATTGCCCCGTTATGCACGGGCTGACGAGAGAACAGCGGCGGGCCAGATGGGACGAGGGGCATCCAGGAGGCCCTTCCAACACAGGGCGGAGCGTCCGAACAGCCACCCAATCCGCAATACGAGCGACCATGCTCGCGGCGATGCTCAGGGCCGCCGTTCCCGGACGGCCTGGTGGAAGGCAGTGTTTGCCGCGGCGTCTGCGAGTGCAGCAGACACGAACCAGCGGCGACTCCGACGACGCTGAACCGACCGCCTTCGAAGAGGAGGCCAGAGCAGCGCGCGAGGGTCGAGCCGGCGCGGCGCAAAGAGCTTCGAGAGGGCCGCTGCGAGCGCAACGCCACGCAGCCTGCAGAAAAACCGAACTCGCGACCCTCTTCGATTGAATCACGCATAACGTAAAGGTGACCGGCACGTTGCGGCAAGGCGCCGCGAGGTGCAGGATATCCAACGGCGCCTCGCGGCGCCTTGCCGCAACGTGTCCGAGTCGACCGACCTGTTAGAGCTCACTGCCCCTTCCTCTGTTTGAAGCGCTCCAGAACCGCACGGGCGGCTTCGACATCTTCGGCCAACTTGGCGACACCAATGACCGCAAGGGAGCCGACGGTCTCAGCGAAATCCAACACTTCTCGCACCTCGGCTTCCTCATACCCAGGCTCTATCGCATGCGAAGTATTCCAACGCTGGATGTGAAGACCACCGGTATGCGTGTATGCGCACATCGCGTCCCAAGCATGGGCCTTTATGCTGGAGAGAACTTGGCGCTTGAAGCCCTCGGTCTGCTCGAGTTCCTCCAATAGGACTCTGAATTTGGGCGGCTCGTCACCGTGCACAAAGGATTCGACCTGTTCCTCGGAGGCACAAGCCGCCAACCACTCCCCGCGTACGTATGCTTCGAATGCCACTCGCACCAGCGCAAATGCCGAGGCGTAGAGGTGGTGATCTACGAGAAGCACGATCGCGTGATGGTGATCTTGCGCGATGGCGAGACAGCTCGCGGCAGCTCTGACCCTATTCGTCGCCGGCAACTTGCATTCGTGAATGGCTCGCCCGAGCCAGTTCAGGTATTCGACGCTGCCCGGATCGACTAGAGACTTCATCGTGAGCTCTAACGTCGGAGTTGACCGGCACGCAGCGGCATTGCGCCGCGAGCCGTATGCTCTCGCGCGCGGCTCGCGGCGCAATGCCGCTGCGTGTCCGCGTCGAACGACCTGTTAGATCTCGACGTATGAGAGCTCATATGCTGCCTCGCTCTTCCGAGCAGAAAAGCAACTGACATCCGCGAAAGAGTTTCCCACCAGCGTCTTGGCTTCCTGTACGAAGGACGAGGAAGCGCGACACCCGAAGTACACAGCTCGTAGTTCTCGCGGATGGAGTTGCACAGTGTCGTACATCTCAGGTGAAGTCGCCAACGGGTACCAGGCGCGCCACTCCTTCTCATATGACCAATGATCGCTTTTCACGTAGGCATACCGGCGATACAAAGCGGATGTATCCAACTTCTTTATCCCCATCAGGTCATCGAGCCATTCGGCTTCCGTGAAGAATGGAGGTGGCCGAGACGCGTACATGACTGGGCGGGCGACGGACAGAGAGTTGTCCTCCTCTGGAAGTGACCAGAATTCCAGTACTGCGCCTGTGTGTTCCTTCGCATAGTGCGCCCACATCAGCAAGTTGTCTCGTTCTTCGGTAACGCAGAAGATGCGGCTTGAAGGCAAGAGCTTCTCTCTCCAGTGGTCTCTGTATCTTCTTTGTGTGTCCTCGATGATGCCAACAAGCATCTCAAAAAGAGGTGCACTCATCTGGGACCATCGTTCGCGAGGAAAGCCGCGGGCAGGGTAGTAGCTCCGGGCAGCCAAGACGACCTTTCCCCACACATCCTCCGGATCCACCGACGGTGCGTCCGGGGCTGCCGCCAACTCTCCCAGGCGGTCGAGAACTTTCCGGTGGAGAGACTTCAGGTCGAAGTCGAAATGCAATCCAGATTGAACGTCAAATGGATCGTTGAAGAGTAGCGGTGAGCTATACCGCACTGTCTTCGTCCGAAGAATGGCAAGCGCTGTGTCTGGAGAGACGTACTTGTAGAAGGGGCGCTTTCCAGGGCCGGTAGCATCGCCAGATGGGCTCATTGCGTAGATCTAACGTCGAAGTTGACCGGCGCGCGCCGGCAGGCCGCCGCGGGGCGCAAGATCACTTGGGCGCCTCGCGGCGGCCTGCCGGTGCGTGTCCGTGTCGAACGACCTGTTAGACCGCTGGCGCGCTGCAGTACTCACTTGGACGGAGGGGCATTACCCCGGCCGCCGCCAGAGGGGTTGCCCGTAGTACTGGGCCAGCCACCAAGAGGGCCGTAGCCTTTGCCGCCACCACCACTCCCACCTCCAGAACTGCCACCGCTCTTGCTGCTGCCGCTGGAACCACCTGTGCGCGAACCGCCTCCGCCGCCACCGTTCTTGCCACCGCCACCGCCACCGCCGCCACCTTTAGCCATGGAATGCTCCTTCGCCGACGTTTCAAGAGGATAGATGAAGTGCCGTGGGCTGTTAACACTGCGGTCTAACGTAGAAATGACCGGCGAACAGGAGGCGGGCGAGAGCCCGCCGATAGAGCGTCCGTGTCGATTGCCATGTTAGGTGGCGCGCGCCCCGAACGCCGTTCAGGGTTTCCCCAACGGACTAATTAGCACTGGTAGCGATCCTTGATGTGGTTGTTGTAATAGGAACCTTTAGAAGAGGCTCTCACGAGCCCCTCGTAGACGTGTCGCGGCACACGACAAAAGTCGTAGGTGTGGCCTTGCGTGAACGTGATCTTCATTCGCCCGGTTTCAGGGTCGTAGCCCACAGCGGAGATGGCGGACGAGCGGACAGAGATCATCTGCATCGCGACTCCTAACGTCAGAGTTGACCGGCACGCACCGGCAGGGCGCCGCGGGGCGTAGGCTCACTAGCACGCCTCGCGGCGCCCTGCCGGTGCGTGTCCGCGTCGAACGACCTGTTAGACCTCATGGCCCGAATGGATCGAAAGGAGCCCGGTTCTGGAATTCGACGACCAGACGTGTCGCAACGCTTGCGCCCGCGGGCGCAGAGCGTGACCCCAGGATGTATGCGCCCGTGCATCCGCGGGCGCCGAAATTCTTTGCATCCCCGATCCCAATCCAGCCATAGATGTCCAACCCAAAGATACAGAATAGTCCATCTCCGCCATCTGCTTCAGCCCACACGCATTCGTATCGCATCTTCCCCGAGCAAGACACCACCGCGTCAATTCGGCCGAGCGCTCGATTCGATTTGAGCGCTTCGACAAACGCGAGATGCTGTTTCGGGACAGGCTCGATGTGAACCGCGTCCTCCTTGACACTGCCATGCGGAAGCGGCAGTGTCACTTGAAACCACGTACCCGGAAACAGAGGTTCCCGATACAAGGCAGCATGGAAGCCCCCAACCCAACGGCGGATTGCCCCAGTCACGTCGAGGTTGTCGAAGTACGCCGCGTGAAGGGAGCCGTCAGCGGCGGTCAGCAGGTTCACGTGGAGCCGTGTGTTCGCCGGATCGAGAGCTTTGTGCCTCTGCGCAGCTATTAGCTCGCCTAGTTTCTCGTCGTTCCCGGTGTGCTCATTGTTGCAGCGGAAATGAGTCTTCAGTTTCAGTGGCGGGTTTCGATCCGACAGGTCAAAGCATGTCTGCGCCGGCACATGATCGTGATTTGTCTCGTCGGCCGGCGCAAATAGCTTCCCGCACACGTGGCAGAACGGAAGATCCCGCACTGCACGCAACTGGGCTTGGGTCGAGACAGTAACCACGTTTCTGAGGTCTAACGTGAAGGTGACCGGCACGTTGCGGCAAGGGGCCGCACAGTGCGGGATTTCCAACGGCACTGAGCGGCCCCTTGCCGCAACGTGTCCGTGTCGACCGACCTGTTAGACCTCTTTGGGCCGAACCGCAAACTGGTCGAGTGCATTGTTCACCACCTTCGCGACATACTGATCCGGCGAGAGGCCACCGAAATAAGGGTCCACAGTGGCCTCGATGCGTTCCAGTATCGCAGCAATCCTCGCGTCCGCTTCCGGCGAGATGCGATGCGCGCGAGAAGCGAGGTTCGCCGCAATGAGCACGTGCAGCGCCACCTTTGCATCCGAACGGATGCCCCGCATGAAGTCATCTACCTGAGACAGCCCTTCTGGCGTGCGCAGGTCGAACCAGGGCGCCATGAAAAGCTTGTGAACGAAGAAGTTCCTTCTCTCCAGAAGTCGGTCGAAAGTCTCCGCGAAGTGGTCCGGGAGTTCCACCCGTTCCCCGAGACGCCGAATGAGACCTCCCAATGTCTCCTTGTCTCGGAGCAGAGTTGCTTCGAGCTTTGCGTCGGCCTCACCGGGAGAGACCATTCCAAGAAGCGCCGCTACGACGAACTGTTCGAAACGCTGAAGAATTAGTAGCGTCTCGCCGATCATTAGCACCGTGGAATCACGAGCGGGCGTCGTCATGAGGTCTAACGTAATGTAGACCGCGCCTCGCACGCAGCCGAAACCCGCAAGGTCAGACCTGCAATCCCGCAGCCGCTGGATAAAAAC
Source organism: Ramlibacter sp. (assembly GCF_036676645.1). Lineage (GTDB taxonomy): Bacteria > Pseudomonadota > Gammaproteobacteria > Burkholderiales > Burkholderiaceae_C > Ramlibacter. Next base: position 5,584 of record NZ_JAKFCM010000030.1, read on the forward strand.
CCCGGCGCAGCACTTGCAAGTCCTTGATTGATCTGCATTTCCCCTCCCCTTTGCCGATATGCAGGTGCCTCGCTTTGGGACCTGCTTCGCCGCATCGGCGCAATCTGCGCCTGTTCTTGTATGGGTTGGCCCGTCGAATTCGCCAGCCGCGGCCATAGTGAACAAGTTACTTGATTGCTGTACGCGCGTCCAGTACAAGGCGCCAATGGCCACCACGGCTTCAATGCTTCCCGCACAGGCTGGCGCCGCCCCGCGCCTGCTGGACCAAGTCCGCTCACGCGTGCGCTACCTGCACTACAGCCTGCGCACCGAGCAGGCCTATCTGTACTGGATCCGGTTCTTCATCCACTTCCACGGCCGGCGGCATCCGCGCGACCTGGGCGCCCCGCACGTGGAGGCCTTTCTATCCATGCTGGCCACCGAGCGGCACGTTTCCGCCGCCACCCACAACCAGGCCCTGAGCGCGCTGCTGTTCCTCTATCGCGAGGTGCTGGGCATCGAACTGCCCTGGATGCAGCAGGTGCGCCGGCCGTCGCAGGCCCGGCGCCTGCCGTCGGTGCTCACGCGCGAGGAGATCCTTGCGCTGCTGCAGGCCATGGAAGGCCCGATGCGGCTGCTTGCGCGCCTGCTGTACGGCACCGGCATGCGCCTGCTCGAGGGGCTGCGCCTGCGCGTGAAGGACATCGATTTCGATCGCCATGTCATCGTCGTGCGCGAGGCCAAGGGCAACAAGGACCGCGTGGTCATGCTGCCGCAGGCGCTCGCCGGCGAATTGCGTGCGCAGCTCGTCCACGCGCGCGTGCTGTGGCAGCTCGATCGCCGCCAGCAGCAAGCCGGCGTCGACGTGCCGCATGCACTGGAGACCAAGTACCCGCGCGTGGGCCAGACCTGGGGCTGGTATTGGCTGTTTCCCTCCCCTACCCTGGCCACCGACCCGCGCAGCGGCGTGATCCGGCGCCACCACCTGTACGAAGAGCGCCTGCACCGCGCACTGAAGGCCGCCGCCGCACGGGCCGGGATCGAAAAGCGCGTGTCGGCCCACACGTTGCGCCACAGCTTCGCCACCCACCTGCTGCAGGGCGGCACCGACATCCGCACGGTGCAGGAGCTGCTCGGCCACAGCGATGTCAGCACCACCATGATCTACACGCATGTGCTGAAAGTGGCCGCCGGCGGCACGGCCAGCCCGCTCGATTCGCTCGCCGCCTGATCGATTCGTCGTGCGTCGCTCCGTCCGGACCGCGCGCTCGCACTCACCCTTACGCGGGATCGGCGATCTCGTCGTAGCCCCTGCCCACGAACTGCACCAGGCAGAAGCCGTTGCCGAACGGATCGGCCATCAGCGCCAGCTGGCCCCAGTCTTGCGAGCGGACCGGTTCCTCCAGCGTGGCCCCTGCCTTGACCGCGCGCTCCACGCTGCCGGCGATGTCCGCCACCACGATGTCCAGGTGCACCGGGGTCCAGTGGCGGGCATAGTCCCGGCGCTGGTCGAACCCGGAGCCGGCCGGGCTGCCGGACGCCTTTTCCAGGAGATAGATGGGCGCTCTCGCGCCCAGCAGCTCCACCGCGTCCGCGCCGAAGCGCCGGCCCACGCGCAGGTCGAATGCGCCGGTGTAGAAGCCGATCGCCCGTTCGAGGTCGTCGACGTCGATGTTGACGAGAAGGTCCATGCGGTCACTCCCTTTCTGTCCCGCTCCGCCGACCCCAGGGGCGCGCGGATCCCCCTCAATCGCTGTTCGGCCGCTCCCAGGCCTCGACGCCACCTTCGCAGGCGCGGAACAAGGGGTGGCAATCGGGGGCGCCCAAGTAGCGGAGGCGGTCGTAGGCAGCCGGGTCGCGCACGGCCAGCTTGGCCAGCAGGTGCTGCCATTCGTAGGCGAGCTGGCCGGTGGTGACGGGAATCGCGATGCCGGCACCCGGCGGCCGCAGCTTGGCCGGATCGAAGGCGTAGCCGCGCCGCGTGGCTTCGCCGTGCACCACGCCCAGGTACGCGGCGACCGCGTCGAGTGGCGCCGCGCTCATCCTGAAACGGACCAGTTGCGGGTGGTGGCGGTATCCGCGGGTCTCGCCGCGCAGCACCGCCTGCGCGAGCAGGCCCTCCCGCCACAGCGCAACCAGTCCGCGCGTGTCCAGGTACTTGGGGTGCAGGGACCACAGTCGCATGGGGGGACCGGAAGTCAGTGGCGCACGACCGATTCCCTCAGCGGAACGCCCCCGCGCGCCCCTCCAGGCCCGCCCTCACCGCCTCGACCTGGTTGGCGCTGCCGATCAGCGCCTGCTGCTCGCGCGATTCGGCCAGCAGCACGGCGTCGGCCCGCACGGCCGATGCCCCGTTGAGCAGGCGCTTGGCGGCGCGGATCGCGTCGGGGCTGCTGCCGGCGATCTGCCGCGCCAGGGCGCGCGCCTCGGCCAACGGGTCTTCGCATATGCGCGTGGCCAGGCCGATGCGCACGGCCTCGTCGCTCTCGACCACGCGGCCGCTGAAAGTGAGCTCGCGCGCGACGTCGGCGCGCAGCAGCTCGGCCATGAACACGCAGCCGCTCATGTCGGGCACCAGGCCCCACTTGATCTCCATGACCGAGAACTTCGTGTCGGGCCGGGCGTAGCGCACGTCGGCGCCCAGCGCGATCTGCAGGCCGCCGCCGAACGCGACGCCCTGCACCGCCGCGACCACCGGCACCGGCAGCTCGCGCCAGCCCCAGGCCACCTGCTGCCAGAGGTTGGCCAGGCCATGCGTGCGCCGTTCGATGTCGCCGAAGCTGCGGTCGCCGCGCATCATGGCTTCGAAGCTGGACTTGTCCAGGCCGGCGCAGAACGCGCGGCCCTCGCCGTGCAGGACCACGGCGCGCACGGCTGCATCGCCGCGCAGGCGCTCCATGGCGGCGGTGAGGGCCTCGAACATCGCGGGATCCAGCGCGTTCATCTTGTCGGGGCGGGCGAGGATGACTTCGGCGACGCCGTGGGCGTCCACGCTGACGCGGACTCGTTGTTCGTTCATGGCTGCTGCTTTCAGGTCCGGCCCCGTCAAGCCGGCAGGATCACGCCCTCGCCACCTTCGTACAGGCGCTTCACCAGTTCCGCGCGCCGCTGCAGCACGGCGCGCTGGTTGATGTAGCCCTTGTCGGTGATCTCGCCGGTGTCCACGCTGGGCGGCTCGGCCAGCACCAGCGCGCGCACGGGGCTGTGCGAAGAGCTCCCACCCGCCTCCTCGCGCAGCTGGCGCAGCGCAGCGGCCACCCTGGCGGCGAGTTCGGCCTTGTCCATCTTGGCCGCGGCCGGCGTGGGAAAGACCAGCAAGCCGATCTCGCCGCGGTCGTGGCCGGTGACCACCACGTCCTGCGCCAACGGCGCCAGCGCCGACACGGCCCGCACGCGCAGCGTGCCCACCGACACCCAGGTACCCGTGGTGAGCTTGAAGTCCTCGGCCACGCGGCCGTCGAACACCACGCCGCGCTCGGGATGGGCTTCGTCGAACAGGTAGCCGGCGTCGCCCAGGCAGTAGTAGCCCTCGTCGTCGAAGGCCTGCGTGGTCTGGCGCGGCGAGTTGCGGTAGCCGGGGAAGATGCTGACGCCGCGCACCCGCATCTCCAGCTTCTCGCCGTCGGGCACGAACTTCAGCTCCAGCCCCGGCAGCACGCCGCCGATGACGCCGGCGCGGTCCAGCTGCCAGTGGGCGCTGGTGATGGCCGGCGAGGTCTCGGTCGCACCCCAGGAGGTGGTCAGCCACACCTCCTCGCCGCGCGCCTTGCGCGCCACCGCCTGCAGCCGCTCCCAGCTGGCCTGCGGCAGCGCCGCGCCGGCGTAGAACACCACCCGCATCCGCGCGAACACCTTCCTGGCCAGCCCGGGGTCGTTCTCCAGGATCGGCAGCGCCATGTCGAAGCCGCGCGGCACGTTGAACCAGATGGTGGGCTGCACCTCGGCCATGTTGGCCAGGGTCTTTTCGATCAGGCCCGGCGCCGGCCGGCCTTCGTCGATCACCAGCGTGCCGCCGTTGCGCAGCACCATGTGCAGGTTGTGGTTGGCGCCGAAGGTGTGGCTCCAGGGCAGCCAGTCCACCAGCACCGGCTTCTCGTGCGCCAGGAAACGCCAGGCCTGCGCGATCATCTGCTGGTTGGCGCACAGCATGCGGTGGGTGTTGATCACCACCTTGGGGTGGCCGGTGGAGCCGGAGGTCAGCAGGTACTTGGCGTGCACGTCCGGCGTGATCGCCTCGAAGGCCTGCATCACGCCCGGGCCCTCCTTCTTCTCCAGCAGCACGCCGAAGGGAATGGCGCCGGGCACCTGCTCGGCCCCGCGTCCCAGCACCATCGGGCAGTTCAGGCCGCTGCTGCTCATCGCCGCGCCGTACACCGCCGCATCCGACGCATAGACCAGCGCCGGCCCCAGCGTGTTCAGGATGCCGTGCAGCTTGCTGTAGTCCCGGGTCATGCGGCAGAACGCACTGGACACCGTGCACACCGGGATCGCCACGTGCATCGCGGCCAGCGCCAGCAGCAGGTGCTCCATGCCGTTGTCCGACAGCACCACCACCGGTGCATTCGGCGGCAGCTGCATGTCCAGCAGCGACTGCGCAATGCGGCCCACGCGCTCGCGCGCCTCGGCCCAGGTCAGGCGCTGCCAGCTGCCATCGGGGTTGCGCTCGGCGAACGCGGGTGCCTGCGGCGTCTCGGCCGCCCAGTGCTCCAGCGATTCGCCGATGCAGCGGGCATAGTGCTTGAGCGGCTCCGGCGAGCGCAGCACGAAGCAGCCTTCGTCGAGTTGCACACGCACGGCGCGCGGCGGCGCCATGAGTTTCGGATCGTTGAGCCAATCGAGCGACATGTCGTTTCCGTCCAGGTGAACGGCATGACTGTAGCCCCGGGCGCCGCCGCCCGGCGCTAGGGAAAGTCAGGCCTCGCCTAGATCCGCTCGCTCGTGACCGACACCGGCTCCAGCGACTCCGCATCCAGTTCCAGCCGCAGCAGCTTGACCACCGGGCCGGCCGGCAGCTCGCGCGGCACGCGGCTGCGGTCGACATAGACGTTGCCGATGCCGGCGCCATCGCGCTGGTGCCGGTACACCGGCAGCCAGTGCACCAGTGTCTGCGGCTTGATGCGGAACTTCAGGCCGGGCGCGGCGCGCACCAGCGTCGTGATGGCCACGGAAGGGTCCATGTCGGTCCAGCCGTCCTCGTTGGGCGTGACCTGGACCACCTGGCCGTTCAGGACGGCCTGGATCAACTCGGCGTTCGGGATGTTCGGATTCACGGGCAGGGACTTGCAGTCGGGATGAGCATTGTGGGCAATCCGCGCACGAGGGGCCTGCTGAGGCAGCGGCCTGCGATGCTGTTGAGCTCGCGCCCCCGACGCAGCGGCGGTGCATGGGGTCAATCCCTCCAGACACCCCCACGCTGCGCCGCTCTGGCGCATCATTGCTGGCTCAGCACGACCCTGCGCATGCCTGCCCCAACCCATCCGATGGAATGCCCGTTCTGCGGCTCGCCCGTATCCGCGCGCGTGCGGGTCTGCGGCCACTGCAAGGCCGAGCGCCGCCGCGCGCCGGGCATGACCCCGGTGCGCTTCCAGCTGTTCGTGGCGCTGTGGTGCGTGCTGTCGGTTCCGCTGATGGCGTTCGCGTTCTACCTGGCTGCCCTGCCCTGGACACGCACGGGCACGCCACCCGGCTACGCACTGTCGCTGGTGGGCGCATCCGGTGCGCAGGTGCAGGCGCGCTGCCGCGTGGTGGTGTTCGACTCGCGTGGACAGCGCAGCGAGCGATTGAGCGACGCACCCTGCGGTGCCGCGGACTCGGGCGCGACCGCTGCACCCGCGGCAACGCAGCCGACCCCGCCGCCGCAGTCGACCTTGCGCCTCGCGTCGGCGCTGCACAGTACCGTCGCGCTGGCGGGCGGCGCACTGGCGTGCTGGCTCCTGATGGCGCCGCTGCGCCTGCTGCTGCGCCGCCGCGCGGCGTCGAGCTGGGTGCGTCGTGTCGCCGCCTGAGTGCACGCCGCGCCCGGCCGATGCGCTCCGACAGGGTCATCCATGATTGAACGCCAGCCCGCATCGATGCACAGTGGACCGATGCCGCACCAAGACGATCTGATGTTCAGGCCTGCGGGCTACGCACCCAAGGCGGCGCGCCGGCGCATCGGCGCGGGCCTGCTGGTGGCGCTGGCCGCCGCGCTCGGCGCGCTGCTCTGGTACCAGTACGGGCGCGACAGTGCGCCTGCGCCCGCCCCCGTGCAAGCGACGGCCGAACCCGTGCAGGCCGCCGCGCCCGCAGCCAGCGAGCCGGCCATCCAGCACCCCCTGCCCGCGGCGCAGCCGCCGGCCGATTTCGCGGCCGCGCTGCAGGCGCTGGCGGGCCGCACGGGCATGGCCCTGCTGCGCGACACCGACTTCCCCGCCCGTTTCGTCGCCACCGTGGACAACCTCGCGCGCGAGCATGCGCCCGCGGCGGCCTGGCCGGTGCTGCCCACGCCGGGCCGCTTCAGCACCCGCACGCAGGGGGATGTCGTGGTGATCGCGGAGGACAACGCCAGGCGCTATGCAGCCTTCGTCGAGTTCGTCGACAAGGTCGATCCGGCGGCGGCCGTCGACCTGTACCGGGGCTCCTACCCGCTGTTCCAGCAGGCCTACGAGAACCTCGGTTTCGGCAAGCGCTACTTCAACGACCGCCTGGTCGAAGTGATCGACGTGCTGCTGCGCACGCCCGAATCGGCAGGCCCCCTGCCAGTGCAGCTGCTGGAGGTCAAGGGCCCGCACCAGCCGCAGCGGCCCTGGGTGCGCTACGAGTTCACCGACGAGCGCCTGCAAGGCCTGCCTGCGGGCCAGAAGATCCTGCTGCGGATGGGGCCGGCGCAACGCACGAAGCTGAAGGCCAGGCTGGCGGAGTACCGGCGCCTGGTCGCTGCGCAACCCCTTGCTGCCGGTGCAGCCACCAGGCCCGCCAGCAGCCCCGCCAACTGAGCCCGGCGCGCACTCAGATGTGCAGCGCCCTCCCCAGTCCCCGCAGCGCCGCTTCCTGCACCGCCTCGCCCAGCGTCGGGTGCGCGTGGATGATGCCGGCCACGTCCTCCAGCCGGGCACCCATCTCGATCGCGTAGCCGAAGGCGGCACTCAACTCGGACACGCCTGCCCCCACCGCCTGCCAGCCCAGCACCTGGTGCGTATCGGCCCGCGCCACCACGCGCACGAAGCCTTCGCCGGACTCCATGCTGAGCGAGCGGCCGTTCGCCGCGAACGGGAACGAGGACACCCGCACCTCGAGGCCCCGCGACTCGGCGTCGGCCGGCGTCATGCCGGCCACCACCAGTTCCGGGTCGGTGAAGCACACGGCGGGAATCGCCATCGGGTCGAAGCGCCGCTTGTGGCCGGCGACGAGCTCGGCCACCATCTCGCCCTGCGCCATCGCCCGGTGCGCCAGCAGCGGCTCGCCGGTGAGGTCGCCGATGGCCCAGACGTTGCGCATGGAGGTGCGGCACTGGTCGTCGATCTTCACGGCGCGGCCGGCCATGTCCAGTTGCAGCGATTCCAGCCCATACCCCTGCGTGCGCGGCACCCGGCCGGCGGCCACCAGCACCTTGTCGGCCGGCAGCGCGAACTCGTCGGCCTTGCTGCTGCGCACGTGCAGGCCATCGCCCGCTTCGGTCAGGCCTTCGGCCTTGCAGTTCAGGTGCAGCGTGATGCCCATGCGGCGCAGCGAGGCCAACACCGGCTTGGCGAGTTCCTCGTCGTAGGTCGGCAGGATGCGGCCGGCGGCCTCCACCACCGCCACCTCGGCGCCCAGCTTGCGCCAGGCCATGCCCAGCTCCAGCCCGATGTAGCCGGCGCCGACCACCACCAGGTGCTTGGGCCGTTCCGTGAGCGCGAGCGCCTCGGTGGACGTGATGACCGGGCCGCCCAGGGGCAGCGAGGGCAAGGGTACCGGCACCGAGCCGGTGGCCAGCAGCAGGTGTTCGCAGGCGATGCGCAGCGGCTCGCCTTCCTGCGTGGCGACTTCCACCGTCTTGCCGTCCAGCAGCGTGGCCCAGCCGCGCACCACCTGCACGCCCGCCTTGCGCAGCAGCGCGGCCACGCCGCCGGTGAGCTTGCCCACCACGCCGTCCTTCCACTGCTGCATGCGCGCCAGGTCGATGGACGGCTGCTGCACGCGGATGCCCAGCGCGTTGTCGCCGGCGAAGCGGTTGGCCTTCTCGTATTCGCCCGCCGCGTGGATCAGCGCCTTGGACGGGATGCAGCCCACGTTGAGGCACACGCCGCCCAGGTGCTCGCCTTCGACCAGCACGGTGGGGAGGCCCAGTTGCGCCGCACGGATGGCGGCCACGTAGCCGCCGGGGCCGCCGCCGATGACCAGCAGCTTCTTCGAGATCGTCTTCATCGGCACCTCAGTCCAGGAACAGGAGCGCCGGTGTTTCCAGCAGCGCGCGGATGGCCTGCACGAACTGCGCGGCATCCATCCCGTCGACCACGCGGTGGTCGAACGAGGACGACAGGTTCATCAGCTTGCGTTTGACGATCGCGTCGCCCTGGAACACCGGCCGCTCGACGATGCGGTTGACGCCGACGATGGCCACTTCCGGGTGGTTGATCACCGGCGTGGTGACGATGCCGCCCAGCGGGCCCAGGCTGGTGATGGTGATGGTGGAGCCGGCCAGCTCGTCGCGCGCGGCCTTGCCGCTGCGCGTGGCTTCGGCCAGCCGCGACACCTCGCTGGCGAAAGTCCACAGGTCCATGGCTTCGGCATGCCGCAGCACCGGCACCATCAGGCCCGACTCGGTCTGCGTGGCCATGCCCAAATGCACCGGCTCGTGGCGCGTGACCACGCCAGCGTCGTCGTCGAAGCGCGCGTTCATCTGCGGGAAGTCCTGCAGCGCCAGCACCACCGCGCGTGCGATGAAGGGCAGCACGGTGAGCTTGCCGCGCGTGGCGCCGTGGCGCTCGTTGAGCTTCGCGCGCAGCGCCTCCAGCTCGGTCACGTCGACTTCCTCGACGTAGCTGAAGTGCGGAATCCGCCGCTTGGCCTCCTGCATCTTCTGCGCGATGCGCCGGCGCAGGCCGATCACCGGCACCTGCTGCTCGCCGTGTTTCCGGCGCAGGCCGGCGGCCACCGCCTGTTGCGGCTGGCCGCGCGAGGCCAGGTAGACGTCGAGGTCCGTGTGCCCGATGCGCCCGGCGGGCCCGCTGCCGTGCACGAACTGCAGCTCGATGCCCAGTTCCCAGGCACGGCGGCGCACCGCCGGCGAGGCGATCGGCCGCTCGCCCGGCGCGCGCTGGGGCGGCGGGGTCGCGGCAGGAGGACGCGGACCGGCGGGCCGGTCGGCGGCCAGCGCCGCGGGGCGGGCGGCCGATGGTGCAGGCGCGGCCGCCGGGGTCTCCTGAGTGAGGTCGTCCTTGCGATCCGGCGGCAGCCCCGCGGGTCCGGCGGCCCGCGCCGGCGCAGCCTGCGCCGGTGCGGCCTGTGCCGCGGCAACGGCCGGGGGCGAGCCCTTCACGTTGCCCTCGCCCGCCACCTCGATGCGCACCAGCTCCGCACCCACCGCCATCAGCTCGCCCGGCTGGCCACCGAGCTCCAGCACCTTGCCGGCCACGGGCGACGGAATCTCCACCGTCGCCTTGTCGGTCATCACGTCGGCCACGACCTGGTCTTCCTTCACCTCGTCGCCCGGCTGCACGCGCCACTCGACCAGTTCCACTTCGGCGATGCCCTCGCCGATGTCCGGCATCTTGATTGCGTAGATTCCCATCGCGATCACCCTTCCAGCACGCGCTTCAGGGCCGCACCGACGCGGTCCGGCCCCGGGAAGTACGCCCACTCCTGCGCATGCGGATAGGGTGTGTCCCATCCCGTCACCCGCTCGATCGGCGCCTCCAGGTGGTAGAAGCAGTGCTCCTGCACCAGCGCCGACAGCTCGGCACCGAAGCCGCTGGTGCGGGTCGCCTCGTGCACGATCACGCAGCGGCCGGTCTTCTTCACCGACGCCACCACCGTGTCCAGGTCCATCGGCCAGATCGAGCGCAGGTCGATGATCTCGGCATCGACGCCGGCCTCTCGCGCCGCGCACTCCGACACCCACACCATGGTCCCGTAGGTCAGCACCGTCACCTGCGAACCGGGCCGGAACACCGCCGCCGAGTCCAGCGGCACGCGGTAGTAGCCCTCGCGCACCTGGCCCAGCTCGTGCTTCGACCAGGGCACCACGGGACGGTCGTGGTGGCCGTCGAAGGGGCCGTTGTACAGGCGCTTGGGCTCCAGGAAGATCACCGGGTCGTCGCACTCGATGGCCGAGATCAGCAGCCCCTTCGCGTCGTACGGGTTGCTGGGCATCACCGTGCGGATGCCGCAGACGTGGGTGAACAGCGCCTCCGGGCTCTGGCTGTGGGTCTGGCCGCCGTAGATGCCGCCGCCGCAGGGCATGCGGATGGTGATCGGGCAGGTGAAGTCGCCGGCCGAGCGGTAGCGCAGGCGCGCCGCCTCCGACACGATCTGGTCCGACGCCGGATAGAAGTAGTCGGCGAACTGGATCTCGGCCACCGGGCGCAGCCCATACGCGCCCATGCCCACCGCCACCCCGACGATGCCGCCCTCGTTGATCGGCGTGTCGAAGCAGCGGTGCTTGCCGTACTTCGCCTGCAGGCCTTCGGTGACGCGGAACACGCCGCCGAAGTAACCCACGTCCTGGCCGAACACGACCACCTTGTCGTCGCGCGCCATCGTCACGTCCATGGCCGAGCGCAGGGCCTGGATCATGGTCATCTGCTTGCGCTCGCCGGCGACGGATTCGACCGCCGTCGCTTCGCGGGTCTCGGTCAGCATCGTCATACCCCCAGCTGCTGGCGTTGCCGGCGCAGGTGCGCCGGCATCTCGGCATAGACGTCCTCGAACATCTCGGACGGACTCGGGATGTGGCTGTCCAGCAGGGTGCCGTAGCTCTCGGCCTCCTTCTGCGCGGCGGCGACCTCGGCCTCCAGTTCCAGTCGCACCTGCTCGTGCTCCTGCTCGGACCAGGCGCCCAGGCCGATCAGGTGCTGCTTCAGGCGCTGGATCGGATCGCCCAGAGGGAAGCGCTGCCAGTCGTCGGCCGGGCGATACTTGGACGGATCGTCCGAGGTCGAATGCGCGCCGGCGCGGTAGGTGACCCATTCGATCAGCGTCGGCCCCAGGTTGGACCGCGCCCGCTCGGCCGCCCACTGCGAAGCCGCGTACACCGCCAGGAAGTCGTTGCCGTCCACCCGCAGCGACGCGATGCCGCAACCCACGCCGCGCGCGGCGAAGGTGGTGGACTCGCCGCCGGCGATCGCCTGGAAGGTGGAGATCGCCCACTGGTTGTTGACCACGTTCAGGATCACCGGCGCGCGATAGACGTGGGCGAAGGTGAGCGCGGTGTGGAAGTCGGCTTCGGCCGTGGCGCCGTCACCGATCCAGGCCGAGGCGATGCGCGTGTCGCCCTGGATCGCCGAGGCCATCGCCCAGCCCACCGCCTGGATGAACTGCGTGGCCAGGTTGCCCGAGATGGAGAAGAACCCGGCCCGCTTGTACGAGTACATCACCGGCAATTGCCGGCCCTTCATCGGGTCGCGCTGGTTGCTCATGAGCTGGCACATCAACTCGACCATCGGGATGTCGTCGCGGCTGAGCAGCAGGCCTTGCTGGCGGTAGGTCGGGAAGCACATGTCGCCCGGCTCGATCGCCGCCGCGTGGGCGCAGGCGACGGCTTCCTCGCCCAGCGCCTGCATGTAGAAGGAGATCTTGCGCTGCCGCTGCACGATCAGCATGCGGGCGTCGAAGGTGCGCGTGCGCATCATGGCGCGCAGGCCCTTGCGCAACTGCGCCGTCGAAATGTCGGGTGCCCAGGGGCCGACGGCGCGGCCTTGCGCGTCGAGCACGCGGATCAGCCCGTAGGCCAGGTCGGCGGTGTCGAAGTGGGGGGTGTCCACCGGCGGCCTTCGCACGGCGCCGGCCTCCGAGACATGGAGGTAGGAGAAGTCGGTGGCACAGCCGGGACGCCCGGAGGGCTCCGGCACGTGCAGCCGCAGGGGCTGGTGCTCGCTCATGCAATCGCTCCGCGCGCTTCTGGCGCGCCACAGTCTGCAAAGATCGGATTGCGACGGCGGGTAAGCCGTCGCCCTCCTCAGGGTTCCGCGCGGGTCGCGCGCAGGCTGGTCAGTTTAGCCGCGAACGCGGGCGGCGAGTGATGGCGAGGTCCGCCGACTCGCTATAGACTGAGCGTTCGTACGCCGCGCGAGGTCGACATGAACCCGAGGTCAGCCATCCTTCGCACGAGACCGCTCCTCCTGGCGGCCGGCCTGGCGCTTGCGGCTTCGCTGGCCGGCTGTGCCACCGGCAGCGGCGGTACCGCCCCGGCCGCGGCAGGCGCGACGCCCGCGCAGTACGGCTCGCTGCTGAACGCGGCCGAATCCCTGTACCTGCGACAGGACTTCCAGGGGGCCATGGAGGCGTTCCGCCAGGCCGCGCAGGCGGTGCTCGGGCGCGACGCCGCCCTGTACCAGGCGGCGATGCTGCGCGCCGGCGAATCCAGTTGCATGGCCAATTACCAGCTGGCACTGGCCGAGCTGCGCGCCGGTCAGCGAGCCGCCGCCAACCAGCGCCTGGACGCCTTCCTGGGCAACGACGCCTGCCGGCGGCTGACGGGCGAATCGATCCACGCGCGACAGTTGCGCGACGGCGTCACGCTGGCTCCGGCCGACCGCCCCTGACCGGGGCCGGCCTCAGCGCAGCAGCCGGGCCAGTGCCGGGCCCTGCAGCACCTCGATCTGCCGCGCCTTGGCCCGCCGCGCCGCCTGCGGCGTGAGTTCGCCCAGGGCCACGTAGACGCCGCGGCCCGCTTCCTGCCGCTGCATCGCCTGCTCCAGCGCCTGCAGGGCGTCCTCGCCATGCCGCGCGGCCTTCCAGCGGCGCGCCGACACCAGCGTGGCCTGGCCGTTGCGCTCCAGCACGAGGTCGGCGCCGCCTTGCCCCGGCCCGACCGTCCAGCCCTCGCGCGCGAATCCGGTGCGCAGCGCCTGCTCGAACTCGGTCCAGGGCATGCGGGCCGCGCCGTCCAGCAGCTCCCGGGCCCGCGCCGGGCTGGGCGCCCCGAGCTGGCGCCAGAACGCCATCGCGCCGATCACGAAGAAGGGCAGCGCGCCCATGCTGCCCACGATGCGGTAGTCCTGCGGCAGCAGCGCCTGCGCCAGCCCGACCAGCACCAGCGCCAGCGCGATGCTGATCCACCACGAGGATCGCAGCAGCACCGCGAACAGCGAGTTCTCCGCCATGCGGAACTTCATGGAAATCCTTCCGCGTCAGGGGTGGTGGTGGCCGTGCTCGCCGTGCGCGTGGCGGTGCCGGATTTCTTCCGGCGTGGCCGCCCGCACGCCCAGCACCTTGATCAGGAAGCGCAGTTCCTGCCCGGCCAGCGGGTGGTTGCCGTCCAGGTGGACGGTATCGCCCTTGATCTTCGCCACGCGGAAAGGCTGCGCGCGCCCCTGGTCGTCGGGCAGCTCCAGCACGCCGCCCACCTTCACGCCAGGCGGGAATTCGCGCTTGGGCAGGGTGCGCACCAGGCTCTCGTCGCGCTCGCCGAAGGCATCCCGCGGCCCGAGCTGGAGCGTGGCCTGGTAGCCGGGCTCGCGGCCCTCCAGCGCCGATTCGATCCTGTCGAGGGTATTCCCGTAGCCCCCGTGCAGGTAGGCCTCGGCGCCCTTGCCCTGCTCGAGCAGGCGCCCGTGCACGTCGGCGATCCGGACCGCCAGCGTGACGACGGTGTCCTTGGTGATTTGCATGGGCCGATTCTGCCAAGGTCCCGCGCGCCTGCTTGAGGCGGCCGGCGCTTGCCACTACCATGGGCCGCCCAGCTCCCGCAGCCACGCATGAGCACCAGCTTGCCCCCCGGCCGGGGCGAGGTCGCCCGCCTCGTCCAGGCGCAGGACTGGGCGTCCACGCCCTTGGGGGAATCCACGCGCTGGCCGCCGGCGCTGCTCACCGTGGCCGGCGTGATGTTCAACGCCGCCCGCCCGATGTGCGTGGCCTGGGGGCCCCAGCTGGCGCTGCTGTACAACGATGCCTTCCGGCCCCTCCTGGGCGACCGGCATCCCGCTGCCCTGGGCCGCCCCCTGCGCGAGGCCTGGCCCGAAGCCTGGCCTTGCATCGGCCGCCTGCACGAGCAAGCCCTGGCCGGCGAAGCGGCCCGGGCCGACGACGTCGAATGCACCATCCGGCGCGACGGCGTCGAGGTGCAATCCTGGTTCGACGTGTCCTGCAGTCCCGTCCACGAGGGCGACCAGGTGGCCGGCGTGCTGTGCCTGATCGACGAGACCACCGGCCGCGTGCTGGCCGATCGCGACCGCCACGACGAGTACCGGCGGCTGCAGCAATGGTTCGCCCAGGCGCCCAACCTGCTGGCGGTGCTGCGCGGGCCGCAGCACGTGATCGAGGTCGCGAACAAGGCCGTGCACGAGCTCACCAGCCACAGCGACATGGTGGGCCTGACCGTGCGCGAGGCCCTGCCGGACCTGGAAGGTCAAGGCTACATCGGGCTGCTCGACGAGGTGTACCGCAGCGGCATCCCCTTCGTCGGCCGGTCGATGGCGGTGCAGTTCCGCCGCAGGCGCCAGGCGCCGCTGGAAGACCGGCTGTTCGACTTCGTGTTCCAGCCGATCCGCGACGACGCGGACCGCGTCGTCGGCATCTTCTTCTCGGCCGTCGACGTCACCGAGTCGGCGCAGGCCGCCGCGGCGCTGCGCGCCAGCGAACGCAAGCTGCGGGCCGCCACCGAAGGCGCCGGCGTCGGGACCTGGGATCTCGACCTCGTGACCGGCCGCGGCAGCTGGTCCGAGCGTGGCGAAGCCCTGATGGGGCTCGGCCGCCGCGAGTTCACGGCCACCGACTGGGACGAAGCCTTGCACCCCGACGACCGGCCGGCCGTGCAGGCGGCCTGGCAGGAGGCGATGGCACACAACCGGCCCTACGAGGTCGAGACCCGCACGCTCGCGACCGCCGAGGACGGCGGGCCGCGCTGGGTGCTGGGGCGCGGCATGTTCGAGCAGGATGCCTCCGGCCAGGCCATCGCCGCCTGCGGCGTGCTGCTCGACGTGACCGAACGCCACCGCGCGCAGGAGGCGGCCCGGCAGGCGCAGGAGGCCTTGCGGACCGCCGAGGAAAGCATGCAGCTGGCCATGCAGATCGGCGCCGCCGGCACCTGGGACTGGGACATGGTCAGCGGCCGCCTGCAGTGGTCGCGCAGCCGCTTCGAAGTGCTGGGCATGGAGCCCACGCCCACCGGCGAGGCGAGCATGGAGGTTTGGCTCAACTCCATCCCTCCCGAGGACGTGCCCGCGCTGCAGGCCGAATGGCAGCGGGCCCTGGCCGCGCACGATGTGTTCCGCTCCGAGCACCGGTACCGGCGCGTCGACGGCCGGCTGATCTGGGTGTCGGCGGCCGGCCGCTTCTTCTATGGCGACGACGGCGAGCCGGTGCGCTTCGTCGGCGTGTTCTTCGACATCAGCCGGCGCAGGAAGGCCGAGGAGGCGCTGCGCAACGCCGACCGCCGCAAGGACGAATTCCTGGCCACGCTGGCGCACGAGCTGCGCAACCCGATGGCGCCGATCCGCAACGGCCTGGCCATCCTGCGCGTGCCCGGCCTGGAGCCCGGCACGCGCGGGCGCATGCTGGAGCTGATGGAGCGCCAGGTGCAGCACATGGTGCGGCTGGTCGACGACCTGCTGGAGGTCTCGCGCATCACGCGCGGCAAGATCGAGCTGCGCCGCGAAGTGGTGGAACTGCGCTCGGTCGTGCGCGCCAGCCTGGAGGGCCAGCAGCCGCAGTTCCATGCCGCCCAGCACGAGGTGCGCGTGGACCTGCCGCCGCAGCCGGTGCTGGTGGACGCCGACCCGACCCGCATGGCGCAGGTGGTGGACAACCTGCTGAACAACGCCTGCAAGTACACGCCCGACGGCGGGCGCGTGCGCATCGGGCTGCACGTCGAAGGCGACCAGGCGGTGCTGGCCGTGCAGGACAACGGCACCGGCATTCCGGCCGACATGCTGGACCGGGTGTTCGACCTGTTCACGCAGATCGACCGGACCCTGGGGCGCGCCAAGGGCGGGCTGGGCATCGGCCTGGCGCTGGTGCAGCAACTCGTGCGCATGCACGGCGGCACGGTGCAGGCGCAGAGCGAAGGCATAGGCGCGGGCGCGCGCTTCACGGTGCGGCTGCCGCTGCTGGCCGCCGACACCGGCCCGGGCGCGGCCGGCGGCGCTCCGGAACTCGCCGCTGCGGCCCAGCCGCTGCGGGTGCTGGTGGTGGATGACAACCATGATGCCGCCGACAGCCTGGCCCTGCTGCTGGAGGCGGGCGGCCACCAGGCGCGCACCGCCTACGACGGCTTCGAGGCGCTGCGGGCGGTGCCCGAGTTCAGGCCCCGCTGGGTGCTGCTGGACATCGGCATGCCCGGCATGGACGGGCACGCGGTGGCCCGCGCCCTGCGGGAGCGCCCCGGTGGCGAGCAGCTCCGACTGGTGGCGGTCACCGGCTGGGGCCAGGCCGACGATCGCCGGCTGACGCAGGCGTCGGGCTTCGACGCGCACCTGGTCAAGCCGGTGGAGCCGGGCACGCTGCTGCGGCTGCTGGAGCAGGACGAACTGGCGAATCCGGTGTAGCTGTACCGCCGATGACCTGCGGCGCCCATTGCAACCGCACTTCCGACCGAGTCCTACAGGGCCGCGCGTCCGGCGGGAGGACAGTGCAACCTGAACAAGGAGGTTGCGCATGGCCAAGGAAGACCTGGCATTCGAACACCTCGGCCCCACGGTCCGGCTCGACGAGGACGCGCGCACGGCCGAACGCCTGAGCCTGGCGCGACAGCTGCCCAAGCGCACGGTGGCGCTGGTGCTGGCCGGCGGGCGCGGCTCGCGCCTGCACGAGCTGACCGACCGCCGCGCCAAGCCGGCGGTGTACTTCGGGGGCAAGTTCCGCATCGTCGACTTCGCCCTGTCCAACTGCATCAACTCCGGCATCCGCCGCATCGGCGTGCTGACGCAGTACAAGTCGCATTCGCTGCTGCGCCACCTGCAGCGCGGCTGGAATTTCCTGCGCGGCGAGGCCAACGAGTTCATCGACCTGCTGCCGGCCCAGCAGCGCATCAACGAGGCCGACTGGTACCGCGGCACGGCCGACGCGATCTTCCAGAACATCGACATCCTGAAGTCCTACGCGCCCGAGTACATCCTGGTGCTGGCCGGCGATCACGTCTACAAGATGGACTACTCGCTGATGCTGCTGGACCACGTGGAGTCGGGCGCGCGCTGCACCGTGGGCTGCATCGAGGTGCCGCGCATGGAAGCCACCGCGCTGGGCGTGATGGCGATCGACGAGCGCCGCCGCATCA
Organism: Ramlibacter sp.; assembly: GCF_036676645.1. Lineage (GTDB taxonomy): Bacteria > Pseudomonadota > Gammaproteobacteria > Burkholderiales > Burkholderiaceae_C > Ramlibacter. The sequence continues at coordinate 22,955 of NZ_JAKFCM010000030.1, forward strand.
CCCACTTCCTGGAAAAGCCGGTCGACCCACCCGGCATGCCCGGCAAGCCCGACCGCGCGCTGGGCAGCATGGGCATCTACGTGTTCGATGCCGAGTACCTGTACGGGCTGCTGGAGGAGGACGGCGCCGACAGCGCGTCGCAGCGCGATTTCGGCAAGAACGTGATCCCCCGGCTGGTGGCCAGTGGCAACGTGCTGGCCCATCCGCTCAACCTGTCCAGCGTGCCGGCCAGCACGCGGCACAGCCCCTACTGGCGGGACGTCGGAACGGTGGACGCGTTCTGGGCGGCCAACCTGGACCTGGCCTCCAACATGCCGGAGCTGAACATCTACGACCGCGACTGGCCGATCTGGACCCACCAGGAGCAGCTGCCGCCGGCCAAGTTCGTGCCCGACGAGAAGGGGCGCCACGGCAGCATCGCCAACGTGATCGTCTCGGGCGGCTGCATCGTCTCCGGCTCGGACCTGAGCCAGTCGGTGCTGTTCTCCAGCGTGCGCGTGCACTCGTGCTGCAACATCCGCGAGGCGGTGATCCTGCCCGGCTGCGAGATCGGCCGGGGCAGCAAGCTCTCGCGCGTGGTGATCGACCGCGGCTGCCGGATCGCCGAGGGCACCGTGATCGGCGAGGACGCGCAGGCCGACGGCGAGCGCTTCCACCGCACCGGCAGCGGTATCGTGCTCGTGACCAAGGAGATGCTCGGGCAGGGCTGAGGTCGGCGCCGCCGGCCGCCGGTGCGCCGGCCGGCGGGCACAATCGCGGCCTGCGCTCGTTGCCTCCCCGCCCGTTCATGACCGCACCGGCACCCGCCCCCAGTTCCCTTCCCCCCTTCCGGACCCTCCCCGACCTGGTGCGCGAGCACGCCGCTGCGCGGCCGCAGCACACCGCCCTGGTCCAGGGCGGGCAGCGCCTGTCCTGGGGTGGACTCGATGGCTTGGTGGACCGGGTCGCTGCAGCATTGCAGCGGGACGGCGTGCAGCCGCGGCAGAGCATCGCGATCAGCGGGGCCAACGGCATCGGGTACGCCGTGCTGTTCCTCGGGGCCCTGCGCGCCGGCGTGGCCGTGGCCCCGCTGCCCACCGGCGCCACGCCGCAGCAGCTGGCCGGGATGGTCGAGGACAGCGGCGCGCGGCTGCTGTTCGCCGACGACACGGTGCCGGCGCTGGAGGTTGCCGTGCCGCGCATCGCGATCGAGCCCGTCATCCCCGCCACCGCGCAGGCCCTGCGCGATGCGCCCCGGAGCACGAGCGAGTGGCTCGCCCCTGCAGGCACGCAACCGCAACCGGTCGCCATCCGGCCCGACTGGCCCTTCAACATCATCTATTCCTCCGGCACCACCGGCACGCCCAAGGGCATCGTGCAGTCGCACGGCATGCGCTGGGCGCACGTGGCGCGCGCGGAAGCGGGCGGCTACGGCCCCGGCTCGGTGGCCCTGCTGGCCACGTCGCTGTGCTCCAACACCACGCTGGTGTGCTTCTTCCCGGCGCTGTCTCGCGGCGGCACCATCGTGCTGACCCAGGGCCGCTTCGACGCCGGCGCCTACCTCGCGCTGGCCGAGCGCGAGCGCGCCACCCACGCCATGCTGGTCCCGGTGCAGTACCAGCGCCTGATGGCGCACCCCGACTTCGACCGCTTCGACCTGTCGTCCTTCGTCATGAAGTTCTGCACCAGCGCGCCGTTCCCCGCCGCGCTGAAGGCCGACATCCTGGAACGCTGGCCGGGCGGCCTGACCGAGTACTACGGCATGACCGAAGGCGGCGGCACCTGCATGCTGTTCGCGCACGAGTTCCCGCACAAGCTGCACACCGTGGGCCGCCCCGCCGAAGGCCACGACATCCGGCTGATCGACGAGGACGGCCGCGAGCTGCCGCCCGGCCAGGTCGGCGAAGTGGTGGGCCGCTCGGGCGCGATGATGACCGCGTACCACAACCAGCCCGGCAAGACGCGCGAAGCCGAGTGGTACGACGCGCAGGGCAACCGCTTCATCCGCACCGGCGACGTCGGCCGCTTCGACGAGGACGGCTTCCTGACCCTGATGGACCGTCGCAAGGACATGGTGATCAGCGGCGGCTTCAACATCTACCCGAGCGACCTCGAAGCGGTGCTGCGCGGGCACCCGGCGGTGGCCGACGTCGCCGTGGTCGGCGTGCCTTCGCCCGAGTGGGGCGAGTCGCCGGCCGCCTTCGTCGTGCCGAAGCCGGGTGCGCCGCAGGCCGAGGAACTGCGCGCCTGGGCCAACCAGCGCCTCGGCAAGACCCAGCGCCTGGCCGGCGTGCGCTACCTCGACGAACTGCCGCGCAGCGACATCGGCAAGGTGCTCAAGCGGCAGTTGCGGGAGCGGTACACGGCCTGAATGCGCCTGCCGGGCACCGCCTTCGACCGCCGTGCCCCTTGCTTGCAACCGCGTCAGCCACGCGCCCCCTGCCTAGGGCTAACCCCAATGATCCAGGAAAGTTCCCGTCGCTGTGCACGGTAGCGCACGGGGATATCCCGCAATGTCGTTTTCATTTGGGCAAATACACTGGATGCGGGATCCGAGAGGTCCTTTGGGAAGATGAGATCCGCCAGACTCATCTGGTTGGGCCCCCCTCACCGGGGGCCCTTTTTTTTGCCCTGCACCTTGCGGCGCGCCTCAACGCCGGGCCAGCGCCTGCCGGTACAAGGGCATCACCACCTGTGCCGCCTGCATCAACTGCGCCTCGCGATCCGTCGCCGAAGGGTGGGTGCTGAGGAACGCGGGCGGTCCGCCGCCGCCGGCGCTGCGCATCTTGCGCCACAGGCTCACCGCGGCCGTCGGGTCGAAGCCCGCTCGCGCGGCCAGCTCGACGCCGATGCGATCGGCCTCCAGCTCGGCCTGGCGGCTGCGCGGCAGCGTGAGCGTGACGTCGGCCACCATGTCGCCCAGCTGCGCCAGCCCCTCGTTGCCCGTCACGGCCGAGAGGATCGCCAGCGGCAGCTGCTGCACCTGCTGCGCCGACACCTGCTCGCGCACGTGCTCGCGCAAGGCGTGCGCCATCTCGTGCCCGATCACCGCCGCCAGCTCGGCATCGGTGAGCTGCAGCTGGTCGAGCAGGCCCGAGTACACGCCGATCTTGCCGCCGGCCATGCAGAAGGCGTTGATGTCGTTGGTGTCGAACAGGTGCGTCTCCCAGTTCCAGCGCAGGGCCTCGGGCCGGAACGCGCCGGTCGCCGGGATCAGGCGCGCGGTGACCGAGCGCACGCGCGCGACCTGGGCGGGATCGCGGTCGAGCACGCCCTCGGCGGCGGCCTCGCGCAGCAGTTCCTGGTAGGCCTGCGCCGACGCGGCCTGGATCTCTTCGGAGCTGATGGCCATGCGCTGCGTGCGCGTGACGCCGACCGCGCCCGGCTGGGTGGTCTGCACGGTCTCGCAGCCGGCGGTGCCGAGCGCCAGCGCCAGGACCGTGGCCTGCAGGGCCGCGTGGGAGCGGGTGAGTCGCTTCATGCACGCCTCATCCGCAGGAGACCTTGGCCGACTTCACTTCCTCGAACCAGCTGAGGGGGCCGGCATGCAGGTCGGGCACCTGCTGGCCCGGCTCGAGCAGCGAACTGCGATCGCGGAAATCCTCGTTGTCGAAGGTGATCACGGTCGCCCGGGGGCCGACGACCGCGCTGTGCCAGTCGCGCCAGACATTGCTGGGCAGGCTCATGTTGGCCAGCTGCACCGGCCCGGCCAGCGTGAGCGAATCGCCCTTGAAGTCCTTGCCGTCATAGAAACGCACCCAGCAGCCCTCGGCCAGCTGCGGGCTGCCGCCCTGCGCAGGAGGCAGCAGGACGAGCGAGGCCGACGGTGCCGCCGGCGGGCTGGTGCCGGAGCGCTGCGGCAAGGTGCCGGCCGATGCGCCGGCCCTCGTGGACGGCGATGCGCCCGGCGCCGGCGACAGGGTGATGGTCGATGGCACGCCCATCGAAGCCGTTCCGGACGTTCCGGGCTGGTAGGCATGGGCCATGGCCACCTGCGTGTCGAGCAGCGCGCGGTTGGCTTGCCGGATGGCCTGGTTGCGGCGCTCGCCGGCCGGCTGCTGCGCCATCGCCTGGACCGCCTGGCGCAGCTGGTCGGCCGTCTGCATCAGCCGCGTGACCGCGGCGTCGTAATCGCCGGCGCTGACGGTGCCGGAGCTGCGCAGTTCCGGCGGCAGCGACAGCATGGCCTGCTGGGTCTCCAGCAGGGCTTCGTGCGCCTTGGCGATGGCGGCCTCGCGATCGGGACCGGGTGGCCGGCCCGCCAGTGCCTCGATCGCCTGGCGCAGGCGGTCGGCGCTGGCCTGCAGGTGCTGCATGGAGGGCGTGTACACGGGCTGGGTGCCGATCACGGCGCCGCCGCCGGTGGCGGAGCCGGGCGCCGTGGACGGTGCCCCGGGGTTGCCTTGCGCCAGCGCCATGGCGCCGGCCATGGCCGCGCCAGCCAGGACCAGGGAGGAATTCAATTGCATGGTGGACCATGCTGCGACCGGCTGCGCCTGCGCGTGTTGCAGGCCGTAAGCGAGGTGAACAGCCGCACGCCCGGCCGGCCGCGCCCGGCACCCGTGCTTACATTCGGGCAAATGCTTCCGGGCCCGGCACCTGGATGCCCCTCCCCGCGTGGGGGGAGGAAGAAGGGCCGGTCAGCCCACCTGCACCGGCACGAAGAGCATGTCGTCGCCGCGCTGCACCAGCAGGGCCACGCTCTTGCCGCCCTTGTCCACCGCGGCCCGGGCGGCCTCGACGGTCTTCACGGGGGTGCCGTTGACCGAAACGATCACGTCGCCCGGGCGCACGCCGGCCTTGGCCGCGGCGCCGGCGACCTGCTCGACCACCAGCCCGCCGCGACCGTCCCGCTCACCCAGCGGCCGCAGGGCCAGGCCCAGCTTGCCGCCGCTGGCGGGCGACGCCTGCCCGCCCGCATCGGCCTGCGCCTGCCGCTGCAGCGAACCGCCCAGCGTCGCGGCCAGGTCGACGCTCTGGCCCTGGCGCCAGACCTGCAGCTCGACTTTCTGGCCGGGCTCCATGGCGACCAGCTGCGCGGGCAAGTCGCCCGAGGTCACCACGGGCTGGCCATTCACCGAGTGGACCACGTCGCCCGACTTCAGGCCCGCCTTGTCGGCCGGGCTGCCGGGCTCGACGCTGGCCACCAGCGCGCCCTGCGGGCGGGGCAGCTTGAACGAGTCGGCCAGGGCCTGGTTGACCTCCTGCACGGTCACGCCCAGCCGCGCATGGTCGACCTTGCCATGCTGCACGATCTGCTGCTGGATGCGCGTGGCCAGGTCGATCGGGATCGCGAACGACACGCCCTGGTAGCCACCCGAGCGGCTGTAGATCTGCGAGTTGATGCCCACCACCTCGCCGCGCGAGTTGAACAGCGGGCCGCCCGAGTTGCCCGGGTTGATGGCGACGTCGGTCTGGATGAAGGCCACGCCGCTGCCGTCCGGCAGGCTGCGCGACTTGGCGCTGACCACGCCCGCGGTGACGGTGTTCTCGAAGCCGAACGGCGAGCCGATGGCCAGCACCCAGTCGCCCACGTCCAGGTTCTTCGTCGAGCCGAGCTTGACCGTGGGCAGGTCACTGGCGTCGATCTTGATGAGGGCGACGTCGGTCTTCTCGTCGCTGCCCAGCACCTTGGCCTTGAACTCGCGCCGGTCGGTGAGCTTGACCGTGACCTCGTCGGCGCCCTCGACCACGTGGGCATTGGTCAGGATCAGGCCGCTCGGATCGACGATGAAGCCCGAGCCGGCGCCGCGCACCGGCACCTCGCGCTCGAAGCCGGGTCCGCCGGGCGGCTGGAAGCGGCGGAAGAAGTCCAGCGGATCGCCCTCCATGCCGGGCAGGCCGGGCGCGGCGGCGGTCTTGCGGGTGCCCGAGACGGTGATGTTGACGACGGCGGGACCCTGCTCGCGCGTGATCTGCGCGAAGTCGGGCATGCGCGCGGGCGAGTTGGCGGCCGGTTGCGTGACCGCGGCCTGCGCGGCCGGCGTGCGATGCGCCAGCTCGACACCGGCGCCGCCGACGATGCCGGCGGCCGCCAGGGCGAGCACGAGGGGGGCGGAACGGAAGCGGTTCATGGGGCAGTCCTCCTGGAAGGGATGTCGATGCCCGTGACTGTGCGCGCTGCGTCTTAGGCCTCGCTTAAGGCAGAACGGGTCACTGCGGCCTCGAGCCGCAATCCATCACCCGTCGCCTGAACACGCGCCGCTGTTCAGGGGGCGTCGGGAGATGGATCCCGGCTTGCGCCGGGATGACATGGGAGAGGCGGGCATGGCGGATGACATGGGAGAGGCGGGCATGGCACATGTGCCGTGTCATTGCGGCCTCGAGCCGCAATCCATCACCCGTCGCCTGAACACGCGCCGCCGTGCAGGGGCGCCGGGATGACATCGGGTCGTCACGGGAACTGCACCTCCACCCGCAAGCCGCCCAGCCGCTGCGATTCGGCCAGGCGCAGCTGCGCGCCGTGCCGCCGCGCGATCGCCGCCACGATCGGCAATCCGAGGCCGCTGCCGGACGCATCCTGCCCGGGCGCGCGCCAGAAGCGGTCGAACACGCGTTCGCGCGCGGCGGGCGGCACACCGGGCCCGCTGTCCTCCACCGCCAGCAGCGCCCCTGCTGCCGCTCCCTGCGCCAGGACGATGTCGACCTGCCCGCCGGCCGGCGCGTACTTGATCGCGTTGTCCAGCAGGTTGCGCAGCAGCGTGCGCAGGCCTTCGGCATCCCCTTGCACGGCGACCGGCCCGTCCGGCGGATCGACCAGTCCGACGTCGACGTCCTTCGCACGCGCCAGCGGCAGGACGTCGGCCACCGCCTCCCGGCACAGTCCCTGCAGCTCGACGGCGTCGAACGCGCCGGCCGGCCCGGCTTCCTCGCGCGCCAGCGACAGCAGCTGCGTGACCAGCCCGATCGCACGGGCGATGCCCTGCTCCAGCCGCACCAGCGCGGCGTCGCGGGCCGGACCCGCGGGCTCGCGCTGCATCGACTGCGCCTGCAACTTGAGCGCCGTGAGCGGCGAGCGCAGCTCGTGCGCCGCGTCGGCGACGAAGCGCTGCTGCGCGGCGAGCGCCTCGCGCACCCGGCCGAACAGCGCATTGAGGTCGCGCACCAGCGGCTGCACCTCCTGCGGCAGGCCGGCCGGATCCAGCGGCGACAGGTCCTCGGCCGGCCGCGCCGCCACCTGCCGCCGCAGCCGCTGCACCGGCGCCAGCGACAGGTCGATCACGAACCACACGGCCAGCATCAGCAGCAGGCCGAGCAGCGCCACCGGCAGCACCGCGTCCAGCGCCAGGGCGCGGGCGCGGGCCTGCCGCCGGTCGAGGTCCTGCGCGATCTGCACGGCGCGGTCGCCGGCGCGCAGGGTGTACAGGCGGTAGCGGGTGCCGTCCACCCGCTCCTCGGAAAAGCCGATCACCGCCGGCGGCGGCAGCGCCGGGCCGGCCCGGAACAGCAGCACGCCGTCGCCGGCCCAGATCTGCACCGTGTAGTCCATGTCGCCGGCGCCGGGGCGCAGCGGCACGCCGGCCTGCGCCGAACGCGCCAGCGCCTGCAACTGGGCGTCGAACAGGGCGTCGGCGTTGCGCAGCGCGGTGCGGTAGGCGCTGGCCGCCTGCAGCCCGCTGGCCAGCGCCACCGCGGCCAGCACCAGCCAGAGCAGGCGCCGGCGCAGCGAATGCGCGGGCGTGCCCCCGGGATCATTCGCGCGGGACGACATAGCCCAGTCCGCGCACCGTCTGGATCAGCCCGGCGCCCAGCTTCTTGCGCACGCCGTGCACGTAGACCTCCACCGCGTTGCTGCTGATGTCCTCCTTCCAGCCGTAGAGTTTTTCCTCCAGCTGCGCGCGCGAGAACACCACGCCGGGGCGCAGCAGCAGGGGCTCCAGCACCGCCCACTCGCGCGCCGACAGCGCCACCGGTCGGCCGGCCAGGGTGGCTTCGCGGGTGGCCGGGTTGAGCGTCACGTCCTTGTGGCGGATCAGCGCCTCGCCGCGGCCAGCGCTGCGCCGCACCAGCGCGCGCAGGCGGGCCAGCAGCTCGCTGGTGTCGAAGGGCTTGACCAGGTAGTCGTCGGCGCCGGCGTCGAGCCCGGCGACCCGGTCGGCCACCGCATCGCGGGCCGTGGCCACCAGCACCGGCGTCCGGTCGCCGCGCGCGCGCAGGCGCGAGAGCACGTCCAGGCCGCTGCCCTGGGGCAGGCCCAGGTCCAGCACCACGGCGTCGTAGCCCTCGCCAGCCAGCGCCGCCTCGGCCAGCGCCGCATCGCGCACCCAGTCGGCCGCCCAGTGGTCGGCGCGCAGCGCCCCCTGCACCGCCTCGCCGATCATGCCGTCGTCCTCGACCAGCAGCACCCGCATGCCAAGCCCGTCCGTGGAAAAAGCCGATGCTGCGGCCGGCGCCGGCGCAGCCCTGTAGGAGGCCGCCGGGTCCGGGGCGCAGCGCCGCTTCGACCCGCTGCAGCGCAACCGGTTCCGGCCGCCAGGCCGGCGGGGACCGGGATTGCCCGGTACCCGAGGTCGATTTGTGCAAATACAGTTGGGGCATGAAGCCATCCCCCTCATCCCCGGCCGAGCCCGTCGCCGGCGTGCTGGCCGGCCTGGTGGCCGGCGCCGCCTACCTGCTGGCGCAAATGGGCTTTGCGGCCACGGTGCAGGGCGGCGTCGGCTGGGAGCCGCTGCACCGCATCTCGGCCATGCTGCTGGGCGAGGGCGCGCTGCCGCCGCCGGCCGACATCGACCTGACCATCGGCGGCTTCGGCCTGTTGATCCACTTCGCGCTCGCCATCAACTTCGGCCGCGTGGTCGACCTGCTGGTGCGTGATCGCGGCCTGCCCGCCGCCTGCCTGCGCGGCGCCGCGGTCGGCCTGGCGCTCTACGCGCTGAACTTCTGGGTCATCGCGCCGGCGCTGTTCCCCTGGTTCGAGAACAACCGCGGACTCACCACCCTCGCCGACCACCTGCTGTTCGGCGCCGTCGCCGGCGCAGCGTACGTGCAGCTGCGGGCCTGGCTGCAGATGCGCCGGGCGGCGGCCCCGCAGAACGCCTGAGGGGTCCTGCCCCGGACCCCGGCGCCGCTCCGATCGGCTGCCTATCATTGCGCGCATGTCCACCCCTCGCCGCGCGGCCCGGGCCGCGCCGACACCGGCGCCCGAACTCTCTGCGTCCGCCCTGCGCGTGCTGCGCCAGTTCCGCATCGTCGTCAACAGCGTCAAGTCGCACTTCCGCTCGGTCGAGAGCAAGGCCGGGGTGTCGGGGGCGCAGCTGTGGGCCCTCAGCGTGATCGGCGATGCGCCCGGCATCGGCGTCAGCCGGCTCGCCCGCACCATGGACATCCACCAGTCCACCGCCAGCAACCTGCTGCGCCCGTTGCTGGCCCAGGGACTGGTGCTGTCCGACCGCGTCCAGTCGGACCGGCGCGCCGTGCACCTGAGCCTGTCGGCCGCCGGAGCGCGCATCCTGAAGAAGGCGCCGGGCCCCTTCAGCGGCGTGCTGCCGCAGGCCCTGACGGAACTGGATCCGCGCACGCTCGCCCGGCTGGACCGCGACCTCGGCCAGCTGATCGAGCGCCTGGGTGCCGACGGCAAGGCGGGCAAGATCCCGCTGTGGCAGACGACGCGCTGACTGCCCCGCCGGGCACCGGCCGGTGCATGATGGTGGCCTGGACCACAGGAGCCTTGCCATGGAAACCCCCCAAGAAAACGACGAACCCGCCGCCGCCGCGCCATCGACCGCGGAGCCACGCAACGCCTTCCTGGAAGAGAAGGCCTTCAAGTCGCGCACGGTGCTGCTGTTCGGCGAGATCAGCGACCGCTCGGCCGCCGACATCGCGCGGCGCCTGATCGCGCTGGATGCCGACTCGGACCGGACCATCGACATGCTGGTCAGTTCGCCCGGCGGCCACCTGGAATCGGGCGACGCCATCCACGACATCATCCGGTTCATCGCCGCGCCGGTGAACATGATCGGCACCGGCTGGGTCGGCAGCGCCGCCACGCACCTGTACCTGGCCGTGCCGCGCGAGCGGCGCTACTGCCTGCCCAACACCCGCTTCCTGATCCACCAGCCCAGCGGCGGTGCCGGCGGGCCGGCCAGCGACATCGCAATCCATGCGCGCGAGATCATCAAGGCGCGCGAGCGCATCGCGCAGACGATTTCGCGCGAGACCGGCAGGCCGCTGGACAGCGTGCTGGCCGACATCGAGCGCGACCGCTGGCTGTCGGCCGAGGAAGCGATCGACTACGGGCTGGTGGGCCGCATCATCCAGAACAAGTCGGAACTGCGCCGCTGAGGGCGCCGGACACCCGATCGAAGCCGGGCCGATGCCCGGCTTTTTTTCTGGGCGCGCCGACCTGGCGCCACGACCTCGCCAGCGCGCGCCAGGTTCGCGAGAAAAAGTAACTTCTGCGGCATCCGCGCCGGCGTTACACGTCGTGAATCCTTCACTGCTGCGAACCGCTGCCGCCACACCCCCGTCGCCGGCCAACCTCATCCATTCGAACGGATGAGCCAATCGCCGCAGTGGGCCCGTCCATTGCATCGAATGGCCGCGCCAAACCCGCCCCTGTCGAGTTGGATGCCATCCCACACCCGGTGAAGCAACTCACGAACTTGGTTACCGGCGTAGGCCTGCGCCCTACAGCGGTGTCGGACGCCTCCTACTACATTCGCGCCTCCTGCTGAGGTTGGGCAGGTGCTTCGAAACCCGCTCCGCACGGCTGGGGCCCCGTCGAAGGCACGAGCGCCCGCCCGGCATTCCTGTCAACGCGGGCCGAGGACGGAGATGCGAGAGCGACTCGCCGAAGCCCCTCTTACATCGGGTTGTTGGACATGAAGAGGCGCATATTCATCCAGGGTGGCTCGGCCGCCCTCGCAACGACGCTCGCGGCCTGCGGCGGTGGCGGCGGTGCCGCCGGCGACGCTCCCCTGGGCACCGAACTGGTGGGCGACGAACTGGCCAAGCGGCCGGCCGACAAGCCGCTGCCGCCCGGCAAGCAGCCTGCGCCGACGCCGGCGCCCGAACCGACCCCCGCCCCCACGCCCGAGCCGACGCCGGCGCCAACCCAGGCGCCCGTCAACGGCATCGCCTACCCGTTCGGCTCACGGCTGGTGCCCTACTCCGCCGGCATCCTGCCGAACAACGTGTCCAACGCCACCATGGACACCGTGATCCGGCGCAGCTACGACGCCTGGAAGGCCCAGGCCATCGCCGACGTGCCCACGGTGCCGGGCGGCAAGGCGGTGCGCTTCGGCAACTCGGGCACTTACCTCACCGTTTCGGAGGGCATGGGCTACGGCATGCTGCTCACGGTGGTGATGGCCGGCCACGACCCGAACGCCCGCGCCATCTTCGACGGCCTGCTCACCACGGTGCGCGCGCGTCCGGCCTACAGCATCCCGGCCAGCTCCGGCGGGCCCTGGCTGATGGACTGGCGGCTGACCATCGACGGCTCCTCCACCGACGCCGCGGGCGGCGGCTGGAACGCCATGGACGGCGACCTGGACATCGCCATGGCGCTGCTGATGGCCGACCGCCAGTGGCGATCCGACACCGGCCGCTGGAACTACAGGCAGGAGGCGATCAACACCATCAACGCCATGAAGTCGTGGAACATGAAGCCGGACGGCACCACCAAGGGCATGGCGACGCCCGACGTGAGCCGCACCTCCGACTACATGATCAACCACTTCCGCGCGTTCGCGCGCGCCACCGGGGACAACTGGTGGGCCACCACGGTGATCGACCGCTGCTACTGGCTGATCGACCGCATGCAGTCGGTGTACTCGCCCGGCGTGGGCCTGATGCCCGACTTCATCGTGCAGACCAACACCGCGACGCCGGTGCCCTCGCCCGGCGGCATGGGCGACTTCGTGATGACGGAGATGCACTACTACGCCAACGCGCAGCGCAACCCCTGGCGCTGGGGCACGGACTACGTGTTCTCGGGCGACCAGCGCTGGCGCAGCGTGCTGAACAAGATGATGGCGTTCTTCAAGGCCGACACCGGCGGCGACCCCGCGCGCACGGCCACCGGCTACGCGCTGAATGGCACCATGCCTTCGCCGCTGTACCGCCCGTACCCGAACTGGACGCCCAAGGGCATGATCGGCCCGCAGCTGTGCGGCGCCCTGTGCGACCCGGCGCACCAGACCTACCTGAACGCGCTGTGGGCGTTCAATGCCAACAACTTCAGCACCGCGTACTACGACTCCGAACTGCAGCTGATCCCGATGCTGGTCGCGTCCGGGAACTGGTGGCAGCCGTGATGGTTCACTGAGGAAACCGCCGCGCGTGTCCCCGGCGGCGGGAAACGGCAGAATGCCTGCCATGCTCCTGCATGGCACGCTGCGCTCGGAAGTGGAACGGCGGTTGCGCGACTTCCCCGTGCGGCGGATCGATGCCGGCGCGCATCGGGCGGCCGCGGTGGTCGTCGCGCTGGTGGAGGAAGGCGAAGGCGCGGAGATTCCCGGCCTGGCACCGCCGCAGGGCTGGAGCCTCGAGGCCGCCCTGCTGCTCACGCGCCGCGCTCCGACGCTGGCCAGCCATTCGGGCCAGTGGGCCTTGCCGGGCGGGCGCATCGACGAGGGCGAAAGCCCGCAGGATGCGGCGCTGCGCGAGCTGCACGAGGAAGTGGGCCTGCGCCTGGACGCCGCACAGGTGCTGGGCCGCCTGGACGACTACGCGACCCGCTCGGGCTTCGTCATCACGCCGGTGGTGGTGTGGGCCGGCGCGGCGCGCGACATCGTTCCCAATCCCGCGGAAGTGGCCAGCGTCCATCGCGTGCGGCTGGCCGAATTCCTGCGGCCGGAGGCCCCCCTGCTGGAACCCTCCGACGAACCCGGCCGCCAGATCCTGCGCCTGCCGCTCGGCGACCGCTGGGTCGCGGCGCCGACCGCGGCCGTGATCTACCAGTTCCTGGAAGTCGGCCTGGCCGGCCGCGCCACCCGCGTGGCCCACTTCGACCAGCCCGAATTCGCGCGCCGCTGACGACGCCTCAGCTCCCCGCGACGATGTCGCGTGCGGCCGCCCGCGCCGTCAGGATGCAAGCCGGCAGGAAGGTCCCCTCCAGCGAGCGCTTGCCGCAGGCGCCGCCGCCGCCGAAGCCGGCCGCCTCGCCGACGCAATAGAGGCCGGAAATGGGCTGCCCGGCGCCACCGAGCACGCGGCTGCGCAGGTCCGTTTCCAGCCCGCCCAGGCTCTTGCGGGTGATGAGCTGGAGCTGGATCGCGATGTAGGGGCCGGCCCCGGGCTTCTGCAGGGGAGCCGGCCTGCAGGTGCGCAGGCGGTCCGGTCCCCACTCGCGGGCCTGGAGGATGCGGCGGACCTGCGGGTCCTCCTCGGGCCTGCCGCCGCCGGCGAAGTGGGCGTCGAAGGCGTCGGCCGTGGCCTGCAGCACCTCGGGCCGCACGTGCCCGCCGCCGGCGAGTGCATTCATCCGGGCCGCCAGTCCGGCGAGGCGGTCGTCCACCAGGAAATGCCGGCTCTCGCGCGCCAGCTGCCTGACCAGCCGGTGGTTGCCCAGCAGCGTCTCCTTGAGAAAGGCGACGATCTGGCGATCGCGGATGCGCGGGTTGTGCTCGGCACCGGAAACCGCCAGCTCCCGGGCGGCGATGCGCCAGTTCAGCAGGTGCCAGGTCCAGGGCTGTTCCTGGGCCGCCACGCGCTGGCAGAGGTCGTGCGTGTCGAAGCCGGTCACCAGCGGATCCGGGCCGATGCGCCGGCCCCGGTGATCCAGCCACAGCGCCGACTTGCAGGGAATCAGCGACAGGCCGTGGCCTTCGAAATGGGGCTGCGGATGCGGGATGCCGGCCGCGTAGTTCCACATCTCGCCGGCCGCGGTGAGGCGGCCGCCCAGCCCTTCCACCAGGTGGTGCAGCTTGCCGTCGGAGTGGGGATGGGCCCCATTGAGCATGGCCCGCGGCAGCGGCCGCCCGGGCGGCCAGTTGGCACGGCACTCCTGGTGGCCGCCGTTGAGGCCGCCCATGGCCAGCACCACCACCGGCGCGGCGAAACGCAGTTCCTCGCCGGTGGCCTCGTTCACGCCCGTGGCGCCGGCTACGGCGCCGGCGGCGTGCTCCAGGCCGGTGATGCGGGTGCGGCTGAGCAGCTGCAGCCGGCCCTGCCCGCCGGCGCGTTGCACGGCATCGATCATGCGCAGCGCCAGCAGCCGGGAGGTGCCCCACAGCACGTGGTAGCGCGGCACGGTGTTGCCGTTGCCCTGCAGGCCGCGCTCGACCCAGTTGACGGCCGGCAGGAACTTCAGGCCATGCGGGCCCGTGAGCCAGTCGTACACCTGCGCGCGGGAATGCTCCACGTAATGGCGCGCCCACTGCAGTCGCAGGGCGTCGGACTCGGGCAGTTCGCCGAAGCGGATCCAGTCGGCCAGGGCCACTTCGGGCGTGTCCCGGATCTTCCTGCGCGCCTGCAGCGGCGTTCCGACCAGCGCCATGCCGCCGAACGCCCAGAGGGCCAGGCCGCCCAGGCGGTCGCGGCTGTCGCGGTCCACCACCGTGACGGTCTGGCCCGCCTGCAGGCATTCGAGGGCCGTGACGAGGCCGGCGAGGCCGCCGCCCACCACCAGCACGTCGGACCGGAGGGTCCTGCTCATGGCGCCAGCTTCCGCTTCAGCGCCCGCGCGACGGGCGGCGGCAGGCTGCCCAGGGACCGCAGCAGGTACGGCAGCACCCGCAGCTTGAGGCCGGAGAAAACGCTGGGCACCACCGCTTCGATGAGGTGGGGACCGGGCGTCGCCAGGGCGCGCTCCAGGGCCGCGGTGAAATCCTCCGCGGTGCTGGCGCGCACGGCGGGAACGCCCAGGCCCTGCGCCAGCTGCACGAAGTCCAGGCCCGGGCTGGCCAGGTCGAGCTGGGCCTTGGCCCTGGGGCCCGCCTTCTCGGCGCCGACCCGCTCCAGTTCCACGTTCAGGATGCCGTAGGACCGGTTGTTGAAGACGATCGCGACGACATTCAGCCGCTCCCGCGCCAGGGTCCAGAGCGCCTGGAAGGTGTACATGGCGGAGCCGTCGCCCACCAGCGCCAGCACCGGCCGATCCGGGCAGGCGATCGCCGCTCCCACCGCGGCGGGCAGGGCCTGCCCGATGGCGCCGCCGGTGAGCGCGAGCACGTCGTGGCGCGGTGCGCCGGCGGTGAACAGGGGCAGCATGGTGCCGGAGGTCTGGGCCTCGTCCACCACGATCGCGTCCGGTGGCAGCAGGTGCCCGACGGCCTTGCACACCTTCTCGGCGGTCAGCTTGCCGCGCGGGCGCCCCGGCCGCCGCGATCCCTGCAGCACCGGCGTCGCCCCTTCGGTGCCCAGCCGCTGGCTCAAGGCTTCCAGGCTGCCCACGGCGTCCTGGGTGGGCGATGCCAGTTCGTGCACGGTGCAGCCTTGCGGCACCAGCCAGCTCTTCTTGCCGGGATAGGCGAAGAAGGACACCGGGGCGCGGGCGTCCACCAGCACCAGGTTCTGCAGCCCCGCCAGCTGCACCGAGGCCATCTCGGCCAGGTAGGCGATGCGCTCCACCGGCGGCAGGCCGGCGCCGCGCTCGAAGCGGGTCGGAAACACTTCGGCGAAGAGCCGGGCGCCGGTCGTGGCGGCGATGCGGGCGGCGGCCATGAGGGCCGGCTCGCGCAGGGCGCGCCCGCCCAGCAGGAGGGCGCTCCGGCCGCCGGCCTGCAGCGCGGCGGCGATCGCGGCGACGGTCGCGTCGTCGGCGCGCGGCGGTGGCGCAGCCTCCAGGGGCGGCCGCGGCACGCCGCCGTCGCCCCAGGACACGTCGGCCGGCAGGATGAGCGTGGCGACCTGCCCCGGCGGCCCCTTGGCTGCGGCAACGGCCTCCACCACGTCCTGGCACAGCGCCGCGGTGCTGCGCGAGGTGCGCACCCAGGTCGACACGTTGCGCGCCGCCGTCTCGATGTCCGATTGCAGCTGCGCGTCGTACGGCGCGTGGTGGATGGCGTGGTCGCCCACGATGTTGACCACCGGCACCTTGCCCCGGCGCGCGTTGTGCAGGTTGGCCAGCCCGTTGCCCAGGCCGCAGCCCAGGTGCAGCAGCGTCGCCGCCGGCTTGCCGGCCATGCGCGCATAGCCGTCGGCGGCGCCGGTGGCCACGCCCTCGAACAGGGTCAGCACGGCGCGCATCTGCGGCGCCGTGTCCAGCGCCGCGACGAAATGCATCTCCGACGTGCCGGGATTGGTGAAACAGGTGTCCACGCCTGCGTCCAGCAGGGTCCGCAGCATCGCTTGCGCGCCGTTGGCCATGG
>NZ_JAKFCM010000031.1:0-114481 GCF_036676645.1 Ramlibacter sp.
GGCGCAAGCCGGGATCCATCTCCCGACGTCGGTGTGCCACAGCACGTGTTCGGACGACAGGAGATGGATTGCGGCTCGAGGCCGCAATGACATGGCAGGTGCCAGCCCGCCATGCCGACCCGGCGCGCATCCTGTCGGGCGACTGCGGCTCGAGGCCGCCAAGACTCCCGGTCAGGCGTCGCCCCAGACCTCCTGCGCCGTCTCGATCACCAGCCGCAGCTTGTTGCGCTGGTCTTCCACGGCGATGTTGTTGCCATGGACGGTGCTGGAGAAGCCGCACTGGGGCGACAGGGCCAGTTGCTCCAGCGGTGCGTGCCTGGCGGCCTCCTCGATGCGGCGCTTGAGCACGTCCTTGCTCTCGAGCTGCCCGAACTTGGTGGTCACCAGGCCCAGCACCACGGTCTTGCCCTTGGGCAGGTAGCGCAGCGGGCGGAAGTCGCCGGAGCGGTCGTCGTCGTACTCCATGAAATAGGCGTCGATGTCCATCTCCTTGAGCAGCGCCTCGGCCACCGGCTCGTAGTTGCCGGCGGCGGCGAAGGTGCTCTTGAAGTTGCCGCGGCACAGGTGCATGGCCAGCAGCATGCCCTCGGGCTTGTGCGCCACCACCTTGTTGATGAACTTGGCGTAGCGGTGCGGCAGTTCGTTGGGATCGTCGCCGCGCTGGCGCGCCGCCTCGCGCATCTTCTCGTCGCACAGGTAGGCCAGGTTGGTGTCGTCCATCTGCACGTAGCGGCAGCCGGCTGCGTACAGCGAGCGCAGTTCGTCGCCGTAGGCCTTGGCCACGTCGTCGTAGAACACCGGGTCCAGCTCGGGGTAGGCCTGCCTGCTGATGCCGGCGCGGCCGCCGCGGAAGTGCAGCATGGTCGGCGAGGGGATGCACACCTTGGGCGTGCGGCCGGCGCCGACCTGGGCCTTGAGGAACTCGAAGTCGGCCTTCTGGATGTCCTTCGCGTGGCGCACCTTGTCGATCACGCGGATCACCGGCGGGGCCAGTTCCTCGCTGCCGTCGGGCTTGCGGATGGTGACCGGGATGTCGGTCTTGACGCCGCCGAGTTGCTCCAGGAAGTCGATGTGGAAATAGGTGCGGCGGAACTCGCCGTCCGTGATGCTCTTGAGGCCCACGCCCTGCTGGAATTCGACCACCTCGGCAATGGCCTTGTCCTCGACTTCGCGCAGCTGGGCGGGCGTGATCTCGCCACGGGCCTTCTTCTCGCGCGCTTCCAGCAGGTACTTCGGGCGCAGGAAGCTGCCGACGTGGTCGAAGCGGGCGGGGAGTTTCATCATGGGGGTGTCCTCGGGGTGGTTGCGTGGTTGGCCAAAGATACTCCCTCCACCCCCGGGGGAGGGTGGGGGAAGGGGGCACGCCGCGGCCACGCATGCCCCCACTCCGGCTTCCCAGCGGGGAGGGAGGCATGCAGGGTCCTCACAGGTCCAGCACCAGCAGCGGGCTCTTGGCGCGCGAGCAGCACGGCGTGAACTGGTCGTTGCGGGCCTTTTCCTCGTCGGTGAGGTACAGGTCGCGGTGCTCGCATTCGCCTTCCAGCACGCGCGTCAGGCAGGTGCCGCACACGCCCTGTTCGCAGGACGTCAGGATCTCGACGCCGGCGGCGGCCAGGGCCTGCACCACGGTCTTGTCGGCCGGCACGGTGACCACCTGCCCGCTGCTGGCGATCCTCACCTCGAATGCACCGTCGCCGCGGGTGTCCTGCGGCGCCGCGCCGAAATACTCCAGGTGGATCTGCTCGGGCCGGAAGCCGGCCGCGCGGGCGCCCTGCACCGCGAAGTCGATGAACCCCATCGGCCCGCAGACGTGCACATGGGTGTCGGCGTCCGGTGCGCCCAGCGCGGCGCCCAGGTCGAGCTTCTGTGCCGCCTCGCCGTCGTCGAAGTGGAATTGCGCGCGGCCGGCCCAGGGCGAGGCCAGGATCTCGTCGCGGAAAGCCGTGCGCCCGACCGACCGCGTGCAGTAGTGCAGGTCGAAGTCGGCGCCGATCGCCGCCAGCCGCTGCGCCATGCACAGCAGCGGCGTGATGCCGATGCCGCCGGCCAGCAGCACGGTGCGCCGCACGTGCACCAGCGGGAAGTGGTTGCGCGGCTCGCTGATGGCGAGCGTGTCGCCCTCGCGCACGCGCTCGTGCATGCCGGCCGAGCCGCCGCGGCTGGCGGCATCGCGCAGCACCGCGATGCGGTAGCGGTGCTGCTCGCCGTCGTCGTTGCACAGCGAGTACTGGCGGATCGGCCCGCCCGGCACGTGCACGTCGACGTGCGAGCCGGCGCCGAAGGCCGGCAGCGGCCCGCCGTCGGGCCGCACCAGCTCGAAGCTGGCGATGTCCTGTGCTTCCTGCTTGCGGCGCAGGACCTTGACGATGATGTCGCTCATGGCCGGATGGTGCCCCGAATGCCGTTGCGGGGCTGACCCGCGACCCATCTCCTGCACGTGGTTCGCCTGCCTCGCGGGACGGGGCGCCAGGTTCGCGCTGTCATGCGGCCAGCTTCGCCGGCTGCTCGGCCGCGACCAGCCGGTCGATGATGCGGCGCGCCTGGACGCCGCCGGCATCGATGTTGAGCATCAGCAGCCGGCGGTCGGGCCAGGTGGCGAGGTTGCGCTGCTGGGCTTCCAGCACGGCCAGGTCTTCGGCGAACACCCTGCCCTGGCCTTCGCGGATCTGCGCCGTCAGCGCGGCGTCGCCCGGCCGGAAGTTGCGCGCCATGCCCCAGAAGTACCACATGGTGCCGTCGGTCTCGGGCGTGATGAAGTCGACCACGATGCTGGAGACCTTGTCCTTCGCGTCGGCGTGGTAGCCGCCCTTGCCGGCATGCGCCACGCCCACTTCGATCATCACGTGGCTGGGCGGGTAGAAGTGGCAGACCTGCCAGCGGTCCACCGGCACGTCGTCGGCCAGCCCGGCGCCGCGCAGGTTGGCGCGCCAGAACGGCGGGGCCATCACGTTCTCCATGAAGCGGCTGGTGATCACGTGCTCGCCCTCGGCGCGGGTGCCGACCGGCGCCTGGTCGATCTCCTTCTGGCCGATGCTGCCCACGTGCACGTAGGCCTCGTGCGTCAGGTCCATCAGGTTGTCCACCATCAGGCGCCAGTCGCAGGCGATGTGGTACAGCCCGCCGCCGTAGGCCCAGGCCGGGTTGTCGGCCCATTCCAGGTGGTGGATCGTCGCCGGGTCGGCCAGCACCGGATCGCCCGGCCAGACCCAGATGAAGCCGTACTTCTCGGCCACCGGGTAGGCCCGCACCTTGGGAAAGCCCTGCACGCGCTGGCCGGGCATGGACACGGTCTTGCCCTCGCAGCCCATCACCAGGCCGTGGTAGCCGCAGACCAGCTGGCCGTCGCAGACGCGGCCCAGCGACAGGGCGGCGCCGCGGTGCGGACAGAAATCCTCGACCGCCGCCACCTGGCCGGGGGCCGGGCGCCAGAAGACGATCTTCTCGTTGCAGACGGTGCGCCCCAGCGGTTTGGCTTCGATCTCGTCGGGGGTGCAGGCGACGTACCAGGCGTTCTTGGGAAACATGCAGCTTCGTGGAGGGGGGTCGGATCGGCCGGATTGTGCCACCAGGATACTGGTTGTATACATAAAATCGCAAAACTGCCAGAAAGTGGCTGGAAATCCAGCCGTTAGCCAGGAGATGTATACATGACGAGGGATACATGACGAGTGTTCCCATGGAAACGGAAGCGACCGCCTCCCAGGCCGTCAAGGCGCAGCTGCGGCTGCGCGAGCTGATCCTGTCCGGCGAGTTGCCGGGCGGCAGCCGCATCGCCGAACTGGCCATCGTCGAGAAGCTGGGGGTTTCGCGCACGCCGATCCGCACGGCCCTGATGCGGCTGGAGCAGGAGGGGCTGCTGGAAGCCCTGCCCAACGGGGGCTATGCGGTGCGCACCTTCAGCGAGCGGGACGTGGCCGACGCGATCGAGCTGCGCGGGACGCTGGAGGGCCTGGCCGCGCGGCTGGCCGCCGAGCGCGGCGCCCCGGCCGGGGTGCTGGCCGAAGCCCGGCAGTGCCTGGCCGGCATCGACGAAGTCCTGGCGCAGCCCGCGCTGGACGACGCGGCCTTCTTCCGCTACGTGGCCCTGAACAAGCGCTTCCACGCCCTGCTGGCCGAACTGGCCGGCAGCCCGGTGGTGGCGCGCGAACTCGAGCGGGTCGTCTGCCTGCCTTTTGCATCCCCCTCCGGATTCGTGGTCGTCCAGGCCAATTCGGCCCGCGCCCGCGACATGCTCATCGTGGCCCAGGACCAGCACCGCCAGGTGCTGGAGGCCATGGAGCAGCGCGAGGGCGCGCGCGCCGAAGCCATCATGCGCGAGCACTCCCGCCTGGCGCAGCGCAACCTGCGCGAGGCCGTGCAGACGCACGATCTCGACCGCATGCCGGCGGTCCGCCTGATCCGCAGGCGCGCCTGAGATCCCCCTGCCGGCTGGGCCGGGGCCTTGCGCTCGCCGGATATCGCACCGCCAGCTATGCTGAACCGGGATAGCTGATAGACAGGCCCCTGCCTTGGCCGGGGGACCGGCGCTATCCAGAATCACAGCCCGGCAGCGGATGCGCGGCCCGCGTTCATTTCCTTCCTTCGAGGAGACCTTCATGCACAAGAGAACCCTGCTGCGGGCCACTGCCTGCGCGGCCCTGCTGGCCGGCGGCGGCGGCCTGGCATTCGCCCAAGGCGCGCCCTTCAAGATCGGCCTGATCCTGCCCATGACCGGCCAGCAGGCCACCACCGGACGCCAGGTCGAAGCGGCGGCCCGCCTGTGGATCGCGCAGAACGGCGACACCGTCGCCGGCCGCAAGGTGGAACTGATCGTCAAGGACGACACCAGCCTGCCCGACATGACGCGCCGGCTGGCGCAGGAACTGCTGGTGAACGACAAGGTGGACGTGCTGGCCGGCATGGGCATCACGCCTTCCGCGCTGGCCGTCGCGCCGCTGGCCACCCAGGCCAGGACGCCGCTGGTGGTGATGGCCGCGGCCACTTCCAGCATCACCCAGGCCTCGCCCTTCATCGTGCGTTCCAGCTTCACGCTGCCGCAGGTGTCGGTGGCGCTGGCCGACTGGGCGCCCAAGAACGGCATCAAGACGGTGGTGAGCCTGGTCAGCGACTACGGCCCGGGCATCGACGCCGAGAAGTACTTCAAGGAGCGCTTCGTGCTCAACGGCGGCAAGCTGCCCGAGTCGCTGCGCGTGCCGCTGCGCAACCCCGATTTCGCCCCGTTCCTGCAGAAGGTGCGCGACCTCAAGCCCGACGCGCTGTTCGTGTTCGTGCCCTCCGGTGCCGGCGCGGCGGTGATGAAGCAGTTCGCCGAGCGCGGCATGGACAAGGCCGGCATCCGCCTGATCGCCACCGGCGACGTGACCGACGACGACCAGCTGGGCGAGATGGGCGACGTCGCCCTGGGGGTGGTGACCTCGCACCACTATTCGGCGGCGCACCCGTCGGCGGCCAACCGCAAGTTCGTCGAGGCGTTCCAGAAGGCCAACAACGGCCTGCGGCCCAACTTCATGGCGGTGGGCGGCTACGACGGCATGCGGCTGATCTACGAGGCGGTGAAGAAGACCGGCGGCAAGGGCAAGGGCGAGGCCCTGGTCAACGCCATGAAGGGCCAGATGTTCGAGAGCCCGCGCGGCCCCGTGCTGATCGACGCGCAGACCCGCGACGTCGTGCAGAACGTCTACCTGCGCAAGGTCGAGAAGAAGGACGGCCAGCTCTGGAACGTCGAGTTCGACGTGATCAAGGACGTGAAGGACCCGGGAAAGTCGAAGTGAGACGGCGCGGCGGCATCGGCCCGCGGCCGGCACCGCCCCACCGTGTCATCCCGGCGAAAGCCGGGATCCATCACCCGACGTCGGCAAACGCCCGTCGCTGTTCAGGCCGCAGGTGATGGATTGCGGGTCAAGCCCGCAATGACACGTTGCTCCGGGCACGTGCGCCCATGACAAGGAACTGATGCTCACCATCCTCTTCGACGGCATCGCCTACGGCATGCTGCTGTTCATCCTGGCGCTCGGCCTGGCCGTGACCATGGGGCTGATGAACTTCATCAACCTCGCCCACGGCGCCTTCGCCATGGCGGGCGGGTACATCACGGTGCTGCTGATGCAGCGCGCCGACGTGCCCTTCCTGGTGTGCCTGCCGGTCGCCTTCATCGTGCCGGCGCTGCTCGGGGCGGTGGCGGAGCGGACGCTGTACCGGCCCCTGTACGACAAGCCGCACCTGGACCAGGTGCTGTTCTCCATCGGCCTGGCCTTCATGGCGGTGGCGGCGGTGGACTACTTCGTCGGCTCCACCCAGCAGATCATCCAGCTGCCCGACTGGCTGCGCGGCCGCACCGAACTCGCGGCCGGCGACTGGCGCCTGGGCATGGGGCACTACCGCCTGTTCATCATCGCCGTCTGCGCCGCGCTGACGCTCGCGCTGCAGTACGTGCTGTCGCGCACGCGCTTCGGCAGCCGCCTGCGCGCGGCGGTGGACGACCAGCGCGTGGCCGCCGGCCTCGGGATCAACGTCAACGTGGTGTTCCTCACCACCTTCGCCTTCGGCAGCGGCCTGGCCGGGCTGGGCGGCGCGCTGGGCGCCGAGGTGCTGGGGCTGGATCCGACCTTCCCGCTCAAGTTCATGATCTATTTCCTGATCGTGGTGGCCGTCGGCGGTACGACCTCGATCACCGGACCGCTGCTGGCGGCCCTGCTGCTGGGCATCGCCGACGTGGCCGGCAAGTACTACATCCCCAAGCTGGGCGCCTTCATCGTCTACACGCTGATGATCGTCATCCTGATCTGGCGGCCGCAGGGCCTGTTCTCGCGGGGAGCCAAGGCATGAGCGCCGTCCGGCCCGCCGAACCCGCCGCCGCGCCCCGCCCGGACGGCTCCCGGTCCGGCGAGCGCGCCCAGGCGGCGCTGCTGCGCACCGGCCGGTGGCGCCCCTGGGAGCCGCTGCTGTGGCTGGCGGCCTTCGCCGCGCCGCTGCTGCTGTCGCAGTACTCGGCCATCGTCAACGAGATCGCCATCGTGGCGCTGTTCGCCATCTCGCTGGACCTGGTGCTGGGCTACACCGGCATCGTGTCGCTCGGGCACGCGGCCTTCTTCGGCTTCGGCGCCTACAGCGCGGCGCTGTTCGCCAAGCACCTGATGCCCGACCCGCTGGCCGGGCTGGCCTTCGGCGTCGCCACGGCCACCGTCCTGGGTGCGGTCGCCAGCCTGACCGTGCAGCGCGGCAACGACCTGTCCCGGCTGATGGTGACGCTGGGCGTCGCGCTGATCCTGCTGGAGCTGGCCAACAAGCTCGACTGGCTCACCGGCGGCGCCGACGGGCTGCAGGGCGTGGTCATGGGCCCGGTGCTCGGCCGGTTCGAGTTCGACCTGATGGGCCGCACGGCCGCCTGGTACTCGCTGGCGGTGCTGCTGCTGTGCTTCCTGCTCGTGCGCCGCTTCGTGCGCTCGCCCTTCGGCGCCACGCTGGAGGCGATCCGCGACAACCGGCTGCGCGCGATGGCCGTCGGCATCCCGGTCGGCTCGCGCGTGGCCGTGGCCTACACCGTCGCCGCCGCGCTGGCCGGCGCCGCCGGCGCGCTGCTGGCGCAGACCACCGGCTTCGCTTCGCTGGACGTGTTCGAGTTCCACCGCTCGGCCGACGTGCTGCTGGTCCTGGTGGTGGGCGGCACCGGCTGGCTGTATGGCGGCGTGCTCGGCGCGATCGTCTTCAAGCTGATGCAGGACTTCCTGTCCGCCATCACGCCGCAGTACTGGACCTTCTGGCTGGGCCTGTTCCTGGTGGTGCTGGTGCTGGTCGGCCGCGACCGGCTGCTCAGGCCCTGGACCTGGTTCGGGCGGGGGCGCGCGGCATGAGCGACATCGTCCTTTCCGCCCGGGGGCTGGTGAAGAAGTTCGGCGGCATCACCGCCACCAGCAACGTCACGCTGGACCTGCAGCGCGGCGCGCGCCACGCCCTGATCGGCCCCAACGGCGCCGGCAAGACCACGCTGATCAACCTGCTGACCGGGGTGCTGGAGCCCACCGCCGGCCGCATCACGCTGGAGGGCCGCGACATCACCGGCCTGGCGCCGCACCAGCGCGTGCGCCTGGGCATGGTGCGCACCTTCCAGATCAACCAGTTGTTCCCGTCGATGACGCCGCTGCAGACGCTGGCCCTGGTGGTGTCGCAGCAGCGCGGCTTCGGCGCCCGCGTCTGGCAGGCGATGGGGCGCGACCGCGGCGTGGCCGCGCGCTGCGAGCAGCTGCTCGAGCAGTTCCGCCTGGCCGAGGTGATGGAGCAGCGCACCGAGCACCTGGCCTACGGCAAGCGCCGCCTGCTGGAGATCGCGATCGCGCTGGCCTGCGAGCCGCGCGTGCTGCTGCTGGACGAGCCCGTCGCCGGCGTGCCGGCGGGCGAGCGCGAGGAAATCCTGCAGACCGTCGCCGCGCTGCCGGCCGACGTGTCGGTGCTGCTGATCGAACACGACATGGACCTGGTCTTCAGCTTCGCCCGGCGCATGACGGTGCTGGTCAACGGCGCCGTGCTGACCGAGGGCACGCCCGAGGAGATCGCCGCCGACGCCCGGGTGCGCGAGGTGTACCTGGGCAGCGGCGAGGCCCAGCGCCATGCGGAGGCGGCCCATGCCTGAGCTGCTCAAGGTCGAAGGCCTCAGCGCCGGCTACGGCGAGGCCGTGGTGCTGCAGGACGTGTCGCTGGCGCTGGACGAGGGCGCCACGCTGGCCCTGCTGGGCCGCAACGGCACCGGCAAGACCACCCTGATCAACACCCTGGCCGGCGTCACGCGGCGGCACGCCGGCAGCATCGCGCTGGGCGGCCGGGCGCTGCACAAGCTGCCCGCGCACCATCGCGCCGGCGCCGGCATCGGCTGGGTACCGCAGGAGCGCAACATCTTCAAGTCGCTCAGCGTGCACGAGAACCTCACCGCGGTGGCCCGCCCCGGCCGGTGGACGCCCGACGGGGTCTACGCGATGTTCCCGCGGCTGGCCGAGCGCAAGGGCAACCTGGGCACGCAGCTGTCGGGCGGCGAGCAGCAGATGCTGGCCGTGGGCCGTGCGCTGGTGCTGAACCCGCGCCTGCTGCTGCTGGACGAGCCGCTGGAGGGCCTGGCGCCGATCATCGTCGACGAACTGCTGCGCGCCATCCGCCGCATCACGCGCGACGAGGGGCTGTCGGCCATCATCGTGGAGCAGCATCCGCAGGCCATCCTGGCGATCTCGGATCGCGCCGTGGTGCTCGATCGTGGCACGGTGGTGCACAGCGGCACGGCCCGCGGGCTGCTGGACGACGACCGCCTGCTCGACCGCCTGCTGGGCGTGGCGCGTTGAAGCGGCGTGGCATCGGGCCGCGGCCGGCCGCCGGGATGTCCTAAGCTCGCGCCGATGTCCAGCCGCCGCCTGTTCCTGCTGCACGCCTGCGCCCTCGCGGCTGCTCCGCTGCCCGCGCGGGCGCAGGCGGCGTTTCCCTCGCGGCCGATCCGCATCGTGGTGCCCAACGGCGCCGGCGGCGCCGCCGACCTGACGGCCCGGGCCGTGGGGCAGGCGATCGCGGCCGACCTCGGCCAGCCGGTCGTGGTCGAGAACCGGCCGGGCGCGGGCGGCGTGGTCGCTGGCGAGCGGGTCGCGCAAGCCGAGCCCGACGGCCACACGCTGTTGCTCGTGTCCAGCGGCACGGCCGTCAGCGCGGCCCTGTTCAAGTCGCTGCCCTTCGACACCCTGCGCGACTTCGCGCCGGTGTCCCCGCTGGCCGCCTTCGACCTGGTGCTGGTGGCAGCGGAGGGCGGGCCCTTTCGCACGCTGCAGGAACTGCTGGCCTGGGCGCGCGCCCATCCCGGCCGGCTGAACCTCGGCACGCCCCAGGTCGGCACCACCCAGAACCTGGCCGCCGAGTTGTTCAAGTCCGCCGCCGGCCTGGACGCCCAGGTCGTGCCGTTCAACGGCACGCCGCCCGTGGTCCACGCGCTGCGCGCAGGGCAGCTCCAGGCGGCGATCGACATCGCCGGCCCCTTGATGGGGCAGATCCGCGGCGGCGCGCTGAGGCCGCTGGCGGTGCTGGGCGAGCGCGAGGCCGCGCAATTGCCTGGCGTGGCGCCGGCGCGCGCCGCCGGCGGCCCCCTCGCCGGTTTCAGCGTGCGATCCTGGAACGGCCTGGCGGCCCCGGCCGGGACACCCGCGGAGGCCATCGGGCGCCTGAACCGCGCCATCAACGCCGCGCTGGCGCGCCCCGAGGTGCGCCGGCAGCTGGCCAACCTGAACATGGAGGCGCAGGGCGGCACGCCCGCTGAACTGGGTGAGCGCCTGGCCTCCGACGTCCGGCGCTGGGCCGAGGTGATCGCCCGCGCCGGCATTCCACGCCAATAGGAGGACAGCATGCAATTGCCACGCATCGGCCTGGTCGGCTACGGCGAGGTCGGCAAGATCTTTTCGGCCGGCCTGAGGGACCAGCCTGGCGTCTCCCAGGTGAGCGCCTGGGACCTGAAGTTCGCCCGGCCGGCCAGCCGCGAAGCCGAACGCGCGCATGCGCGTGCAGCCGGCGTGATCGCGCAGGATTCCATGGCGGCGCTGTGCGAGGCCAGCGACCTGGTGATCTCGGCCGTGACTGCGTCCAGCACCCTGGCCGTCGCGCAGGAGGCTGCCCGGCACCTGCGCCCCGGCACCGTGTTCCTCGACCTGAACTCCGCCTCGCCCGGCACCAAGCAGCAGGCCGCCGCGGGGGTGGACGCGCGCGGCGCCCACTATGTCGAGGCGGGCGTGATGACCTCGGTGCCGCCCTACGGCATCCGGGTACCCATGCTGCTGGGCGGCGCGCAGGCGGCCGGACTCGCGGGACTGCTGCGCGGCTGGGGCATGGACGCGAAGGCGGTGTCCGACCGGCTGGGCGTGGCCAGCGCCATCAAGATGTGCCGCAGCGTGATGATCAAGGGCCTGGAGGCGCTGGTGATCGAGAGCTACGCCACCGCGCGCCAGTACGGCGTGGAGGACCACGTGCTGCCCACGCTGGCCGAGACCTTCCCCGGCATCGACTGGCCGAAGCAGGGTGCCTACTTCTTCAGCCGCGTGGCGCAGCACGGCCAGCGTCGGGCCGAGGAGATGCGCGAGTCGGCGAACACCGTGCGCGAAGCGGGCTTCCCGCCGCTGATGGCGGCGGCCATCGCCGACAAGCAGCAGTGGGTGGCCGACCAGGCCGCCGCCGGCGTGTTCCAGGGTCTTGCGAAGGACGCGCCCTGGCAGGACTGGGCCGATCGCCTGATCGCCGCGCGCAAAGGCTGATCCGGCTTGGGTTCCGTCCTCTCGATCACGCTGCCGATCTACCTGGTGATGGCGGTGGGCTACGTCGCGACCCGCGCCGGCCTGTTCGCGCGCGCCGACATGCGCCTCTTCGGCAAGTACGTGATCAACCTGGCGCTGCCGGCGCTGCTGTTCAACGCGCTGTCCTCGCGCAGCGTGGCCGAGGTGCTGGAGCCGGTGTTCGTGCTGGCCTACGGCGGCGGCGCGCTGGTGGCGATGGGCGCCGGCATCCTGTGGGCGCGCAAGGCGGCCGGCAAGAGCGTGTCGGGCGCCGCCACCGTGGGCATGGGCATGTCCTGCCCGAACAGCGGCTTCATCGGCTTTCCGCTGGTGCTGCAGCTGTTCGGCGCCTCCACCGCCGGGGTCGCCCTGGCGCTGGCGATGGTGGTGGAGAACCTGCTGCTGCTGCCGCTGGCGCTGGCCATCGCCGACAGCGACCAGGGCGACGCCGCGCCTGGCAGCACGCGGGCCGGGCGCCTGCGCGCGGCGCTGTGGCAGTCGGCCCGCGGCGTCGCCCGCAATCCGATGATCCATGGGATCGTCATCGGCTTCCTGTTCTCGCTGTTCGGCTGGCACCTGCCCGAACCGGTGGCCAAGGCGGTGAACCTGTTCGCCGTGTCGACCGCCGCCATTTCGCTGATGGTGATCGGCGGCTCGCTGGTGGGGATCCCGGCCCGGGGCATGGCGCGCGATGTCTCCGCGGTCGCCCTCGGCAAGCTGCTGCTGCACCCCCTTGCGGTGCTCGCCCTGGTCTGGCTGCTGCCGCCGATGCCGCGCGAGCTGCAGGTCACGGTGGTGGTGATGGCGGCCGTGCCCATGCTGGGCATCTATCCGATCCTGGCCCAGAAGCACGGCCACGACAGCATGGCGGCGGCCGCGCAGCTGGGCACCACGGTGGCGTCCTTCTTCACCCTCACGGCCCTGTTGTGGGCGTTGCCGCAACTGCCGCGCTGACGGCCGCGGCTGTGTAGCATCGGGCGATCCCCCCGAATCCGAAGGAGCACCCATGGACAAGTTCAAGGCTTACCTGGTCACCAAGCAGGACCGCGTCTGCGCCGCGTTCACCGAAATGGACGAATCGCAGCTGGACGACGGCGAAGTGGACGTGCGGGTGGAGTACGCCAGCATCAACTACAAGGATGCGCTGGCGGCCATCGGCAGGATGCCCGTCATCCGGCGCTTCCCCTGCATCGGAGGCATCGACGCCACCGGCACCGTGCGCGCGTCGCGCTCGCCGCTGTTCAAGCCGGGCGACCCCGTGATCGTGCACAGCCACGGTTTCGGCGTGTCGCACCACGGCGGCTACTCCCCGCTGGCGCGCGCCCCGGACGGCTGGGTCAATCGCCTGCCTGCGGGCATGAGCACGCTGGAAGCCATCACGATCGGCGTGGCGGGCTACACCGCGGCGCTGGCGGTGGAACTGATGGAGCTGAACGGCCTGGCGCCGGACAAGGGCAAGGTGCTGGTCAACGGCGCCTCCGGTGGCGTCGCCAGCGTGGCCATCGACCTGCTGTCGCAGCGCGGCTTCCATGTGGTGGCGGCCACCCGCAAGCTGGCCGAGCGCGACTACCTGATGGGCCTGGGCGCCGCCGAAGTCGTCGATGCCGCCAGCTTGCCGGTGGGCACGCGCCCGCTGGAAAGCGCGGTGTGGCAGGGCGCCGTCGACTCGCTGGGCGGCGAGGCGCTGGCCGGGCTCACGCGCACCATGCAGCGCGACGGCGTGATCGCCAGCATCGGCAACGCGCTGGGCGTGGAGTTCACCACCACCGTGATGCCCTTCATCCTGCGCGGCGTCCGCCTGGTGGGCGTGAACTCCGACAACGACCGCGCGCTGCGCGACCACCTCTGGCAACGCCTGGGCAGCGACCTGCGGCCCAGGTACCTCGCCAACATCGCCCAGGTGCATCCGTTCGAGGAGCTGCCGAAGATGATCGATGCGGTGGCGGGCGGGCAGATCAAGGGCCGCACGGTGATCCGCGTGCAGGCACCGGCCGCCTGAGGCTCACAGCGCCGTACGGCGGCCTTGCGCAGCAAGGCCCAACCGGTCTAGAGCTGCGCCTTCGGCTGCGTCGGGCTCGACCTCGACGTCGAGACGGAGCCGCTTCGCGAAGTGGTGGCGCAGACCTTCGGGGCCTGGCAAGGGATGCTGGCCACCCACTTCCAGTCGCTCGGCCCCAAGGCTGCGGCGGAATTCGCGAGCCTGCTGCTCACGGGCATCGAAGGCGCCTACGTGCGCACGCGCCGGGCATTCGGGCGACGCCTTCCGCGAAGCGGGCCGCTGGCTGTCCCGGCTGGCGCGCCCGCCCCGGCCGCCCTTCAGGCGCTGACGATCACCTCGAAGCCACCGTAGATCAGCCGCTTCCCGTCGAAGGGCATCGGGTTGGTCTCCGGCTGCAGCCGCGGGTCGGCCATGGCGCGCTTCATCCCTTCGTCGCGGGCTGCGCGCGAGGGCCAGGTGATCCAGGAAAAGACCACCGTCTCGTCGTCCTTGCGCTGCACCGCCATCGGAAACGACGTCAGCTTGCCTTCCGGCACGTCGTCGCCCCAGCATTCCACGACCGCCAGTGCCCCGTGCTCCTTGAACACGGCGGCAGCGGCTTGCGCGTGGCGAAGGTAGCGATCCCGGTTGGCGGTCGGGACGGCGACCACGAATCCATCCACGTAGTTCATGCGAGTCTCCTTGGCAGGGTCAGCGGCAAACCGCTGCATCCGAAGGTACGACGAACCGGGTCCGCCGCCCTCGACACCCGTTGTAAGGGCTGGTAGCCCAGCCCGGCCTTCGAATGGCCGGCGTCCGCCGGCCGGAAGTGCGCTTCGGGTGTATCGTGATCCGTAGGCCCGGGCGAGGCTGGCCCGCCGGGGCGGCCAGCGCGACAGCGGCATGGAGGCGCGAGGATGACTGCATCACCCGACGGCAGCCGCCGGATGGTCACCGGCTTGTTCAGGGACGGCGGCGATGCCGAGCGCGCCTTCCGGGCCTGCGTCGAGCGCGGCTACGAGATCGGCGAGGTGAACGTCGTGATGTCCGAAGGCACGCGCCAGCGGCTCCTCGCCGGCGACGGCGAAGTCGCGGCGCTGCTCGCGCGCAAGAAGGCGGAGGGCGGCGAACTGGGTGGCCCCGCAGGGGGGCGCATCGGAATCCTGGTCTCCGTCTTCGCGGCGGTAGGCGCCGCGCTGGCGCTGCCCGCCCTCGGCTTCGTCGTGGCCGGCCCGATCGCCGCGGCGCTGGCCGGCGCCGGCGCGGCGGGGCTCGCCGCCGGGCTCGTGGGGGCGCTTGGCGACTGGGGCATCCCGGAAGACCGGATCCGGGCCTACGAAGCGGGGATCCGCGAGGGCGGCATCCTGATGATGGTGGAGGTCCGCACGGACGAGGATGCCCGGCACGTCGAGCAGCAGTGGCAAGCCATCGGCGGCCGCGATATCCAGTGCTGTTGACGGCCGGCGCGGGGCGCGGCAGGCGCTGCGCCCCGCCCGGTCAATGGGTGAGCCAGGCGGGCACCGGCAGCGACTTCTCGCGCAGGAAGGCCGGGTTGTACAGCTTGGACTGGTAGCGCGTTCCGGCGTCCGCCAGGATGGTCACGATGGTGTGGCCGGGCCCGAGGTCGCGCGCCAGCCGAATGGCGCCGGCCACGTTGATGCCGCTGGAGCCGCCCAGGCACAGCCCTTCCTCCTTGAGCAGGTCGAACAGCAGCGGCAGCGCTTCCTCGTCGCCGATCTGGTACGCGTCGTCGATCGGGGCGCCCTCCAGGTTGCGCGTGATGCGGTTCTGGCCGATGCCCTCGGTGATGGAGCTCCCCTCGCTGCGCAGCTCGCCCTCCTTGACCCAGTGGTACATCGCCGCGCCCATCGGGTCGGCCACCGCGATGCGCACGTCGCGGCGCTGCTCCTTCAGGTACAGGCCGATGCCGGCCAGGGTGCCGCCGGTGCCCACCGAGCAGGTGAAGCCATCGACGCGGCCCGCGGTCTGCCGCCAGATCTCGGGTCCGGTGGTGCGCACGTGCGCCTCGCGGTTGGACAGGTTGTCCCACTGGTTGGCATAGAGCACGCCATGGGGCTCGCTGCGGGCGAGTTCCGCGGCCAGGCGTTCGGCCACGTGCACGTAGTTGTCGGGGTTGCTGTAGGGCGCGGCAGGCACCTCGCGCAGTTCGGCGCCGTAGAGGCGCAGCGCGTCCTTCTTCTCCTGGCTCTGCGTCTTCGGAATGACCACGATCGTGCGATAGCCGCGCGCGTTGCCGACCAGCGCCAGCCCGATGCCCGTGTTGCCGGCCGTCCCTTCGACGATGACGCCGCCGGGGCGCAGGTCGCCGCGCTTCTCGGCGTCCAGCACGATGTGGAGCGCGGCCCGGTCCTTGACGGAGCCGCCCGGATTCATGAACTCGGCCTTGCCGAGGATGGTGCACCCGGTCCGTTCGGAGGCCTTGCGCAACTTGATCAGCGGGGTGTTGCCCACCGCTTCGGTGAAACCGTCGCGTACGTCCATGACGAGTCAGGATAGCGCTCCCGGGCCCCGGCGCGCGATAAGACTACTGGCGAGTCGAGCATCTCCCGCAGGCGGCCATGGGGTCACCGGGGCGCATCCACCAGGGCGCGAAGGCGCTGCCAGTGTTCACCCTCCCAGAACACCCGCCCGCAGGCGTCGCAGGTGCCGAAGCGGTGGTAGAGCCCGCGCACGCCCGGCGGCAGCCGGTGCTCCACGCGTGCCTCGGCGACGGGCTGCAGCACCGCATTGCAGGCCGGGCAGAGCGTGAAGGGGCGGGCGCCGCGCGCGAGCTGCAGCCGCTCGAGGACCTCGCGCAGCTGCAGCTGCGGCCGCAGCGCGTGCACATAGCAGCCGTGCGTGATGCTTCGCCGCTTGAGCAGGTCGCGGTCGCGCGTCAGCACGATGCGCCCTTGCGTCGCGGCGATGCGCTCGATCTCGGCGTCGGCAAAGGCCTTCTCGTACAGCGTGTCGAATCCCATCATCCGCAGCAGGCGGGCGAGCGAGCCCAGGTGGCAGTCGGCGACGAAGCGGGGCTCCCGCAGCGGCTGGTCGCGCACGCGCAGCAGCGGCGTGATGTCGAACGCCTCGAATCGGGGGTACACGGCCACGCGGTCGCCCTCGCGCAGGAGCGCGCCGAAGCCGACCGACTCGCCATTGAGCAGGATCAGCTCGACTTCGGTGTGCGGAACGCCGAGCGCCTCGATCATGTGCTTGGTGGTGGCCGCGCGGGCGCAGCGCACGGTGAACTCGCGCCGCCGCCGCGCGGGGGCGAGGAAATCGTTCAGCTCCTCGTAGAAGCGGAAGCTTGCCGTCACCATGGGAGGCGACAGGGTACGCCGGCCCTGGCCCATTGGAGCCATGGCGCAGGCACCGGGCCCGGCGGACGCTTGCCGGTCGCGGCGGGCCCGGCAACTGCCGAGGCCCGTCGACAAGGATCCGCTGCCATGGCCATCCCGCTCCCCCGCCGTGCGTTCGCTGCAACGCTGGCCGCGCTCGCGCTGATGCTCGCCACGGCGTGCGGGGGCGGCGGTGATGGCGGGACCGCGCCGCCGCCGCTGGCTTCGGCCACGCCGGTCTCGCGCGTGTTCGTGGCGGGCGACAGCCTGGCCGACGTCGGCACCTTCGGCCTGAAGGCCACGGTGCAGAACGCGGCCGATCCCGCTGCCGGGTACCCGGTCTTCCCGGAGCGGGTCGCCGCGGAGCTGGGCGCCGGCAAGCTGTGCAACTTCTTCTCCAGCGACGGGGGCCTGGCTTTCACCACCCATGCCGGTTGCACCGACTTCGCCGTGAGCGCCGCGCAGATCGTCAACCCGATCACCCGGGGCGGGTCCGGGGTGCCCGTTTCGCTCGGGTTCCAGCTCGAAGCGGCGGTGGCCGCCAACGGTGGTGCCTGGCGGGCCGGCGACCTCATCCTGGTCGACGCCGGCGCCAACGATGCGGCGGCGCTGGCGGACGCCTACCTGGACGCT
This sequence comes from Ramlibacter sp., assembly GCF_036676645.1. Classification (GTDB taxonomy): domain Bacteria; phylum Pseudomonadota; class Gammaproteobacteria; order Burkholderiales; family Burkholderiaceae_C; genus Ramlibacter. The sequence continues at coordinate 17,232 of NZ_JAKFCM010000031.1, forward strand.
CGCGCCGGCGGCGAGGCGGAAGCCGCGGTCTACCTGGCCCTGCTGGCGCAGCTGCTCGACGGATCGACGATGGCCGCGGCGCTCGCGCAACCCGACGGCAAGGAAGTGGCCGCCGGCCTGTACATGGAGCAGCTGGCGCAGCGCCATTGGGCCGTCGTGAAGGCGAACACGCTGGACCAGGGCGCCACGCGCGTCGCCTTGCTGGACGTGCCCGACATCACCCTGACGCCGCGGTTCCGGCGCATCGCGGCGGAGCTCGCGGCCGCCGCGGGCCCGGCCGCGGGCACCGGCTTCCAGTCTGCGCTGCGGCAATGGATCGGCCGCTTCAACACCGAGCTGGCCCGGCTCGCGGACGGCGAGCCACGCGTGGTGCTGGTCCCGTATTTCGCGGAGATCACCGCGCAGCTGTCCCGCCCGGCCGAGTTCGGGCTGACCAACGTCAGCGACGCGTCGTGCCCGCCCGCCGGCGGCTTCCCGGCCTGCACGGACGCCGCCCTGGACGCGTCGCCGCCGGCCGGGCTGGGCCCGGGCTGGTGGAAGACCTGGTTCTACTCCGACGACTTCCATCCCTCGCCGCGCGGCCACGAGCTGCTGGCCGCCACCGTGCTGCGGGCGCTGCAGCGGGCCGGCTGGCTCTGAGGCGCGGATCGCGCGGCCCGGCCTTCAGGGCAGGTATCTCCCGCTCCACGCGGCGATGACGTTCGCCGCGTACTCCGCATCCCTGCGCCGCCTGAGCAGGTGGTCGGCGTCGGCCAGCGACACGAAGCTCTTGGGGTGCCTCGCGGCGACGAAGAGGCCGGTGGCGTTGCCGATCGCCACCGTCTCGTCCACCGGCGAATGCAGGATCAGCAGCGCACGATCGAGCGCGGCGACCTTCTCGCGCACGTTCTGCTCGGCCGCGTCGGCCAGGAATTCGCGCCGGATGCGGAAGGGGCGGCCGGCCAGCTGCACCAGCGCCTCGCCGCGGGCCTCGATCTCGGGGACGTGCTCGCGGAAGAGTCCGCTCACGTGGGCGGCGTCGCTGGGCGCGGCGATGGTGGCCACGGCTCGCACCTCCGGAATCGCGCCTGCGGCCACGAGCACGGCCGCTCCGCCCAGGCTGTGGCCGATCAGCAGCGCGGGCGCCTGGTGGGCGCGCCGCAGCCAGTCGGCGGCCGCCACCAGGTCCTGCACGTTGGACGAGAAGTCGGTGTTGGCGAACTCGCCTTCGCTGTGGCCCAGGCCGGTGAAGTCGAAACGGAGGACCGCGATGCCGTGCTCCACCAGCGACTGGGCGATGCGGCTGGCGGCGAAGATGTCCTTGTTGCAGGTGAAGCAGTGCGCGAACAGGGCATGCGCACGCGGCGCGTCGTCCGGCGAGTCCAGCCGCGCGGCCAGCAGGGTGCCGTGCGCGCCCGGGAACGATGCTTGTTCGCTCTTCATGGCTGACGCTCCAGCGCGGGCCGATCCCAGTGGCCGAGGTTGGCAGCCGCGCCATAGGTGCTCTGCAGGAACCGCAGCAAGGTGGCGTCGGGATCGGCCGAGGTGCGCACGGCTTCGTACGCCAGGATGAACTCGCGTGCCTGCGGGTGGTAGTGGGCCAAGGCCGGTTGCACCGACGCGGCCGCATAGCCGTCCGGCTCCGGCCAGGCGTACGCGTAGAACGCGGCCTCCTGGACAGCGCCACCGCCGGGCCAGAAACCCGCGCTGCTGCACTCGTGCGAATAGGCTTCCACCATCACGTAATCCGGGCAGTTCGGTGCGCCGCCGGGATGGCGCGGGGCCGGGCGGCCGGAAAAGCGCGTCACCGCCAGGTCGAAGCTGCCCCAGAAGAAGTGGCTGGGGCTCTGCTTGCCCGTGAAGCTGCTGCGGAAGCGCTTGAACACGCGGTCGATCCGGACCAGGGCACGCCACCAGCGGTGAGTCGCATCACGGTCGTAGCTCGCGTGTTCCTCGTCCTCGGCAAAGGGGATCGCCGGCTCCACCTCCACTGGCCGCGCCAGCATCCGGAACTCGAAGCGCAGTTCGCGCAGGGCCTGCCGGTACTGCTCGTGGAAGCGGGCCACCGACTGGGCAAGCAGCGGCAACCGGCGCTTTTCGCCGTCCGAAGTGCGCAACACCAGCAGGTGGTCGATGAAATCGAAGTCCACCGTCAGCAGCCGCTCGCCGGCCGGCATGGCGGTGGTGGTCAGTCCGCGCTCCGAGACGTACAGCGGGGTCTGCCACCAATGGTTCTCCATCGGCGCCAGTGCCAGCCGGGTCTTGCCCACCACCTGCGTCCACATGTGCAGGGTGGCCAGGGTGTCGCGCCAGGCGGCCAGGGGCAGCGGCGGCCAGGTTTCAGCGGAGGGCGATGCGGTGTCGGGCACGGGGATCGGCCTAGCGGCCGGCCTGAACCGAGGCGACGAACCCCTGCAGGAACTGCTGCAGCTGCGCCTTCGTCCTGTCGTCGGTCATTTCGCCTGCTTCGCCGAACACCTGCCCGGCGCGCGAAACCATCAGCCGCCCGCCGAACCACGGGCGGGTGCCCAGCGTGCGCAGCACCGGCAACCAGGCGTTCTGCGCCAGGATGGTGCCGAAGCCGCCGGGCGAAGCGCCCATCACCGCGACCGGCCGGTTGCCGAACACCCGGGCGATGTCGTTGGCGGGACGGCTGAGCCAGTCGATGCCGTTCTTCAGCACGCCGGGGATGCCGTTGTTGTATTCGGGCGTGACCAGCAGCAGGGCATCGCTGGCGACGATCCGCTCCTTCAGTTGCTGCACCGCCGGCGGCAGGCCGGCACGGGCCTCCTCGTCGCCGTCGTAGAGCGGAATGCCATGCAGCGTCGCGATGTCCAGCGTCGCGCCTGCCGGCATCAGCCCGGCCGCGGCGCGCAGCAAGGCCGTGTTGTAGGAGCCCGAGCGCAAGCTGCCGGAGATTCCGAGGAGCGTGGTCATGGCGGTCCTTGCCTGGGGGATGGACGGACGATAGCACCGCGACCCGACTGGATCCGGGTGCGCAACCCGATGCTGGCGGTCAAGCCGTTACTGGCCGGAAAGACAACTGTCGCAGCCCTGCGCCCCCAGGTGCCGGGTGCAGGATTCGCGCAGCCATGCGTCCTCGCCGCGCCCCTGGTAGCTGCGGAAGACCTGGCACATCCGGGCGTTCATCTCGGCCCGCATGTCGCCTGAAGCGCCTGCCGCACGCGTGCTGCTTGCCGCCGACGTGCTGCTGCCGGACGCTCCCGACGCTGCCGTCGATGGGGATCGCATATCCGTGGCGCAGCCGGTGAGGGCGGCAGCCACCAGAAGGGCGCATGTGGCGAGCTTCATGGAAGACTCCTTGGTCAGTGTTGTTGGAGGTCTGGAACCTCGAGCCGAGGCAGGTGCAGAGTGCCACCATGCATTCGGCGAGTTGGGCGCGGACATGCAACGTTTGGCGCAAGTCATTGCGCGCCGTAGCCAAGCGTCGGCCGGCGTGACGCGCAAGGGCCCTCTCCAGGTCGGCCATTGCGCGCCTCAGCGCGGGGCTCCTGCGTCGGGGACGACGCCGCTCAGCAACTCCGGCCGCCAACGCCGGTCGCCGCCAGCCACCTGGCAGTGAGCAGGCTTCGGCCCACCCGCCATGCCATCCAGGCTGCGGCCGGCACCATCAGCAGGAGCAGGGCCGAGCTGCCCCACTCCCGCAAGGTGCGAAGGCCGAGTCCGATTTGCGCCTGGAAGGCCATGCCCAGCGCGAGTCCGGCAGCCGACCACAGGGCGCTGGCGGCCAGCTGGATGGCGAGGAAAGTCCGGGTGCGCATCCCAAGTGCACCGGCCAGCGGTGGAGCGATGACGGAAATACCCGGCACGAACTTGCTGGCCATCAGGCTCACCGAATCGGAGGCGCCGTCGGGCGAAGCCACCAGGCGCAGCTTGCCGCGCTTGCTTTCTGGCTCTGTGTTCATGGCAGGTGGAGGCGGCAGGCCAGCCTCGGTAGGGCCGGATGCGGCCATGCCCTGTTGCGCTTGGATCAATGGCCGGGCCCGCAAGGCACGAAGGGGCTGCGGTTGCCCGCAGCCCCTCCGGCGTGCGTCATGCGCCCCGTTCAACGCGACTGGCTGGCCACGCGCTCGACGTCCACGGCAGCAGCGCGGTCGCGCGCCAGGTAGGCGGATCCGCTGTCTTCGCGGGTGAAGGCGGCCACCCGATCGCGCGCTTGCACGTATTCGGCGGCGACCTGGTCGCGCGACTTGGTGCTTACGAAGCTCTTGAGCGGGTCATACGACCGCGACCACGGGTTGACGCCGGCCTGCTTGTACTGGGCCAGCTCGGCCTGCACCTCGGCGCGACTGCGCTCGGAGGTGAAGGCGTCGGTTTCGAAGGCGATGTCGCCGACGTAGGCGGTCCCGGCCATGGCACTGCCGGCGGCAGCTGCGGCAACGAGGGTGAGGGCAAGTTTGCGGATCATGGTCATTCTCCAGTTCACGTTGGTTCAGGTTCCGAATGGCTGGGGTGCAGCGACTCGAAGGCTGGGCCGACGGCGCTGTGTGGATTGGTCGTCGGCGTGAGGAGAATTGTGGAGACGCAGGCGCTTGGGAAAAACGGCCTGCGCGCGCATGCGGCATTGCCGAAGCCGCAACAATCCCGCGAGCACGGCCGGCACCGCGCTGGCGGTAGCCGGCGCATCGAGGACGAGGTGCGCTCGGGCGCTGCGAGCAGCCCGGCCGAAGGCAGGGGCGAGCGCCGAGCCTTCAGTTGGGCCGCATGAATGCCGCGAAGAACGCGGCCAGTTCCTGGTGTGCGTCCAGCGGCAGCACATGGGCGACGTACTGGTCCGGGCGCACCACCACCAGGACGCCCTGGCCGCGGTCGACGCCACGCAGGTCGAAGATGTCCGGCCCGTGCTTCAGGTCCGGGCAGAACACCTTCTCATGGTCCTGCAAGCCGTGCCGCCCCTTGCGCGGCAGCAGCAGGGCGGGCATGGATTCGATGGCCAGTTCGCGATGGGACTGCTGGAAGATGGCGCGCAGGTCGAACACCGAGTCGATGTCCTGGCCGGCGCGCGTGTACCTGCGCACCGGCGATTGCGGCGAATCCTCCAGGAACCTGCACAAACCAGGGACACCCGCCCCGGGCGTGCGGTGATCGTTGGCACCCGCGAAGGCGTACAGGCGCCAGCGGCCATCGGCCTTGCCGGCGTGGCCCAGTTGCAGCGGCCGGGCATCCGCCAGGCGCACCACCGGGGCCGAGTGGAAGCGCGTGCCGATCACGAAGCCGGCGGCCAGCCGCTGGTGCGTGGCCTCGCCGCAGACGAGGGAAGGGCGGTAGTGCGTGCCCATGCCGGCCGTGAAGCGCCCGTGCTGCTCGAAGTACTTCTGGAACTCCTTCGGGTCCACGCCCGCGGATCCACCGGCCGCGCCGTCGCTGGCACGGTCGCTGAACATCTTCGCCCACTCGCGGTCGAAGTCGATCAGCTCCTGCGCGGCGGGCTGGCGCTCCTGCGAATAGGTGTGCAGCAGCGCCGGCGCGCACTGCCCGCGCAACACCGCGGCGAGCTTCCAGCCCAGGTTGAAGGTATCCTGCATGGAGAAGTTCATGCCCTGGCCCGCCTTCGGGCTGTGGGTGTGGCAGGCATCGCCGGCGATGAACACGCGCGGCAGCTGCGCGCCGCCGCCTTCGGGCACGTCGTCGTACCGGTCGCAGATGCGCTGGCCGATCTCGTAGACCGACCACCAGGGCACCTCCTTCACCTCCAGCGTGTAGGGGCGCAGGATCTGCTGCGCGGCGGCGATGAGCTTGTCGACCGTGATGTTGCGGCTGGCGACCCGCTCGTCCTCGCCCAGCTTGTCCATCTCGACGTACAGGCGCACCAGGTATCCGCCCTCGCGCGGAATCACCAGCAGGTTGCCGCGCGAGGACTGCACCGCCGACTTGTAGCGGATGTCGGGAAAGTCGGTGACGGCCAGCACGTCCATCACGCCCCAGGCCTGGTTGGCCGAGTCGCCCACCAGCTGGCGGCCGATGGACTTGCGCACGGCGCTGCGCGCGCCGTCGCAGCCGACGACGTATCGTGCGCGCACGGTCTCCACCTGGCCCGCGTGCGCCGCGTCGGTCCGCTCCATGCGCACCGTGACCGGGTAGTCGGCCGCCGCGGTGGCGTCCACCGCCACGTCCAGCACGCGGCGCGAATAGTGCGGCTCCAGCCGGCTGGGCGAATGGCGCATGGCGTCCAGGTAGAAGTCGTGTACCCGCGCCTGGTTCAGCACCACGTGCGGGAACTCCGACAGGTCGTCTTCCGTGTCCTGGACGCGGCCGTGGCGCACGATGGCGGCGGGCTGCCTCGCATCGGGCTTCCAGAACGTGACTTCATTGATCCAGCAGGCCTCCTTGAGCACCCGCTCGCTGAAGTTGAAGGCTTCGAACATCTCCATGGTGCGGCAGGCGATGCCGTCGGCCTGGCCCAGCTGCAGCGGGCCGTCCTTCTGCTCGACGATGCAGGTGCGGATGTCGGGAAAGGCCGCCAGCTGCGTCGCCAGCGTCAGGCCGGCAGGCCCGCAGCCCACGATCAGCACGTCGACCTGCGCCGGGACGGCATCGCCATGCGGGGACGCCTGGGGAGAGGCCTCGGCGACGTGGGGGTCGCCGGGCCTGAAGCCGTTCAGATGGAATTGCATCGCTCTGCCTTCGTTCGTGTCGGGCGCATGCGGCCCAGCCGCCTGTCTGCCGTCATTGTGCAGATTCCCCCGTTGCCGCTCTGGCTGGTGCACGCGAAGTGCGGGGGAGCCACCGCATCCGCGCGGTCTTCGATTTCCTCGCGCAGCCGTGCCGCGGGCGCTGTAAGGACGGGCGCGCACAGCCGAGCCCGGCGACCGTAGTCTCCGTCCGACCGGCACTCCCAACCCATGCTGACAGACGATGCAGGCACCCTGCTCGTCGGCGGGGCTGCGGATGCGCCAAGAATTCCTTCTCTTCGAAAGGAATGCACCATGCAGAAGCACCTCCTCGCCCTCACCATCGTCCTGGCCGGCGGCTTCGCCGGCAGCGCCTTCGCGGCCGACGGCATGAGCAAGGACGCCTACAAGGCGGCCAAGGACAAGATCGAAACGCAGGCCAAGGCCGACAAGAAGGCCTGCGAAACCATGAAGGACAACGCGCAGGATGTCTGCGAAGCCGAGGCCAAGGCCAAGGAGAAGATCGCCAAGGCCGAACTCGACGCGCAGAACAAGCCCGGGGCCCGGGCCGACGAAAAGCTGCGCATGACCAAGGCCGAAGGCGAGTACGAAGTCGCCAAGGAGAAGTGCGAAGACCAGAAGGGCGCCGCCGTGGAGACGTGCAAGAAGGACGCCCGGGTCGCGTACGACAAGGCCAGGAACGAGGCCCAGGCCAAGGGCAAGAGCGACACGCGGGCCGCCGGGGCGAACAAGTCCTGACGCGTCCACGCGGCTGCGCCGGAGCGTGCCGCCGACGGCGGGCTCCGGCCGCACGGCAGCGCGCTCACACCAGCAGCGCGACGGCGTAGATCCCGATCATCACGAAGGCCAGCACGAACTTGCCCAGCATGCCGGCCAGCAGCCCCAGCCAGGTGGCGATGCCGACATGCACCGCACGCCCGTGGTCGCGGCGGTCCCAGTATTCGCCGAGCGCCGCGCCCACCAGCGGCATGAACAGCACGCCGACGATGCCCATGAAGATGCCGGCGACGGTGCCCAGCGCGGCGCCGGCCAGGGCCTTGCGACTCGCCCCGGCCCGTTTGGCGCCCAGCAGCGCCGCGACATAGTCCAGCAGCCAGGCGAGGACCGCCAGCACGGTGACGGTCGCCACCGCGAACCAGCCGACGCGCGTGAAGTCGTCGATCCACGCGCCCAGCACGATGCCGGCCAGCACGAACAGCGTGCCGGGCAGCGCGGGCAGCACGATGCCCGCGAGTCCCACCACGATCAGTGCGGTGCTCAGCACCCACCACAAGGCGTCGGCCATGTCGTCCTTTCTTCCCGTCTGGCGCGCAGCCACTGTAGCCGCCCGCTGCCACCCGGCGGGCATCACCGGGCTCCCAGCAGCCAGGCGGTGGTCCAGCCCAGCGCGAGCGACAGCAGCGGGATGGGCATCAGCACGGCACGCCGGCGAAGCGGCAGCGCCAGCAGCAATCCGGCCGTGAACAGCGCGGTCGGCTCCGGGAACAGCCCGGCGACTTCGGCCTGCGCCCAGCCGCGGCCGCCCAGCGGTGCGGCCAGCGGATAGCCCACCAGCGCGACCAGCGCGGTGCCGAGTCCGGCGCCCGCCTGCCAGGCCGGCGGCCGTTGCGGGGCGGCACGCGTGCCGAACACGAGCAGCAGCCCGGCCTGCAGGGCCCAGGCGGCGGCCAGCCAGGGCGCCGCGGTGCTGATGTCGGCGTGGCGCTGCCCATGGAAGGACCACGCCACCCAGCCCCATGCACAAGCCAGCACGACCCCCGACCACGGGAGCGCCGAACGGGGCTGCCGCAGGGACTGCCACAGCAGGACCAGCCCGATCGCCAGCAGCACCGGTTGCAAGGGCCAGGCCTGGCGGTTGTGCGCCTCCAGCAGGCGGCCCCAGGTCCGCGCCGAGAACATCAGCAAGTCCGAGGGCTGGTAGGTCCACCACTCGGACATGGCTCAGAGCTGGCCGATGTGGGATTCGATGCGCCGGCGCAGCCCGGCGTCCGGCAGGGGCCCGGAGGCGGCGGCCAGGTTCTCGCGCACGTGGTCCACCCGGCTGGTCGCCGGGATGGCGCAGGTGATCGCCGGGTGCGACACGATGTGCTTGAGCACCAGCTGCGCCCAGCTGCGACAGCCGATGTCGGCGGCGAAGGCGGGCAGGGGATGGCGCGCCAGCCGGTCCAGCAGCTCGCCCTGCCGGAACGGCCGGTTGGCCAGCACCGCGATGCCGCGCTCGCGCGCCAGCGGCAGCAGGCGCTGCTCGGCCTCGCGGTCGACCGGGTTGTAGGTGAGCTGGACGAAGTCGAGCCGGTGGTCGCGCATCAGCTGCTCGAATTCACGGTGGCGCCGGCCCTCCGAAGTCGTGATGCCGACGTAGCGCACCTGGCCGGCCTTCTTCATGCCCAGCAGCAGCGGCAACTGCTCCTCCCAGGCCAGCAGGTTGTGCACCTGCAGCAGGTCGAAGCGCGGCACGCGCCAGAGCCGGCGCGACTGTTCGACCTGGGCGGCGCCGTCGGAAGAGGTCCACACCTTGTCGGCGGAGAACAGCGCCTTCGGGCTCCCGAGCCTGTGCAGGCCTTCGCCGACCACGGGCTGCGCGGAGCCGTACATGGGCGAGGAGTCGATCAGGCGCCCGCCCGCGGCGAAGAAGGCCCGCATCACCTCCGTGCACTGCTGGCGGCCTTGCGGGTCCCTGCCGACGTTGAAGGTGACCCAGGTGCCCAGGCCGACGAGGGGAAGCTGCTCGCCCGAGGACGGGATGGGTCTCGTGAGCGGCGCAGGCGCGGCTTGCGCCAGGGCCGGCAAGGCCGGCCAACCCAGCAGCTGGAGCAGGTGCCGGCGGTTCATGGCGGGCAGGGTAGCAATTTCCCGGCACCGCTGCCGGTCGTGCCGCGTGCAGCCCCGCGAACGCGCCGGAGCGCGGGCCCGCCGGCCCGTGACGGCCCGCTCAGGCCGACGGCTGCTTGACCACGCGCAGGTAAGGGCGGACCGCGTTCCAGCCCTGCGGGAACAGCTGCTTGGCGTCTTCGTCGCTGACCGAACCCGCGATGATGACGTCCTCGCCCTGCTTCCAGTTCACCGGGGTGGCGACCTTGTGGCGGAGGGTCAACTGCATCGAGTCGATCACGCGCAGGATCTCGTCGAAATTGCGCCCGGTGGTCATCGGGTAGGTCATCATCAGCTTGATCTTCTTGTCGGGGCCGATCACGAACACGGAACGCACGGTCTGGTTGGTCGTGGGCGTGCGGCCGTCCGACGTGCCGGGCTCGTCGGCCGGCAGCATGTTGTAGAGCTTGGAGACCGCCAGGTCGCTGTCGCCGATGATCGGGTAGCCCACCTTGGCACCCTGCGTCTGCTCGATGTCGGCCAGCCACCGGCTGTGGCTGTCCACCGGGTCGACGCTCAGGCCGATCAACTTGACGTTGCGGCGGCGGAATTCCGGCTCGATCTTCGCCATGTAGCCCAGCTCGGTGGTGCACACCGGGGTGAAGTCCTTGGGATGCGAGAAGAGGATCGCCCAGGCATCGCCTATCCATTCGTGGAGCCGGATCGGCCCCTGCGTGGTCTCGGCGCGGAAGTCGGGCGCAGTGTCGTTGATGCGCAGTGACATGGTGGCCTCCTTCAGCCCGGAAAGGGCGGGGCCATGATGCGGCGCGGGCGGTGGCGATGTCAACGCGGTTGCGCGCGAGCCGGGCCGTGTGCTGCGCCGTGTCGCCAGCGCGATGCCGGCCGAGCCAACCCCCCCGCATGGGGAGGCATGCCAGGGACTCAGCGGCCGACCACCACCGTCGCCTTCAACTCGCTGCGCGCGTTCAGCGAGTTGGTGATCAGGCAGACCCTCTTGGCCTTTTCCAGCACGTTCTCGGCCAGGTGCTGCTGCTCGGCGCCCGGGATGCGCAAGGTGGGCACGAAGCGCAGTTCGGTGAAGCGGGTGACGCCTTCGATACGGTCGAGCACGCCCTGCACATCCACTTTCAGCTCATCCCAGGCCAGCCTGGACGCGCGGGCGACGGCACGGAACGACAGCGCATAGCAGTCGGCCGCGGCGGCCAGCAGCAGGGTCTCGGGCGACCAGTAGCCGGGCGGGCCGTCGAATTCCGGCGGCGGCGTGCTCTCCAGCACGGGCAGCCCGGCCGAGCCGAGTGCCACCGGACCCTCGGTGCCGAGTTCGGCGTGGACGCTGTAGTGATGCGGATACGGGTGCATGGGCCCATCGTGCCGTACTCGCCGCGGTCGGGCTTGAGTGGGGTCAAGTCCCGCCGTCCGGAAATGCGTATCCGACCCCCATTGCCGGTCATTCGATCAGTTTCAGCAGCCGCTCCAGGTGCCGGTCGCGGATGTTGTGGCGGCGCAGTTCTTCCAGCGTGCGGGCCGCGTAGTCGAGCGTGGTTCCGTAGCGACCGCTGGCGGCGCTGAAGATGCGGCGGTACTGCTCTTCGGTCAGCACGCCGGTGTGGTTGGGGCTCTTCTTCGACAGGGTGAAGGCCAGGCCGCGGACGTTTCCGGCGGGCGTGCGGCAGGCCAGCCAGCGCGGGTCGTACACGCCGGTGGGCATCTCCCGTCCCCACAACTCCGTCAGCACGGCGCTGCCCGCCTCGCGCGGGATGCGGAAGGCGAAGCCCTGGCAGCTGCCGCCGGCCAGCAGGCCGAACACCAGGCCGGGGCATTCCGGCGTGCCGCGGTTGACGCGGCTCCACATCTTCAGCGCGCGGTGCCAGCCCAGCACGCGGGCCGGGCGCCGCTCGGCGTAGTCGAACTCGGGGTTCCAGATCAGCGAGCCATAGCCGAAGATCCACAGGTCCTCGCGGCCGCCCCAGTCGGCCAGCGCCTGCTCCAGCATCGGCACCGGGTCGCGCAGGGGTTGCGGCATCTGGCTCATGGGCTTGCACTGTAGCGCGGCCCCCGCAGGCATTCGTAACCGCATGGTCACCGCCCCGCCGGCCGGGTCATGGCTTGGGGGTAGGATGAACCGGTCCCTTCCAACCCCTCCAACCCTTCCACCCCCCGCATCCCCATGCAACTGAACTCCGTGGTGGCCCGGGTCACCGACCGCATCCGGGAGCGCAGCGCGCCCGCCCGCAGTGCCTACCTGCGGCAGCTGGACGAGATGGCGGCGCGCGAGCGCGGCAGCGACCGGCTGGGCTGCGCCAACGTGGCCCACGCCATTGCCGCGCTGCCGGCCGACGAGAAGCGCAAGGTGGTCGTGCAGCGCCTGCCCAACATAGGCGTCGTCACCGCCTACAACGACGTGATCTCCTCGCATGCGCCGTACGCGCGCTACCCGGACCTGATCAAGGACGAGGCGCGCCGGCAGGGCGCCACCTGCCAGGTGGCCGGCGGCGTGCCGGCGATGTGCGACGGCGTCACGCAGGGCACGCCGGCCATGGACCTGTCGCTGTTCTCGCGCGACGTGATCGCCATGGCCACCGCCGTGTCGCTCAGCCACGACGTGTTCGACGCCGCGCTGATGCTGGGCATCTGCGACAAGATCGTGCCGGGCCTGCTGATCGGGGCCCTGCATTTCGGCCACCTGCCGACGGTGTTCGTGCCGGGCGGGCCCATGCCCAGCGGCCTTTCCAACACCGAGAAGGCGAAGGTGCGGGAGCTGGCCGCGCAGGGCCTGGTCGGGCGCGAGGCGCTGATGGACGCGGAGATGAAGGCCTACCACGCCCCGGGCACCTGCACGTTCTACGGCACCGCCAACAGCAACCAGATGCTGATGGAGGCGATGGGGCTGCACGTGCCGGGCGCCGCCTTCGTCAATCCCGGCAACGGCCTGCGCGAGGCGCTGACGCGCGAGGCGGTGCGCACCGTGCTGGGCAACATCCGCGCGCGCCGCTTCCTGCCGATCGGCCGGCAGGTGGACGAGCGCTGCATCGTCAATGCCATGGCGGCGCTGCTCGCGACCGGCGGCTCGACCAACCACCTGATCCACTGGGTGGCGGTGGCGCGGGCGGCCGGCATCACGATCGACTGGAACGACTTCTCGGCGCTCTCGGCCGTGGTGCCGCTGCTGGCGCGCGTGTATCCCAACGGGCAGGCCGACGTGAACGGCTTCCAGGCGGCGGGAGGGCCGGGGTTCGTGATCCGGGAGCTGCTGGACGCCGGGCTGATGCACGAGGACGTGGCGACGGTGCGCGAGGGCGGCCTGCGCGAGTACACGCGCGAGCCTGCGGCGCAGGCCGGATCGCTCGCCTGGCGCGAGATCGGCCCCAGCCGCGAGCCGGCCATCCTGCGACCGGCTTCCGACCCCTTCAGCCCCACGGGCGGCTGCAAGCTGCTCACCGGCAATCTCGGCCGCAGCGTGATCAAGGTGTCGTCGGTCCCGCAAGACCGCCACGTGATCGAGGCGCCGGCCCGCGTCTTCGACACCCAGGAAGCGCTGCAGAAGTCCTTCCTGTCCGGCGAGCTGGAGCAGGCCTGCCAGACCAACGGCCGCAACGGGCTGGTCTGCGTGGTGCGCTGGCAGGGCCCGCAGGCCAACGGCATGCCGGAGCTGCACAAGCTCACGCCCACCCTCGCGGTGCTGCAGGGCAAGGGCTACCGGGTCGCGCTGGTCACCGACGGCCGCATGAGCGGTGCGTCCGGCAAGGTGCCCGCGGCCATCCACGTGTCGCCCGAAGCGGCCGCCGGCGGACCGCTGGCCCTGCTGCGCGACGGCGACGTGGTCCGTCTCGACGCCGACGAAGGCCGCCTGCAGGCCCTGGTGCCGCAGGAGGAATGGATGCGGCGCGAGCCGGCCCGGATCGGCGATGCGCAGCGCGCCGCCAACGGCGCCCGGCTGGGCCGCGAGCTGTTCGCAGCCATGCGGCGCAACGCCACCGAGGCGGAGCAGGGGGCCTGCACATGGCTGTGAAACCGGCCGGCCTGCTGACGCCGCTGGACGTGATGCGGGATGCCGCGGTGATCCCGGTGATCGTGCTGGACGACGTGGAGCAGGCGGTGCCGCTGGCGCGCGCGCTGGTCGGCGGCGGCATCCGCATGCTGGAAGTGACCCTGCGCACCCCGGCGGCGCTGGCCTGCATCGAGGCGATCGCCGCCGAAGTGCCGGCGGCCGTGCCGGGCGCCGGCACCGTGCGCAGCGGGGCCGATGCGCGCGCCGCCGCCGCCGCCGGCGCCCGTTTCGCCGTCAGCCCCGGCTACACGCCTGCCATCGGACAGGCCTGCCGCGAGCTGGGCTTGCCGCTGCTGCCCGGCGTGGCGACCGGCAGCGAGATCCTGCAGGCACAGGAAGGCGGCTACACCGAGCTGAAGTTCTTCCCGGCGATGCAGGCGGGCGGCGCCGCCATGCTGAAGGCGCTGGCCGGCCCCTTCCACGACGTCCGGTTCTGCCCCACCGGCGGCATCACGGCCGCCAATGCGCGCGAGTTCCTGGCCCTGCCCAATGTGGCGTGCGTCGGCGGATCGTGGCTGACGCCGGCCGACGCGGTGAAGGCGGGCGACTGGGACCGCATCACGCAACTGGCGCGGCAGGCGGCCGGCCTGCGCTAGGCGGCTCGCCGGCGGCCGCTGCCTCGGCGGCCCGCTTGGCGCGCAGTTCCTCGATCGTGCGCACCAGCACTTCGGGCGCGACGGGCTTGACCAGGTGGCCGTCGAAGCCCGCCTCGGCGGCGCGCTGCAGGTCGGCCGGCTGGCCCCATCCGGTCAGCGCCACCACGATCATCTTGCGTCCCCACTCGGTGGCTCGCAGGGCCCGGCAGGTGCCGTAGCCGTCCAGCCGCGGCATGCCGAGATCGAGGATCACCACCTCCGGCCGAAAGGCCTCCGCCTGGGCCAGGCCCTCGACGCCGTCGTAGGCGGTGCCGACCTCGTCGCCCATCAGCCGCAACACCTCGGCCAGGATGTCGGCCGCGTCCCGGTTGTCATCGACGATCAGCACGCGCTCGCGTTTCGGCGCCTGGGCCAGCGCATCGTCGGCGCGCCCCGGATCCGCGACCGGCTCCGCCGGCAGCGGCAGCCGCACGGTGAACTCGCTGCCCTGGCCCAGCCCGGCGCTGTGCGCCTCGACCGAGCCGTGGTGCAGCTCGGCCAGCAGCTTCGCCAGCGGCAGGCCGATGCCCAGCCCGCCGGTGGCCCGCTCCGCGGGGCTGCCGCCCTGGTAGAACAGGTCGAACAGCCGCGGCAGCTGGTTGGCCGCGATGCCTATGCCCTGGTCCCGCACGCGCAGCACGGCCTGCGCGCCCTCGACCTGCACGTCCACCGCGACGGGCCGGCCGTCCGCCGAATAGCGCAAGGCATTGGTCAACAGGTTCTGCACGATCTGCACCAGGCGGACCTCGTCGCCGACCATCCGCACGGGTCGATCGGGCAGCGCCAGCTGCAGGGGATGGCGGCCGGCCTCCAGCTCGGCCTGCACGTTCTCCAGCGCCGAGCGCACCACGTCCTGCAGGACGACCGGGGCCAGCCGCAATTCGAGCTTGCCGCGGCTGATGCGGCTGGCGTCCATCAGGTCGTCGATCATCCGCGCCAGGTGGCCGACCTGCCGGCCGATGACCTCGGCGTGGCGCGCGAGCCTCGAGTCCTGCGCGCTGATGAGGCGCAGCAGCTCGGCAGAGGCGCGGATCGGCGCCAGCGGATTGCGCAGCTCGTGCGCCAGCGTGGCCAGGAACTCGTCCTTTCGACGGTCCGCTTCCACCAGGGCGGCTTCGGCCCGCTTGCGCGGCGTGATGTCGCGCTGCGTGCCCCAGGCGCGCACCAGCAGGCCGTCCTCGATGACGCCTGACAGGTTGTTGGCGAACCACAGCGGCCGTCCGTCGATGCCATGTTCCTGGGATTCCACTTCGCTGGCGCGATAGCCCGACTCCGCCAGTCGCATCAGGTAGGCATGCACCTGGGGACCGCCCGCGTCCATCATCAGCTCGAGCCCGTGGCCGACCACGTCGGCCGGCGAGGCCAGCCCATACATGCGCGCGAACACCTCGTTGCACTCGGCGAAGCGGCCGCTGCGCAGGAAGGCGTCCGCCTGCTGCGCAGCGGGCAGGCGGGTGTCGACCGGGGGGCGGAACTCCATGCGCCAGATGCCTTCGGTGCTGTTGGCCACGAAGGCCCGGTAGCGCTCTTCGCTGCGGCGCAGCCGGTCTTCCGCCGTGCGCCGGTCGTGGATGTCGGTGACCGAGCCGACGAATCCCAGGAACTCGCCGCCGGCCCCGAGGCGCGGGCGCCCGGAATCGATCACCCAGCGCCAGGCGCCGTCGGGACGGTGCAGCCGCAGCTCCAGCGCGAACGCGGCGCGGTCCAGGTGGGCCTGCCGGCAAGCGGCTCCCGCCCTGTCGCGGTCGGCGGGATGCACCATCTCCAGCCAGCCGAAGCCCAGTGCGGCGACCTCCGCCTGGCCGGTGAATTCGGTCCAGCCGCGCGACAGGAAGGTGCAGCTGCCGTCGGGCTCGGTGATCCACAGCATGCCCGGCGCGGAGTCGGCGAACTGGCGCAGGCGCCGGTGCACCTCGACCTGGTCCGTGACATCGGCCGTGAGGCCGTCGAACCGGCGCTGCCCATCGGCGTCGCGGCTGTGCCGGCCCAGGGCGTGGATCCACTTCAGCTCGCCGGCCGGGCCGACGGTGCGGAACACTTCGTCGAACGGCTGGCCCTGCTCGACGGCTCGCCGCAGGGACCGGCGCACCCACTCCCGGTCCTGCTCGTGCACCTGCTGCAGGAACAGCTCCTCGGACGGCGAGGCGTCCGCCGGCAGCTGGAAGTGGTCCCGGATGTTGTCGTTCCAGGCCAGCTCGCCCGATGTCGGGGACTGGAACCAGACCCCGACGCCGGAGTTCCGCACGGCGGCGTCCGTCCTTTCGGGGTCGAAGGCGGCGGGCCGGCCGGGGTTGGGCATTTCTGCGATTCGGACAAACAGAAGTTCGTACTGTGGCGGCGCGGCAGCTGGGCCGCAAGAACTTTCGGTGACAGCCTGTTCAGCGCGAGCGCGCCCGGGCCAGCGGATTGAATCCGGTCACCAGGGCGCAGGCCGCCAGCACCATCAGCACGCCCGGCACCATGCCGGCGGTCACCGGTTCGCCCAGGAACAGCGCGCCCCAGGTCACGCCGAACATCGGGATCATGAAAGCCGAAGAGGTGGCGGCACTGGCCGGAATCTCCCGCACCAGCCGCATGCTGATCCAGTACATGAAGCCGGAGGTGAAGGTGCCCAGCAGGGCCAGCGCCGCGAGGGCGCCCGGCGTGACCTGTATGGCCGGCGCCGCCACGCCCGCCGGCACCAGCAGCAGCAGGACCCCGGCCACGTGCACCGCGGCGGAGGCGGACAGCGGGTCGTGCGTCAAGGTTGCCCGCTTCATCAGCACGGCGCCGAAGCCGTAGCTGGCCGAGGCCGCCACGCACGCCAGGACCGCCATCGCCACGGGCAGGTCGACCCGCACCGGCCCCAGCTGCACCAGCAGCGCGACGCCGGCCAGGCCCACCGCGCAGCCCGCCAGCTTGCGCCGGGTCAGCCGCTCGTCGCCGAAGGCCGCGCCGGCCATCACCCCGAACAGCGGGACGGTCGCATTGAGCAGCGCCGAATAGCCCGCCGGCAGCACCAGCCCGGCCGCATTGAACAGCACGAACGGCGCCGCCACGGTCAGCGCGCTCAGGATCGCCAGGGAGCGCCAATGTTCGCGCGCCGGCCAGCGCAGCCGCATCACCCGCATCAGCAGTGCGAGCACCGCGGCGGCCAGCGCACAGCGCAGGCAGGCCATCGGCCAGGGGCCGAAGGCCGGGGCGGCGATGCGGATCAGGGGAAAGGAGGCCCCCCAGACGGCGGACAGCAGCAGCAGCTGGAGGAAATGGCGGGCGTGCATGAGGCAGCCGCCATTGTCGGGGCAGAAGCGCTAGCGCCGCGGCGTGTCGCGCCCCAGGTGCACGCCGCTGTCCAGCAGGATCAGCTCGCCGGTGACGGTGCGCGCGCCGGTCACCAGCCAGACGATGGATTCGGCCACGTCCTCCGGCGTGCTGGAGCGGCCCAGCGGCACCTGCGCCTCGTAGGCCTGGCGCGTCTTCTCGTACGCCTCCTCGCCGATGCCGCGGGCGAACCAGCGCGAGGTGATCAGGCCCGGGCACACGGCATTGACGCGGATCTCGGGCGCCAGCGCGCGGGCCAGGTGCAAGGTCATCGAATTCACCGCGCCCTTGGAGGCGACGTAGGGCACCGAGGAGCCTATGCCCAGCGCGCCCGCGACCGAGGACACATTGACGATGCTGCCCCGCGCGGCTTTCAGGTGCGGGACGGCCGCCCGCACCATCTGGAAGGTGCCTACCGTGTTGACGCCCAGGATGTGCTGGAACACCTCGGCGTCCAGTGCGTCCCACCTGGCCGCCTCGCCGAACACGGTGGTGCCGGCGTTGTTGACGAGGGCGTCCAGGCGGCCCCAGCGCGCCACGGTTGCTGCCACCAGGCGGCGGCAGTCGGCGTCCCGGGCCACGTCACCCTGCAGCACCAGCGCGTCTGCGCCGGCTTCGCGGCAGGCCTGCGCCGTCTCCTGCGCCTGCGCTTCGCTGCGCGAGTAGTTGATCGCCACGTTCCAGCCGCGCCGGGCCAGTTGCAGCGCGGTGGCGGCGCCGACGCCGGTGGCGGAGCCGGTGATGAGGGCGGCGGGTTGGTCGGTCATCGGGAGGGTCCTTTGCCTTGGAAGAACCCGCAGAATAGCGCCCCATGGAAGAACCGAAGCCCCGCCCCGACCTGCCTGACCGCCTGTCGATCGACCCGCGCAGCCCGCATCACGTGCCCGCCATCTTCGAGCACGAGGTCGGCATCCGCTTCAACGGCAAGGCGCGCGACGACGTCGAGGAATACTGCATCAGCGAAGGCTGGATCCGCGTGCCGGCCGGCAAGACCGTCGACCGCAAGGGACAGCCGCTGATGATCAAGCTGAAGGGGAAGGTGGAGGCGTTCTATCGGTGAGCGCTATGCGCGGCCTCCGTTGCCGACCTTCCCACTCCGGCGCGGCCCGCCGCACGCGATTCAGATATAGGCCGTCGGCACGTGCGCGTGCCGCATGTGCAGGGCCAGCCCCAGCGCCGCCATGTGGTTGCCGTTGCGCCCCAGGATCTCGGCGGCCAGCGGCAGGAACTCGCGCTCTTCCAGCTGCGCGTGGGCCTCGTACGACTCCACCAGCAGCTTCACGGCTTCGGCGCGCAGCTGGGCCGGCTTGCCGGCGGCGACCAGCTGGACTTGCGCGCGCATGCGCTTCCACGCGTCCTCGATCTCGCGGTGCTCGGCGGTGAGGCGGTCGACCAGCACCTTGACGCGATCGCGCTCGGGCCCGGGGCGGGCGCTGCGCGTCACGGCGTCGAACAGCTCGTCCTCTTCCTCGGAGTGGTGCTCGGTCACGGCGTGGTCCAGCAGCTTGAGCGTGTCGGCGGCCAGGTTGCGGGCGCGCACCGCGGCGTCCTGCAGCGCCGGCAGTTCGCTGAAGCCATGCAGGCCGTTCAGGATGCCGCCGTGGCAGTTGGAGAACTGCTGCACGGGGGTGGGCTCATCGACGGCGCGGGCGGTGGCGATGGGGGTCATCTGCTGCTCCTGGCGGCGGCGTGCCGCATGCAGCGAATGTAGGCGCCGGCCGCGCGACCAGGTTGACACGCGTCAATTCCTGCGCCGAGGGCCGGCATGCCGCGGCCGCAGGCGTGCGGAAGTGGCGCTTCAGCGCACCCCGCGGCGCCGCATCATCTCCTCGCCCATGGCGCGGGTGGCCGCTGCGTCCATGCCGGCCGAGGCGGCCGGATAGACCAGCTGCTCCTCGGCGCGGATGTGTCCGTCGTAGAGCCCGGCAAAGTCGTCGAGCGCCTGCTCGTGGCCGGGACCCAGCGCGCCCAGCTCGCCGGCGGCCAGCGGTGCCAGCACCTCGCGTGCGGCGGACCAGGCGGCGTCCATGCGCCGGTGGTCGTCGCGCAGGCGGCGGACGATGGCGGCCAGGGCGGCGTCGCCGCTGCCGTCCAGGCGCGGGAACACATGCAATTCCTCGTCCAGGTGGTGCTGGGGCGCGGCCTGGTCGAAGTAGCGCATGACGTCGCGGGCCGCGCCGCGCGCCTGCTCGTCGGCACCGTGCCGCAGCACGTGCTCCCGCAGCCGGCCCAGCAGGGCCAGCATGCGGTGCACCCGCTCATGGCAGGCTTCCAGCATCTCGTAGGGCTGCTCGAACGTGGGCGAGGCCGGGCCGCCGGGCGGCGCGATGGAGATGACAGGGCTCATGGCGCAAGGTGGGTGAGGTACTGGTCCGGCTGCGGCCGGGGCTGGCCGGGCTTGTGGCCGGCGGCGGTGCCCATGCTGGCGAAGCACACGGCCTGTTCGTCCGGCGCCAATGCGAACAGTTCCTGCAGCGGCCGCGAGCCCAGCGCCTTGCCTCGGGTCAGGGCCGACGCGAAGCCCAGCGCGGTGGCCATCAGCTGCATGTTCTGCACGGCACGGCCGAGCGACAGCAGGCGTTCGGCGTCGGGCACTTCGGCCGCCTCGCCGGCCAGGCGCACCACGGCCAGCAGCAGCACCGGCGCGCGGAAGGCTTTCTCGCGGGCCTGCTCGCGCTGCTCGCGCTGCTCGCGCTGCTCGCCGGTGGCGGCGGGGTCGCGCTCCACCAGCGCCGGCTCGAAGGCAGCGGCGAGCCGCGGGCGCGCCGCTTCGGGCACCAGCACGAATCGCCAGGGCAGCAGCCGGTCGTGGTCCGGTGCCGCACCGGCGGCCTGCACGATGCGCGCCAGTTCCTCGCCGCATGGGCCTGGCGCAGCGAGCCGCCTGGGCCGCACGGTGCGGCGCGATTCGATCCAGGCCCGCGCCCAGGGGCCGCGGCCTCATCCGGGGCGGCCGTCGGGGCGGGTGCGTCCATACCAGTCTCCCAGTCGAAGGGCCCAGGCCAGCACCACGCCGGCCCACAGCACGGCGGCGCCCGCCAGCAGCATCTGCCCCGCGGTGAGCGGCAGGGAGCCGGCGATGCGCAGCACGGCGGCGGCCTGCAGCGCCCAGAACAGCGCCCAAGTCGGGTTGTCGGCGGCCTGTGGACGGCCGCCGTGGCCGGCCGAGACACGCGTCACCATGGCCAGCAGCAGCGAGCCGAGGCAGCCCATCGCCAGCGCGTGCAGCGGTGCCAGCGGCAGCACCGGCCGGCCGCTCCAGCCGTGCGCCAGGTGCGCGCCGCCGGCCAGCAGCAGCGACGCACCCAGCCAGGCAAAGCCCAGGTGCAGCATGCGCATCAGCCGCACCTTGAGGCTCTGCACCCGGCTCCAGGCCACCGCCACCGCGACCAGCGCCCCGCCGGCCGCGACCTCCACCCCGCCGCGCAGCAGCAGCCAGGCCGGGTGCGACCAGCCGCCGGCGTCGGCCCACGCGGCGGCGGCCTCGAACAGCGCGGCACCCACCATCAGCCACAGCATCCAGAACGGCCCCCAGGCCTGCACCAGCGGCACGGCGTCGGAGGTGAAGAACGGAAGCATGCGGTGCGCCACCGTGACGAACACGACCACCACGAAGGCCCAGAGCCCGCATTGCACCAGCGCCCGCTGCGGGCCGGCCGCGCCCAGCATGAGGGCCATGGCCAGCCCCAGCTGGCAGGCGATGCCCGCGAGCAGCGCCCAGCCGACCAGCATCGGGTGCAGGCGGTCCTCCTCGGTGCTGGCCCGCACCATCGCCCAGAACTTCGCCGCCGCCCAGGCCAGCCCGGCCGTGCCGGCCAGCAGCCCGGTGATCGCAGCGGCCGGCCGCCAATGCCCGCCGGCCAGCCACAACAGCCAGCCGCCGGCCTGCAGCAGCGCCGGCGGCAGCAGCGCGCGGGCCGGCAGCGGCCGCACGTGCAGCCAGCGCGGCGCCGCGGTGAACAGGAAGCCGACGAAGAACAGCGGCAGGAAGCCGAACACCATCAGCGCCGAGTGCAGCGTGACCGCGGGCAGGGCCGGCACGGGCGCCGCGACCCCGCCGGCGCGCGCCAGCTGCACCCAGGCCCACCACAGCGACGCCGCAACCAGCAGCGTGCAGCCGAGGAAGAACCCCAGGCGGTGCGGCGCCAGCAGCAGGTGCCGCGGGCGCCAGGGGGAAAGGGGCGGAACCGGTGGCTTGCCGGTCAACCGCAGGCCCCGAGGTGCCCGCAGGAGGTGCAGTACTCGCAGCCGTCCCTGCGGATCATGGCGCGCGCCCCGCACTCGGGGCACTTGGCGCCCGGCATGACGGCGCCGGGCGCCGGTGCACTGGCCAGGGGCGGCGCCGCCGCGGCGTCGGCGGCCTTGCCCTGCCGGCGCGCGATGATGTTCTGCACGGCGTAGGCGATGGCGGCCACTTCCGAGTCGTGCCACAGCGGCACCTGGGCGCCGTCGGCGCGCAGGAAGGTGCCCAGGCGCACCGGACCGCGGTCCCAGGCGACCTTGCGCATGTCGGCCAGCGCGCGGTCGAGGAAGCCGCCGCGCGCGGCCAGCGACAGCAGGCGCATGCTGGAGGTGATCCACTGCTGCGACTCGCCGCTCTGGCCGACCGGCATGAAGAACTCGATGGCGCGCTCCTGTCCGCCCTCGACCGGCAGGAAGGACACCACGATGTACAGGGTCTGCTGGCCTTCCTGGGTCCAGTAGCTGATCTTCTCGGCGACGGCGGGCAGGGCGCCGGGCGGCCGGCGGCCGATCACGGCGCGCATCGGATCGGACTGGGGCGCCGGCGGCTCGGCCGCCGCGGCCGGGCCGGTTTCCAGCACCGCGCCGAGGATGGTGTTGGGCCGGTAGGTGGCCAGCCCCTTCAGCCCGGATTCCCAGGCCTGGCGGTACAGGTCCTTGAAGTCGTCGTAGGGGTAGTCGACGGCGACGTTCACGGTCTTGGAGATCGCCGTGTCGATGAAGGGCTGCACCGCGGCCATCATGGCCAGGTGGGAGCCGGCGTCCATCTCCAGCGCCGAGACGAAGTACCCCGGCAGCTGGGCCGTGTCGCCACCCAGCGAGCCGTACAGGCGGTAGGCGTGATCCTCCACCTCGTACTCGGTGCGGCTGCCGTCGCCCTCGCGCTTCTTGCGCCGGTAGGTCCAGGAGAAGGCCGGCTCGATGCCGTTGGAGGCGTTGTCGGCAAAGGCCAGGCTGACGGTGCCGGTCGGCGCGATCGACAGCAGGTGGCTGTTGCGCAGTCCGTGGGCGCGGATGCGGTCCTTCAGCGCCTGCGGCAGGCGGCTGGCGAAGGTGCCTTCGGCCAGGTAGGGGTCGGCTTCGAACTTCGGGAACGCGCCCTTTTCGATGGCCAGGTCGACCGACGCCGCATACGCGGCATCGCGCATGCGTTCGGCGATCCGGGCCGCCAGTGCGCGGCCTTCCTCGCGGTCGTAGCGCAGCTGCATCATGACCAGGGTATCGCCCAGGCCGGTGAAGCCCACGCCGATGCGGCGCTTGACCCGCGCTTCTTCCTGCTGCTGCGGCAGCGGCCAGTGGGTGAGGTCCAGCACGTTGTCGAGCGCGCGCACCTGCGTGGCCACCGCCCGCTCGAAACCCTCGAAGTCGAACGCGGGCTCGCCGCCGTAGCCGAAGGCCTGGCGCACGTAGCGCGTCAGCACGATCGGGCCGAGGTCGCAGCAGCCGTACGGGGGGAGCGGCTGTTCACCGCAGGGGTTGGTCGCCGTGATCTTCTCGCACCAGCGCAGGTTGTTCTCGCGCTCGATGGTGTCGAGGAACAGGATGCCCGGCTCGGCGAAGTCGTAGGCCGAGCGCATCACGGTGTCCCACAGCTGCGCGGCGGCGATGCTGCGGTAGACCCACAGGCCGTCCTCGCGTTGGCGCGCGCCGGCCTCGATCAGCGCGGCGCCGGGTTTGGCCCGGTGCACCAGCTCCCAGGTGCCGCCGGCGCGCAGGGTCTGCATGAAGGCGTCGCTGACGCCCACGGACACGTTGAAGTTGGACCAGCGCCCCGGCGTGCGCTTGGCGGTGATGAACTCCAGCACGTCGGGGTGGTCGATGCGCAGCACGCCCATCTGGGCGCCGCGGCGCGCGCCCGCGCTCTCCACCGTGGCGCAGGAGTGGTCGAACACGTCCATGTAGCTGCACGGGCCGGAGGCCAGCGACGCGGTGGCCTTGACCTCGGCGCCGCGCGGCCGGATGGCGGAGAAGTCGTAGCCCACGCCGCCGCCGCGGCGCATGGTCTCGGCCGCCTCGCGCAGCGCCTCGTAGATGCCGGGCAGGCCGTTGGCGTCGCTGCCCTGGATGCAGTCGCCCACCGGCTGCACGAAGCAGTTGATCAGCGTGGCTTCCAGGCCGGTGCCGGCGGCGCTCATGATGCGGCCGGCGCCGATCGCGCCGGCCTGCAGGTTGGCCAGGAACTTCGCTTCCCACTCGGCGCGCAGCGGCTCCGCCTCGACGCTGGCCAGCGCGCGCGCAACGCGGCGGTACAGGTCGTCGACCGAGCGCTCGCCGTCCTTGAGGTACTTCTCGGCCAGCACGTCCTCGCTGATCGGCTGCGGCGGCAGCGCAGGCGTGGTGTCCAGCAGGGCGGGAGCGTCGTCTCTCTTCATGTTCTCGCTTCTTTCTCAGCAGGGTTGGGGGCGCAGGCCGGCGACCAGCCAGCGGAACAGCTCCTGGACGGAGCGGATCTCGGTGCCGAACGGCAGCGATCCGGCGCCACGGAAGGACAGGCCGTTGCGCACGTCGCCGGCCAGGGCGTGGCCGAGCACTTGTCGATGCAGGACTGCCCCCATTCTGGCTTGCCGTCGCGAAGGCCGCACGCGGCCAGGCAGTCGAACCACAGGGTGCAGTGGCTCTTGGCATGGGTGGCGGCCGGCCAGCTGCAGGAGGGACAGCCCCTGCTGCTCGGCCTGGACCCGCAGGCGATCGGCATCGCGTCCGGTGTCGGTGCCGGCGGGCGGGGGAAGCTCGCCGGCGGAATTCGGAGGGTGCATGTGGGCGGAAATCCTAGGGGTCGACGGGGGCGGCTGGCTGATGCAGATCAACTCGGCAGGCGCGGTCCTCTCAAGCGTCCTTTCCGCCCCCGGCCCCGCGAGCAGGCAGCTGGGGGCGCCGGGCAGCCGGGCTCCCGCCACCACCCGCCGCCGCAGGGGCCGGCGGCCGGGCGCGGCGCGGGGCCAGCGCGTGTTTGCGCCGCCAGGCGAACACCGCGCCGATCGCGGTGAATGCGAACAGCGCGATCGCGGCCGCATTCAGCTCCGCTCCGCGCGGCAACCAGCCGGCGTCGAAGGCGCGCAGGCCCAGCCGCACCAGCAGCGAGCCGTGCAGCAGCGCCAGCGGCAGGTAGAAGGGCCAGCCGAACAGCAGCTTGACTCCCGCCACCGCCGGCAGGATGACCGGGGCGTGGCCCATCATCATGCTGAAGACGAATCCCAGCCCGAGCGCGTGCAGCGCGGCGTCGCGCCAGGGCGCGCCCGTCGCGGTGGCCGCCCAGGCCACCCCACCGACCGCCAGCCAGGCATAGCCGCTCAGCAGGCACACGGCCATGTAGCGCGACAGGCCTTGCGTGAACAGGGTGCGGCGGGCGATATCGAAGCTGAGCAGCCAGGCCGACAGCCCCAGCAGCGCGACCCCGTACAGGACGCCGCCGGCCACCGGATCCGCGGCCGACCCGGCAGCCCCAGCCGCCAGCAGCGCCAGCAGGCCGACCAGCGCCGGCAGCGCTGCGCGGCGGCGCCGCATCAGCCGTGTCATCTCCAGCCGTTCGGCGGCGATCGTCATCACCAGGAATCCGAACCACCAGGGCACCACCGCGGCAGGCGCCAGGCCCGCGGCGAACAGCGAGTTGCCGGCGAACCAGGCGACAGCGCTGGCCAGCAGCAGCCAGGTGTGCGGTTCGCTTTGCCGCTGCACGACGACCACATTGACGGCGACGAACGCAGCCCCGGACAGCACCAGCAGCCCGCCGCCCACGGCCGCATGGCCCAGCAGCAGGGCCGGGCCGGCCAGCGCCGAAGCGGCCGGGGCCAGCCAGGCCATGGCCAGCTTGACGGCGACCGCGCGCTCGACCGCGATCACCGTGCCCATGAAAGCGCAGATCATCAGCGCCGCATGCTGCACGGCGGCCTGGCCCAGCCAGTCGGGGGCGCCGGCGCGCGCCAGCGGGACGCCGGCGCGCAGCAGGCCGCCGGCCACCGCGGACAGCAGCCCGGCCGCGATGCAGAGCAGCAAGCCCACCGCCAGCAACCGGGTGGCGGGCGAAGCCGGCTCGCCGCGGGGCTGGCGCTCGCGTGCGGGCGGGCGCATCACCAGCCCATGAAGTTGCGGGCCGACTCGCTCATGCGTTCGGGCGTCCAGGGCGGATCCCAGACCAGTTCGGTGCGCACCGTGTACTCGGGCGGCAGCACCCGGTCGAGTTCGCGCTCGATGTCGTCCATGATCACGTCGGCCACCGGGCAGGCGGCCGACGTCATCGTGATCTCCAGCTGGATCTCGTGGCCGGCCAGCCGCACGCCGTAGATCAGGCCGACGTCGACGATGTTCATCGCGACCTCGGGGTCGACCACCCGCTGGAGCGCCTCCAGCACGGGCAGTTGCAGCGCCTCGGGCAGTTCGAAGGGGAAGGGCAGGTCCTCGATCATGCGCGGCTCCTTGCCGGCACGCGGCCGGCTGTGGGGTGGAACAGGATGGCGGCCAACTCCTCGCGGTTGCGCACCAGGTCCTCGAGCGTATATCGCGCCAGCACCGCGTAGAAGGCAGCCACGGCGTCGCCCATGACATTGCGCAGCTTGCACACCGGTCCGATCACGCATTTGCCGCCGTCGGCGGCGAAGCATTCGGCGACCCGCGTGTCGCCCTCGGCGTCGCGCACCACGTCGGCGATGCCGATGCGGTCGGCCGGGCGGGCCAGCTCCAGGCCGCCGCCCTTGCCGCGCACGTTCTTCAGCCAGCCCGCCTTGCCCAGGAAGTGCACCACCTTGACCAGGTGGTTCTCCGACACCTGGAAGGACTGGGCGATCTGGGCGATGGTGGCGCGCTGCCCCGGCCGCATGGCCAGGTAGATCAGCACGCGCAGGCTGTAGTCGGTGAAGGCGGTGAGTTTCACGGCGGTCTCCTTCGCAAAAGGAAAAAGGGCCGGCTTGCGCCGGCCCCCCTGCCTGTCCTCAGCGGCGTGCCGTGGCAGCCCCGACCGGCACCGTCGACGGGCGCTGCCCGCCGCGGCCGAGCAGCCGCACCACGTACAGGGCCAGGATCGCGGCGCCGGCGGCGAACACCACGTCGCCCGGCACCCGCAGCCACACCAGCGTTTCCATCACCGGCGAGTGGATGATTTCCGCCGAGCGCGCGTACCACAGGCCCTCGGTGATCGCGGCCCAGGCCTGGTAGATGCCGGCCGGCAGCAGCGACAGGAACACCATCATGGCCAGGCCGATGTTCAGGCCCCAGAAGGCGGGCTTGAGCAGGCCGTCGGCGTGCAGGTGGCGCGCATACAGGCCGCGCAGGCAGAACAGCATCAGGCCGATGCCCAGCATGCCGTAGACACCGAACAGGGCGGCGTGGCCGTGGGCCGCCGTCATGTTCAGGCCCTGCACGTAGTACAGCGAGGCCGGCGGGTTGATGGCGAAGCCCAGCAGGCCGGCGCCGACGGTGTTCCAGAAGCCCACCGCGACGAAGCACAGCACCGGCCACTTGTAGGCCTGCAGCCAGGAGATGCCCTGGGTGCGCTTCCAGGTCTGCAGCGCTTCCAGGCCGATCAGCGTCAGCGGCACCACTTCCAGCGCGGAGAACACGGCGCCGACGGCGATCACGGACGTGGGCGTGCCGGTGAAGTACAGGTGGTGCAGCGTGCCCAGGATGCCGCCGAACAGGAACACGATGGTCTCGGCGATGATGGCGCGGTTGGCGCTGCCAGCGCGCACCAGGCCGAGCTTGGTGAAGATCAGCGCGATCACGGCGGTGGCGAACACCTCGAAGAAGCCTTCCACCCACAGGTGGACCAGCCACCAGCGCCAGTATTCGACCATCGAGTAGTGCGTGTTCTGGCCCCAGGTCAGCGAGGTGACGTAGAAGCCCGCGATGCAGGTGGCCGACAGGAACACCATGGCGATCAGGCCGCGGCTTTCCGAGGGCTTCTTCAGCGCCGGCCACAGGGCACGGCCCAGCAGCACGGCCCACAGCACCAGGCCGACGAACAGCAGGTACTGCCAGACGCGGCCCATGGAGGTGAACTCCAGGCCCTGGTTGCCGATCCAGAAGGCGAAGTCGGTGCCGTTGCGCTGCAGCGTGCCGATCCAGCCGGTGACGCTGGAGCCGACCACGATGACGATCAGCGCCCAGAACAGGAAGTCGACGCCCAGCTTCTGGAACTTCGGCTCCTTGCCGCTCAGCATGGGCGCGATGTACAGGCCGGTGGCCAGCCAGGCGGTGGCGATCCAGAAGATGCCCACCTGGGTGTGGATGGTGCGGCTGGTGACGTAGGGCAGCAGCTCGGAGATCGGCAGGCCGAAGAAGGAGCTGCCTTCCACCGCGTAGTGGGCGGTGACGATGCCCATCCCGATCTGCAGCAGCAGCAGGCCGGCGACGGCGAAGAAGTACTTGCGCACCGCCTTCATCGAGGGCGTGGCGGCCGCACCGAGCAGCGGGTCGGCCTTGGGCGGGACGGCGGGCTCCTCGTGCTTGCCGGCGCCGTGCAGCCACAGCATGGCGGCGATGCCGGCCAGCAGCAGGATCACGCTGACCATCGACCACATCGCGGCCGAGCCGGTCATGGTGTTGCCCACCATCGGCTCGTGCGGCCAGTTGCTGGTGTAGGACAGGCCGGTCTCGCCGGGGCGGTCGGTCACGGCGGACCACGCGCTCCAGAAGAAGAACGCGTTCAGCGCCGCGCGGTCGGCGGCGTCGGGCAGGGTGTCGTCGCGCATCGCGTACTGCTCGCGCAGCTTTTCCAGCGAGGCGGCGTTGCCGAACAGGCCGTCGTAGTGGGCGGCGACCTCGCGGATGGCCCTGGCGCGCACCTCGGACACCGTCACCTTGCCGGTGGCGGCGTCGTGGGTGTTGGCGCGCATTTCCTCCTTGAGGGCCGCGTCGACGGCGCCGCGCTCGCTGGTCGTCAGCGCCGCGGGATCGCTCTTGATCGCCTTGGCCCGCAGGTCGCGCAGCGCCACGGCTTCACGGTGCAGCCAGTCGGCCGACCAGTCCGGCGCCACGTAGGCGCCGTGGCCCCAGACGCTGCCCTGCTGCTGGCCGCCCGAGGCGAGCCAGACTTCCTGGCCCTTCTGGATCTGTTCGCCGGTGAACAGCACGTCGCCGCTGGTGGTGACCACCGCGGTCGGGATGGGGGGCGCGGTCAGGTAGATCTGCCAGCCCAGGTAGCCGAGCGCGCCGAAGGACAGGACGAATACGAATCCCAGCCAGCGCCACAGCACGTTGTTGCTTCTCATGGTGTCTTCATCCGAAGTTGCAAATGGGGTTCAGCCTCCGCACGAGCCGCAGCACGAGCCGTCGGAGCCATGCGGGGCCTTCAGGCGGGTGATGGCCACGCGCCAGGTGTCCGGGCCCTGTTCCAGGTAGGTCCACTCGAACTCGCCGGGGGTGCGGTCGTTGAACTGGTAGTACAGCGGCCGGGGATCGTGGTCGTTGACCAGTTCCAGGGCCTGGCCGGTGGCGAGCGCATCGAAGGTCGAGAAGATCAGCGAATGGCGCTCGCGCGGGGCGATGGTGCGAACGTCGATGCGGGATGCCGGAGTCGTCATGGGAGTCCTTTTTGAAGGTGCATTGCGGATACACCTAATGCTAGGGACGGCCCTGATTTCCTCCTTGACGCACGTCAAGTCGGCGATGCCCCCGCGCCCGCTTGCGCATGAAAAGGGGCGCCGAAGCGCCCCATCCCTCACTCACTTACCAACCACCCTGTCAATGCTCGACGTGCATCGCGCCGCTCGAGGCCTTGTAGATGCTGTCGTCGGCCGGACCGGTCACTTCCAGGGCCCCCGCCGCGCCCTTGCCGACGCGCGACAGGGCATGGTCCACCAGCAGGAACTTGCCAGGGTAGTTGACCTTGAAGTCGACGATGGTCGCGCCGCCGGGGGCCACCAGCGTGGTCTGCACGTCGGTCTTGATCGCCTTGACCGAGCCTTCGCTGTAGACCCTGTCGAAGATCTCGCCGATCACGTGGAACGAGGAGACCTTGTTCGGGCCGCCGACGCCGAAGTACACGCGCACCGTCTCGCCGACCTTGGCCGTCATCTTGTGTTCCTTGGTCAAGGCGCCCACCGAGCCGTTGAAGGTGTAGCAGGTGGGCAGCTCGTCCGCGGCGCGGCCGTGGTCGAACGCCTGGTGGCCCTTGGTGCCGTGCGCGTGCGAGGTGTAGTGGTCGCCCTGCATGACGTAGAACTCCTTGTCCACCTTGGGCAGCCCCTCCGGCGGCTCGACCAGGATCATTCCGTACATGCCGGCCGAGATGTGGTGCGGCACCGATGCGGTGGCGCAGTGGTACACGTACAGGCCCGGGTTGAGCACCTTGAAGCGGATCGTCTTGGATTCGCCGGGCGCCACCTGGGTGTGCTCGCCGCCGCCGTGGCCGCCGGTCACCGAGTGCAGGTCGATCGAGTGGATCGCCTTGCTGTTGGGCGCGTTGCTCAGCGTCAGTTCGACCGTGTCACCCTGCTTCACCCGCAGCATCGGGCCGGGCACCTTCTTGCCGAAGGTCCAGTAGGTGAAGGTGGTGCCGTCGTCCAGCTTGCCTTCCAGTTCCACCGTTTCGATGTGGTACTTGACCAGCTGGGGCGGCCGCTTGCCGATCGGCTTGGGCACCGCGTTCGGGTCCATGGAGATGCTCACCGCGTTGGCGGCGGCCGGGGCAATGGCCTTGGCATCGATGGCGCCTGCCGGGCCGGCGCCCAGTGCGACGGTCTTCACGGCGCCGGCGGGGACGGTGACGGCCGCGGAACCGGCCGGCCCTTCGACTTCCACCGTGCCTTCCATCCCGATCTGCCTGTGGCCCGGGATGGAGCAGTAGTAGGTGAACTTGCCGCCCTGGGTCAGGGGCACGGTGACCTTGACCACGCTCTTGCCGCTGAACTTGGCCGAGGCGACCTTCAGCTCGGGGAACACGATGTCGTGCTCGGCGCCTTCGCCGCTGGAGATGGTGATTTCCAGGGTGTCGCCGACCTTGCCCTTGAGCACCGGGTTGGCGTTGCCCTTCTCGTCCAGGTAGACCATCTTGCCGCCCGCCATGCCGGTCTTCAGCGTGATCTTGTGCACCTGGCCGGCAGCGGCCGGGGCCCTGGCCTTGGCGGCCACCGCCGCGGGCGCGGCGGAGCCGGCGTTCTTGCCGGTGACGACGGTCGCGCCGACCGAGCCGATCAGGGGTGCCGCGGCAAACAGCAGCGCGACGGCAACGGCAGTGGGGGCGAACTTCGGGGCTTTCATCGTGGGACCTTGTTTCCTCTGATTCGCGGGGCTGGCCCCCGCTGGCCGACAGCCTTGTGAGCCGTCGAGAGGAATTTAGGGTTTACCCGGGTTGACCGGCTTGATCCTGGTCAAAAGGTACCCTGTCGGTGCACCTTTCGAGCGGCGACCCTGGAGAGAAGGCGTCAGCAGGGCATTTCCGCGCCCCGCCGGCTGTAGAACCACCACGTGACGGCGATGCACAGCAGGTAGAAGGCGATGAAGACGTACAGCGCGGCCTCCGGCCCGCCGGTGTTGGCGATGGAGGTGCCGTAGCTCTTGGGGATGAAGAAGCCGCCATAGGCGCCGATCGCGCCGGTGAAGCCCAGGGTGGCGGCGCCCTCGGTGTTGCCCTCCCGGGTGGCGCGGGCCACCGCCGCCGCGTCGTTCGGGTCGACCCCGCGCAGGGCCTGGGTCAGGAAGATGACCGGGATCATGCGGAAGGTCGAGCCGTTGCCGATGCCGGTGGTGATGAACAGGACCAGGAAGGCCAGGAAGAAGCCGGCGAAGGAGCCCCCGCTTGGCCCGCTGGGCAGGAACCACAGCACGCCGGCGACGCCGGCGGCCATCGCGACGAAGTTCCACAGCGTCACGGTGGCCCCGCCCCAGCGGTCCGAGAGCCAGCCGCCGAACGGCCGCACCACCGCGCCGAGCAGCGGCCCCAGCCAGGCGAAGGCGAGCGGGTTGATGTCGGGGAATTGGCTCCTGATCAGCAGCGGGAAGCCGGCCGCGTAGCCGATGAAGGAGCCGAAGGTGCCCAGGTACAGCAGGCACATCAGCCAGTTGTGCTTGCGCCGGAAGATCGCCGCCTGCGCCGCCACCGAGGCCCTGGCTTCGGCGATGTCGTTCATGCCGAACCAGGCGGCCACCGCGGCCAGCGCGATCCAGGGCACCCAGATGAAGGCGGCGTTCTGGGTCCACACGCGCACTTCGTTGCCGTTGCGCAGGATGGTCTGCGGGTCGCCGGCGAAAATGCCCAGCACGCCGGCGGTGACCACCAGCGGGCTGAGGAACTGCACCACCGAGACGCCCAGGTTGCCCAGTCCGGCATTCACGCCCAGGGCCGAACCCTTGCGCTCCTTCGGGAAGAAGAAGCTGATGTTGGACATGCTGGAGGAGAAGTTGCCGCCGCCGAAGCCGCACAGCAGGGCCAGCACCAGCATGGTCGTGTAGGGCGTGGTGTTGTCCTGCACCGCGATGCCGATGCCGATGGCCGGGATCAGCAGCGAGGCGGTGGAGATCGCCGTCCAGCGGCGCCCGCCCACCAGCGGCACCATGAAGGAATAGAAGATGCGCAGCGTCGCGCCCGACAGCGCCGGCGCCGCCGCCAGCCAGAACAGCTGGTCGGTGGTATAGCGAAAGCCCAGCGCCGGCAGGCTCACCGCCACCACGCTCCACAGCTGCCAGATCGCGAACGCCAGGAACAGCGCCGGCACGCTGATCCACAGGTTGATGCGGGCGATGGCCTGGCCTTCCTGCTCCCAGAAGGCCTTGTCCTCGGGGGTCCAGAGGTGCAGCGTGCGGCGCGCGGCCCGCGTGCTGCGCGGAGGCGAGGTGGTCGGCATGGCGGCGGCCTGCGGTGGGGGTTGGCCGCAATCTAGCGGCGGGCGCCGCCGCGGTGGGCGGGCTGTCAGCGCATGTAAGAGCCTGGCTCAGGCGTTCCCAGCCCGGCCGCAGTCGGCTGTTACAGCGGTGCCCCCCGCGCGCCACCGGTTGCTAATCTGCCCCGCAACCATGGCCACCCACTTCACATCCGGGGCCGCGCCGACCGCGGGCACGGCGCCGATCGGGCGCAAGGCGCTGTCGGTGCTGGTGGTGAGCACCCTGGCGTTCACCGTCTGCTTCATGGTGTGGATGATGTTCGGCGTGATCGGGATTCCGCTGCGCCAGCAGCTGGGCCTCAACGCCACCCAGTTCGGACTGCTCACCGCCACGCCGGTGCTGACCGGCTCGCTGGTGCGGGTGCCGCTGGGCATCTGGACCGACCGCTACGGCGGGCGCGTGGTGATGGCGCTGTTGATGGCGGCCACCATCCCGGCGATCTGGCTGATGGCCTATGCCACCGCCTACTGGCACTTCCTGGTGATCGGCCTGTTCGTCGGCCTGGCCGGCGGCTCGTTCTCGGTGGGCACGCCCTACGTGGCGCGCTGGTTCCCCAGGCACCGCCAGGGGCTGGCGATGGGCGTCTACGGCGCCGGCAATTCGGGTGCGGCGGTCAACAAGTTCGTCGCACCGGCGCTGGTGGTGGCTTTCGGCTGGGCGATGGTGCCGCAGGTCTATGCGGCCGTGATGCTGGGCGCGCTGCTGCTGTTCTGGTTCTTCAGCCACGACGACCCGTCGCACCGGGTACCGGCCGACGTCAGCTTCGGCCAGCAGCTGCGGACGCTGAAGGACCCGCGCGTGCTGCGCTACTGCCAGTACTACAGCATCGTGTTCGGCGGCTACGTGGCGCTGTCGCTGTGGATGGTGCAGTACTACGTGGGCGAGTACGGCCTGGACATCCGGGTGGCGGCGCTGCTGGCCGCCTGCTTCTCGCTGCCGGGCGGCGTGCTGCGCGCCATCGGCGGGGCCCTGTCGGACAAGTACGGCGCCCAGAGCGTGACCTGGTGGGTGATGTGGGTCAGCTGGATCTGCCTGTTCCTGCTGTCCTACCCGCAGACCCAGTTCACCGTCCTCACGCTGGACGGCCCCAGGACCTTCCACATCGGCCTGAACGTCTATGCCTTCACCGCGCTGATGGCCGTGCTGGGGGTCGCCTGGGCCTTCGGCAAGGCCAGCGTCTTCAAGTACATCAGCAACGACTACCCGCACAACATCGGCGCCATCAGCGGCATCGTCGGCCTGGCCGGCGGCCTGGGCGGCTTCGTGCTGCCGATCCTGTTCGGCGCGCTGCTGGACTTCACCGGCATCCGGTCCTCGGCCTTCATGCTGCTGTACGGGGTGGTCTGGGTGTCGCTGATCTGGATGTACCTGACCGAGGTGCGCCGCACCGAGGTCCTGCACCCGG
Source organism: Ramlibacter sp. (assembly GCF_036676645.1). Classification (GTDB taxonomy): domain Bacteria; phylum Pseudomonadota; class Gammaproteobacteria; order Burkholderiales; family Burkholderiaceae_C; genus Ramlibacter. Next base: position 51,138 of record NZ_JAKFCM010000031.1, read on the forward strand.
CGGCCGCATGACGAATGACGCCGGCTTCGCCGGGCAATGACAAATGACGAAGGAACCCCAGTCATTCGTCATTCGAAGCGCAGCGAGGTCATTCGTCATCGTTGGAGCAAGGAACATGAGATGAGCCACTTCCTGGATCGAATCACGTACTTCCGCCAGGCCCGGGAGACCTTCTCCGGCGGCCACGGGATCACCACCAACGAGAGCCGGGCCTGGGAGGACGCCTACCGCAAGCGCTGGGCGGCCGACAAGATCGTGCGCTCCACCCACGGCGTGAACTGCACCGGCTCGTGCTCCTGGAAGATCTACGTCAAGGGCGGCATCGTCACCTGGGAGACCCAGCAGACCGACTACCCGCGCACCCGCCCCGACCTGCCCAACCACGAGCCGCGCGGCTGCCCGCGCGGCGCCAGCTACAGCTGGTACCTGTACTCCGGCACCCGCATCAAGTACCCGCTGGTGCGCGGGCGGCTGCTGCGGTTCTGGCGCGAGGCGCGCGCCAGCATGAGCCCGGTGGCGGCCTGGAAGTCCATCGTCGGCGATCCGGCCAAGCGCATGGAATGGGTCAGCAAGCGCGGCCGTGGCGGCTTCGTGCGCGCCGGCTGGGACGAGGTGAACGAGCTGATCGCGGCAGCCAACGCCTGGACGATCAAGGAATACGGCCCCGACCGCATCGCCGGCTTCTCGCCGATCCCGGCCATGTCGATGATCTCGTACGCCTCGGGCAGCCGCTACCTGTCGCTGATCGGCGGCAACCTGCTGTCCTTCTACGACTGGTACTGCGACCTGCCGCCCTCGTCGCCGCAGACCTGGGGCGAGCAGACCGACGTGCCCGAGAGCGCCGACTGGTACAACGCCGGCTTCCTGCTGGTGTGGGGCTCCAACATTCCCATGACCCGGGCGCCGGACGCGCACTTTTACGCCGAGTCGCGCTACCGCGGCACCAAGAGCGTGGTGATCGCCCCGGACTACAACGAGGCGGCCAAGTTCTCCGACATGTGGCTGCACCCCAAGCAGGGCACGGACGCGGCGCTGGCGCTGGCCTTCGGCCACGTGGTGCTGCGCGAGTTCCACCTGGACCGGCAGGTCCCGTACTTTGAGGACTACACCCGCAAGTACTCCGACTTCCCGATGCTGGTGAAGCTGGTGGAGCAGGGCGGCCGGCTGGTGCCCGACCGGCTGCTGCGCGCGGCCGACCTGATCGACAACCTGGGCGAGGCCAACAACCCGGACTGGAAGACCATCGCCTTCGACGAAACGAGCAACAAGCTGGTGGCGCCGCTCGGCTCGGTGGGATTCCGCTGGGGCGAGCAGGGCCAGTGGAACCTCGAGGAGAAGGACGGGCAGGGCCGCGAGGTGAAGCTGCTGCGCAGTTTCGAGAAGCAGAACGACGGCGTCGTGGCGGTGGCCTTCCCCTATTTCGGCGGCGAGGCGCCGCACGACTTCGTGGCCACCGCCCACGACGAGGTGTTGATCCGGCACGTGCCGGTGCGCGAGATCGCGCTGGCCGGCGGCGGCACGGCCCGCGTCGCGACGGTGTTCGACCTGTTCTGTGCCAGCTACGGGCTGGACCGCGGCTTCGGCGGCGCCAACGTGGCCCGCAGCTTCGACGACGACGTGCCGTTCACGCCCGCCTGGGCCGAGAAGGTGACCGGGGTGCCGCGCGAGCGGATCATCCAGGTCGCCCGCGAGTTCGCCGACAACGCGGCGAAGACCCAGGGCAAGTCCATGGTGATCCTGGGCGCCGGGCTGAACCACTGGTACCACATGGACATGAGCTACCGCGGGATCATCTCGCTGCTCGTGATGTGCGGCTGCATCGGCCAGTCCGGCGGCGGCTGGAGCCACTACGTCGGCCAGGAGAAGCTGCGGCCGCAGACCGGCTGGCTGCCGATCGCCATGGCCTCCGACTGGGTGCGTCCGCCGCGGCAGATGAACGCCACCAGCTTCTTCTACGCCCACACCGACCAGTGGCGCTACGAGACGCTGCGCATAGCCGACATCATCTCGCCGACGGCGCCGCCGGGCGACTGGTCGGGCGCCATCATCGACTACAACGTGCGGGCCGAGCGCATGGGCTGGCTGCCCTCGGCGCCGCAGCTGCAGCTCAACCCGATCGAGCTGGGCCGGCGACTCAAGGCATCGGGCGCCGACATCCAGCAGGAGGTGCCGCGCCTGCTGAAGTCCGGCGAGGTGAAGATGTCCTGCCTCGATCCGGACAACCCGGTCAACTGGCCGCGCAACATGTTCTTCTGGCGCGGCAACGTGCTGGGGGCCAGCGGCAAGGGCCACGAGTACTTCCTCAAGCACTACGTGGGCTCGCTGCACGGCATCGTCGGCACCGACGACGTGCGTGCCGGCATCCAGAAGCCGAAGGAAGTGGTCTGGCACGAGCAGGCGCCGGTGGGCAAGCTGGACCTGTACGTGAACATCGACTTCCGCATGTCCACCACCAGCCTCTACGCCGACGTGGTGCTGCCCACCGCCACCTGGTACGAGAAGCACGACCTCAACACCACCGACATGCACCCGTTCATCCACCCGCTGACGGCGGCGGTGGACCCGGCCTGGGAGGCCCGCACCGACTGGGCGATCTTCCGCGGCATCGCCGAGAAGTTCTCGCAGGTGGCGCCCGAGGTGCTGGGCGTGGAGCACGACCTGGTGCTGCAGCCGCTGCAGCACGACAGCAAGGGCGAGATCGCCCAGCCCTACCAGCCGCGCGACTGGGGCCGCGGCGAGTGCGAGCCGGTGCCGGGCCGGACCATGGCCAACGTGTTCCTGGTCGAGCGCGACTACCCGGCGACCTATGCCCGCTTCACCTCGCTGGGGCCGGCGCTGGACCAGCTGGGCAACGGCTCCAAGGGCATCCACTGGGACACCCAGCACGAGATCCAGGGCCTGAAGGCCCTCAACGGCACCGTGCCCGATGGCCCCGCCGCCGGCCGGCCGCGCCTGCAGACCGACATCGAAGCCTGCGAGGCCGTGCTGTACCTGGCGCCCGAGACCAACGGCGAAGTGGCGGTGAAGGCCTGGGAATCGCTGTCGAAAGCCACCGGCCGCGAGCACGCCCACCTGGCCGAGGGCCGGCACGAGGAGAAGATCCGCTTCCGCGACATCACGGCGCAGCCGCGCAAGATCATTTCCTCGCCCACCTGGTCCGGCATCGAGAGCGAGAGCGTCTGCTACAACGCCGGCTACACCAACGTGCACGAGCTGATCCCCTGGCGTACGCTGACCGGCCGCCAGTCGCTGTACCAGGACCACCCGTGGATGCTCGCCTTCGGCGAAGGTTTCGTCACCTGGCGCCCGCCGATCGACACCCGCACCGTGCGGCAGGTGCTGGGCAAGCTGCCCAACGGCAACCGGGAGATCCAGCTCAACATCCTGACGCCGCACCAGAAGTGGGGCATCCACTCGACCTACACGGAGACGCTGATCATGCTGTCGCTCAGTCGCGGCGGACCGACGGTGTGGATCAGCGAGGACGACGCGCGCGAGGCCGGCATCGAGGACAACGACTGGATCGAGGTCTTCAACATGAACGGCGCGCTGACGGCGCGTGCCATCGTGTCGCAGCGCATCATGCCGGGCACGGCCATCATGTACCACGCGCAGGAGAAGCTGGTGAACGTGGTCGGCTCCGAGATCACCGGCCAGCGCGGCGGCATCCACAACTCGGTGACGCGCATCAACATGAAGCCGACCCACATGATCGGCGGCTACGCGCAGCTGGCCTACGGCTTCAACTACTACGGCACGGTGGGCGCCAACCGCGACGAATTCGTGATCGTGCGCAAGATGAGCCAGGTCAACTGGTTCGACAAGGCGGCCGACGACGCCGTGCACGCCGGCGGCGGCAGCGCCGACTGGGGCCGGGGCGTGGTCGCCCGCAAGGAGGTGCTGCGATGAAAGTCCGCGCGCAGATCCCGATGGTGCTGAACCTGGACAAGTGCATCGGCTGCCACACCTGCTCGATCACCTGCAAGAACGTCTGGACCAACCGCGAAGGCCAGGAGTACGCCTGGTACAACAACGTCGAGTCCAAGCCCGGCATCGGCTACCCCAAGGACTGGGAGAACCAGGAGCGCTGGCGCGGCGGCTGGGTGCGCAAGAAGAACGGCCGCATCGAGCCGCGCCTGGGATCCAAGTGGCGCATCCTGGCCAAGATCTTCGCCAACCCGCACCTGCCGGAGATCGACGACTTCTACGAGCCCTACACCTACGACTACGGCTGGCTGCAGAACGCCGGCGAGCTGCAGGCGCAGCCGGTGGCCAAGCCGCGCTCGCTGGTCACCGGCGAAGTGCTCAACAAGATCGAGTGGAGCGGCAACTGGGAGGACATGCTGGGCGGCGAGTTCGCCAAGCGCTCGCACGACCGGAACTTCGAGGGCATCCAGAAGGAGATCTACGGCCAGTTCGAGCAGACCTTCCTGATGTACCTGCCGCGCCTGTGCGAGCACTGCCTGAACCCCTCGTGCGCGGCGGCCTGTCCCTCGGGCGCCATCTACAAGCGGGTGGAAGACGGCATCGTGCTGATCGACCAGGAGAAGTGCCGCGGCTGGCGCATGTGCGTGTCGGGCTGCCCGTACAAGAAGATCTACTACAACTGGTCCTCGGGCAAGAGCGAGAAGTGCATCTTCTGCTTCCCGCGCATCGAGACCGGCCAGCCCACCGTCTGCTCGGAGACCTGCGTGGGCCGCATCCGCTACCTCGGCGTGGTGCTGTACGACGCCGACCGCATCGAGGCCGCGGCCTCGGTCGAGGACCCGAAGGCGCTGTACCAGGCGCAGCTGGACCTGATGCTGGACCCGCGCGACCCCGAGGTGCAGCGCCAGGCCGCCCTCGACGGCGTGCCGCGCCAGTGGATCGAGGCGGCGCTGCGCTCGCCCTGCTGGAAGATGATGAAGGAGTGGAAGGTCGCGTTCCCGCTGCACCCGGAGTACCGCACCCTGCCGATGGTCTGGTACATCCCGCCGCTGTCGCCGATCCAGTCGGCCGCCGAGGCGGGCAAGCTCTCGGCCAAGGACGGCATGCCGGACGTGCGCTCGCTGCGCATCCCGCTGCGCTACCTGGCCAACCTGCTGACCGCCGGCGACGAGGCGCCGGTCGCGGCCGCGCTGGAGCGCATGCTGGCCATGCGCGCCTACATGCGCGCCAAGCGGGTCGACGGCCGCATCGACGAGGCGATCGCGCAGCGCGTGGGCCTGTCCACCGCGACGCTGGAGGACATGTACCAGGTCATGGCGATCGCCAATTACGAGGACCGCTACGTGATCCCCACCGTGCGGCGCGAACTGGAGGAAGACGCCTACTGGCTGCGCGGCTCCACCGGCTTCGGCTTCCGCGACCAGACCGAAGGCCGCAGCGGGCTGAACCTGTTCGGCGGCGGACCCAAGCAGACGCCGCGCCACAAGGACATGGACGTGCCGACATGAAACGCACCGCCAAGGCCCTGAGCGCGCTGCTGGGCTATCCGGACGCGGACCTGCAGGCGGCGGTGCCGGAAATCCGGGCCGCCTTCGAGACCGAGGGTGCGCTAGGCGCGCGCGAACAGCGGGCGCTGGAGCCGCTGCTGGCGCGGCTGGCGGCCCACGACATCTGGGACCTGCAGGAGCACTACAGCTCGCTGTTCGACAGCTCCGGCGCCCTGTCGCTGCACCTGTTCGAGCACGTCCACGGCGAAAGCCGCGAGCGCGGCCGAGCGCTGGTCGACCTGGCCGGGCGCTACGAGGCGAACGGCTTCCTCATGGGGACCTCGGAACTGCCCGACTACCTGCCGCTGTTCCTCGAGTTCGTGTCCTTCCTGCCGCCGCGCGAAGCGCGCGAATGGCTGGGGCAGCCGGCCCACGTGTTCGCGGCGCTGGCCGAGCGGCTGCAGCAGCGCGGCACGCCGTATGCCGCCGTGTTCACCGCGCTGCTGGCGCTGGGCGAGGGCGCGCCCGACCCCGATGCGCTGGACGAGGTGCGCCGGCGGCTGGCCACGCAGGAGGCGAAGTCGCTGGACGAGACCTGGCAGGAAGAGCCGGTCACCTTCAGCGGCGCGCCGGCGCCGCAGGCGGGCGGCGGCATCGTGCAGCGGCTGAAGGCCGCGATGGGACGCTAAGGAGACAGGCGATGGACGATTACCTCAACCAGCTGGCCTTCGGCTGGTTCCCCTACGTGGCCGTGATCGTGCTGGTGGTGGGCAGCATCCTGCGCTTCGACAAGGACCAGTACGGCTGGCGCTCGCAGTCCAGCCAGTTCCTGCGCCGCAAGCAGATGCTGGTCGGCTCCAACCTGTTCCACCTGGGCGTGATCGTGCTGTTCTTCGGCCACTTCGTGGGGCTGCTGACGCCGGTGTGGGTGTTCCATGCGCTCGGCGTGGAGAACCAGACCAAGCAGATGATGGCCATGCTGGTGGGCGGCATCGCGGGCGTGTCGGCACTGGTCGGCTGCACGCTGCTGCTGCACCGGCGGCTGTTCGACGCGCGCATCCGCCGCAGTTCGTCCTGGGGCGACATCGCGGTGCTGGCGCTGATCTGGCTGCAGCTGGTGATGGGTGTGGGCACCGTGTACTGGAGCATGCAGCACCTGGACGGCAGCGAGATGGTGCAGCTGATGGGCTGGGCGCACGGCATCCTGGTGCTGGACCCGGCCGCCGCCGGCCGGCTCGACGAGGTGGGGCTGGTGTTCAAGCTGCACATCATCCTGGGGCTGGTGCTGTTCCTGATCACCCCCTTCACCCGGCTGATCCACATCTGGAGCGTGCCGATCTGGTTCCTGCTGCGGCCGGGCTACCAGATCGCGCGCTCGCGCGCGCCGCTGGGGCGCAAGCGCCCGCCGTCGGACCCGACCGGTCTGGGCCAGCCCTACGCGAGCGAGGTGGTCTCGCGGGCGCAATCGCAGAGCGGGCAAGCGACATGAGCGGACCTTCGGCATTCGACACCCGCGCCGCGCGGCCCGAGCCGCAGATGCCCGCGGCCTGCTCCAGCGGCGGCTGCGGCGGGGGCGGCGGGACCACCGCCACCATCCACATCCACAAGCGCGTGGGCGGCGCGGCCGATCCCGGGCCTGCGGCGCCGCCCGCCTACGTGAGGGTGAGCGTCAACGGCACCGTGATCGCACCCGAGGCGATCGCCGAGGAGGCGCAGCAGCATCCCGCGCCCGACCCGGCCAGTGCCTGGCGCGCCGCGGCGCGCGCGCTGGCCATCCGCGAATTGCTGCTGCAGGAGGCGCAGCGGCTGGGCGTCGCGGCCCGGCCCGAAGTCGACGAAGCGGGCCGGCGCGAAGTGGACGAGGAGGCGCTGATCCGCGAAGTGCTGGACACGCAGGCCGCGCCGGCCGCGCCCACGCGCGAGGAGTGCCTGCGCGTGTACGAGCAGCGGCGCGAGCGCTTCCGCACGCCGCCGCTGCTGGAGGCACGCCACATCCTGGTCGAGCCCGGCAGCGACGACGAGGCCGGCTGGACCGAGGCGCAGCGGCAGGCCGCCGTCATCGCGCAGGAGGTCGGCGACGACCCGGCCGCCTTCGCGGAAGCGGCGCAGGCGTTCTCGTCGTGCCCGTCGAAGATGCAGGGCGGATCGCTCGGGCAGCTGCAGCCGGGCGACCTGGTGCCGGTGGTGCAGTCGGCCATCGAGGCGCTGCCCGAGGGGACCACCGGGCGCGAGCCGGTGCGCTCGCGCTTCGGCTGGCACGTGCTGCGGCTGGACCGCCGCATCCCGGCGCGCGAGCTGCCGTTCGAGCTGGTCGAGGGCCGCATCGCCGACATGCTGGAAGCCCGTGCGTGGACGCTGGCCGCCGCTCGCTACACCGCCACGCTGGCCGGCGCCGCGCGGCTGGAAGGCGTGTCGCTCGGGCCGGACGAGCTGGAGGCCCAGCTGTGGTGATGCTGGGCGACCTGCTCGCTCGCGCGCAGGGCGCGGCGGCCGCGCTGTCGCCCGCGCTGGCGAAGGACATCGAGGCCGCCGGCGGGCAGCCGGAGGCGTTCGCCCGGCTTGCGGTGGCGCGCTTCGAGCGGCATGCTGCGCCGGAGGACTGGGTCAACCTGATGTCGCGGTTGTCGGACGCCGCCGATCCCGCGCAGGCCTGCCTCGAGTTCATGGTTCGCTGGAGCCTGCGCCGCGCGCAGCCGGCCCCCGTGCAGGAGGGATCGCATGACGAACACCACGCCCACGAATGACGACGCCGCCGGCCGCGAGGGGCTCAATCCGGCCCTGCACCGCAGCACCGACGAGACCCATGGCAAGGACTTCCACGGCACCGACCCGATGAAGACCCTGTCGGTGCAGGACGCCAAGGAAGGCGACAACTGGCCGGCGATCTGGGCGATCGTCACGGGGATCTGCATCCTGGTGACGCTGTACCTGGTGGTGACCTGACGCGCGCCCCTGCCGCGAAGGAAGGGATTTCAACGGTGCGATCCGGATGGATCAACCGGAGGGTGGGGTGCAGGACAGGGCGCCCGGGAAATCCAAGAGATGTCCTACAGCCGCGCTGTCGCGGCGGGTCCACAGTCGAATGGATTGAAAGGTTACAGCCATGCGCACACCTGCCCAGATAGCCGGCCATCCGATCCACCCCATGCTGGTGACCATCCCGATCGGGTTGTGGATCTTCTCGCTCGTCTGCGATTTCGTGGCCTTGCGCTCCGGCGCGCCGGGCAGCTGGGAAATCGCCTCGTTCTATGCCATGGTCGGGGGCATCCTGGGGGCACTGGCGGCCGCCATCCCGGGGCTGGTCGACCTGATGTCGCTGCGCGACAAGCCGGTCTTCTCCACCGCGCTCACGCACATGGGCCTGAACCTCGCGATCGTGGTGCTGTACATCGTCAACGCCTGGCTGCGCTGGGCCGATGCAGCCACCGGCGGGACCCCGCTGATGCTGTCGCTGGTCGCCATCGCGATGCTGCTGGTGTCCGGCTGGCTGGGCGGCAAGATGGTGTACGAAGCCGGGGTCGGCGTGCACGCGGACGAAGCGACCGGCGCCGTGTCCGTCGATCGCTCGTGGAAGGAGCCGGCCGGTGCGCCGCGCGCGGGCTGGTCGCCGGCATCGGCGAGTCCGGATCGCGCCATGGCCAGCGACTCGGCGCGCCCGCGCGACACCGGTCGCACGGACAAGCCGACGGCGGACCGGTCGAGCGACAACCTGGGCAAGTAGCCGGGCGGTGCCCCGGATCCGCGCCGGGTGCGGGTGGCGGGCGTCCGCTACGCCGTGCCGCTGTCCTGCAGCAGCTCGCCGATCTGCCGGTCCTTGTCGCGCCAGAGCTGGTCCAGCCACTGGTGGAAGCTCGAGCGCAGCGCAGGGTCGCCCTCGTAGTTGCCGCTGCAGAACACCTCCGGTATCGGCAACTCGCGGATGCGCACCCGCACTTCGGGCACGCGCCCGCACAGGAAATCCCAGAACGTCGGCGCGCCACCCGGATAGACGATGGTCGCATCGACCAGGCTGCGGAACCGCGTGCCCAGCGCGCCCATGGCGAAGGCCAGCGCGCCGGCCCTGGGCTTGAGCAGGTGGCGGTAGGGCGAGGACTGGCCGCGGTGCTTGGCGGGGGTGAAGCGCGTGCCCTCGGCGAAGTTGGTCACGCTGGTGGGCGTCCGGGCGAACTTCTCGCAGGCCCGGCGCGTGGTTTCGGTGTCCTGGCGGCGCAGGCCCGGATTGGCGCGCAGCGCCGCCTTGCCATGGCGCCGCATGAAGGGGAAGTCCAGCGCCCACCAGGCCAGCCCGATCACCGGCACGTAGATCAACTGCTGCTTGAGGAAGAACTTGAGCAGCGGGATGCGCCCGCTCAGCACGCGCTGCAGCACGAAGATGTCGACCCACGACTGGTGGTTGCTGTTGACCAGGTACCAGCCGCCGGGCGCCAGGGCATCGGCGCCTTCCACGTCCCATCGCGTCGGCTGCGTCAGCCGCATCCAGCCCGTGTTGCAGGCGATCCAGGCGGTGGCCACCGCATTGAGCAGCCGGTCGAGGCGGCGGCGCGCCGGCTCGAAGGGCAGGGCCAGCTTCACGAGCGCCAGCACGAACAGCAGCAGGCACCAGAACAGCGTGTTGGCCGACAGCAGCAGGAAGGCGAAGGCGCCGCGCAGGTTCTCCAGCAATTTGCGCAAGATGGTCATCGCCGCCGATCGTACTGCCGCGGCTCGGCGAGCCCCGACGCGGGGTCATCCACGGCCTTGATCCTGCGCAATGGAGGGGCCGGGGTCCGGGCCGGCACACACCTGCGACATCCTTCACGCCTTCGGAGACCCCCGATCGCGCCGTGTCCGCATCGGGCGGCGGAACACGATCCGCACGCTAGCATGGCGGGCGCCAGGAACCTTCGATGTCCCGCGTCCCCTGCGCCCCCCGTCCACCCCACTGGCTCGCGGCGATCGCCGCGGGGCTGCTGCTGCCGTGCGCGGGTGCGCAGGACGGGTTGCCGCTCGCGCCCGTGGCGCCGTCCGGCGCGGTGATGCGGCCCGTGCCCGGCGTGCGGATCCAGTACGAGCCGCTCGCGGGCGAAACCGGCGTGCCAGGCGCCGGGCAGCTGGATGGCGCACTGGACACCGGCGCCGGCACGCTGCGCGGCGGCCTGCGCATAGACCCGGCGGCGCAGGCACCGCTGCAACGCCTGGATGCGAACTGGGAGGCGCGGCTGCCCGGCCCCTGGAAGACGCTGGTGCTGGGCGAAACCCACGGCAGCGGCGGTGGCTGGAGCCGGCCGGTGGCGCTGGCCGGGCTGCGCTTCGGCCGTCCGCTGGCGCTGCGTGCGCCCCCACCGGGTGCCGACACCGCCTTCGGGCTGCCGGCATCCACGGCCCCGGCGGCATCGTGGCCACCCGGTTTCGCGCAGCCGGAGGGAGCGCGCCTGCGCGACGTCGCCGGGATGGCAGCGCAGGACACGCGCGCGCTGCTCCGGCCCGGCTCGCTGTCCAGCGGTCCGCCGGTGCGCGGCCCCGAGTTGCTGCAGGCCGGCGCCACCGACTACGAAGTGGAACTGGGCCGCCTGCGCGACCAGCCGGGCGCCTGGGCGGCGGCGGCGTGGCGCATGGGACTGCGGCAAGGGCTGACCGCGGAGGCCCGCTCGGAGTGGATGGACACGCGCGTGGCGCACGGCCTGGAACTGGTGCAGTCCGTCGCCGGCGCGAAGCTGCATGCGAGCGTGGCGCAATCGGCCGGCCCGTCCGACACGGGGCTGCGCTGGGCGACGGGCCTGGCGCAAGGGGGCGAGGGTGGCCAGTGGAGCCTGGGCTGGGACGGCTCGGAGCGCGGGTACAGCCCGGCCGGCGGCGGCAGCGAGGCCCGTGCGGCCTGGCGCGCCGCCACCCGCTGGCCACTGGGGGACCGGGCCAGCGCCGACCTGAGCTACACGCGGTCGCTGGCCTGGGATGCCGGGGAGGCGGATTCGGCCCTCAAGCTGGCCGCGCAACTGCCCCTGGCGCGCCGGGCCAGCCTGTCGGTGGGCCTGTCGCTGCAGGACGGGGTGCAGGCGGGGTGGGGCGCGGCCCTGTCGCTGTCGCTGCCGCTGCAGCCCTGAGGCGCGCGCGACCGGCAGGCGGATGCCGCCGCCGGCACGCCCGGCTTACTTGACCAGCAGCACCGGCACCTGCGAGTCCACCAGCACGCGCTGGGCCACGCTGCCCATGACGGCGCGGCCGATCATGCCGTACCCGTGGGTGCCCATGACGATCATGTGCGCGTCGAAGCGCTTGGCCGCCCCGACGATCTGCGAGGCCGGCTCCCCCGACTTCCATTCGCAACGGAAGGCCAGGCCCTTGCGCTGGAGGAACTTGCGGATCGGCGCCAGCACCTTCTCGGCCTCTTCCTCCTGGTAGCTCTGGACCGCAGCCGAGCCGACCATGCTGCGCACGCGCGGCGGCATCGCCGGCTGTACGTTGACGACCAGGATCTCGTCGTCGGGGCCGGCCAGGGTCTCGTGCGCGACGAGGAAGGCCAGGGCCTTCTTGGTGTACTTGCTGCCGTCGGCGGCGAGGAGGATTCGCATCATGGCGGAAGGGTCCTTGTTGTCGATGGGGATCCGGCTAGCGTAGCACCAGCACCGGCAATTCGCCGCGCGTGAGCACGTGCTGGGTCTCGCTGCCAAGCAGCAGCCGGTGCAGCCCGCGCCGCCCGTGCGAGGCCATGACGACCAGGTCGCAGCGGTGCTTCTTCGCCGCTGCCAGGATCGCGTCGGCGATCGCATCCGACTGCGCGACCACGCCGTGTGCGAGCACCCCCGCGGCCCGTGCGGCCTGCACGGCGGCCTCCGTCACCGCCTGGCCCTTGTCGGCCCACTGGCCCTCGACTCGGGCGATCTCATCCGGCTCCAGCGCGACCGCGCCATGGAAGAAATCGGTGGGGTAGCGCGGCACCACGTGCAGCACCACCAGTTCGGCCCGCAGCGGCGCGGCGAGCGCAATGGCGGACTCGACGGCCTGGCGCGACACGGCCGAATCGTCGGTGGCGACGAGTATGCGTTGGTACATGGCGGCTCCTGCAGGCCGCAGGGTAGCGCAGGCCGCGCCGCCGGTGGCCGGGCCGCGTCAAGCCGCGCTGCCGCGGCACGGCCGGCACGGATGGGCCGGATCGGTTGACTTACGTCAATCGGGTGGCGCCGGGCGGCCGCTACCCTCCGCCGCATGCCGTCCGTACCCCTCGCACTGCCGATCGCTGCGGCCGCCCCGGGCGCCGGCCCGCCGGTGCTGGACGAGCCGGGCGCGTGGCAGGAATTCAGCCGTGCCGTGCCGGGCAGCGAGGGCCGGTGGGAGTCGTACATCGCCATCGAGGGCATGTATTGCGCCGCCTGCACGCTGACCATCGAGCAGGCGATCGGCGCCCTGCCGGGGGTGGATTCGGTGCAGGTCAACGGCACCGCCGCCACCGCCCGAGTGGTCTGGTCGCCGCAGCGCAGCCGGCCCTCCGACTGGTGGCGCGCGCTGGAGCGGGCCGGCTACCGCGGCCTGCCCGCCGGCGACGAGCTGCAGGCGCAGCCGCGCCAGCGCGAACGCCGGCGCCTGCTGTGGCGCTGGCTGGTGGCGGGCTTCTGCATGATGCAGGTGATGATGTACGCGGTGCCGGCGTACATCGCGCAGCCGGGCGAGATCACGCCCGACATCCAGGCGCTGCTGCGCTGGGCGTCGTGGATGCTCACCGTGCCGGTGCTGCTGTTCTCCTGCCAGACCTTCTTCGCCTCCGCCTGGCGCGACCTGCGCCACCGCCGCATCGGCATGGACGTGCCGGTGGCGCTGGGGATCCTGATCGCGTTCGGCGCCAGCAGCGCCGCCACCGTGGACCCGGGCGGGCCGCTGGGCAGCGAAGTCTGGTACGACTCCGTCACCATGTTCGTGTTCTTCCTGCTGTCCGGGCGCCTGCTCGAGCAGCGCCTGCGCGACCGCACCGCCGGCGCGCTGGAAGCCTTGATGCGCCGGCTGCCGGCCAGCGTGGAACGCCGGCGCGCGGATGGTTCCTTCGAGCGCGTGGCCGTGCGCCGCCTGCAGCCCGGCGACGTGGTGCGCGTGCTGCCGGGCGAGGCCTTCCCCGCCGATGGCACGGTGCTGGCGGGCGACAGCCGCGTCGACGAAGCGCTGCTGACCGGCGAATCCGAGCCGCTGCCGCGGCGCGCGGGCGACACGGTGATCGCCGGCAGCCACAACCTGTCGGCCGCGCTGCTGGTGGACGTGGAGAGGGTCGGCGAAGACACCCGCTATGCCGGCATCGTGGCCCTGATGGAACGCGCCTCCGTGGACAAGCCGCGGCTGGCCCGCCTGGCCGACCGGATCGCCGCGCCCTTCCTGCTGGCGGTGCTGGCGGCCGCGGCCGCCGCCGCCGCCGCGTGGTGGCCCTCCGGCCCCGGCCACGCACTGGGCATCGCCGTGGCCGTGCTGATCGTCACCTGCCCCTGCGCGCTGTCGCTGGCCACCCCGGCCGCCACGCTGGCCGCGGCCGGCGCGCTGGCGCGGCGCGGCATCCTGGTGCGGCGGCTGGAGGCGCTGGAGGACGCCGCCGCGATCGATACCGTGGTGTTCGACAAGACCGGCACGCTGACGCGCGACCGCATGTCGGTGACGGGGGTGCGCACCCGGGCCGGCTTCCCAGCCGGGGAGGCGCTGCAGGCCGCGTCGGCCCTGGCGAGCCAGTCGCTGCATCCGGCTTCGCGCGCGCTGGTCGCCGCCGGCGGCCCCGGCCCCTGGCAGGCCAGCGAGGTGCAGGAGGTCGCCGGGCAGGGACTGCAGGGCTGGGTGTCGGCGGGCGAGGGGCAGCCCCCGCAGCGCCTGCGCCTGGGTTCGGCCGCGCTGTGCGGCGCGCCCGACAGCCGCAGCGCGGTGGCCGAGGCGCACCTGGCCGACGAGCACGGCTGGCTGGCCACCTTCAGCCTGGACGAGTCCCTGCGCGACGATGCCGTGCCGGCGGTGGATCGCCTGCTCCGGCGGGGCCTGGGCGTGCAGCTGCTGTCCGGCGACCGCAACCGGGCGGTGCAGCGGCTGGCCCGGCGCGCCGGCATCGAATGGAGCCGGGGCCGGCAGTCGCCGGAAGACAAGCTGGAGCACGTGCGCTCGCAGCAAACCAGGGGGCGGCGCGTGGCGATGGTGGGGGACGGCCTGAACGACGGGCCGGTGCTGGCGCGCGCCGACGTTTCGTTCGCGATGGGGCAGGGCGCCCCGCTGGCCCGGTCGCGCTCCGATTTCGTGGTGCTGGGCGGGCAGCTCGATGCCGTGCCCGCAGTGCTGGCGATCGCCCACCGCACGCGCCGGATCGTGCGCCAGAACCTGGCCTGGGCGGCCGGCTACAACGCCGTGTGCGTACCGCTGGCGCTGGCCGGCTGGATGCCGCCCTGGCTGGCCGGCCTGGGCATGGCGGCGAGTTCGCTGCTGGTGGTCGCGAACGCCGCGCGTCTGTCGCGGCCGGAGCGCCCCATGCAGTCCCCAGCCCCAGCCCCTAGCCCCTAGCTCCTCCCCCCCCGTGGACATCCTCTTCCTCCTCATCCCACTGTCGGTCGTGCTCGGCCTGCTGATCCTGGGCGCCCTGGCGTGGGCGGTCTGGCGCGGGCAGTTCGAATCGGTCGACGCCGAAGCGCAGCGCATCCTCGACGAGGGCTGAGGCGCAGGGCGAAGAGCCAAGCCCGTTGACTTTCATCAACGGCACCCGCTCTTTCGACCCCGACACTCGAAGGGTCACGACAAGGTGTTTCCCCGATGAACCTCCAATCCTCCCCCGCCCAGTACCACGACACCGTGGTGCGGCAGTTCTCGCTGATGGCGGTCGTCTGGGGCGTGGTGGGCATGCTGGTCGGCGTGTTCATCGCGGCCCAGCTCGCCTGGCCGGAACTGAACTTCGGCATTCCCTGGCTCAGCTACGGGCGCCTGCGCCCGCTGCACACCAACGCGGTGATCTTCGCGTTCGGCGGCAGCGCGCTGTTCGCCACCAGCTACTACGTGGTGCAGCGCACCTGCCACGTCCCGCTGTTCATGCCGAAGCTGGCCGCCTTCACCTTCTGGGGCTGGCAGGTGGTGATCCTGGCGGCGGCCATCAGCCTGCCGCTGGGCTACACCCAGGCCAAGGAATACGCGGAACTGGAGTGGCCGATCGACATCCTGATCACCGCCGTGTGGGTGGCGTATGCCATCGTGTTCTTCGGCACCATCGGCGTGCGCAAGGTGCGTCACATCTACGTGGCCAACTGGTTCTTCGGCGCCTACATCATCGCCATCGCCCTGCTGCACCTGGTCAACAGCGCGGCGATCCCGGCCGGCTGGATGAAGTCCTACTCGGCCTACGCCGGCGTGCAGGACGCGATGGTGCAGTGGTGGTACGGCCACAACGCGGTGGGCTTCTTCCTGACCGCCGCCTTCCTGGGGATGATGTACTACTTCATCCCCAAGCAGGCCGAGCGCCCGGTCTACAGCTACCGGTTGTCGATCGTGCACTTCTGGGCGCTGATCTTCACCTACATGTGGGCGGGCCCGCACCACCTGCACTACACCGCGCTGCCGGACTGGACCCAGTCGGTCGGGATGATGTTCTCGCTGATCCTGCTGGCGCCCAGCTGGGGCGGGATGATCAACGGCATGATGACGCTGTCGGGCGCCTGGCACAAGCTGCGCGACGACCCGGTGCTGCGCTTCCTGATCGTGTCGCTGTCGTTCTACGGCATGAGCACCTTCGAGGGCCCGATGATGTCGATCAAGACGGTGAACGCGCTGTCGCACTACACCGACTGGACGGTCGGCCACGTGCACGCCGGCGCGCTGGGATGGGTCGGGTTCATCACCATGGGCTCGCTGTACTACCTGATCCCGCGCCTGTTCGGCCAGAAGAAGATGTACTCGGTGCCGGCCATCGAACTGCACTTCTGGATCGCCACCATCGGCGTGGTGCTGTACATCGCCGCGATGTGGATCGCCGGCGTGATGCAGGGCCTGATGTGGCGCGCCATCAACGCCGACGGCACCCTGACCTACACCTTCGTCGAATCGGTCAAGGCGAGCTATCCCTTCTACGTGATCCGCGTGCTCGGCGGCCTGCTGTACCTGGGCGGCATGCTGGTGATGGCGTGGAACACCTGGATGACGGTGGCCGGCGGGCGCGCGGTGCGCGTCAACGTGCCCGCGCCGCAGGCCGCCTGACCCAAGGGAACCCCCATGAGCCAAAACGCCAATCCCCAAGCCGGTTTCAGCCACGAGAAGGTCGAGACCAGCAACTTCCTGATGATCGTGCTGATCCTGCTGGTCGTCGCCATCGGCGGCCTGGTGGAGATCGTGCCGCTGTTCTTCCAGAAGTCGACCACCGAGCCGCTCCAGGGCGTCAAGCCCTACACCGCGCTGCAGCTGGCCGGCCGCGACGTCTACATCCGCGAGGGCTGCTACAACTGCCACTCGCAGATGATCCGGCCGTTCCGCGCCGAGACCCTGCGCTACGGCCACTACTCGATGGCCGGCGAATTCGTCTACGACCGCCCGTTCCAGTGGGGCAGCAAGCGCACCGGCCCCGACCTGCACCGCGTGGGCGGCAAGTACAGCGACGAGTGGCACCGCATCCACCTGGTCAACCCGCGCGACGTGGTGCCCGAGTCCAACATGCCCGCCTACCCCTGGCTGGAGAAGAACGCCGCCGACGCCGGCAGCATCGCCACCCACATGAAGGCGCTGCGTGCGGTCGGCGTGCCCTACACCGACCAGGAGGTCGCCGAGGCGCCGGCGCAGCTCAAGGGCAAGACCGAGATGGACGCGCTGGTGGCCTATCTGCAGTCGCTGGGGCTGGCATTGAAGTGACCCCCATCGGATCGTTCCCGCGAAGGCGGGAATCCACGGACGACACCGCGGCTCACGCGTGGACCCCGGCTTGCGCCGGGACGACACGGAGGGTCGGACGTGGATCCCGGCTTTCGCCGGGATGACCAAGGAGAGACGAAACATGGAATTCGACGTCACCACCCTGCGCATCGCGGCCACCCTGGCCTCGTTCGGCACCTTCATCGCCATCGCCGCCTGGGCCTACGCCCGGCGCAACCGCAGCCGCTTCGACGAGGCGGCCGACATTCCCTTCCAGCACGACTAAAGCCGAGGACGTCATGAGCGACTTCACGGGCCATTTCTGGTCGGTCTACGTGGCCGGCATCACCCTGGCCGGCATCCTCGGCTGCCTGGTCCTGCTGTGGCTGACCGCACGCAAGAAGGTGCCCGCCACCACCGACAACACCACCGGCCACGTCTGGGACGGGGACCTGACCGAGATGAACAACCCCATGCCGCGCTGGTGGATGTGGCTGTTCGTGATCACCGTGATCTTCTCCCTGCTGTACCTGGTGGCCTATCCGGGCCTGGGCAGCTACCAGGGTGAGCTGGCCTGGAGTTCGAAGTCCGAGTACGAGAAGGAAGTGGACCGGGCCAACCGGGAGCTGGCGCCGCTGTACGCCCAGTTCTCGGCGCGCAAGTCCGAGGAGGTGGCGGGCGACCCGCAGGCGATGGCCATCGGCGAGCGCCTGTTCATGAACAACTGCGCCCAGTGCCACGGCTCCGATGCCCGCGGCAGCAAGGGCTTCCCGAACCTGACCGATGCCGACTGGCTGCACGGCGGCTCGCCGGCCAAGATCGCCGAGACCATCAAGGCCGGCCGTGTCGGGGCCATGCCGCCGATGGCGGCGGCGGTGGGCAGCGCGGACGACGTGAAGAACGTGGCGCACTATGTGCTGTCGCTGTCCAACAGCCCGCACGACTCGCTGCGCGCGCAGCTGGGCAAGGCCAGGTTCGCCGCCTGCGCCGCCTGCCACGGCATGGACGGCAAGGGCAACCCCGCCCTGGGCGCGCCCAACCTGGCCGACGACACCTGGCTGCACGGCTGGGGCGAGCAGGCGGTCGTCAACATCGTCACCCAGGGCAAGACCAACACCATGCCCGCGCAGGAAGGCAAGCTGACCGACGCCCAGATCCACGTGCTGGCGTCCTACGTCTGGGGCCTGTCCAACAAGCCTGCACCCGCGAAGCCTTGACCCGGGCCTGCGGCGTCCCCCGCCCGGGGGGGCGCCCGCCACCCGATGGAGCCGGTTCCGCGGTCGCAGCGGAACCGGAGCGGAGATCGGGGAAATCGGGCTGTTTCCTCGTGACCTTGACTTAACGCAAGCCCCCGGGCCGGGGCACGGGCACGATGCGGTGGTCGGTGAACAGCCCTGCCGCGATGAACCAGAAAGTCATTCCGATCCAGCCCCTCCCGCCGTCCGGCGAACCGCCCCAGGCGCAGTCGCTGTACGAGGCGCAGAAGAAGATCTACCCGAAGTCGGTCACCGGCCTGTTCGCCCGCTGGCGCTGGGTGTTCGTCTGGCTGACGCAACTGGTGTTCTACGGGCTGCCCTGGCTGCCCTGGGCCACCGAGGCCGGCGCCCGCCAGGCGGTGCTGTTCGACCTGGCGGCGCGGCGCTTCTACCTGTTCGGGTACGTGCTGTACCCCCAGGACTTCATCTACCTGACGGCGCTGCTGGTGATCAGCGCACTGTCGTTGTTCCTGTTCACCGCGGTGGCCGGGCGGCTGTGGTGCGGCTTCGCCTGCCCGCAGACGGTCTACACCGAGATCTTCCTGTGGATCGAACGCAAGGTGGAGGGCGACCGCCAGCGCCGCATGAAGCTGGATGCCGGCGGTATCTCGGCCGGCAAGCTGGGCAAGAAGTCGCTCAAGCACTTCGTGTGGATCTCGGTGGCGCTGTGGACCGGCTTCACCTTCGTCGGCTACTTCACGCCGGTGCGCGAGCTGGGCGGCGAGATGCTGGCGGGCCGCATGGGTTCCTGGGAGGTGTTCTGGGTGCTGTTCTACGGCTTCGCCACCTACGGCAACGCCGGCTTCCTGCGCGAGCAGGTGTGCAAGTACATGTGCCCGTACGCGCGCTTCCAGGCCGCGATGTTCGACAAGGACACCCTGATCGTCAGCTACGACGCCGCCCGCGGCGAACCGCGCGGCTCGCGCGGGCGCAAGGCCGACTTCGCCGCCCAGGGGCTGGGCTCCTGCGTCGACTGCACGCTGTGCGTGCAGGTCTGCCCGACCGGCATCGACATCCGCCAGGGGCTGCAGTACGAGTGCATCAGCTGCGCCGCCTGCGTGGACGTGTGCGACAGCGTGATGGACAAGATGGACTACCCGCGCGGGCTGATCCGGTTCACCACCCAGAACGCGCTGGCCGGCAAGGGCGGCGGGCGCGACGTGCTGCGCACCATCCTGCGACCGCGCGTGCTGGCCTACACCACCATCCTGGCGGCGTTGTCGATGGGCCTGGCCATCCACCTGGCCACGCGCACGCCGCTGAAGGTGGACGTGGTGCGCGACCGCGCCGCCCTCTCGCGCATCGTCGGCGGCGGCAAGCTGGAGAACGTCTACCGGCTGCAGCTGATGAACGCCACCGAGGAGACCCAGCGCTACCGCATCGGGGCCGAGGGGCTGGCCGGGCTCGAGGTCGCGTCCGACAACGAAGTGACCATCGGTCCCGCCGAGTCCCGCTGGGTGGCCGTGCGCGTGCAGATCCCGTACGGATCGGCCGATCCGGGCTCGCACACGATCCACTTCACGGTCGAGGCCGGCGGCGGCGACGCGCAGGTGCGCGAGAAGTCCGTTTTTCTCGTCCCCCGTTGAAGGAGTCCGCATGAAATCCGCAGACCAGACGACGCAGCCGCCCACCCGGCCCTGGTGGAAGCAGGGAGTGGTGTGGGGCCTGATCGCCGGCCCGGCCCTGGTGGTGGTCGCGGGCGTGATCACCACCGCGATCGCCGCCGTCGGCGCCGACTCGCTGGTGCCGGTCGACCACGTCCGGCGCAGCGTGAAGATCGACGCGCAATCGGGCAGCGAGCGGGCCCACATGCCCGCGCACCAGGCGCGCAACCACGCCGCGACCCCGACCGACCGGCCCTGAGCAGCCGCCATGGACGCGCACAAGCTCATGCGGATCGGCTGGCCGTCGTTCCTGGCCGCATGCGTGCTGCAGCTGGTGGTGTTCGCGCTGGTCGACCCGCTGGAGCTGCAATGGGCCGGCCGGGAGCTCGCCTGGTCGCGCCAGGCCGTCTACGCGGGCGGATTCTTCCTGTTCTGGGGGGCCACCCTGCTGTCCAGTGCCCTGACGGCGCTGCTCGGGACACCCAGGTCCGAGCTCGACCGCGCCGTGGAGTGACGCCGGCGGCGGCGCGGTCGCACCCGGTCCGGGGGGCCGCGCTCTTCAGGGCTGTTAAATTCAGCCTTGATGCCTTCCTCGGTCACCCTGCAAAGCGACGACGTCGTGGCCGCCCGCCTGGCCGGGCTGCTCGACTCGGCCATGGACGCCATCCTGTCCGTGGACCAGCAACAGAACGTCGTCCTGTACAACCGTGCCGCCGAAAAGATCTTCGGCTGGAGCGCCGACGAGATCCGCGGCCGCCCGCTGAGCCTGCTGATGCCGGCGCGCTTCCGGGCCGGCCACGCGGCGTCGGTGCAGCGCTTCGGCAAGACCGGGGTGACCTCGCGCCGCATGGGCGACGGCACCGTGATCATGGGGCAGCGCAAGAACGGCGAGGAGTTCCCGATGGAGGCGGCGATCTCCCAGCTGGACACCTCGGAGGGCAAGCTCTACACCGTGATCCTGCGCGACATCACCGAGCGGCTGCGCGCGCGCGAGGAGCTGGCCACCTTCGCGGCCGAGGCCAGCGGCGTGCGCGAGCAGGAGAAGACCCGGATCGCCCGCGAGCTGCACGACGAGCTGGCGCAGTCGCTCACCGCCCTGAAGATGGACACCATCTGGGTGCGCGACAACCTGGCGGCCGACCCGGCCGGCGCCACCGCCCGCCTGTCGCAGATGCTGGCGATGCTCGATGCCAGCGTGGCGGCCACCCGCCGCATCGCCGCCGACCTGCGGCCGCTGGTGCTGGACGACCTGGGCCTGGCGCCGGCGATCGAGTGGCTGGTGCAGAACTTCAGCCAGCGCACCGGCGTGCCCTGCGACCTGGACATCGACGAGGAGCTGGAGCTGCAGGAGCCCTATGCCACCGCGGTGTTCCGCATCGTGCAGGAGTCGCTGTTCAACGTCGGCAAGCATGCGCAAGCCGGCAGCGTGCAGGTGCGGGTGGCGCGCGAAGGCGGCGAGATGGTGCTGAGCGTGCAGGACGACGGCGTCGGCTTCCAGGTGTCCGACCCGCGCAAGCCGCAGTCGCTCGGCCTGGTGGGCCTGCGCGAGCGCGCCCACCTGCTGCAGGGCAAGCTGGACGTGGCCAGCACGCCGGGGCAGGGCACCCGGGTGGAAGCCCGCATCCCGGTGCGGGAGGCGGCGTGATCCGGCTCGTGCTGGCCGATGACCACGCGATCGTGCGCGAAGGCCTCAAGCGCATCGTCGCCGAGGCCGGCGACCTGCAGGTGGTGGGCGAGGCCGCCGACGGCACCGAGGTCATGCAGCGGGTGCGCGAGCTCGATTTCGAGGTGCTGGTGCTGGACCTGTCCATGCCCGGGCGCAGCGGCATGGAGCTGATCAAGCTGGTCAAGGCCGAGAAGCCCCGCCTGCGCATCCTGGTGCTGTCCATGCACCAGGAGACCCAGTACGCGGTGCGCGCCATCAAGGCCGGCGCCAGCGGCTATCTCACCAAGGAAAGCGCGCCCGCCCAGCTGGAGCAGGCGCTGCACAAGATCGCCGGCGGGGGCGCCTACATCAGCGCCGAAGTGGCCGAGCAGCTGGCGCTGGGCGCCATGCCCGGCGGCACGGCGGCGGCCCCACACGAATCGCTGTCGCACCGCGAGTTCGAGGTGATGCGCCGGCTGGCGGCCGGCGAGTCGGTCACCGACATCGCCACCGCGCTGAACCTGTCGGTCAAGACCGTCAGCACCCACAAGGCCAACCTGATGGCCAAGCTGGGCCTGCAGAACCAGACCGAGCTGGTGCGCTACGCGCTCAAGCACGGGCTGATCGAGCTGGGCTGAGCCTTTCAGCCGCCGGTGGCGCCGTACGCCGGGCGCGCGCGCAGCCTGGCCAGCTGCCCCGAAGGGTCGAACAGCAGCACCAGTTCGGGGGTGGCCCGCGCGTCGCCCTTGCCCCGGGTCCGGTAGACCCAGACCTCGTAGCCGCTGTCGAAGCGCAGGACCTCCGCCGGACCGAGGCGCGCCTGGACCTCGGACCTGGCCTGGCCCTGGGAGAGCAGCTGGGCGGCCGTCGGCACCATCAGCTGCGGATCGGCGAAGGGGTGGTCCGGCTCGTCGGGGTCGAACCAGCCGCCCCGCGTCGCGCAGCCGGCCAGCAGCAGGGCAGCCAGCAGGGCGGCCAGGGCATTCGAGTCAATCGGGCGCATGGCGATCCTCCATGTAATCGAACACCACCCGGGTGTCGTCGGGCCAGCCGGCATCGGCCAGGGGCAGGAAGTAGGTGCGGTCCAGCAGGACCTCGCAGTCGCAGTACGGCAGTTCGCGCGCCAGGTCGCTCTCGTCGATGCCCCCGGCCCACAGCCGCGCGGCCGGCACCATCTCGCGCCGCGGACCGGATTCCAGCGTCACCCCGAAGATCGGCCGGTCGGCGAAGAACAGGTAGCGGTTGCCCTCGCTGCCGCAGTACGCCGGCGTGGTCGACAGCTCGGAGAAGAGGCGCGTGATGAACGAGGGGCTGTTGGAGTACAGGCCCGCCTCCATGCCGACGCGGCACTCCAGCCGCAGGTCGCCCAGGCGGCGCGTGCCGGGCGGCAGCCCCGGCGTGCGCACCTCGGCGCGCCAGGTCATGGTCAGTGCCTTGCGGTCGGGCGTGACCTTGGCGTCCTCCGCCCAGGCCTTGTCGTCGCGCGGCAGCTCGAAGGTCCGGTCCGGCGCCACCTGCAGCGGGATCTCCACCGTACGGCCCAGCACCAGCAGCTCCAGCCGGTCGAGGTCCACGCCGCGCTTGCGCGGCAGCAGCTTGAACCGCAGCCGGCCCTCGGGCGAGCGCGCGCGCTCGCGCTCGAACAGGTCCATGCCGCGGACCATGCGGCGGTACGACTTCTCGACCGGGTCCTCGACGGCGTCGTAGGTGATGGTCACGCCGGGCAGCGCGTCGCGCCCGCCCGTGCCCTGCTGTGCGGCGGCGGGCAGGGGTTGCAGCGCGCCCGCCAGTGCGAGCGCGATCGCGGGCGCCAGGGCCCGCAGGCTGCGCGTGGCCCGCATCGACGGCGGCCCGCTCAGCGGTTCTGGCGCGACTTCCAGTTGGCGTAGGCCTCGTCCATGCGCCCCCGCCGGCCCGGGTCGGCATCGGGGTCGGCGTCCATGGACCGGCCCGGGGCGCCCATGGCGCGCGCGTCGCCGCGGTCGCGGGCCGCCTTTGCGTGGCGTTCGCCGGATCGCTTGTCCGCCTTTCTCGCCTGCCGGTCGTCGGCCCTGCTGGCGTCGCGGGCGGCCTCCCTGGACTCGCCCCGGGCCCTGTCGAACGTGCGCCGTGCCGCATCGCCGACCTTGTCGGCGGCGCTGCGCACCTTCTCGCCGAAGGTGCGGCCGTCGGCGGCCGCGTCGGCCGCGGCATGCTCGCCCGGCGTCTGGGAGCCGTCCCGGGCCTGCGCCCAGGCGCCGCCGCTGGCGGCCAGCACGGCGGCCAGCACGATGGGGGTGATCTTCATGGGCAATCCTTTCCAGGGCGTTGTGCGACCTCCATCTGAAACGGCGCCGGCATGCAGCCGTGTCGGAGGCGTTTGCGAGGCCGTGTCGGGCGGCGCTTCGAGCGCGTGCAGGCGGTCGATGACCCGCCCGCGGCCGGCAGGGGGATCCGGGGGCGCCGACGCGCCTGGCTCGGCGGGCCTAGGAGTTTTCCTAGCCGGGCTAGGAGCCGGCGCCTGCGCATTCCGGAGTCCTCCTAGCCGCACATTCATCCTGCGCCGATGGCCCCGGGGCGGCCCGGCGGGCACAGTACATCCCATGGCAAACGCCCCCCTCCCCGTGAGAGTCTTCCTGGCCGACGACTCGGCTCCCATCCGCCAGCGCGTGGCCGAGATGCTGGCCGTGCGCGCGATGGACATCGTCGGCGAGGCGGAAACACCCCGGGCCTCGATCGAAGGCATCCTGGCCGCCCACCCCGATGTGGTGGTGCTCGACGTGCAGCTCGAGGGCGGCACCGGCCTGGAGGTCCTGCGCGCCGTGCGCGAGGCCAATCCCGGCATCGCCTTCGTCGTGTTCTCCAACAACTCCGCGCCGGCCTATCGCAAGCGCTACCTGGGCGAGGGTGCCCGCTGCTTCCTCGACAAGAGCAGCGAGTTCGACCGGCTCGCCAGCGCCGTGGCGGAAGCCTCCGCCGTGCGCGTGCACTGATTTCCAAGCCTCCACGAAGAAAGACCGCCATGACCACCGCCACCCTCGAAGCCCGCCGTCCCGAGCCGACCCAGGTGATTGCCCTGCGGGAGGCCCGCGGCAGCGCGCCGGCGCCGCTGACGACCCTGTGCTCGAGCTGCCACCTCAAGGACATCTGCCTGCCCTGCGGGCTGACCGGCAACGAGGTGGAGCGCCTGGACGGCCTGCAGTTCGCGCGCCGCAAGGTCAAGGCCGGCCAGACCCTGTATCGCCAGGGCGACGCATTCCACTACATCTACGCGGTGCGCAGCGGCACCTTCAAGTCCAGCCTGATGCTGCCGGACGGCCGCGAGCAGGTCACCGGCTTCCACATGGCCGGTGAACTGATGGGCCTGGACGGCCTGGCCCAGGGCCATCACGCCAGCAGCGCCACCGCGCTGGAGGATGCCGAGATCTGCTCCATCCCGTACGCCCAGCTGGCCGAGCTGTCGAGCGCCAGCATGAACCTGCAGATGGTGGTCAGCCGCCTGATGAGCCGCGAGATCGTGCGCGAGCACAACCTGATGGTGCTGCTGGGCAGCATGAACGCCGAGGAGCGCCTGGCCGCCTTCCTGCTCAACATCTCGCAGCGCATGAAGGCGCGCGGCTACTCGCCGCACGAGTTCCACCTGCGCATGACCCGTGCCGAGATCGGCAGCTACCTGGGCATGAAGCTGGAGACGGTCAGCCGCACCTTCTCGGCCTTCCAGCAGCAGGGGCTGCTGGAAGTGGACAAGCGCCACATCCGCATCCTGGACCTGGCCGGCCTGACGCGCGCGTTCGAGCTGCGGGTGCAGTGAAGGAGACGAAGATGGCCACCCCCGGCACCTCCCTGCAGGTCCTGCGCGACGAGCACGGCGCCGTCGCCGCGGTCCTGCGGTCCATGCTGATGATGATCGAGCAGGGCCCCGGCGACGCCCCCGAGCGCTTCTTCGACGTGCTGCGGGCCATGTTGTTCTACATCGACGAGTTCCCGGAAAAGCTGCACCACCCGAGCGAATCCAACCTGCTGTTCCCCAAGCTGGCGCGTGCCCGGCCCGACCTGATGCCGGTGATCCGGCAACTGGAGGCCGAGCACATGGAAGGCGAGGGCCGCGTGCGCGAACTGCAGCACCTGCTGATGGCCTGGGAGCTGATCGGCGACGCCCGCCGCGACGCGTTCGAGGAGGCCGCCAGGCGCTACGTCGATTTCTACCTCGGCCACATGCGGCTGGAGGAGAGCCAGCTGCTGCCCGCTGCCAAGGCCTGCCTGACGGCGCAGGATTGGGCCGAACTCGACGCCGAGTTCGCCGAGGGGCGCGACCCGCTGATCGCCCGCGATCGCGATCCCGGCTATGACCGCCTGTTCACCCGCATCGTGATGAACGCCCCGGCCCCGATCGGTGTCGGTCCTGCGCTGGAGAAGGCCGAGGCCTGAACCGGCCACGACGAGGCCACAATGGCCGCATGCAATTGCGACCCCTCGGCCAATCCCCCCTGAAGGTCTCGCCGCTGTGCCTGGGCGGCAACGTGTTCGGCTGGACGGCCGACGAGAAGACCTCCTTTTCGCTGCTCGATGCCTGGGTCGACGCCGGCTTCAACTTCATCGACACCGCCGATGTCTACTCGACCTGGGTGCCGGGGCACGTCGGCGGCGAGTCCGAAACCGTCATCGGCCGGTGGCTGGCCCAGGGCGGGCGGCGCGACAGGGTGGTGATCGCCACCAAGGTGGGCATGGACATGGGCCAGGGCCGCGTCGGCCTGAAGCCGGCGCGCATCCGCGAAGCGGTCGAGCAGTCGCTGCGCCGCCTGCAGGTGGACTGCATCGACCTGTACCAGGCGCACAAGGACGACGAGGACACGCCGCTGGAGGAAACGCTGGAGGCCTTCGGCGCGCTGGTCAAGCAAGGCAAGGTGCGCGCGATCGGCGCGTCCAACTACGGCGCCGCGCGCCTGTCGCAGGCACTGGAGGCGAGCCGCCGGCTCGGCCTGCCGCGCTACGAGAGCCTGCAGCCGCTCTACAACCTGTACGACCGCGCGGCGTTCGAGAAGGAGCTTCGGCCGCTGTGCCAGGGCGAGGGCATCGGCGTCATCAGCTTCCATGCGCTCGCCGCGGGCTTCCTCACCGGCAAGTACCGCAGCGAGGCCGATGCGGGAGCGAGCGTGCGCGGCGCCAGCACCACCAAGAAGTACCTCAACGAGCGGGGCCTGAGGATCCTCTCGGCGCTGGACGAGGTGGCCGCCCGCGCCGGCTGCAAGCCGGGGCAGGTGGCCGTGGCCTGGGCGATGGCACAGCCGGGCATCACCGCACCGATCGCCAGCGCCACCTCGCTGCCACAGCTGCAGGAACTGCTGGCCGCCACCCGCCTGAAGCTGGACGACGAAGCGCTGCAGCGCCTGGACGCCGCCAGCCGCGAGGACTGACCGCAGCCTCGGCGGCGATCAGCCGGCGCCGGGATCCGGGCCGCCCGCCTCCGGCCCTGCCATCGGCAGCCGCACCGTGAACTCCGAGCCGCGCCCATGGCCGGCGCTGCGCACCTGCACGATGCCCCGGTGCAGCCGCACCACCTCGTGCACCACTGCCAGGCCTATGCCCATGCCGCCCGGCTCCATCTGCTCGGCGCGCGGGTCGCGGGTGAACAGGTCGAAGATGCGCGGCAGCACGGCCGGGTCGATGCCGATGCCGGTGTCCTCCACCCGCAGCACGGCCTGGTCGGCTTCCTGGGTGGCCTTGCACCACACGCGTCCGCCGGCCGGCGTGTACTTGATCGCATTGGCCATCAGGTTGTTGAGCACCTGCTGGAAGCGCTCCCGGTCGATGGCCACGCACAGCGGAACGGGCGGCAGCACCGCCTCGAGCTGCACGCCCCGCTGCAGGGCGGCTTCGCGGTGCCCGAGCACGCAGTCCTCCACCAAGGGACGCAGGTCCACCCGCTGCAGGTTGAGCTCCACCCGGCCGGTGTCCAGCCGCGCGGCCTCCATCAGGTCGTCGGCGAGCCGGCGCAGGGTGGCGATCTGGCTCTTCATGATGGCGGCCACGCGCTGCAGGCGCTCGTCGCCGCCCACGCGCTCGAGGATCTGGGCCGACGACTGCAGGGGCGACAGGGGGTTGCGCAACTCGTGGCCCAGCGAGCGCAGGAACTGGGCGGTGCGCTCGCGGGCGCGGTCGGCTTTCTCCAGGTCGTTCTCCAGCGACTCGAGCTGCATGCGCAGGTCGGTGCGGTCGCGCAGCACCTTGACGAAGCCCAGCACTTCGCCCGCGTCGCCGCGGATCGCGACGACCGTTCCGGTGACCCAGATGTTCGTGCCGTCCTTGCGCCGGTGCCAGCGGTCGTCCTCGGAGCGGCTGTCGCGCAGCGCCACCGCCAGTTCGTGGCGGTCCAGCCCGCGGGCGCGGTCTTCTTCGGTGAAGACCACGGAAACCGGCATCCCCTGGACCTCGGCTGCGCTGTAGCCCAGGATGGCTTGCGCCGCGCCATTCCATCCGATGATGAGGCCGTCCGGGTCGGTCACGATGAAGGCGTATTCCCGGGTCTGGGCCAGGAACAGCTGGTGCAGGAGTTCCGCACGGCGCGGCGCAGGGGTGTCGGTCATGGGCAGGCAGGTGGCACGAGAGCCACGCTAGCCGACTCGGGCGGCGGCCTGCGTCAGCCGGGACCGGATTCGGGGCCGGGCGAACGGCGCAAGAGCCGCTCCGCGGCCGAGGCGCGCAGCGCCGGTGCCGGGCTGCCCTGCCCGTGTGCGTTCAACGGCGTCGTTGCGGCGCCGCTGCGGCCGCGTCGGGATTGCGCGGCGGCAGGTGGCGGAACATGATGCGGCCCTTGTTCAGGTCGTAGGGCGACAGCTCCAGCGTGACGTAGTCGCCGGCGATGATGCGGATGTGGTGCTTGCGCATCTTGCCGCCGCTGTAGGCGACCAGGTTGTGGCCGTTTTCCAGCACGACGCGGTAGCGCGAGTCGGGCAGCACTTCCTCCACCCGTCCTCGCATTTCGATCAGTTCTTCCTTGGCCATGGACTTCCTTTGCTCAATTGCGAATCTGCGTCCCGCGCCGTGCGCGGAGTCGGCGTGCAGGCCCGTGCCCATGGCCCCTGCCGGCGTGCCGCGCGGCGGCAGGACACTTGCACAGGGCTTAGGAAGGGTTGAGGGGCCGGCACCAAGCCGGGGCGTGGCAGGACCGTTCGCGCGTGCGGGCCCGTCCTGCGTACGGCCCGCGCGCAGGCGGGCCTGGGTCAGCCCGCATTTTAAACGCCGCGCGCTCATCGCGCAGGCCGCCTCCTCGTGAGGCGCCGAGGGGGCAGGAGGCTGCCTCAGTTGGCGGCCGCCGCGGTCCAGCCGCCGCCCAGCGCGCGGTACAGCAGCACCCGGTTCTGCAGTTGCGCCAGGCGCACCTGGATCTCGGCCTGGCGAGCCGAGAACAGCGAGCGCTGCGCATCGAGCAGGTCGAGCGTGCTGGCCACCCCGGCGTCGAAGCGCATCTGCGACAGGCGCGCGCGAACCGTCTCGGCCTGCGCGACCCTGGATTGCGCCTGCAACTGGTCGCCCAGCGTGGCGCGGCCGGCCAGCGCATCGGAGACCTCGCGGAAGGCCGACTGGATGGCGCGCTCGTA
This sequence comes from Ramlibacter sp., assembly GCF_036676645.1. GTDB lineage: Bacteria > Pseudomonadota > Gammaproteobacteria > Burkholderiales > Burkholderiaceae_C > Ramlibacter. The sequence continues at coordinate 80,445 of NZ_JAKFCM010000031.1, forward strand.
CTGCGCCACCGCGATGTCGCGTCCGACCTGGGCCGAGCGCAGGCCGGCCTCGTTGCGGCCGGCGTCGAAGATCGGCTGCAGCAGCGAAGGCGCGATGGTGTAGGCCCAGGAGCCGCCGCCGTCGAACAGGCCGGACAGCTGGCTGCTGGCACGGCCGGCGCTGGCGGTGAGCGTGATGCGCGGGAAGAAGGCCGCGCGCGCCGCGCCGATGTTGGCGTTGGCCGCCACCAGCAGCTGCTCGGCCTGGCGCACGTCGGGGCGTTGCACCAGCACGTCCGAGGGCATCCCGGCCGGCACGTCCGGCAGCGCGACCGCCGCCAGGGTGGTGCCGGTCTGGAAGCCCGCCGGCAGGGCGCGCCCGACGAGCAGGCCGAGTGCGTTCAGGTCCAGCGCGCGCTGGCGCTGCTGCTGGGCCAGCGCGGCGCGGGCGGTTTCGGCCAGCGACTCGGCGCCGCGCAGGTCCAGCTCGGACGACACGCCGTTGTCGAAGCGCAACTGGATCAGGCGCAGCGATTCCTCGCGCGTGGCCAGCGTCTGGCGGGTCAGCGCCAGCAGTTCCTCGTCGGCGACGAGGGCAAGCCAGGTGCTGGCGACGGCGCCCACCAGCGTGACCTGTGCGGCCTTGCGGCCCTCTTCGGTGGCCAGGTACTGCGCCAGTGCCGCTTCCGACAGGCTGGCGATGCGGCCGAAGAAGTCCAGTTCCCAGGTGGTGAGCGCCAGGCCGGCCTGGAAGCTCGAGACCTGCTCGCGGGTGGTGGGGCTGGGCGCGCGGCTGGCATTGATGCCGATGCCCACGGTCGGCAGCCGGTCGGCGCGGCGGATGTCGTACTGGGCGCGGGCCTGCTCGATGTTCAGCACCGCCATCCGCAGGTCGCGGTTGTCGGCCAGCGCGGTGTCGATCAGTCCGCGCAGCCTGTCGTCGGCGAAGAAGCGTTGCCACTCGAGCGTGCGGGCAGGAGTGCCCTCGGCTGCCGCGGCGTAGGGGAAGGCGGCCGGCACCGGCGCCGGCGGCCGCTCGTACGTCGGCATGAACGAGCAGCCGGCCAGCACGGCCGCGGCCACGGGCGCGGTCAGGGTTTTCATGCGCAGCGGCCTCATACCTGGTCTCCCGCGCGGGCACCCGCCGGCAGCTCGGGGCCGCCCAGCTCGTGCGTGTACAGCTTGTTCTGCCGCTCGCTGCCCCTGAAGAAACTGCGCACCACCACGAAGAACACCGGCACGAAGAACACGGCCAGCGTGGTGCCGGTGAGCATGCCGCCCAGCACGCCGGTCCCGATGGCCCGCTGGCTGGCCGAGCCTGCGCCCGTGGCGATCGCCAGCGGCAGCACGCCCAGGCCGAAGGCCATGGAGGTCATGATGATCGGCCGGAACCGCAGGTGCGCGGCCTCCAGCGCCGCCGAGATCACGTTCTTGCCCTGGGCCTGCAGGTCCTTGGCGAACTCGATGATCAGGATGGCGTTCTTGGCCGACAGGCCGATGATGGTGATCAGCCCGACCTGGAAGTACACGTCGTTGGCGTAGCCGCGCAGCAGCGTGGCCAGCAGCACCCCCAGCACGCCCAGCGGCACCACCAGGATCACCGCCAGCGGGATCGACCAGCTCTCGTACAGCGCCGCCAGGCACAGGAACACCGCCAGGATCGCGAAGCCGTACAGGATCAGCGCCTGCGCGCCGGCCAGCTTCTCCTCGCGCGACTGGCCGGTCCACTCGAAGCCGAAGCCGGCCGGCAGCTGCGCCGCCAGCCGCTCCATCTCCTCCATCGCGGCGCCGCTGCTGTAGCCGGGCGCGGCCATGCCCGAGAGGCGCATGGCGGGGTAGCCGTTGTAGCGGATCGCCTGCATCGGGCCGGTGGCCCAGCGCGTGGTGGCGAAAGCCGACAGCGGCACCGGCTTGCCCTGGTTGTTCAGGGCGTTGAGGCGCAGCAGGTCTTCCGGCTGCATGCGCGCCGGCGCATCGGCTTGCACGATCACCCGCTGCAGCCGCCCGCGGTTGGGGAAGTCGTTGATGTAGGACGAGCCGAGCGAGGTGGACAGCGCCGAATTGATCGCATCGAACCCCACGCCCAGCGCCTGGGCCTTCTCGCGGTCGATGTCCACCTGCAGCTGCGGCGCGTCCTCCAGGCCGTCCGGGCGCACCTGGGTCAGCACCTTGCTCTGCGCCGCCAGCCCGAGCAGCTGGTTGCGTGCGGCCACCAGCGCCTCGTGCCCGTTGCCGCCGCGGTCCTGCAGCCGGAAGGTGAAGCCCGAAGCCGTGCCGAGCTCGGGGATGGGCGGCGGGCTGAGCGGGAAGATGAACGCATCGCGGATCGCGGAGAGCGCGCCGAACGCGCGGCCGGCCAGCGCCTGCGCCGACTGGCTGGCCTCGGTGCGCTCGTCCCAGGGCTTGAGCGTGATGAAGGCGATGCCGGCGTTCTGGCCCTGGCCGGAGAAGGAGAAGCCCAGCACGCTGACCATGCTCTGCACCTCCGGCTGCTGGAGCACCCAGCCCTCCACCTGCTCCATCACCTCGCGCGTGCGCTGGGCGGTGGCGCCCGGCGGCAGCTGCACGTTGACCAGCATGTTGCCCTGGTCCTCCTGCGGCAGGAAGGACGTGGGCAGCCGGGTGTAGACCAGCGCGGCGGCGGCCGCGATGGCCCCGTACAGGATCAGGTACCAGGGCGCCCGGCGCAGCATGCGCGCCACCAGCCCCTCGTAGCCATGCGCCGTGCGCTTGAACGAGCGGTTGAACCAGCCGAAGAAGCCGCGCTTCTCGACGTGGTGGCCGGCCTCCACCTGCTTGAGCAGGGTGGCGCACAGGGCGGGCGTGAGCGACAGCGCCATGAAGGCCGAGAACGCGATCGAGGACACCATCACGGCGGCGAACTGGCGGTAGATGTTGCCGGTGGAGCCGGCGAAGAAGGCCAGCGGCACGAACACCGAGATCAGCACCACGGTCACGCCGATGATGGCGCCCTGGATCTGGCCCATGGCCTTGCGCGTCGCCTCGCGCGGCGGCAGGCCTTCCTCGCTCATGATGCGCTCGACGTTCTCCACCACCACGATGGCGTCGTCCACCACGATGCCGATCACCAGCACCATGCCGAACATGGTCAGCACGTTGATCGAGAAGCCCAGCGCCAGCAGGGTGGCGAAGGTGCCCAGCAGCGCCACCGGCACCACCAGGGTCGGGATCAGGGTGTAGCGCCAGTTCTGCAGGAACAGGAACATCACCAGGAACACCAGCGCCACCGCCTCCAGCAGCGTCACCACCACCTGGGTGATGGAGATGCGGATGAAGCGCGAGCTGTCGTACGGGATCTCCCACTTCATGCCGGGCGGGAAGTAGGCCGCCAGCTCGCCCATGCGGGTGCGGATCAGGTCGGCCGTCTCCAGCGCATTGCCGCTGGGCGACAGCTGCACGCCCATGCCGGTGGACGGCTTGCCGTTCAGGCGGGCCGAGGTGGCGAAGGTCTGCGCGTTCAGCTCGACCCGGGCCACGTCCTTCAGCCGCACGGTGGAGCCGTCGGTGTTGGCGCGCAGCACGATGTTGCCGAACTGCTCCGGCGTGGTCAGCTGGCCTGGCACCACCACGGTGGCGGCGATGCCCTGGCCGGCGACGTTGGGCAGTTCGCCGATGGAGCCGGAGGACACCTGTGCGTTCTGGGCGCGGATGGCGGCGTTGACTTCGGCGGTGGACAGGCTGTAGCCGACCAGCTTCTGCGGGTCGATCCAGATGCGCATCGCCGCCTCGGTGCCGAACAGCTGCGCCTGGCCGACGCCGGGGATGCGCTGGATCTCGGGCAGCACGTTGCGCGAGGCGTAGTCGCCCAGCTGCACCGGGGTGAAGTTCGGGTCGTCCGACGAGATGATCGTGAACAGCAGGAAGTTGGAGCGGGCCTTGTCGACCCGCACGCCCTGCTGCGTCACGGCCGAGGGCAGGCGCGGCGTGGCGCGCGAGAGGCGGTTCTGCACGTCCACCTGCGCCAGGTCGGGGTTGGTGCCCGGCTCGAAGCTGAGCGTGATCTGGCCGGTGCCGTTGGCCTGGGTGACCGACTCCATGTAGATCAGGCCGGGCGAGCCGTTCATCTCCTGCTCGACCACGCTGATCACGCTCTCCTCCATGGTGGTGGCGGAGGCGCCGGGATAGGTGGCGGAGATGACGATGGACGGCGGCGCGACCGGCGGGTACTGCGCGATCGGCAACTGCGTGATCGCCACGGCCCCGAGCACGATGACGAAGAGCGCGATCACCCACGCGAAGATGGGCCGGTCGATGAAGAACTTGGCCATGCGGTGGCGCTCCCGTCAGTTCCGGGGCGCGGAGGCGGTCGAGGCAGCGGGCGCCGCCGGCGTGGCCGGCTTGCCGTCCTTCCAGGGCACCGGCTTGACCGGGTTGCCGGGTTGCAGTTTCTGGAAACCGTCCACCATCACCTGCTCGCCCGCCTTCAGGCCGTCGAGGATCACCCACTGGCCGTTCTGCGAGCCGCCGACCTTCACCGGCCGCGGGGCGACCTTGCCGTCGGGTGCGACCACCATCACGCTGTCGCCCTGCTGCGAGCGGGTCACGGCCTGCTGCGGCAGCAGCACCGCGTTGCTGGCGGTGGCCTGTTCGATCTGCACCCGCACGTACATGCCGGGCAGCAGCAGGCCCTTGGGGTTGGGCACCTCGGCGCGCAGCGAGACGTTGCCCGTGGCCGGGTCCACCTGCAGGTCGGCGAACAGCAGGCGGCCGGGCTGCGCGTAGGTGCTGCCGTCCTCCAGCACCACCTTGACCGGGGTGGCGTCGGCGCCGGAGCGCTTCAGCCGGCCCTGTTCCAGGGCGCGGCGCAGGTTCAGCACCTCGGTCGAGGACTGGGTGATGTTCACGTACAGCGGGTGGATCTGCTGGACCAGGGCCAGCGGCGTGGCTTCGCCCTGTCCGACCAGCGCGCCCTCGGTCACCAGCGCGCGTCCGATGCGGCCGGAGATGGGTGCGTTCACCAGCGCGTGGCCCAGGTTGATGCGCGCCGTCTTCACGGCGGCCTCGCCGGCCGCGACTTCCGCCTCGCCGGCCTTCTGCGCCGCCACCGCGTTGGCGTACTCCTGCTTGCTGATCGCGTTGGCCTCCACCAGCGGGCGATAGCGCTCGGCCAGCGCCCTGGCCTGGCCCAGGTTGGCCTGGCCGCGCGCCAGCGTCGCCTGCGCGCTGGCCAGCGCCGCCTCGTAGGGCGAGGCGTCGATGCGGAACAGCGGCTGGCCGGCCTTGACGTCGCTGCCTTCGCGGAACAGGCGCTCCTGCACGATGCCGGCGGCGCGCGCGCGCACCTGCGCCGTGCGCGAAGCCTCCAGCCGGCCCGGCAGTTCGGTGACCAGGCCGACGTCGTGCGGCTGCACTGTCACCACGCCGACTTCCGGCGGGGGCATGCCGCCACCCGGTGGGGCGGAGGCGTTCGGATTGTTCGACTGGCCGCAGGCGGCAAGCAGGAGCGCGGCGGCGAGGACGGGGGCGATCAGCAGGTTCTGGCGCGACAGGGGCATGGTGCCGGGCGAAGGCAAAGCCGGTCAGTATACGAATCGGCCCTTGTGCGTGCAGGGGCTACCCGTGCATGGGCTCGCGCACGCTTCGGGTCATTGCCGCGGGTTCGTGCGCGCCGGCGAAATCCGTGCGCACGATCGCGTGCGTCATTTGCGCGACGGCCCCGCGGACCGCGCGTCGCCCGGCCGCGACCGGCTGTCGCGGATGCCGCCTGCGTGGGTGTAACAACCGGTGACACCGCGGTGGCGGATGAGGTACAACCGCCGCCAAGTCCAACCTACCCGACCGTGGCGGTCATCGTGACCCCGATTCCCATCGACCATGCAGTGCCAACGGCAGTACCGGCCCCTCAGGTCTCCCCATCCCCCTCCCTCCCCCGGCGGGGCTGCCTGAGTGATGGGTCACGAGAGCTTTTCCCGCGGCGACGCTGATTTCCCGGCCACCGAAGCGGCGCCGCTCGACGCCCTGTTCACGCCGTCGCGGCCCACCGACATCGACGAAGGCGGACCGGCCACCCAGTCCCCCGCGGAAGACCACGGCGCGATCTGCACCTTCCTGTATGCGCGGCTGCACAACTTCGCGGCGGCGTGCTCCACCGTCGCCGGCCCCGAGCTGACGGCCTTCGTCAACGAATCCCGGCGCGCGTTGTCGTCGGCGGCGATCAAGCTCGGCGGCGAGATCGCCCAGCGCCGCCCCGACTCGATCCTGTGCGCCTTCACGCACAACCCCGAAGACCGCATTCCCACCCACGCCAAGCGCGGACTGCACGCGGCCATCCTGACCGTGCACGAGGTCATGCAGCTGGCCGCCCGCGTCGGCCCGCAGCTCGAGGCGGCCGGCGTGCCGCCGCTGTGGATCGCCGTGGGCGTGCACCTGGGCGCGGGCGAGGTCACTCCGCGTGCCAACAATGCCGAGCGCATGGTCCATGCCACCGGCGAGGCGGTCGAGATCGCGCGCCTGCTCGAGGGCGTGGCGGCCGACCTGCGCTGGGGCCTGGTCGCCTCGGCCGGCACCCGGCTGGCCGCCGGCACCCGGGTGGAGAACGGGCGCAGCGCCAGCATCGGGCTGCCCGACGACTCGTTCCTGGAACTCACCGAGATCAGCGGCCTGGTGCCACGCGCCGGCTCGAGAACGCCGCCCAGCCACTACGCCATGCTGCGCGAGTCGCTCCAGCTCAACCAGCAGGTCGCCCGGACCAGCGCCGGTGCGCCCGTCGGCACCGGCAACCTGCTGATCGAGGACTACCGCGTGCTGCGCAAGATCGGCGAGGGCGGCAATGCCTCGGTCTACCTGGCGCAGCCGGTGGGCGGCGGCCCGACCCAGGTGCTCAAGGTGATGCGCACCGACGGGCCCGGGGGCGACGCCGGGCTGCAGCGCTTCCTGCAGGAGTACGCGCTGCTGGCCGGCATCGACCACCCCAACGTGGCGCGCTTCTTCCGCCAGGGCTTCTCGGCCGGGTGTGCCTACATCGCGATGGAGTACTTCCCGCTGGGCGACCTGCGCAGCCGCATCCGCCGCCTGCTGGATCCCGCCATCGCGCTGTACTACCTGCGCCAGATTGCCGCCGGGCTCGAGGCGATCCACCAGGCCCACATCGTGCACCGCGACCTCAAGCCGGACAACATCATGATCCGGCACGACGGCATCGTCGCCATCACCGACTTCGGGGTCGCCAAGCAGGTCTCCATGCTGATCACCGACACCGGCGCCGGCGAGGTCGTGGGCACGCCCTACTACCTGAGCCCGGAGCAGGCGCAGGGCCACCGCGTCGACGCGCGTTGCGACCTGTACAGCCTGGGCGTGCTGGCCTACGAGATGCTCACGGGCAACAAGCCCTACCACGCCACCACCACCAGCGAACTGCTGCGGCTGCACGTGGAAGCGGCGGTGCCCACGCTGCCGCCGCAGCACCGCCAACTGCAGCCGATCCTGGACCGGCTGATGGCCAAGGATCCGCGGCAGCGCTACGCCTCCGCCGCCGAGCTGCTGGACGACCTGGACGGGCTGCAGGCATGACGGTGTCGGCAAGCCTCACCTTCGCCGGCCCCTGGGAACTGGATGCCGTGCTGGGCCGCGGCCGCCACGCCACCGTCTACCGCGGCTTCGATCCCCAGGGCCATGCCGCGGCGGTCAAGGTCGCGCGCCATGCCGACCTGGCGCGCGAGCACCGATTGCTCGCCACCTTCAGGCATCCGCACCTGCTGCAGCCGCTGGGGTGCGGCCGTGGGCCGCAGGGCCAGTGGCTGGCCACCGAATGGGCGCAGGGTGGGGCGCTGCAGGAGGCCCCGCCGGGCGGCTTCGACGAGGCGCGGCTGCGCCGCTGGCTGGGCGAGGCGGCCGGCGCGCTGGCCCACCTGCACCGCTGCGGCTGGGTGCACCGCGACCTCAAGCCGGCCAACCTGCTGCTGCGCGCCGACGGCGCGCTGGTGCTCGCCGATTTGGGCGAGGCGGTGCCCGCGGGCACGGCGGGCCCGGCCGTGGGCGGCACCCTCGTCGGCTCGCCGCGCTACGCCGCGCCGGAGCAGTCCGGGGGCGCGCCCGCCACGCCGGCCGCCGATGTCTACAGCCTGGGCGTGCTGCTGCACGAGTGGCTGACCGGGCGGCCGCCGTTCGGCGGCGAAACGCCGGCCGAGGCCCTGGCGCAGCACCTGGTCGCCCCGGTGCCGCGGCTCCCGGCCGCTCGCGCCCGCTGGCAACCGCTGCTGGATGCCTTGCTGGCCAAGGATCCGGCCCACCGCCTGCCCGACGGGCAGGCGGTGCTCACCAGGAACGCAACGTGAATTCCAACGACCACTACCTCGTCGACGTCATCGGCTTCAACGACGTGGAGCGCGCCATGCTGGCCAGCATCTTCGCGCTGGCCGCGCGCCGCGACCCCGGCTTCGCCCAGTTCGAGCCCGGCACGCCCGGGCGCACGCCCGACGTCTACCTCGTCGACGCCGACCAGCCCGAGGCGATGAAGGAGTTCCGCTCGCTGCACCAGCGCGCCGGACTGCCGTCGGTGCTGATCGGCACCAGCGCCCAGGGCACCGACTTCCCGGTGCTGCCACGACCGCTGCAATGGGCGCGCCTGCTGCAGGCGCTGGACGACGTGGTCTCCGCCGGCGACGACGGCGCACCGCTCGTGGCGCCGGCCGCCGACGCGCACGCCCACCTGCGCCGCAGCCTGCCCGGCCACGGCCGCAGCCAAGGCCACAGCCATGGGCACGGCCGGTCCAACTCGCCCCAGGCGGTGCCCGAGGCCGGCGCCGCGAAGCGGATGATGGCCGACACGGTGCTGGTGGTCGACGACAACGCCACGGTGCGGGCGTTCATGCAGGCCAAGCTGGCGCCGTTCGGCTTCGACGTCGACTTCGCCGAGACCGGCGAGGAGGCGATCGGCCTGTCCGGCTCGCACGAATACACCTGCGTGTTCCTCGACGTGGTGCTGCCGGGCATCGACGGCTACCAGGTCTGCAAGCTGATCAAGTCGAACAGGCAGGCGATCCGCAAGACGGCGGTGGTCATGCTGACCAGCCGCAGCTCGCCCTTCGACAAGCTGCGTGGCTCGCTGGCGGGCTGCGACGAGTACCTCACCAAGCCCCTGGACGAGGATCGCCTGCTGGAGGTGATCGCGAAGTTCCTGCCCAGCGGGCGCAAGCAGGCGGAACGGGCGGCGCGCAAATGAACGGCAACGGCAAGTCCATCCTGGTGGTCGACGACACGCGCTCCATGCGCAAGATGGTCTCGGCCGTCCTGGCCGGCGCCGGCTACGAGGTCTCGGAGGCCGGCGACGGCGCCGAGGCGCTGCAACTGGCCCGGGCCCGGCAGTTCGACCTGGTCGTGACCGACCACAACATGCCGGTCATGGACGGCGTGACGCTGGTGCGCGAACTGCGGCAATTGCCGCAGTACGACGCGGTGGCGCTGATCGTGCTGTCCACCGAGGTGGACCCGGTGCTCAAGCAGAAGGGGCGCGAGGCCGGCGCCACCGGCTGGATGGCCAAGCCCTTCGACCCGCAGCGCATGCTGGACATCGTAGGCAAGTTCGTCTGATCCGGGCCCGGCCATGAACCAGCCGTCCACTGCCTTCGGCGACGCCAACGCGTACCGCGAGATCTTCTTCGAGGAGACGCACGAGCACCTGGCGCAGGTCGAGTCCATCCTGCTGCGCCTGCAGCCGGAGCAGGCCGGCGGCGACTGGCAGGCCGACCTGAACGCGATCTTCCGGGCCGTGCATTCGATCAAGGGCAGCGCGGCCATGCTGGGCTGCCAGGACATGGCGGCGCTGGCGCACCTGCAGGAGAACCTGCTGGACCTGCTGCGCAAGCAGGAGCGGCCGCTGGAAGCGGCCGACGTGCAGGCGCTGCTGCGCGCCGGCGACGCGGTGCAGGCGCAGGCGCTGCGCCACCGCGGCCTGGCCGACAAGGCGCCCGAGACGGCCGTGGTGGAGGCGCTGCTGCGCGAGCAGCTCGCCCGCCCGCGCGGCGGCGCCCAGGGCGCCGCGCCCGGCCCGGTGCGGCGCGCCTTCCGCGTGCAGCTGGGCCCGCTGGCGCAAGCGATCCCCGGGTCGGAGCTGGAGATGATGCTGGCCGGCCTGGCCGAGATGGGCAGCGTGGGCGACACCCGGGTCGACAACGTCGCCGGCGGCGGCGTGGCCTTCGACGTCGAGCTCGAGGGTACGGCCATGGACCTGCAGAGCGTGCTGGCGCTGCTGGTGCCGCCGGAGCTGGTCGCGATCGAGCCGCGCCAGGCGAGCGGCGCGCCCGCGGCCGTCCCGGCGGGCGCGGCGCCGCCCGCCACCCCGGCCCCGCTGCCGGGCGTGGACCTCGGCGACGAGCTGTTCGTCGACCCCGAGGAGTTCCGCCGCCGGCGCGAGGCCGCCACGCCCGCGCAAGCGGCCCGGCCCGATCCGGTCGAGGCGCCGGCGCCGATGCCGGCCCCGGCCGAGCTGGCCGAGCCGGTCGGCCTGTCCGCCACCGACACCGGCTACATCCGCGTGGCCACCGAGAAGATCGACCTGCTGGTCAACCTGGTGGGCGAACTGGTGATCACCGAGGCCATGCTCGCGCGCACCAGCCACCTGGCCGGGCCGGACGTCGGCGGCGCCCGCTTCTCGGAAGGCGGGCTGGCCGACCTGTCGCGCCACACGCGCAACCTGCAGGAGGCGGTGCTCGCGATCCGCATGCTGCCGATCTCCAACGTCTTTTCGCGCTTCCCGCGCCTGGTGCACGAACTGTGCACCCGGCTGGGCAAGCGGGTCGAACTGCGCTTCGGCGGCGAGAGCACCGAGCTGGACCGCGGCCTGATCGAGAAGATCTCCGACCCGCTCACCCACCTGGTGCGCAATGCCGTGGACCACGGGCTGGAAACGCCCGAGCACCGCAGCGAGGCCGGCAAGCCGCCGGTCGGCCTGCTTCGCCTGCATGCCACCCAGCGCGGCGGCAACGTGGTGATCGAGGTGAGCGACGACGGCCGTGGGCTGGATCGCGAGCGCATCCTCGCGCAAGCGGCGCGGCGCGGCATCCCGGTGCCCGAGGACGCCACCGACGCGCAGGTCTGGCAGCTGGTGTTCATGCCGGGCTTTTCCACCGCCGAGCAGGTGACCGAGGTGTCCGGCCGGGGCGTGGGCATGGACGTGGTCCGGCGCAACATCCAGGCGCTGGGCGGTACCGTGGACCTGTCGTCCGCCGCCGGCTGGGGCACCACGGTGACGGTGAGCGTGCCGCTGACGCTGGCCATCATCGAGGCCATGACGGTGTCCGTCGGCGACGCGATCTACGTGCTGCCGCTGTCGGCGGTGGTCGAGTCGCTGCAGGTGCAGCCGGGCGAGATCCACAGCCTGCCGGGCCACGGCGACACGCTGCGGGTGCGGGACGACTACCTGCCCGTGCTGCAGCTGGCGCGCCTGTTCCCGCCGCAGCACCCGGCGGAGGGTGCCGACACCATCGCGGTCATCGTCGAGGCCGAAGGACACCGCGCGGCCCTGGTGGTCGACCAGCTGGTCGGCCAGCAGCAGATCGTGGTCAAGAGCCTGGAGGCCAATTTCCGGCGCGTGCCGGGCCTGTCGGGCGCCACCGTGATGGGCGACGGCTCGGTCGCCCTCATCCTCGACGTGAGCCACCTGGTGCGCCTGTGCAGCGGCCGCCAGGCCTCGCACGCCTGAGTGCAGCCGCAGCAGGAGCTTTCCCCCATGCCAACCCAAACCCTCATGCGCAATCCCGGCGAGGCCGCGGCCGATGCAGCCGCGCGCGAATTCCTCACCTTCCGCCTCGGCGCCGAGAGCTACGCCATCGACATCCTGAAGGTGCAGGAAATCCGCGGCTGGGAGCCGCCCACCGCGATCGCCAACTCGCCACCCTTCATCAAGGGCGTCATCAACCTGCGCGGCGTGATCGTGCCCATCCTGGACCTGCGGGTGAAGTTCCGCCTGCCCAAGGCCGAGTACGACGACTTCACGGTGGTGATCATCCTGAACGTGGCCGCGCGCGTGGTCGGCGTGGTGGTGGACTCGGTGTCCGACGTGCTGGCCCTGGCGCAGGAGGCGATCCGCCCGACGCCGGAGTTCTCCTCGGCCACCTTCGACACCCGCTACATCACCGGCCTGGCCACCGTCGAGGAGCAGCTGCTGATCCTGCTGGACATCGAGAAGCTGATGACCTCGGCCGACATGGCCCTGGTCGACGCCGCCACGCACTGAGGAAGGAAGTTCCATGTCGATCCGATTCGAGGCCGAGAAGCTGCTGAGCCTGCAGATCGTCACGCTGCTGTTCGCCACGGCCTGCGCCGCGGGCTTCGGCTACTACGCCACCCAGCAGGTGCGCGCCGAGGCCGACGCCGCCATGACCCTGGTCCGCGACCACGGCATGGCCGCCGGCCGGGCCAAGGGCGAGGAGAACTTCCTGCGCCGCGAGATCGCCGAGTTCGAGCAGTCGCCCCAGCGCGCCGACGCGCCGGACCTGGACCCGGGCGAGGCGGCGGCGCTGCGCGCATCGGCCGAAGCCCACCTCAACGCATTGCGCCAGAAGGCCGAGGAGTCGCGCCGCAAGGGCGACCAGGCGCTGATCGCCGCCCAGCGGGAGACCGACCGCATCGCCGAAGAGAGCGACCGCCTGCTGATGCAGGCCGGCGGCATCCTGGCGCTGGTGTTCGGCATCGCCTGCCTGCTGGCCTGGAAGTTCCGCGACTGGATCCGCGAGGCCAACGTGGGCCCGCTGCGCAGCGCCGTGCAGCTGGTGCGCCGGGTGGCCGACGGCGACCTCACTGCCAGCGGCGAGGGCATGGACCGGCTGCACACGCGCAAGCTGGCCACGGCGCTGGAGGACATGACGGCCAAGCTGCGCACGCTCACCAGCGAAGTGCAGCGCAGCGCCCGCACGGTGGCCGACACCAGCGCGCAGATCGCGCAGGGCCACCTGGACCTTTCCCAGCGCACCGAGGAGCAGGCCAGCACGCTGGAGGAGACCGCCAGCTCGATGGAGGAACTGACCTCCACCGTCGCCCACAACGCCGACAACGCCCGCCAGGCCAGCCAGCTGGCGGCCGGCGCGTCGGATGTGGCGCGCAAGGGCGGCGAGGCGGTGTCGCAGGTGGTTGCCACCATGAACGACATCGCCGGCGCGTCGCGCCGCATCGGCGACATCATCGGCGTGATCGACGGCATCGCCTTCCAGACCAACATCCTGGCGCTCAACGCCGCAGTCGAAGCGGCGCGGGCCGGCGAGCAGGGCCGCGGCTTCGCCGTGGTGGCCGCCGAAGTGCGCGGGCTGGCCCAGCGCAGCGCCGCCGCCGCCAAGGAGATCAAGGGCCTGATCGGCGACTCGGTCCAGAAGGTCGATGCCGGCACCCGCCAGGTCGACGCCGCCGGCCGCACCATGCAGGAGATCGTCGATTCGGTGCGCCAGGTCAGCGCCCTGATCGCCGAGATCGCGGCCGCCAGCCAGGAGCAGAGCTCCGGCATCGGGCAGGTCAACACCGCCGTCGCGCAGATGGAGCAGGTGGTGCAGCAGAACGCCTCCCTGGTGGAGGAGGCCACGGCCGCCACCGAGTCGCTCAAGGAGCAGGCCAGCGCGCTGCTGCAGTCGATCTCGCGCTTCAAGATCGGCGAAGGGCCGGCGCCCGCTGCGCTCGAGCCGCTGCGGCCGCCGGTGGCGCCGGCGCAGGCCGCGCCGCCGCCGATCCGGGTGCGGCCGCCCAAGCCGGCGCTGCCGCGCGCCTACGCCGGGCTGGCCAGCCGCATGCGGCAGGAGCCGCCGACGGACAGCAACTGGCAGGAACTCTGAAGGGGACCCATGTCTAGTTCCGACATTTCGGTGGCCGCCCGCCTCAACGCGCTGGTTGCCCTGCAGATCCTCGCCCTGCTGGCGGTGGCCGGCATCGGCCTGTACGCGCCGCAGCTGCCGGGCGGCATCGCCGCTGCCGCGGCCCTGATGGGGCTGGTCGTCGTCCTGGCCGCCGCCTGCGCCCTGTGGCTGCGCCTGCAGGTGCGCCGCGGCATCCTGCGCTCGATCCGTGCCGCCGCCGAGGTGATCGAGCGCGTGGCGCGCGGCGACCTCGGCGCCCGGGTGGAGGTGTCCTCGCATGGCGAGACCCAGAAGATGCTGGAAGGCCTGGACGCGATGACCGAGGGGCTGCGCACCCTGGTCGCCGAAGTCACGCGCGGGGCCGGCGCCGTGGCCGACACCAGCTCGCAGATCGCCCAGGGCAACCTGGACCTGTCGCAGCGCACCGAGGAGCAGGCCAGCACGCTGGAGGAGACCGCCAGCTCGATGGAGGAATTGACCTCCACCGTCGCCAACAACGCGGAGAACGCGCGCCAGGCCAGCAAGCTGGCCGCCGAGGCCGCCGACACGGCGCGCAAGGGCGGCGAGGCGGTCGACGACGTGGTGCGGACCATGGACGACATCCTGGACGCGTCGCGCCGCATAGCCGACATCATCGGCGTGATCGACGGCATCGCCTTCCAGACCAACATCCTGGCGCTCAACGCCGCAGTGGAAGCGGCGCGGGCCGGCGAGCAGGGCCGTGGCTTCGCCGTCGTGGCCGCCGAGGTGCGCAACCTGGCGCACCGCACCACCGCCGCGGCCAAGGAGATCAAGGGCCTGATCGCCGACTCCGAGCAGAAGGTGCAGGCCGGCTCGACCCGCGTGGACGCCGCCGGCCACACCATGGTCGGCGTGGTGATGTCGGTGCAGAAGGTCAGCGGCCTGATCGCCGAGATCGCCGCCGCCAGCCAGGAGCAGAGCGCCGGCATCGGCCAGGTCAACGGCGCGGTCGCGCAGATGGAGCGGGTGGTGCAGCAGAACGCCTCGCTGGTCGAGGAAGCGGCCGCGGCCACCGAATCGCTGAAGGACCAGGCCGACGCGTTGCTGTCGCTGGTGTCGCGCTTCGGCCAGGGCGGCGCGCCGGAGGCGGCGATCACGCCGCTGCAGGCGGTGCCGTCCGCGCCCGAGCCACCGGCGGCGCCGCCGCCGATCCGGGTGCGCGCGCCGCAACCGTCCCACGCGCCGCAACCGTCCCACGCGCTGCCGCCGGCCTACGCGGCCGCCATCGCGCCCGCCACGCGCAAGGGCTCCGCCGCCGCCGGCGACTGGGAAGAGTTCTAGGCCCGCCATGTCGCTCGAGGAGGCGGGCCTGCTCGGCGAAGCGGAGTTCGAGCTCGCGCGCCGGCTGATCGCCGATTACGCGGGTATCAAGCTCAGCCCGCACAAGCGCTACATGGTGCACAACCGGCTGTCGCGCCGGCTGCGCGCGCGCGGGCTGGCCAGCTTTGCCGAGTACCTGCAGCGGGTGCAGGACGACCCGGCGGGCGAGCGCGAGGACTTCGTCAACGCCCTCACCACCAACCTCACCGCCTTCTTCCGCGAGCCGCACCACTTCGAGCTGCTGCGCGAGCGCGCGGCGCGGCACCGCGAGCGCAGCCGCGAGCCGATGCGCGTGTGGTGCTCGGCCTGCTCCACCGGCGAGGAAGCCTGGTCGATCGCGATGACCCTGCGCGAGGCGGGCTGCCCGGCCGAGGTGCTGGCCACCGACATCGACACCGACGCACTGGACACGGGCGTGGCCGGCGTCTACCCGCACGAGCGCGCGGCGCACCTGCCGCCGGACCGGCTGCGCGCGCACTTCCTGCGCGGCGTCGGCCCGAATGCCGGCCGCGTGAACGTGCGGCCGGAACTGCGCCCGATGGTGAGTTTCGCCCAGCTCAACCTGCTGGCGCCGGCCTGGCCGGCGCTGGGCAGCTTCGACGCGATCTTCTGCCGCAACGTGGTGATCTACTTCGACCGCGAGGCGCAGAGGCGCCTGCTCGGCCGCTTCGCCGCGCTGCTGCGCCCGGGTGCGCTGCTGGCGGTGGGCCATGCCGAGAGCTTCCCGGCCGGCCACCCGGGCTTCCGGGCCTGCGGGCGTACCGCCTACGAGTTCACCGGGTCGGCCTGAGCCATGCAGGGCGAAAAGCCGCAGCGCTACTTCGACCGCGACTTCAAGGTCGAGTCGGTCAAGATCCTGCCCGGGCAGTACCACGCCGGCCGTGGTCCGGGCTCGATTTCCACCGTGCTGGGCTCCTGCGTGTCCACCTGCCTGTGGGATCCGGCCGAGCGCATCGGCGGCATGAACCACTTCATGCTGCCCGGCCAGCCCGGCACCGCGCCCTCGCCGTCGGAGGTCTCGGGGCGCCTGGGCGTGTACGCGATGGAAGTGCTGATCAACGAGATGGTCCACGCCGGCGCCGACCGACGCCGGCTGGTGGCCAAGGTGTTCGGCGGCGCCCGCGTGCTGCAGGGCTTCGAGACGCTGGACGTGGGCGCGCTCAACAGCCAGTTCGTGCTGGAGTTCCTGCACGAGGAGAACATCCCCGTGCTGGCCCAGGACCTGCTGGGCATCTCGCCGCGCAAGATCCACTTCTTCCCCGACACCGGCAAGGTGCAGATGCGCAAGCTGCACCTGCAGTCCGGCGACGCGCTGCAGCGCGAGGAGCGCGCCTATCTCGCGCGCCTGTCGCGCCAGCCGGGTGCCGGCGAGATCGAGCTGTTCGAGCCGCCGCGATGATCAAGGTCCTGGTCGTCGACGATTCGGCCGTGATGCGGGCCTTCCTGGGCCGCGTGGTGGGCTCGCAGCCGGACATGGAGCTGGCCGGGGTCGCGTCCGACCCGCTGCTGGCCATCGATCGCATCCGCCGTTCGCCCCCCGACGTGATCACGCTGGACGTCGAGATGCCGCGCATGAACGGGCTGGAGTTCCTGCGCAAGCTGATGGCGGTGCGGCCGCTGCCGGTGGTGATGGTGTCCTCGCTGACGCAGCAGGGCGCCGAGGCCACGCTGCGGGCGCTGGAGCTGGGCGCAGTTGACTTCTTTCCCAAGCCGGCGTCGCTGGAGGCGCTGGACGCCGTCGGCCCCGGCATCGCCGAGAAGATCCGCGCCGCGGCGCAGGCCCGCGTGGGGCGGCACGACTGGGCGGCCGCGCCCCTGGCGCCGCTGCGGCCGGCAACGGTCCGGCCGGCGGCGCGACCGGCCGGCGGCAGCATCATCGGCATCGGCGCCTCCACCGGCGGCGTGGAGGCGCTGCGCCACATCCTCACCGCACTGCCCGTGGCCATGCCGCCGATCGTGATCGCGCAGCACATGCTGCCCGGCTTCACGGAGACCTTCGCGCGCCGACTGGACGCGGATTGCGAACTGAGCGTGCGCGAGGCGCGCGACGGCGAGGAGGCGCGCGAGGGCGGGGTGTACATCGCACCCGGCGGGCGCCACCTGCTGGTGCAGCGCAGCGCCGGCGGCCTGCGCCTGCGCCTGAGCGACGATCCGCCGGTCAACCGCCACCGGCCGTCGGTGGACACGCTGTTCCGCTCGCTGGCGCAGGCGGCCGGCCCCCGCTGCATCGCGCTGATCCTGACCGGCATGGGGGCCGACGGCGCCGAGGCGATGCTCGACTTGCGCCGCGCCGGCGCCACCACGCTGGCCCAGGACGAGGCCAGCAGCGTGGTGTTCGGCATGCCGCGCCAGGCGATCGCGCTCGGGGCGGCCCGGGAGGTGGTCGCACTGGGCCAGGTCGCGGCGCGGCTGCTGGCGCTCAGCGCGCAGGCGGCGCAGTAGCGCGCGTGCCGGACCAGGCCTGGCGGTGTCATTCCGGCGCAAGCCGGAATCCATCTCCCGGCCGCTGACAGGCGACTGCGCGCATCCAGGCGGCAGGTGATGGATTGCGGCTCGAGGCCGCAATGACAAAGGAACCGTGTCATTCCGGCGCAAGCCGGAATCCATCTCCCGGGCCGCGGGTGGGCGGCGGCGCGCATTGGGGCGGCAGGTGATGGATTGCGGCTCGAGGCTGCAATGACAGGTCCTTGGGCAACGGCGCCCGCTCAGGCCTCGGGTTCCTCCTGCAACTGTTGCAGCAGGTACATCCGCTGGTAGATCCCGCCCTCCAGCGCCATCAGCTCCTCGTGCGTTCCCTCTTCGGCCACCCGCCCGTGGTTCAGCACCACGATGCGGTCGGCGCCGCGCACGGTGGACAGGCGATGCGCGATGGCCACCACCGTGACCCGGCCGTGCAGCGCGGCCAGCGCCCGCTGCACGGCCTGCTCGGTGTCGGAGTCGATGTGGGCCGTGGCCTCGTCCAGGAACAGGATGCGCGGCCCGCCCGCCAGCGCACGGGCAATCGCCAGCAACTGCTTCTGGCCCACCGACAGCCGCGCGCCCCCTTCGCCCAGCGGGGTGTCGTAGCCCTGCGGCAGCGCCGCCACGTGCCCGTGCAGGTGGGCGGCCCGGGCCGCGGCTTCGACCTGCGCATCGGTGAGCGGCCGGCCCATGGCGATGTTCTCGCGCACCGTGGCCGCCAGCAGGAAGGGCTCCTGCGGGACCAGCCCGACGCTGTCGCGGAAGTGGTCCTCGCCGATCGCGTCGACCGGCGCGCCGTCGATGCGGATGCGACCGGGCGGCGCCGGGTAGAACCGCAGCAGCAGCGACAGCAGCGTGGTCTTGCCGCTGCCGGTGTGGCCCACGATGCCGAAGAAACCGCCCGCCGGCACCTGCAGGCCGACGCCCTGCAGCACCGGGTGGCCGGGCTGGTAGGCGAAGTCCAGCGCGTCGATGTCGATGGCGCCGGCCGTCACCTGCGCCGTTCCGCCGGATGAAGGCGCCTCGCCCTCGCGCAGCAGCGCCTGCACGCGCGCGGCGCCCACCAGCGCCTGCTGCAGCTGGGCGAACTGCATGGTGATCTGGATCAGCGGTTCGACCACGCGCGAGAGGTAGCCGATGAAGGCGTACAGCACGCCGACCTCGGCGGTCCCGAGCGCGCCGCCCTGGCTGCGCAACCCGAACACCCCGATCAGCCCGGCCAGCAGCGCCACGTTCAGCAGGTCCAGCACCGGCCGCAGCAGCCAGGCGTTGGCGCGCAGTTCCAGCCGGCGCGACTGGTAGTGCGCTTCGTTCAGCGCCGCGAAGCGCGCGCCGAAGCGGGCGGCGGCGTTGCTGGCCTGCAGCACCGGCATGCCCGAGATCGCCTCCGCCATCTGCGCATTGAGGTCGCTGCGCAGTTCGCGCGTGCGCGACACGGCCGGCGCCGACAGGCGCTGGTAACTCGCCACGATCAACGCCACCGCGGGGGCCAGCAGGGCCACGATCAGCATCAGGCGCCAGTCCAGCCACAGCATGGCCACGCCGGTGCCGGCCAGCACGATCACGCTGTCCAGCATGACGAACAGCACCTGCACGTACAGCTGCTTGACGGCCTCCGTGTCGTTGGTGACCCGGCTGACCAGCTGGCCGGTGATGGCGCGGTCGAAGAAGGCCATGGGCAGGCGCAGCACGTGGCCGTACGCCTCCTCGCGCACGCGCTGCACCGAGCGCATCGCCAGCCCCGCCAGCCGCACGATCTGGCCGAAACGCAGCCAGCTCGCCAGCCAGCCGGCCACCAGGGCCCCCAGCAGCAGCGCGGCGATCTCCACCCACTGCGCGTGGCGCGGCAGCAGGTATTCGTCGATCAGGTACTTGCCGGCCAGCGGGCCCAGCGTCTCCAGCCCGGCGGCCAGCAGCAGCCAGCCGGTGGCGTGCAGCAGGTGGCGGCGCTCGGGGGCGGCGGCGCGCACCAGCAGCGCGGCCGCATCACCGAACAGCTCGCTGCGCGGCGTACGGGAAGGGCGGTCCTGCTCGCGGGCCGGCACGGTACCGGCTTCGCCGGGCCGCTGGTGGCGCCCCTTGAGGGCCTGCGAAGGCGCTTCGGGGTGGTCGTCAATCCTCATCCAGGCTGGCTTCCAGTTGTTGATAGCGCCACTGGCGCGCATACCAGCCATCCGCCGCCAGCAGGCCGGCGTGGTCGCCTTGCTCGGCGACGTGGCCCTCGCGCAGCACCAGGATGTGGTCGGCGTCCGCGACGGCGCTCAGCCGGTGGCTGGCGATCACCACGGTGCGGCCCACGCGCGCCTCGCGCAGGTGGGCCAGGATGCGGGCCTCGGTCGCCGTGTCCACTGCCGACAGCGCATCGTCCAGCAGCAGCAGCGGGGCATCGGCCAGCAGCGCGCGGGCGATGGCGACGCGCTGGCGCTGGCCGCCGGACAGCGTCACCCCGCGCTCGCCCACCGGCGTGTCGTAGCCGCGCGGCAGCCGGACGATGTCCTCGTGCACGGCAGCCAGGCGCGCGGCGCGTTCGATGGCTTCCCGCGTCGCCTGCGGCCTGGCCAGCGCGATGTTGTCCGCTACGCTGGCCGAGAACAGGAAGGCTTCCTGCGGCACCCAGGCGATGGCGGCGCGCAGCGCGTCCAGCGTGTAGTCCTGCAGGTCGCGCCCGTTCCACTGCAGCGAGCCGGCGTCCGGCGCGCGGTGCCGCAGCAGCAGGCGCAGCAGCGTGGTCTTGCCGGCGCCGGTCGGGCCGACCAGGCCCAGCGTGCGGCCGGGCGGCAGCCGCAGCGAAACGCCCTGCAACGCCGGCTGCGCCTGGCCGGGGTAGTGGAAGCCGACAGCCTGCGCAGCCAGCAGGCCGGGCTCGACCCGCGCGACCGTACCGTGGTCCTCGACGGTGAGCGGCGCGTCCAGCACCGGCTGCAGCCGCGACCAGGCGGCCCTGCCGCGCTCCAGCAGCGACAGCACCCAGCCGGCGGCGAACATCGGCCAGATCAGCTGCCCCAGGTACAGGCTGAAGCTGGTGAGCTGGCCGACGGTGAGTTCGCCGGTCCATACCAGCCAGCCGCCGGCGCCCAGCACCAGCGTGGTGGCGGTGGCCAGCGACAGCCCCACCGCCGGCTCGTAGGCCGCTTCCCAGCGCTGGGCGCTGAAGCTGGCGTCGGCGGCACCGGCCGCGAGCGCGGCGAACTGCGCCCGGCTGCGCGCCTGCAGGCCGAGCGCGCGCACCGTGCGCACGCCGGCCAGGGTCTCCTGCACCTGGTCGTTGAGCGCACCGAAGCGCTCCAGCGACAGGCGCGAAGCCTCATGCACGCGGCGCGAGATGAGCCAGAACGCCAGCGCCATGAAGGGGAAGGGCAGCAGCGCGAAGGCGGCCAGCCGCGCATCGACGCCCAGGGACATCATGGCGACCACCAGCACCAGCGTCAGCGTGCCGTCGAAGCCGGCCAGGATCGCTTCGCCGGCCGCCATCTCGACGGCGTCGATGTCGTTGGTGGCCAGGGCCATCAGGTTGCCGGTGCGGCGGTCCTGGTAGAAGGCCGGGCCTTGCCGCGACAGCCGCCCGTACAGGCGCTGGCGCAGTTCCACGCCCAGCCGGTAGGCCGCTGCGTAGAGCCGCAGGCGCCAGCCGACCCGCAGGATGTAGACCGCCACGCCGGCGCCCAGCAGCCAGGCCAGTTCGCGCTGCAATTGCGCCCGCGGCAGCCCGCCCGCGACCAGCTGGTCCACCACCAGGCCGATCTGCCGCGGGATCCACACGATCAGCAGTGCGATGCCCAGCAGCATCACGGCGGAGGTGGAGTAGGCGATCCAGTGGCGGCGCAGGAACTGGCCGATCAGGCGGTACAGCGACATGGGGGCGCGGCGCGCGGCGGCGCCGGGGAAGGCGTGACCGATTCTAGGGAGGCAGTGTCCGCCACGTGCGGGCCGTGGCGGGCGCGCCCGCCAACCATCACCACGGCCCCCTGGATGCCTGCAGCCGCCCGCCGCGGTGCGAGACGCGCATCCTGGCTGGCGCCAGGATGCCGTGGACGGACGCCGGCCTCAGCGCAGCCGCTGCGCCACCACGTCGGTGTCGCCGCTGGCGCCAGTCGCGGTCCAGGCCAGCAGCAGCCCGCCGCCGGCCAACGCGGCCACCTGCACGTCGGCGCCCGCTGCCACGGCGACCGGGTCGCCCACCGGGTGCGCCAGCGCGTCGAAGCGGTAGGCCACCAGCCCGCTCACCGGATCGCCGGCGATCACGACGAAGCCGCCGTCCGGCAGCGCGGTGGCGGCCAGGGGCGGAGTCGGCATGGTGCCGGCATAGCCCTGGGCCTGGCCATCGGCGGCATAGAGCTGGAGCGAGCCATAGACCTTGACCGGCGACAGCACGACCGTGCCGCCCCCTTGCAGCGGCACCAGCAGGCTGCCTTCGGCCATGCCCGCCGCCCCGGTCGGCAGCAGGGGCGCGCTGGCGCCCTCGAACGGGTGGTAGCGCAGCGCGGTGTGGCCCATCAGCCGGTGGAAGGTGGTCAGCACCCAGCCGCCGGACGGCGCCGCCGTGAGCTGGAAGCCCGAGTCCGTTTCCCCGGCGGCCGCCTGCGACGGCGAGCCCAGCGGTTGGCCGGTGGCGTCGAAACGCTGCACCCAGAACTGCGGGTGGCGGCCATCGGCGTCCTCTTCCACCTGCGCCCAGCCCAGCAGGAAGCTGCCGTCGGCCCAGCGCACCAGCGCCGGGTCGGCGACGTAGCGCAGGGTGGTGGCACCGATGCGGTCCTGCAGCACGGCCCCGACCTCGGTGTCCGCCAGCCGGTTGCCGCCCGCGTCGAAGCGCTGCACCCGGATCGCCGATCGCGTGACCCAGGGTTCCTCCGCCGAAGCCGGGCCGGACACGGTGCCGGCCACCACGAAGCCGCCGTCGGGCAGCACGGCCGCTGCGGGCCGTCCCTGGCTGGCATCGATGGGCGTGCTGAAGCCGTCGCCGGCGGCCACGCCCTGCGCGTCGAATCGCCTCATGTGCACGGTGGCCGAGGGACTGCCGTCGCCTTGCGACAGCCACGCGATGCCGTGCCCGCCGCCGGAGGCGCCGGTGGCCAGCAGCACCTGCTGGCCCGCGGCTTCGGGGTTCACCTGGGCGGCCGGGCCGGCCGCGTAGGTCTGCGAGAGGGCATTGGAGCCGGGTGCCTGCGCATTCACGGTCGCTCCTGTGGGCAAGGCGCCTGCGGCGCCGCCCCCGCCGCCGCAGGCGGCCAGGACAGCGGCCAGGGCCGCGATCGAACAGACGATGGAAGTCCTGCGTGCCGCATGGTTCCCTGCGGCGGGGGTACTGCTGGTGGTCATGGAAGGCCTTGGTTGAGGGCGTCCCATCGTAGGAAGGCGGTTGCGCGCCGCGTGTAGGTCAACCGCCGCGCCCGCTAGCTCCTTCGGGCTGCCTCGGCCGTGGCCGGCCTTGCCCCGGGGCCCGCCATCGGCACACCGGCGGCGTGCCGACGGTCAGCTGCGCGCATCGATCACCAGCTGGGTCTGGGTCACGACCGCGCACAGCTTGCCGGCTTCGCTGGTGATGGACGTCTGCCACACCTGGGTGCTGCGGCCGCGGTGCAGGGCCACGCATTCGGCGCGCACCGTGCTGCCCACCCTGGCGCCAGAGATGAACTTGGTGCTGGAGTCGGTGGTCGTGGTCGACTTGCCGGCGGGCAGGTTGACCAGGGTGCCGACGGCGCCCAGCGTGTCCGCGAATGCCATGCAGGCGCCGCCATGCAGGATCCCGCCGGCGGTGCACAGGTCGGGCCGCACGGCCATTTCGGCCCGCACGCGGTCCGGCTCCACCGCCAGCAGGCGCACGCCCATGAGGCCGGGGAACAGCGGCTGCAACAACGACTGGAGCGGGGCGGTGTCCATCATGGGGGGGGGGTGACCTCGGCGCAGTGGCAACGGGCTCCGATTGTGGGCCAGCGGCGCCGGGCGCGCCGTCTCGCTGGAGCGGTCGTCCATGCCGGCATCCTGGGGCCGGCGCGCGAGGGCGGCCGGCGCCGGAGCTCAGGCGTTCAGGGGCCGCCCGACCCGGATGCCCTGGCCCGCCGCGCGCGGCGCCCGCGCCATCAGCGGGACGCGCACCACGAAGGTGGCGCCGCGCTCGGGGCCGGCGCTTTCGGCCTGGATGGTGCCGCCGTGCAGCTCCACCAGCCGGCGCACCAGTGCCAGCCCGATGCCCAGGCCCGGTTGCCCGCGGGTGGCCCGGCGCTCGCGGCGGAAGATGCCGAAGATCGCCTCCAGTTCGCCGCGCGCGATGCCGCAGCCGTTGTCCGAGACGCGCAGTTCGGCCTGGTGCGCGTCCTCGTCCACATCCAGGCTGACGTGGATGGAGCCGCCCGGCTGGGTGAACTTGCAGGCGTTGTGCAGCAGGTTGGTGCAGACCTGGGCCCAACGCAGGGCATCGCCCCGGATCCAGGCGGGCTCGCTGCAGATCCGGCTGCCGACCTGCTGCCCGCGCTCGGCGAACATCGGTTCGCAGGCCGCCAGGGTTTCGTCCAGCACCTGCTGCAGCAGCATCGGCGAGCGGTCGAGCAGCACCTGGTTGTTGACGATGCGGCCGACGTCCAGCAGGTCGTCGACCAGGTGGCAGATGTGCCGCACCTGCCGGCGCGCCACCGGCAGCGCGCGGCGCAGCAGATCGGGGTCGGACTGGCCGCGCTCGAGGATCTCCAGCGCGGCGTCCAGCGGCGCCATCATGTTGCGAAGCTCGTGCGCGACCGTGGCGATGAAGATGTCCTTGCGCTCGTTGTCGCGCGAAACCCGCTCCAGCACCGCCTGGCTCGCCCGTGCCTGGAGTTCCTGCCTCAGCGCTCGCGCCGGCGCGTCGTCATGGGAATGCATGTGTCGTCTCTCCGGTCATGGAACGTAGGATGGCGGCGACTCGGCGGCCGCGTCAGTGCGGGTGTTCACGCAAGGCGAGGCCCATTTGTGTTCGGTTGTAAGGTGATTCCCTTGCACGGATCCGCCGCAGAACGCGTTAGGCTTGGCGGTCAAGGGAGACGGGCTCAACCATGAAGGAAGATGAGCTGGGGATCGCGGTGCGCGCAGGCCTGCGTCGCAACGCGCTGCTGGCCCGTCTTCCTGCGCCACTGGCGAACCGGCTGGGCCGGCAATTCGAACCGGTGATGCTGCCGGCCGGCGCCGTGCTGGCTTCGGCCGGGCAACCGGTGCGCAACGCCTACTTTCCCGTCAACTGCGTGCTCAGCCTGCTGCACAGCGACGTCGATGGCAGCACGCTGCAGGTCGGGCTGGTCGGGCGGGAAGGCATGTTCGGCTTCGGGGCGGTGCTCGGCGGCACCCACCTGGCCGGCGCCTCGGTGCTCATCCCGGGCCCCGCCCTGCGCATCCCCGGCGACAAGCTGCGCGAATGCTTCGAGGAGGATCGCGAGGTGCGCAAGCTCCTGCTGGGGTATTGCAACCAGCTGATCAGCCTGGCCTGGCAGGTGGCCGTGTGCAACCGCCACCACCCGCCGGAGCGCCAGATCGCCTTGCTGCTGCTGCTGGTGCAGGACCGCACGCCCCTGGTCGAGCTGGAGCTGACGCACGACCTGATCGCACGGCTGTTCGGCGTGCGGCGCGAAACCATCAGCCATGCGGCCCAGCGCATCCAGGAAAGGGGCTACATCCGCTACTCGCGCGGCCACATCCGCGTGCTCGACCGCGATTCGCTGGAGCAACTGGCCTGTGCCTGTTACGGGCGCATGCGTCCGCTGTTCCCGCCCGCCGATGCCGCTGTGCCGCCGGGGCGATGAGCGCAGCCGTCGACCGGTTGTGGCTCGTCGGGCTGGAGGGCACGTGGCGGCTGGCGCAGTAGCCGGCCGTGTCGACGATCTCGGCTGTCGGACGGCACCCAGGGGGAGTCATCGCGGACGAGGCGTCGGCTTGATGCGGCGCAAATCGCACCCTTGATGCGGAACAAACGGCGGGGTGGGGGCGGCGTGTCCAATTTCCCGCATGGATTCGACCCTCGCTGCCCGATTCGGCGACGCCCTGGCCCTGTGGCGCTCCGCGGAAGCCTGCGCCTGCGCAGCCGAATCGCACGTGCAGCAGGTCCTGGACCTCTATTGCGACGGCCGCGGCGCGGCCCCTTCGCCCGAGGTGGTTGCGGCCGCCCGTGCCCTGCGGCGCCATGCACGGCATGCGCTGGCCGGCGTGCTCGCCACGGTCTCGCGCGAGCGCATCGCGCTGCCGCTCATCTGAGGATGGCGAACCACGGTTGACGGATGCTCCCCGGGGCCCGTCCTTCGTCACGCGTCATTCGTCGTTCCCCTGGTCGCCGGCATCGCCGTTGCGCAGCAGCAGGGTCGCGAGCACGGCGCAGTCGGTCCGCGCCCGCAGCCAGTGCACCTCGCCCGCCGGCAGCACGACCACTTTGCCGGGCGACAGGTGGCGGGTGCCGCCCGGCGTCGCCACTTCGACTTCGCCTTCCAGGCAGTGCAGGATGCATTCCTCGTCCACGTGGTGCGGCGGCTGGTCCTGGTGTGCGCGCAGGACCAGGTGCAGCAACTGCAGCCGGCGCGTCTTGATCAGGCTGGTGCTCACGGCGCCGCCCAGCGCGGCGCCGAGCGGCGCGACATTGATGACGTCCATCGGTTGGGCATGCGGCAAGGCCATGGTTTCTCCGTTCGACAAGCCCTGCACGGGCACTCCCGCAGGCTAGCGCCGGTGGCTGTGCGGCCGTGTAGGCGCGGGCTGATGGAAGCCGGTGCGCGCTGCGTTCTGCAATGCCCCTGATGGCTGTGCAGGCGACAATCGCCTTCGATGAACCCGACCCCGAATGAACCCGCCGTCGCTGCGCTGCCGCCGGCCGGCGAACGGCCGGTGCACGAGCGCATCCGTCGCCAGGCCAAGCTCAAGGGGCGCCAACCCGAGGCACAGGCACTGGCCGAGGTGCAGGAGTGCATCGGCCCGCGCCCGGACGAGGGCCACCGCCGCGACCTGCTGATCGAGCACCTGCACCGGCTGAACGACCGGTTCGGCGCGCTGCGCGAGCCGCACCTGGTGGCGCTGGCGCGGGAAACCGGCATCCCCATGGCCGAGGTCTACGAGGTCGCGAGCTTCTACCACCACTTCGACGTCGTGCCCGGCGACGCGGCGGTGCCGAAGCTGACCGTGCGGGTGTGCGACAGCCTGTCCTGCGCGATGGCCGGCGCGCGCGACCTGCTGGAGCGCCTGCCGGCGCTGCTCGGCGCCGAGGTGCGCGTGGTGGCCGCGCCCTGCATCGGCCGCTGCGAGCAGGCGCCGGCGGTGGCCGTGCACCAGACAGCGGTGCCGCACGCGACGCCGGACACGGTGCTGCAGGCGGTGCGTCGTCACCCCGACACCGCGCCGGTGGCGCCGGTGGCGCCCGCCGCGTTCGATCCGGCCGCGCAGGCGCAACGCAGCGTGTCGCCGCCGCCCGGGCAGGTCCAGGTGCTCCCGGCCGTCACCGACTGCGCGCTGTACCGGGCCGGCGGGGGCTACGCCTTGCCGGCGGCGCTGGCGCGCGGCGAAGCCGACCGCGAAGCCGTGCTGCGCGCACTGGAAGACGCCGGCCTGCGTGGCCTCGGCGGCGCCGGCTTTCCGGCCGGGCGCAAGTGGCGCATCGTGCGCGAGCAGCCCGCGCCCCGGCTGCTGGCCGTCAACATCGACGAGGGCGAGCCCGGCACCTTCAAGGACCGTACCTTCCTCGAGCGCGACCCGCACCGCTTCCTCGAGGGCATGCTGGTGGCGGTGCAGGTGGTCGGCATCGAGGCCGTCTACATCTACCTGCGCGACGAATACCACGACGCGCGGCGGCTGCTGCAGCGGGAGATCGACCGCCTGGTGGCCGACCCGCCGTGCCCGCTGCCGCGCATCGAGCTGCGCCGCGGCGCCGGTGCCTACGTCTGCGGCGAGGAGTCCGCGATGATCGAGAGCATCGAAGGCAGGCGGGGCGAGCCGCGCCTGCGCCCGCCCTACATCGCGCAGGTGGGCCTGTTCGGGCGGCCCACGCTGGAGCACAACTTCGAGACGCTGTACTGGGTGCGCGACATCGTGGAGCGCGGGCCGCAGTGGTTCGCCGGCTTCGGCCGCCATGGGCGCCAGGGCCTTCGGTCCTTCAGCGTCAGCGGGCGGGTGAAGTTCCCCGGCGTCAAGCTGGCGCCCGCGGGCATCACCGTGCGCGAGCTGATCGCCGAGTACTGCGGCGGCATGCAGGACGGCCACGAGCTGTACGCCTACCTGCCGGGCGGCGCCTCCGGCGGCATCCTGCCGGCGTCCATGGCCGACCTGCCGCTGGATTTCGACACCCTGCAGCCGCATGGCTGCTTCATCGGCTCGGCCGCCGTGATCGTGCTCGGCCAGCACGACCGCGCGCGCGACGCGGCGCTGAACGTGATGCGGTTCTTCGAACACGAGAGCTGCGGGCAGTGCACGCCGTGCCGGGTCGGCACCGCCAAAGCCGCCGCGCTGATGGTCGCGCGGCAATGGGACCATGCGACGCTGGACGACCTGGCCCAGGTGATGGGCGACGCCTCGATCTGCGGCCTGGGCCAGGCCGCGCCCAATCCGATCCGCTGCGTGCAAAAGTATTTCCCTCATGAAATCCGCTGACCTGCCCCTCGTGGACTTCACGCTCGACGGCGAGCGCGTGCAGGCCGTGCAGGGCGAGACCATCCTGCAGGCCGCGCGCCGCGTGGGCGTGGACATCCCGCACCTGTGCTACCAGGACGGGATGCGCGCCGATGGCAACTGCCGCGCCTGCGTGGTCGAGGTGGCCGGCGAGCGCGTGCTGGCACCGAGCTGCTGCCGTGCGGTCACGCCGGGGATGGACGTGAAGGCCCGCAGCGAGCGGGCGCTCAAGAGCCAGCAGATGGTGGTCGAGATGCTGCTGGCCGACCTGCCGCAGCAGGGCTACAAGTGGAACGACGAGGTGGGCGGGCCAGCCACGCCGGCGGACCGCGTCGGCCAGCATGGCGAGCTCTCGTTCTGGGCGGAGCGCCTGGGCGTGGCCGCGCGGCCGGAACTCGTCGCGCTGCGCCGCGAGCAGCCACCGGCCGATCTCTCGCATCCCGCCATGGCCGTCAACCTCGACGCCTGCATCCAGTGCACGCGCTGCGTGCGCGCCTGCCGCGAGGTGCAGGTCAACGACGTGATCGGCTATGCGCAGCGCGGGGCATCGAGCCGGATCGTGTTCGACCTCGGCGACCCGATGGGCGCCAGCACCTGCGTGGCCTGCGGCGAATGCGTGCAGGCCTGCCCCACGGGCGCGCTGATGCCCAAGACGATGCTCGGCTCGCAGGCGGTGGACCGCAAGGTCGATTCGGTCTGTCCCTTCTGCGGCGTCGGCTGCCTGGTCACCTACCAGATCCGCGACGAGAAGATCGTCGGCGTCGAGGGGCGCGATGGCCCGGCCAACCAGGGCCGCCTGTGCGTCAAGGGCCGCTTCGGCTTCGACTACGCGCACCACCCGCAGCGCCTGACGCGACCCCTGATCCGCAGACCCGGCGTGCCCAAGGATCCCGCCCTCGCCCCCGACCCGGCCGACTGGGGCGACGTGTTCCGCGAAGCCAGCTGGGAGGAGGCGCTGGCGTTCGCCGGCGGCGGCCTGGCGCGCCTGCGCGACACGCGCGGCCGCAAGTCGCTGGCCGGGTTCGGCTCGGCCAAGGGCAGCAACGAGGAGGCCTACCTGTTCCAGAAGCTGGTGCGCACCGGCTTCGGCAGCAACAACGTGGACCACTGCACGCGCCTGTGCCACGCGTCCAGCGTGGCGGCGCTGCTGGAGGGCGTGGGCTCGGGCGCGGTCAGCAATCCGGTGCGCGACGTCGAGAAGGCCGACCTGATCCTGGTGATCGGCTCCAACCCCACGGCCAACCACCCGGTCGCCGCGACCTGGATGAAGAACGCGGTGAAGCGCGGCACCAGGCTGGTGCTGGCCGACCCGCGCGTCACCGACATCGGCCGTCATGCCTGGCGCGTGATGCAGTTCAAGCCGGGCAGCGACGTGGCCATGCTCAATGCGCTGATCCACGTGGTGATCGAGGAAGGCCTGGCCGACGAAACCTTCGTGCGCGAGCGCGCCGCCAACTTCGAGGCGCTGCGCGAGAACGTGAAGGGCTACAGCCCGGAGGCGATGGCGCCGGTCTGCGGCGTGCCGGCGCAGACCCTGCGCGAGGTGGCGCGCGCCTTTGCCGGGGCGAACGCCGCGATGATCCTGTGGGGCATGGGCGTGAGCCAGCACGTGCACGGCACCGACAACGCGCGCTGCCTGATCGCGCTGTCCACCGTCACCGGCCAGATCGGCAAGCCCGGCAGCGGCCTGCATCCGCTGCGCGGCCAGAACAACGTGCAGGGTGCCAGCGACGCCGGCCTGATCCCCATGATGTTCCCCAACTACCAGCGCGTGGACGACCCCGGTGCGCATCGCTGGTTCGAGGACTTCTGGGGCCAGCCCCTGGACGACCAGCCCGGCTACACGGTGGTGGAGATCCTGCACAAGGCGCTGGCTCCCGACGGCGACCCGCACAAGATCCGCGGCATGTACATCATGGGCGAGAACCCGGCCATGAGCGACCCCGACCTGAACCACGCGCGCCAGGCGCTGGCCAGCCTGGAACACCTGGTGGTGCAGGACATCTTCATGACCGAGACCGCCTGGCTGGCCGACGTGGTGCTGCCG
Organism: Ramlibacter sp.; assembly: GCF_036676645.1. Lineage (GTDB taxonomy): Bacteria > Pseudomonadota > Gammaproteobacteria > Burkholderiales > Burkholderiaceae_C > Ramlibacter. The sequence goes on from NZ_JAKFCM010000031.1 coordinate 110,673, forward strand.
GCCTCGGCCTGGCCGGAGAAGACCGGCACCGTCAGCAACACCGACCGGATGGTGCAGCTCGGCCGCCGCGCGCTCACGCCCCCGGGCGACGCGAAGCCCGACCTGTGGATCATCCAGGAGCTGGCCCGGCGGATCGGCCTGGACTGGCACTACGAGGGCGAGGACGACGGCGTCGCCGCCGTCTACGAGGAGATGCGGCGGGCGATGCACGCTTCGATCGCGGGCATCAGCTGGGAGCGCCTGCAGCGGGACTCGAGCGTGACCTATCCCTGCCTGTCGGAAGACGATCCTGGCCAGCCGGTGGTGTTCACCGATCGCTTCCCCACCGCCGACGGCCGCGCGAGGCTGGTGCCGGCCGACATCGTCCCGGCCGACGAGCGGCCCGATGCGCACTTCCCGTTCGTGCTGATCACCGGCCGCCAGCTCGAGCACTGGCACACCGGCAGCATGACGCGCCGCGCGGCGGTGCTGGATGCGATCGAGCCCATGGCGACCGCCTCGATGAACGGGGCGGACCTGCAGGCCCTGGGCCTGGAACCGGGCGACGTGGTGACGGTGCGCTCGCGCCGGGGCGAGGTGGCGATCCACGTGCGGCGCGACGACGGCACGCCCACCGGCGCGGTGTTCATTCCCTTCGCGTACTACGAAGCCGCGGCCAACCTGATGACCAACCCGGCGCTGGACCCGTTCGGCAAGATTCCCGAGTTCAAGTACTGCGCCGTGCAGGTGCAGCCCGGCGGCACGCCGCGGCCGGCGGCCGGGTACGGGACCGGAGCGGTGGCGTCGACGGCCTGAGCCCGCCGCTTCGATCGCGCCTCATCGCCGGCGTGCTCCGGCCCGCCGGCATCCCAGGCGCGACAGCGGAACCGCTCAGGGCACTCCGCGCGATTCCGCCAGTTGCAGGCGGGCCTGCGCTTCGCGGTGCAGCCGGATGCAGATCGGGTGATGGCGGAACTCGGCCGTCGCGCAGTGCAGGACGGTGCACATCTCGCGCATGAAGCCTTCGTGCGACTGGCACTGCCGTTCCGGCGATGCCGACTTCGCCGGCGGCGGCCGCTCCCGGGCGGGGCGAGGCTGGGTCCGCAGCACGGCCCGGGTGGGCGCCTGCCCGGCGCGAGGCGCCGCGAGGCGGGGGCGATCGGTGGGGTCGAGCCGACCTGGCGCCTCCGCCGCTTGCGGGGGCGCCGGCTGGCGTTGCCGGCCATCGCGTAGCGGGCCGGTTGTCACAGCGGCTGCCGCGGTGGCCGCCTCCGGCGGCGGCAACGGCGCCGGCCCGGCGTCCCCCACCGGCGCTTTGCCCGGCAGGCGGGGCGCCGTGGAATCGGGTGCCTCGACAGCCTGGACAGCCGCGACCCGTTCCCCCGAATCCTGTCCGCCTTCCGCCTTCCACAGGCCGGCCGTCCAGAAGGCGATGGCCGCGCATCCCACCAGCAGCCCGACGGCCGTGCGGCGGGGCAGTGCCGGATCGAGGCCGGGCTCGGCCGCAAGGGCGGGGGCGAGGACCGGGTGGGCCCGCATCGGGGGCTCGTTGCGAGGCACGGCAGCGACCGAACCGGCAGGGCGCACCGGCATGGGCGGGCGCACCCAGACCGGCGTGCCCAGCACGGCGTGCAGGGCGGACCCCAGGTCCTCTGCACGGAGGTAACGCGCATCGGGGTCGTGCGCCAGGGCACGCCCGAAGACATCGTCCAGTCCGGCCGGAAGCCCGGGTCGTGCGGACCGGACGGGGCGCACGCCCGCACGGCCGGGATGTCCATTCCCCTCCCAGGGCAGCGCCCCGGTCAGCAACTGGTAGGCCACCACCGCGGCCGAGTACAGGTCGGCCCGCTGGTCGAACCGCTTGCCGAGCCTCACTTCCGGTGCCAGGTGATGCGGCGAGTCCAGGTGCCCCGGCCGCCGTGCACAGGCTGCGGCGATCCCCGCGCTGCCGTCGACCTTGAGCCGGCCGTTGCGCGCCAGCAGCAGGTGCCCCGGGTGGATGGCGGAGTGCACCCAGCCATGCTGCCCGGCGCACGCCAGGGCGGCGAACAGCTGGGCCAGCAGCGCCAGGCCCTGCAGGGGCGGCAAGCGGCCGGTGCGGGCCGTGTAATGGGCCAGTGTCTCGCCGTCGACGAGCGGCGCGGCGATGAACAGCGACGTGCCGTCGCGGCCGAACTCATGCGGCGTGACGAGGTTGGGGTGCCGGATCTGCGCGGCCGCGTGGAAGGCGGCGCGAACGGAGTCGTACTCCCGCTCGCTCAGGCACGATGCGACCAGAACCGTCACGGCCAGCCGCTGATGGTCCGGGGCGGCCGCCTCGTACACCGTCGCGCTTCCATCGGGATCCACGGCGCGCAGCAGGCGATAGGGTCCGACGGTCTCCTGCATCCGTCCGGGTGTCTGGTTCACGGCTGTGGATGGTCGTTCTTCCCATCCCCAGCGGGTGTAGGACGGCGGCGGATTGGCCCGCGCAGGACGCACGCCGCGGGGCCCGCCTGTTGTGTCCCTGGGAAAATTTCCCGTGAATTGCAACCGACTGTTAAGGGACCGGCCGGCACGAAGCTTTTGGCGGGGTCCGCTTACGTTTCCCTACAGCGCGCCGTCGCAAGCTGAAGAGCATCCGACGTTCCATAACCACGAGGAACCCGATGCCCATCGAGAAGAGACTTGCCGTTGTCCCCGGATGGAAGACCTGGCTCGCCGCGTCCGCCGCGGCGGCCGCCCTGGTCGCCTGCGGAGGTGGCGGCGACGGCAGTGCGACGGCCGTGCCGCAAGGCACGCTGCGCATGGCCCTGACCGATGCACCGAGCTGCGGCTACGACAACGTGTTCGTGACCGTCGAGCGCGTGCGGGTGCACCAGAGCAGTTCCGCCGATGACGGGGAAGCCGGCTGGGAGGAGATCGTCCTCGACACGCCCAAGCGCATCGACCTGCTCGAGCTGACCAACGGCACGCTGGAGGAACTGGGCCAGATCGACCTGCCCGCCGGCACCTACAACCAGGTGCGGCTGGTGCTGGCCGAGAACGGCGGCCAGGAGCCGGCGGCCAACGCGGTCAAGCCCACCGGCTCGGCCGAGGTGCCGCTGCGCACGCCCAGCGGACAGCAGAGCGGGCTCAAGCTGAAGTCCACCTTCGAGGTCGCCGAGGGCGGCCTGGCCGACCTGGTGCTGGACTTCGACGCCTGCAAGTCGGTGGTCAAGGCGGGCGGCTCCGGCGCCTACAACCTCAAGCCGGTGCTGACGCTGGCCAAGCGCACCCAGACCGGCATCGAGGGCTACGTCTCGCTGTCGGTCGAGGGTGCGCGCGTCTCGGCCCAGCAGGACGGCACCGTCGTGCGCTCCACCGTGCCCGACGCCAACGGCAAGTTCGTGCTGCCCTTCCTGCCGGCCGGCAGCTATGACGTGGTGATCGTCTCCGAGACCCACAGCACCGCCGTGGTGTCCTCGGTGCCGGTCGGCACGTCCACGGTCAGCCTGAACGCCAGCGACGCGGCGATCGATCCGCCGGCCTCGGCCCTGCGCCAGGTCACCGGCACGACCTCGGTGACCGGCAGCGGCACGCCGACCCTGGTGCTCGACGCCAGCGTGCGCGCCACGCAGGAGCTGGCCGGCGGGCCGGTGGTGGAAGTGGCTGCCACGCCGGTGGACGCGACCGCGGCGACCTACACGCTGCGCCTTCCGGCGGCCGCGCCGGTGCGCGCCCCGTACGCCACCGGCGGACTGACCTTCACGGCCGAAGCCGTCCTCGCCGGCCTGTACAGCGTGCATGCCTCCGCGCCGGGGCGGACCACGGTGACGCAGGACGCCGACGTGTCGGCCGCCGACCAGGTG
>NZ_JAKFCM010000032.1:0-39245 GCF_036676645.1 Ramlibacter sp.
CAAGCTTGTGCGCTCTGAAGACGGCTGCGGCGCCAACTGTTTCATGAAGGGCCTCTTCTCATCGCCATGGATGAGTAGAGGATACCTCAAGAGCCTTGATTTATGTTAGCGCTAATGGGCGAACGCCGGGATCCATCTCCCGCGGACGGCATGCCACCGGCGGTGTTCAGCTGCAAGGCCAACCCCGTCGCCGCAGCCGCCAGCTCCCCGAACACGTCGATCGCCCCCTCGACCATCGTCAGCGTGTTGCAGGTGACGACCTTGGCCGCGCCGGCTTCGCGCAGCACGTCCATCGCGTCCGGCGCCAGCACCGCGTGCACGCCGACGCAGACCGGCGCCCGCCCGAAGGCGGCGCGCACGTGCCGCACGGCCGTGGCCATGGTGCGGGCGCTGGAGATGATGTCGTCGATCAGCACCGGCTGGCGGTCGGCCAGGCCGGCGGCCTGCGGCAGTGAGATCTCCACCGAGCGGTCGCCCAGGCGCTGCTTGGCGAGCACCAGCACCGGGCAGCCGACCCGCGCAGCCACGTCGCGCGCCCATTGCTCGCTTTCGCCGTCGGGCCCGATCACCACCGGCCGCGGCAGCCGCTGAGAGATCCAGCGGGCGATGGCCGGCGCACTGGGCGCCACCGCGGACGGAATGCGGTAGACCGCGTCCAGCGAGGGGTAGCGATGCAGGTGCGGATCCACCGTCACCAGCCGGTCGAACGCCTGCGAGACGATGCGCGCGAAGGTGCGCGAGGTGATCGCCTCGCCATCCTTGAAGCGGGCGTCCTGCCGCATGTAGGGCAGGTAGGGCGCGGCCAGCCCGACGCTGGCAGCGCCCAGTTCGCGCGCCGCATCGGCCAGGAACAGCAGCGTGAGCGCCTGCGGATCGGGGTCGCGCAGGGTGCCGACCACCCAGGCGTGCGTGCCGGCCACGCTGTCGAGCAGGCGCAGGTAGGCCTCGCCATCGGGGAAGCGGCGGAATTCGACGCGGGCCACGCGGACCTCGTCGCTCGAGCCGGCGCGCAGGTGGGTGGCAAACAACTCGGCGGCCGCTTCGGCGCCCGGTGCGGGGAGGAGGACCGTGCTCATGCGTCGTCTCCGATCGCGATCAGCCCGGTTTGCGCGTGGACGTAGTCGGTGGCGTAGTCCAGCTCGCCCTGGCTGCGCGCGTGCAGCATGAACAAGGGCTGGCCGCGCTCGACCCGCTGCCCCAGCTTGGCCTCCAGCGTGACGCCGGCCACGGCGTCGACCGGCGCGCCGGCCAGCTTGGCCGCCATGGCGATGCGGCGGTTGTCGATCGCCTGCACGATGCCGGCCCGCTCCGCAGCGATGGCGCGCACGTGCGGCGCGCGCCCGGGCTCGCGCAGGCCGCCCTGCGCCTCGCAGATGGCGGCGAACTGGCGCCAGGCCTGGCCGCTGTCCAGCGTCTGCGTGGCCAGCGCGAGGCCCTCGCCCACGGCGGCGCGGCCCGCCATCTCCAGCAATTCGCCCGCCAGCACCAGCGCGCGCTGGCGCAGGTCGGCCGGCGCCTGCGGGTGGCCCTGCAGCACGGCCAGCACGTCGTGCGCTTCCAGCGCCGGGCCGATGCCGCGCCCGACCGGCTGCAGGCCGTCGGTCTGCAGCACGCGCAGCTCGAGGCCGATCGCCGTGCCCACGTCCACCAGCGCGGCGGACAGTTCCGCCGCAGCCGCGGCGCTGCGCACCTTGGCGGTCGGCCCCACGGGGATGTCGATCAGCACCTGGCGCGACCCCGCCGCCGCCTTCTTCGACAGCACCGAGGCGACCAGTTGCGCGGTGCCGTCCAGGTCGAGCGGCCGCTCGACCCGGATCAGCACGTCGTCGGCCGGGCTGAGCTGCACGGCGCCGCCCCAGACGATGCAGCCGCCGTGGCGCTCCACCACCCGGCGCATGGCGGGCAGGTCCAGCGCCACCGGCGCCAGCGTCTCCATCGCATCGGCGGTGCCGGCCGGCGAGGTGATCGCGCGCGAGGACGTCTTGGGCATGGCGACGCCGCAGGCCGTGACGATGGGCACCACCAGCAGCGTGGTGCGGTTGCCGGGCAGGCCGCCCACGCAGTGCTTGTCGACCACCGTGTCGAACGGCCACTGCAGCCGCTCGCCGACATCGACCATCGCGCGGGTGAGGTCCACCATTTCCTGCCGGTCCATCCGGTCGCCCACGCAGGCCGTGACGAACGAGGCCAGGTGCAGGTCGGACAGGCGCCCGGCGGCGACGTCGCGCATGATCGCCAGCAGCTGCGGGTAGTCGAGCCGCTCCCCGTAGGTCTTGGCCCGGATGTGGCGCAGCGACTGCAGCACCGGCGGGTGGCGGATCTCCAGCGGCTCGCCGCCTTGCAGCCCCAGCAGCCGCCAGGCCGCTTCGGACAGGCCGGCCTCGTCGACGCGCAGCCAGTCGGCCATGACGTGGTGCACGGTGGCCAGCACGCTGCGGCCGTCGTTCACCAGCTCGACCCGGGCCTGCGCCTCGAAGCCCTCGGCCAGGCAGACCGGGCAGTCGGGCCGCATGTAGACGATCGGCGCCTGGTAGGTGTCGATGCCCGCGCGGCGGGCCACCAGCGTGGCGGGCGCCGGCTGGGCGTGCGAGGCCGTCACAGCTCGACTTCCTGGTGCTGCTCGGGCACCGAGCAGTCGAAGCCGTGCGTGTCCTGGATCGCCAGCCGAAGGCTGTCGGCCGCCGCCGGCTCGCCATGGGTGACGAACACCTGGCGCGGCGCCGAGGGCAGCTTGCCGATCCAGCGCAGCAGCTCGTTGCGGTCGGCGTGCGCCGACAGCGAGCCCAGGCTCACCACTTCCGCGCGCACCTTGACGTACTCGCCGTGGATCTTGACCTCGCGCGCGCCGCCGGCCAGCACCGCGCCGCGCGTGCCCGCGGCCTGGTAGCCGGCCAGCAGGATGGTGTTGCGCCGGTCCGGCGCGAACGCCTTCAGGTGGTGCACCACGCGGCCGCCGGTGGCCATGCCGCTGGCGGCGATGATCACGGCCGGCATCGTCAGATCGTTCAGGCGCTGCGACTCGACCACCGTGTTGACGATGCGCACCGCTTCGCACATGGCGCGGCACTGCTGCGAACTCAGCCGGTGCTGCGAACGGTAGCGCACGTAGATCTCGGTCACGTCGGCGGCCATCGGGCTGTTGAGGAACACCGGCACGTCGGGCATGCGCCTTTGCGCCTTCAGCTGCGCCACCAGGTGCATCAACGCCTGCGCGCGGCCGACCGCGAAGGCCGGGATCACCACCACCCCGCCGCGCGCGGCGGTGCGGCTGACCACCTCGGCCAGCAGGGTGGCCGGGTCTTCGTCCAGGTGCTCGCGCTCGCCGTAGGTCGACTCGATCAGCACCGTGTCGGCCGCGGGCGGCGTCTCCGGCGGCTTCATCAGGATGTCTTCGTCGCGCCCCAGGTCGCCGGAGAACAGCACCGAGCCGCCGTCCCAGCGCGCATGCACGCTGGCCGCGCCCAGGATGTGGCCGGCCGGGACGAACTGCATGCGCACGCCGGGGATCGGCTCGAACACCGCGTGGAAGTCGGTGCGCCGCAACTGCTTCAGCGCACGGCGCGCGTCGTCCTCGGTGTACAGCGGCAGCGCCGGCTTGTGCCGGGAGAACCCGTGCCGGTTGGCGAACTCGGCCTCTTCCTCCTGCAGGTGGCCGGAGTCGGGCAGCAGCAGGCCGGCCAGTTCGACCGAAGCTTCGGTGGCATGCACCGGCCCGCGGAAGCCCTTCTTGATCAGGGCCGGCAGGTAGCCGCTGTGGTCGATGTGCGCGTGAGTGAGCACCACCGCGTCGATGGAATGGGGATCGACCGGGAAGCGGTCCCAGTTGCGCAGCCGCAGTTGCTTGAGGCCCTGGAACAGGCCGCAGTCGACCAGCACGCGGCGGCCGCCATGCTCCAGCAGGTAGCGCGAGCCGGTGACGGTGCCGGCCGCGCCCAGGAAGGTGAGGGTGGTGCGTGAATTCATGCCACGGAAGAGGATACCGCCGCAAATGGACTCGACCGTTGGCATACTCCGCTACCAGAAGTGAGCCGTGGCCGGGCTGATCCAGGTCAGCTCGCTTCTGAATTCAACAAGGAGACATGCGCATGAACACGACCACGACCCAAACCCTGGCCGCCCCCGGCGCCATGGCCACCACGGGCGCGCAGGATGCCGCCATGCTGATCGGCCGCGTCCTGCTGGCCTGGCTGTTCATTCCCGCCGGCTGGGCCAAGATCGCCGGCTTCAGCGGGGTGGTGGGCTACATCTCGTCCAAGGGCGTGCCCTTGCCCGAGCTGTGCGCGGCCATCGCGATCGCGCTGGAAATCGGCGCGGGCCTGCTGCTGCTGGTGGGCTGGAAGGCCCGCTGGGCGGCGCTGGCGCTGGCGATTTTCGTGGCCGTGATCACGCCCATCTTCCACAACTACTGGGCGATGGCCGAAGCGCAGCAAGCCATGAACCGCCAGGCCTTCTGGAAGAACATCGCCGTGATCGGCGGCATGCTCTTCGTCTGGGCCTTCGGGCCGGGCGGCTGGAGCGTGGACGGGAAGCGGGCGCGCGGCTGAAAAGGAAGGCGTCATTGCGGGCTTGCCCCCGAAGGTGTCGTTGCGGGCTTGCCTCGGAAGGTGTCATTGCGGGCTTGACCCGCAATCCATCTCCCGCCCCATGATCACGCGCGGGGGTGCATCGAGGTCGGGAGATGGATCCCGGCGTTCGCCGGGATGACACCTAGTTGAAGCCACGCACGACGACTCCCTTCACCCCTTCGCCCGCCCCAGCCGCAGCGCGTTGAACACCACCGACGCCGAACTCAGGCTCATGGCCAGGGCGGCCACCATGGGCGAGAGCAGCCAGCCGGTGAAGGGGTACAGGAGCCCCGCCGCCAGCGGCACGCCCAGCGCGTTGTAGACGAAGGCGAACAGCAGGTTCTGCTTCATGTTGGCCACGGTCTGCTGCGACAGCCGCCGGGCCGAGGCGATGCCGCGCAGGTCGCCCTTGACCAGCGTGAGCTGGGCGCTGTTCATCGCCACGTCGGTGCCGGTGCCCATGGCGATGCCGACGTCGGCGCGCGCCAGCGCCGGCGCATCGTTGATGCCGTCGCCGGCCATCGCGACGACCCGGCCCTCGCGCTGCAGCCGCTCCACCAGTTGCAGCTTGTCGGCCGGCTTGACCTCGCCGTGCACTTCGTCGATGCCCAGCCGCCGTGCCACCGAATGCGCCGTGGTCAGGCCGTCGCCGGTGGCCATCACCACGCGCAGCCCGGCCGCGTGCAGCTCCTGCAGCGCCGCCGGCGTGGTCGCCTTGAGCGGGTCGGACACGGCCAGCAGGCCGGCCAGGCGGCGATCCACGGCCAGGTGCATCACGCTGGCCCCTTCGTTGCGCAGCGACTCGGCATCCGCCGCCAGCGGCCCCACGTCCACCCCCTCCTGCTGCATCAACGCCGTGTTGCCCAGCGCGAGGGCACGCCCTTCCACCTGGCCGCGCACGCCGATGCCGGAAGCCGAGTCGAAGGCGTCGACCCGGGCCAGCGCCAGCCCGCCCTCGCGCGCCGCCGCCACGATGGCATGGGCCAGCGGGTGTTCGCTGCCCTGGTCCAGGCTGGCGGCCAGCCGCAGCACCTCGTCCGCGGTGTAGCCCTGCGCGCCGACGGCGCGATTGAAGGCCGGCCGCCCTTCGGTCAGCGTGCCGGTCTTGTCGACGATCAACGTGTCCACCTTGCGCAGGTTCTCGATCGCCGCGGCGTCGCGGAACAGCACGCCCGAGGTGGCACCCCGTCCGGTGGCGACCATGATCGACATCGGCGTGGCCAGCCCGAGCGCACAGGGGCAGGCGATGATCAGGACCGCCACCGCGTTGATCAGCCCGTAGCTCCAGCTCGGCTGCGGCCCGAAGAGCCCCCAGCCGAACAGGGTGAGCAGCGCGATCGCCACCACCACCATCACGAACCAGCCGGCCACCGTGTCGGCCATGCGCTGCATGGGTGCGCGCGAGCGCTGCGCCTGCGCCACCATCTGCACGATCTGCGACAGCACGGTGGCCGAACCCACTTTCTCCGACCGCATCAGCAGCGCGCCGCTGGTGTTGAGGGTGGCGCCGATCAGCGCGTCGCCCGGCTGCTTGGACACCGGCAGCGGCTCGCCGGTGAGCATGGATTCGTCCAGCGAGCTGCGCCCCTCGACCACCACGCCGTCCACCGGCACCTTCTCGCCGGGGCGCACGCGCAGCAGGTCGCCCACGTGCACGTGCGCCAGCGGCACGTCGTCCTCGCTGCCGTCGGGCGCGACCCTGCGCGCGGTCTTGGGCGCCAGCCCGAGCAGCGACTTGATGGCCGCCGAAGTCTGCGAGCGCGCCTTCAGCTCCAGCATCTGCCCGAGCAGCGTCAGCGAGATGATCACCGCCGCCGCTTCGAAGTACACGCCGACCCGGCCCATGGACAGGAACGATTCCGGGAACGCTTCCGGCGCCACCGTCGCGACCACGCTGTACACGAACGCGGCGCCGGTGCCCAGCGCGATCAGCGTCCACATGTTGGGGCTGCGGTTCACCACCGACTGCCAGCCGCGCTCGAAGAAGGGCCGGCCGGCCCACAGCACGATGGGCAGCGCCAGCACCAGCTCGATCCAGCTCTGCGTCGCCATGCCGAACCAGCCGAGCGAGTGGCCGAACATGGCCAGCAGCGTGACGACGATCGTCAGCGGCAGCGTCCACCAGAAGCGGCGGCGGAAGTCCGCCAGCTCCGGATCGCCGGTGTCCTCCAGCGAGGGCATCAGCGGCTCCAGCGTCATGCCGCAGATCGGACAGTTGCCGGGGTGGTCCTGGCGGATCTGCGGATGCATGGGGCAGGTGTAGATCGTGCCTTCGGGTGCGGGCGGGGCTGCGGCGTCGGCCGGCGCATGGGCGTGCCCTTCGTGCCCAGCATGCCCATGGGCGCCGTGTCCATGATGCGCATGGGTTTGGTGCATGGAGGAATCGGTCATGAAAGGGCTCCTGGTGGGAAGAGGCCAGTTTGAACCTTCCCTCGATGGCAAGGTCAAGCGCGTTCGCGCCGCCGGTCCGGAGCGACGGTACGATGACCGATGATGAACGGCAAGCTACGCGTTTTCTCGATGGCCGGTGCGCTGGCGTGCTGCATGGCGACAGTGGCGTGCGACAGCGGCCGGTCCGGACCCGGCCGCATCGAACTCAAGCCGGCCGACCCGCAGGTGCTCCAGCTCGGCCAGAAGATCTACGCCGCGCACTGCGTCGCCTGCCATGGCGCGAAGCTCGAAGGCCAGCCGAACTGGCGCGAACGGGATGCCTCGGGCCGCCTGCCGGCGCCGCCGCACGATGCTTCGGGCCACACCTGGCACCACCCGGACGAACAGCTGTTCGCCATCACCAAGCACGGCGTGGCCCAGGTGGCGAACCTGAAGGATTACCCGAGCAGCATGCCGGTCTACGGGGGCGTGCTGAGCGACGCCGAGATCGTGGCGGTGCTGTCCTGGATCAAGTCGCAGTGGCCGGCCGACATCCAGGCGCGGCACGACAGGATCAACGAGGCCGCCGAGCGCGAGCCGGTGCGCCGGTTGCCCATGCGCGCGGCAGGGTCGGCGCGGCCCGGTCCGCCGCCCGGCCCCATGAGCATATGAGGAAGCTGTCTTTCGCTTTTCCCGATGCATTCGTGACAATGCATTCCAGCCCGACTCTCCCTCCCTCCGATGATGAAGAAGATCCTTGCTTTCGCGTTCGCGCTGGCCGTGGGCGGCGGTGCCCTGGCGGCCCAGCCGCTGCTCACGCCGGCGGAGCTCAAGGCCCAATTGGGCGCGTCCAGCCTGCGGGTGATCGACATCCGCGACCCGAAGGCCTTTGCGGCCAACCACATCCCCGGCGCCGTCAATGCGCCCTACGGCAAGTGGCGCGGCCCCGCCGGCAATCCGGGCGAACTGCCCGAGCTGCCCCGGCTGACCGAACTGGCGCGCTCGCTCGGCCTCTCGCCCGCGACCCACGCGGTGGTCGTCTCCAGCGGCGCCAACGCCACCGACTTCGGCGCGGCCGCGCGCGTGTACTGGACGCTCAAGGTGCTGGGCCTGAAGGAGCTGTCGCTGCTCAACGGCGGGGTCAAGGCCTGGGCCGACGCCCGTCTGCCGCTGGACACCGTGTCGACCCCGGTCGCGCCGAGCGACTTCAGCCCCAAGCTCGACGCCTCGCTGATCGCCAGCGCCGACGAGATCGTGCAGGACGCCGGCAAGGGCTCGAAGCTGCTGGTCGACGCCCGGCCGAAGGCCTTCTTCGAGGGCGAGACGCGCCACGCCGCCGCCAAGCTGCCGGGTACCCTGCAGGGTGCGGTCAACGTCGAGTACAGCCGCTTCTTCGACAGCGAGTCCAGCGCCGTGCTGCAGCCCGAGAAGGTGCGCGCCGCCACCAGCGGCGTGCTGCAGGCCGACAAGGAGACCGTCTCGTTCTGCAACACCGGCCACTGGGCGGCCACCAACTGGTTCGCGATGTCCGAAGTGCTGGGGCAGAAGAACGTCAGCCTGTACCCCGGCTCGATGGTGAGCTGGTCGCAGGACCCGCGCACGCTGCCGATGGCCAACGTGCCCGGCCGCCTGCAGCAGCTGCTGATCGATGCCCGGCTGTGGGCCGACAAGACCTTCAAGTGAGCCGATGAAACGCCTTCCGCTGGCGGCCGCACTGGCCGCCTTTTTCGTTCTGCTGCTCTGGAGCGTGTCGGTGCGGCAGGCCGTGCTGTTCCTGGTCGGCATCGGGTTCGGCGCCGCACTGGCCGGTGCCCGCTTCGGCTTCACCACGGGCTGGCGCCGGCTGGTCGAGCAGCGCGACCCCCGCGGCGTCTACGGGCAGCTGCTGCTGCTCGCGCTGGCCGCCTCGCTGGCCATGCCGCTGCTCGGGCGCTTCGGCGAGCTGCAGGCGGCGCTGGGTCCGCCCAGCGTGAGCCTGCTGGTGGGCGCCTTCGTGTTCGGGCTGGCCATGCAGGTCGCCGATGGCTGCGGTTCCGGCACGCTGTACAAGGCCGGCCTGGGCGTGCCGCTGAACATGGCGATCCTGCCGCTGTTCGCGCTGGGCAGCTTCCTCGGCTCGGTGCAGGTGCAGGACTGGCTGGTGCTGGGGCAGGTGCAGCCGGTCGGCCTGGTGCAGGCCTGGGGCGCGGGGCCGGCGCTGGCCGCCACCCTGCTCGCGCTGCTGGCGATCGCAGGGGCCGTGCGCCTGTGGGTCGGGCCGGATCGGCCGCTGTTCGAGAAGCGCTGGGTGTGGGGCGCCGTGGCGCTCGCCGTGCTGGCCACGCTGAACCTGGTCGTCGCCGGGCAGCCCTGGGGCATCGTCTACGGCTTCGGCCTGTGGGCGGCCAAGGGCGCGCACGCGCTCGGCCTGTTCGACCCGGCCCAGAACGCGTTCTGGAGCGCGGCCGGCAACGCCGACCGGCTGGCGCAGTCGGCGCTGCTGGACGTGACCTCCATCACGAACATCGGCCTGCTGGGCGGGGCACTGTGGGTGTCGGCGCGCAAGCCGGGGGAGGCGAAGCAGCTGCGCGCGGCGCAATGGGCCGTCGGCCTGGTCGCCGGTTTCGTGATGGGCTACAGCTCGCGCCTGGCGTTCGGCTGCAACGTCGGGGCGATGTTCAGCGGCATCACGACCGGCAGCCTGCACGGCTGGATCTGGATGCCGATGGCCTTCATGGGCACGCTGCTGGGGCTGCGCCTGCGGCGCCGCATCGGTTTCGCTTGAGGGGGGCACGCATGACCGTCAGGACACGCCTGCTGCGCTGGTCGTTCTGGATCGCGCTGGTCGGCTTCCTCGCCTGGGACTTCGTCCGCGCGCCGGCCGTCGACCTGCGGCACGAGCCGCCGCTGATCGCCGCCGGATCCGGCCAGGTGGTGCAGGGGGGGCACTGCTCGGCGGCGAAGTAGCGGGCCGCGCGGGTCGGCCCCGGCACCACCGGGTCACGAAGCGAGCAGGCGAGCGCCCAGCCAGGCGGCCAGTCCGCCGAGGCCGATCCAGCAGGCCCAGAAGAGCGCACGTTCCCACGCCGCCGCAGGCCGGTCCTGGGACTCCAGGCGGTGCTGGACCGTCATGCCGACGCCATGGACCGCAGCGCCGACGATCAGGATCGGCACTGCCTGCGCCCGGAGCGCATCGGGGGCCAGCAGCGCCAGGCCGGCGCCCAGCAGGATGGCGCCGAGTCCCGATGCCAGCCCCGCGGCCTTAGCCAGTGCCCGGCTCATCACGGCCCGCGCCGCGCGGTGCGCCGTGCGCATGTCCATGTCCATGTCCATGGCCGCGGTGCATGAACACGTGCATCAGCGGGCAGGCGGCCAGGAACAGGTAGGGCAGCACGGCATAGAGATGCGACTGGTGCGCCACGTAGAGATAGATGCTGGCCGCGACGGCCAGCAGCGTGCAGGCGACCCCGAACGGCGAACGCCAGAAGGAAGGCCGGCCGGTGGGTGGGTGCTCGTGGTCCATGGCGGCACCCGCTCACCGGCCCGGCGTGGCGGCCTCGCGGTCCACCATCATCTGCATCATCATTTCCATCATGGCCATGCGGCGCTCCATGGCGGCGTGCATGCCCATCATCCCGCCCATCATGCCGGGGCCCATGCCCTGGCTGGGCTGGGGCGGGGTGCCGCCGCCCTGCGGGCCGGGGGCCGCGCCCTGCATGCCACCCATCATGCCGCCGCCCATGCTGCCCATGCCCATGCCCATGCCGCCGGCGCCACCCGTCCCCATCCCGCCCATCTGGCGCATCAGGTCCATGCCGGACTGCATCAGCTTCATGTGCTCTTCCATGAGCGCGCTGCGCTCGCGAGGGGTCCGGGCGGACTGCATGCGGGCGTGCATGTCCTGCATCTGCTTCATCTGGTCGGCGTAGCGCTGGTCCATGGGCGGCCCGCCAGCCGGCCCCGGAGCCGGCGCTGCTGCGGCCGCCGGCGGCGCCGAGCCTTCCGGATGGTGCGCCGAATGGTCCTCCTGGCTGACCTGGGCCGAGACGGCGGAGGCGACGAGGGCCAGGGTGAGGGTGAGGTGACGGACTTTCATGATCGCTCCTGGGTTGGATGCAGCATCGGGCTTCGCCGGGAAGCTGCCATGATGCGGATCAAGCGGCCCTCAGCGGACCGGCTCGAGGGCTTCGACGGAGAAGCCGCCGCCTTCGCCGCGCCCGGCGACGAAGCGGACCTTGTCGCCGACCTTGACCTTGTCGAGCAGCTTGGGGTCGGTGGCCTTGAACACCATGGTCATGGGCGGCATGTCCAGGTTGCGGATGGGTCCGTGCCTGAGCGTGACCTTGCCGGCGTCCCTGTCGATCTTGCGGACCTCGCCGTCGGTCATGTCGGCGGCGGCCACCGCGGCGGGGCCGGGCGCATGGTGCTTGTCGTGGTCGGCGGCGGCGGGCTGCTGCGCGAGCACCGCGGTCGCGGCCGAGAAGCCGATCAGGCTGGTGATGAGGATGCGCTTCATGACTTGTTGCCTTCGTAGTGTTGGTAAACCTTCGCGCCGCCGTCGCGGGTGAGCAGGACGACGTCGTAGGTATCGCGCCGGCCACCGTAGGCCGGGCCGTCCATGCCGGGCGAGCCGATCGGCATGCCGGGCACCGCGAGACCCCGGGCCTGCGGCTTTTCCCGGAGCAGCCGGTGCACTTCGCGCGCCGGCACGTGGCCCTCCAGCGCGTAGCCGCCGACCACGGCGGTGTGGCAGGAGGCGTACTTCGCGGCTATGCCGAGCTGCGCGCGCACGGCGTTGTTGCCGCTCTCGTGCACCTTCACGGCAAAGCCGTTGGCCTGCATGTGCTCGACCCAGTCCTTGCAGCAGCCGCAGCTCGGGTCCTTCCAGACCTCCAGCGGGATGCCGGGCTTCCTCGACTGGGCCTGCACGCCGCCGGCGGCGGCGGTGGCGGCCAGGACGAATCCGCCGACGACCAGGCTGCGGCGGGACAGGAGGGTGGTGTTGCTCATTGCGGGGACTCCTCGCGCGGAATGACCGTGACCTTGCCGACCATGCCGGCCTGGTAGTGGCCGGGGATCAGGCATGCGAAATCGAACTCGCCGGGGCGGTTGAAGTTCCACACGATCTCGCCGGATGCGCCGGCCTTGACGTGCGTCATGTGCGCCTCGTCGTGCTCCATGCCGGGGTGCCTGGCCATCATCTCGGCGTGCGCATCCAGGTCGGCGCGGGTGCCGATCACCAGTTCGTGCAGCACCTGGCCGCTGTTCTTCACCCGCAGCCGCACCGTCTCGCCTTCGCGCACCTCGATGCGATCGGGCGTGAAGCGCATCTGGTCCGTCATGGCGATGTCGATGGTGCGGCGCACCGCCTTGCGGTCGCCGGCGATGCCCCAGGGTTTCTGGTCCTTCACGACCGGTGCGTCGTGCCGTGGCGCAGGGCCCCTGTTCTCGTGGGCCTGCGCACCGGCGGCCAGCGCCGCCAGCAGCAACGCCGATATCCAGTTCGTGTACTTCATCGATCCGTTTCCTTTCGCTTCTTCCATCAGTGATCGTGTGCGCCGGGCGAGGGCGTCGCGCCCGGCTTGCGCACCCGCACCTCGACGTCCTTCTTCGCCGACGGCCGGCGCGACGGGGCCGAGCCGCCGCCGGCGCCCTGCGCGCGCGGCGTGGGTGGCAGGCTGCCGGTGAATTCATGGGCGACCGTGCCGGCCGGGTGCCGGAACCACGCCGGATTGCGGTAGTCGCCGGGCGGCTGGTCGCGGCGCACCTTCAGCACGGTGAACATGCCGCCCATTTCGATGGCGCCGAACGGCCCCTGGCCGGCCATCATCGGCGCCGTATTGTCCGGCAGCGGCATCTCCATCTCGGCCATGTCGGCCATCCCGCGCTCGCCCATCACCATGTAGTCGGGGATCAGGTCGGTGATCTCCCTGGCGACCTGCCGGTGGTCCACGCCGATCATGGTGGGCACGTCGTGGCCCATCGCGTTCATCGTATGGTGGCTCTTGTGGCAGTGGAAGGCCCAGTCGCCTTCCTCGTCGGCGACGAACTCCAGCTGCCGCATCTGGCCGACCGCCACGTCGGTGGTCACCTCCGGCCAGCGCGCGGCCTTCGGGACCGGGCCGCCGTCGGTGCCGGTGACCTCGAACTCGTGCCCGTGCAGGTGCAGCGGATGGCTGGTCATGGTCAGGTTGCCGGCGCGGATGCGCACCCGGTCGCCCCGCCGCACGTTCATGGAGGCGATGCCGGGGAAGATGCGGCTGTTGAAGGTGAACAGGTTGAAGTCCAGCATGGTCATCACCCGGGGCGTGTACGAGCCCGGCTCGATGTCGAAGGACGACAGCAGGAACACGAAGTCGCGGTCCACCGGGGCGATCAGCGGGTGGCGGCCCTTGGGGTGCGTGACCCAGAACCCCATCATGCCCATCGCCATCTGCACCATCTCGTCGGCGTGCGGGTGGTACATGAAGGTGCCCGGGCGGCGCGCCGTGAATTCGTAGACGAAGGTCTTGCCCGGCGGGATGTGCATCTGCGTCAGCCCGCCGACGCCGTCCATGCCGTTGGGCAGGCGCTGGCCGTGCCAGTGGACGGTGGTGTGCTCGGGCAGCTTGTTGGTGACGAAGAGGCGCACCCGGTCGCCCTCGACCACCTCGATGGTGGGCCCCGGCGACTGGCCGTTGTAGCCCCACAGGTGGGCCTTGAAGCCGGGCGCCATCTCGCGCACCACCGGCTCGGCCACCAGGTGGAACTCCTTGACGCCGGCGTTCATGCGCCAGGGCAGGGTCCAGCCGTTGAGCGTGACCACGGGGTCGTAGGGACGGCCATTGGGCGGTGCCAGCGGGGCGGCGGTGTCGGGCTTGTCCCGGGTGACGGGCTCGGGCAGGGCGGCCAGGGCCACGCGGCTGACCGAGGCGGCGGCCACCGCGCCCGTGATCGCGCCGGCGCCGGTGAGGAAGTTGCGTCTGCTGTTCATCGCGGTCGCTTTCAGTGGGCGTCGGCACCGCCGGTGGCAGCGGCCGCGCGTGCGGGACCGGCCGCGGCTTGGCCGGCCAGCGGTTGCCCGATCAGGGAGGAGGAGAGCGCGGCGTCGGCCAGCCAGAAGCGCTGCTGGGCGTCGATGGCGGCGATCACCGCGCCGACCTGTTCGCGATGGTCGGCCAGCAATTCGAACACGCCGATCAGCATGCCGTTGTAGCGCAGCACGTTCTCCTCCGAGATGGTCTTGCGCAGCGGCACGATCTCGTCGCGGTAGTGCCGGGCCAGGTCGTACGCGGTGCGGTAGGCCGAGTAGCCCTCGCGCAGCTGCGAGGACGCGGCGCGCACGGTGGCGTCGTAGCGGTGGGCGGCCGCCAGCGATTGCGCATCCATGGATGCGCGGCGGGCATCGCCCCAGTCGAACAGCGGCAGGCGGATCTCCGCCTCCCAGCCGCGCGCGCTGGTGCGGGTGCCCTCGGCATTGTCGAAATGCGTGTCGCGGCGCACGCCGACTTCGGTGTCGACCAGCGCGCCGAGCAGGTCCAGCCCCTGCGAGCGGCCGGCAGCGTCGAGCTGCAGGCGGGCGCTGCGCACGTCCAGGCGCTGCTCGAGCGCGGCGCCGGCCACGGCGGTGGCGGCGCGCGGCTGGGCCGGCAGGTCGGGCAGCCGCTCGGGCAGCTTCAGTTCGGCCGCCTGCGCATCGGCCAGCCCCAGCCGGCGCACCAGTGCCTCGCGCGCCGCGGTGGCTGCGTGCTGGGCCGTGGCGAGCTGGGCCGTCGCCTCGGCGTGGAAGGCCTGCTGGCGCGCGCGCTGCAGCTTGCTGAAGTTGCCCACGGCCTGCATGCGCCGGGCCAGCTCGGCGCTGGCCTGCGCGCTGCGGTCCACCTGCCGGGCATAGGCGAGCTGCTCCTGCGCCGCCACGGCGCGCACCCAGGCCTGCCGCACCTGGCCGACCTGCTCGACCACGTCGCGTGTGAGCTGCACCTGGGCCTGCGCGGACGCGTTGCGGGCGAGGGCCGTTCGCTGCGGCAGCGTCAGCAGGTCCAGCAGCCCGAAGGACAGCAGGCGGCCGATCTCCAGTTCGCTGCCGGCGCGCACGCGCTCGAAGCTGAACACCGGGTTGGCGATGCGGCCGCCCTGCGCGGCGGTGGCCATGTCGCTCCAGCCCTGGGCGACGACGGCCTGGAAGGCCGGGCTGTTGGCCAGCGCGAGCTGCACCGCTTCGGCCTGCCCGAGCGGCTGGGCCAGCAGTTGCCGAGCCAGGCGTTCACGTCGCTGGTGCTGTTCCGGCGTGCGGCTCAGCTCCAGCCCGCCCTGGGTGAACTCCGCGGCGGCCCGGTTGGCCTGGCCGACGGCCTGGTCGATGTCGACCGTCGCGCAGCCCGCCAGCAGCGCGGCGGCCGCGAGCGGCGCGATTCGAAGCAAGGGGATGGGCATGCGGCGTCCTAGCGGTGGTGGCCGTGCGGGTCGTGCCCGCGCCCGCCCGTCGCGGGCTGCGCGGGTGCCGGCTGGCCCTCGCCTCGTGCCTGGCCTTGCGCGGGTGCTGCGGCCGGCCGGGCCGGCCCGCTCGCTTCCTGCGCGTAGGCCTTCCAGCCGCCGATGCGGCCGACGGTGTCGTTGGCGTCCTTCCAGGATGCGACCGGTGGGTCGCCGAAGGGGCGGTAGTGCTCGAAGGCGGAACGGTAGCCCGGCGGTGATGCCGGAGCGGGATCGGGCTGCGCGCCGGCCGGGCCCGCGGCAGTGGCGGCCAGCAGGACCGGCCACCAGGTAAGAACGGATGCGTGCATGAAGCCTCGCGCGAACGAATGGAACGCGTTGCCCGCCGGGCAGGCAACGGACGAGCCTCGGCGGCCCGCACGCGGCGGGCGCCGTGGAGCTCAGGCGCGAGGTGGCTTGTCGGGGACCGGTGCCGGCCGGCTGTCGAACCCCCGGAAGGCTTCGGTCAGCGGCACCCGGGGTGCGTCGGCCAGCCCGACCTCGGCCGGCTGGCTGGCGAGGCCGACGCCATGGCAGGCGGCGGAACAGAGGTTGCAGCTGTGGCCGGCCGCGATCGAGGACAGCGTTGCTGCCTCGGCGCCGGCGCCCGGGGCGTCGGCGTGCGGCGCAGCCGCGTGACCATGGCCATGATCCTGGCCATGGTCGTGGCCATCCGCGGTCGCGTGATGCGAGCCGGCGGCCGCGACTGGCCCATGGTGGGCCGGGCCGCACAGCAGCGTGGTCGCGGCCGCGAAGCCCTGCAGGGGCAGCGCGGCCAGCAGCAGCCAGGCGAGCAGGATGCGGATGGCAGGCATTCGGCAGGAATTCTATCGGTTCGCACGTTGCGGGATCGGCACGCAACAACTGTGAACCTTGCCCCCGGGTCAAGGTCAAGTGCTTGGCACGAACTGCATTTTTCTGCTGGGGCTGACCGATGAGCCTGGGCTACCGCGCCGCCGTCTTCGACATGGATGGCGTCGTCACGCGCACCGCCGGCCTGCATGCGGCAGCCTGGAAGGAGCTCTTCGACGACCTGCTGCGCCGCCTGGCCCCGGCCGGCCAGGCGTGGCGCCCGTTCGACGAGCACGCGGACTACCGCGCCCATGTCGACGGCAAGCCCCGCATGGAGGGCCTGCGCAGCTTCCTGCGGGCCCGGCAGCTCAGCCTGCCCGAACCGGAGCTCGAGGCACTCGCCCGGCGCAAGGACGTGCTCTTTTCCCGGCGCCTGCAGCAGCAGGGCGCCCCGACCTTCGCCTCCACCATCGCCCTGGTGCGCGCGCTGCGTGGGCGGGGCGTGAGGACCGGGGTGGTCACCTCGAGCCGGCACGGGCGGGAGATCCTCGCCCTCGCTGGCGTCGAGCCGCTCTTCGATGCGCGGCTGGACGGCATCGACATCGGCGAGCTCGGACTCGCCGGCAAGCCCGAACCGGACATGTTCCTGAAGTGCGCCGAGGCGCTCGGCGCGGCGCCCGGCCACACGCTGGTCTTCGAGGACGCGGTGTCCGGCGTCCAGGCCGGGCGGCGCGGCGGTTTCGGGCTGGTGGTGGGCATCGACCGCGGCGGCAACGCGGCCGCCCTGGCGCGCGCCGGGGCGGACATCGTCGTCGACGACCTGGCCGCGCTGGACGCGGACCGCCTGGAAGCGGCGCTGCGCGCGCGCCGGCAGGCGATCGCCTGGCGCATCGAGCAGGAGGGCTTCGACGCGGCCCGGGAACTGCAGATGGAGAGCCTGTTCACGGTGGGCAACGGCTACCTGGGCGTGCGCGGCGCACTGGATACGCCGCCGCCCGGCTCGCAGTGCGACATGTTCATCGCCGGCATCTACGACCGCAAGCGTGCCGACCTGCCGTACTCGGAGACCGAGTTCCTGACGCCGGAGCGCAACGACCTCTACTCGGAACTGGTGTCGGTGCCGTTCCCGTTCGCGCTGGCGGCCGCGCTCGAGGGCGAGCCGCTGGCCTTCGGCGGGCCGTACGGCCGCGAGCTGCGCCGGACGCTGGACCTGCGCACCGGCGTGCTGCACATCGAGGCGCTGTACGAGACGCCCGGCGGGCGGCGCACCGCCATCCGCACGCGCCGCTGCGCCTCGCTCGCCGATCCGCACCTGCTGCTGCAGGAAGCCGCCGCCAGTGGCGAGAACCACTGGGCTGCAGTGACGCTGGAGCCGGCGCTGGAGCCACCGCAGACGGCCGCCCGCCATCCGCACGTGGAGCGCATCGAGGTGGCGGGCCTGCCCGACGCCGGGCTGGTGCGCTACCGCACCCTGGCGTCGGGCTTCGAGATCTGCATCGCGTCGCGGACCTCGCGCGAGCCGCAGGGGCTGTGCCGGCGCATCGTGGTGTACACCAGCCGCGACGCGCCGGATCCGCGGGCGGCGGCCCTGGCGCACCTGCAGTCGCTGGACGGACAGGCATTCGAGGCGCTGCTCCAAGCCCATGCGCAGGCCTGGGCGGAGTTCTGGCGCCGGGCGGACATCCGGGTGCCCGGCCGCCCTTCCGTCGAGCAGGCGCTGCGCTTCGGCAGCTATCACCTGCGCCTGGCCGCGGGCGACGACCCGCGCGTGTCGATCGGCGCGCGCACGCTCAGCGGCCGGGGCTACGAGGGCCACGTGTTCTGGGACACGGAGATCTTCATGCTGCCCTTTTTCCTGCACACCGAACCCGGGCGCGCCCGCACGCTGCTGCAGTACCGCCACCACACGCTCGACGGGGCGCGGCGGCGCGCGCGCGAGCTCGGCTACCGGGGCGCCTGCTTCGCCTGGGAGTCGACCGTCACCGGCGACGACGTCACCCCCAGCAAGATCGTGCTGCGCAGCAGCGGCAAGGAGATCCCGATCTTCACCGGCAGCCAGCAGGTGCATGTCACGGCCGACGTGGCCTATGCGGTCTGGCGCTACTGGGACGCCACGCGGGACGAGGATTTCCTGGCCGGCCCCGGGGCGCTCGTCCTGTTCGAGACGGCGCGCTTCTGGGCCAGCCGCATGACGGCGGGGGAGCGCCACCACCACATCCGCGGCGTGGTCGGGCCGGACGAATACCACCACGACGTGGACGACAACGCGTACACCAACTGGATGGCCCGCTTCAACCTCGAGCAGGCGGCCTGGGCCGCCCGGCGCCTGGGCCTGCACGAGGCGGAGGCGCAGGAGTGGGACGGGCTGGCCGCGGTCCTGTACTGCCCCACCCCAGGGCCGGACGGCGTGATCGAGCAGTTCGAGGGCTTCTTCGGGCTGGGCGACTATCCGCTGCCGAAGGAAGAGCGCTTCAGGGCGCCGATCAGCCGGCTGTTCGACTGGCAGGCCATCAACCGGCTCAAGCTGCTCAAGCAGGCCGACGTGCTGATGCTGCCGCTGCTGTTCCCGGACGCGTTCCCGGACGAGGTCGTGGCGGCGAACTACCGCTACTACGAGCCGCTGACCGACCACGGCAGCAGCCTGTCGCCCGCGGTCCATGCCGCCATCGCGGCGCGCATCGGCCTGCGGGAGGACGCGCAGCGCTACTGGGAGCAGAGCCTCTGGCTCGACCTGTCCAACGCGATGGACAACAGCATGCTGGGCGTGCACGCGGCCGCCATCGGCGGCACCTGGCAGGCCTTGATGTTCGGTTTCCTGGGCGTACGCTTCGGCGACGACGGCCCCCGGGTCGACCCGCGCGCCGGGCCGAGGCTGCCCGCCGGATGGGAAGGCCTGGAGGCGACCCTGGCCTGGCGCGGGCGATCGCATGCGGTGAAGGTGGCACGACCATGAACGGCTTCGACTCCGTCCTCCTGGCGCTCGACGGCTCCGCCGAAGCCGCCCGGGGCGCCTCCTGCGCACTGTGGCTGGCCGGGGTGCTGGACGCGACGCTGCACGTCGTCCATGCGACGCGGCACCCGCTGGCCGCGGCCGACGAGCTCGCGCGCCTGCGCGTGCCCCAGGCCCAAGGCAGGCAGGTCGTCGTGCACCAGCTCCAGGGAGCCGCCGAGCCGGCCATCCTCGAGGAGATCGAGGCCCATCGCATCGACCTGGTCGTCATGACCGCGCGGGGCGAATCGGCGTCCGGGCATGCACCGCCCACCCATGCGCTGGGCAGCGTCGCGCGGGCCGTCATCGAGTGCACCCGGGCGCCGGTCGTGCTGCTGCCCGCGCGCTATCGCGAAGCCGTGCCCTGGACCTCGATGCTCGCCGCCGCCAGCGGCGAGGCGGCCGCCGACCGGGCCCTGGACACCGCGACGCGGCTGGCTGCGGCACTGGGCATCCGCGTCACCGTCCTGCATTCCGAGGGAGGGCCCGCCGCGGCAGGCGGGAGGGCGCTGGGCTCGGTGTACGCCGATGCCCCGCACCACGAGTACCCGCGGCGCCTGGACCAGCTGGTGGCGCGCGGCCTGGCGCGCTGCTCGCAGCAGCAGGCCGCCTGCGTCGACGACGTCCTGCTGTGCCGGGGCGAGCCGGCCGCCATGCTGCTCGAGCAGGCCGCGCGCCTGGACAGCAGCGTGGTGGCGCTGGGGTGGCACGGCGCGCTCGGCGCCGGGCGTGCACCGGTCTTCAAGCGGCTGCTGGAGACGTCCGATCGCGCGCTGCTCGTCGTGCGTGGCAGCGAGGCGTCGGGGGCACGGCTGAAGGTCGGCAGCGACATCGATGACTGAACGGGGCCTTCCAGGGATGACCGCGCCGAGTAGCTTGACGGGCATCAAGCACACATGGCGACGGTGGTCAGCACCTTCGCCCTGGAAGCGTCATGCTCGGGGTGGCGGCGGTTCCGCTGGACACCCGCCGGTGTTGGCTGGCGGGCGGATGACCGAAAGGAGGTTGCCATGATGTGGGATGGATGGGGCATGGCCGGCTTTGGCCTGATGCATGTGCTGTGGTGGGCGCTGGTGATCGCCGGCATCGTCGTGCTGGTGAGGATGGCCATCCGATCGCCGTCCGGGCGTGACGGCGAAGACCGGGCGCGGTCGATCCTGCGCGAACGGTTTGCCCGCGGCGAAATCGACCAGGCCGAGTTCGACGAGCGGATGCGCAAGCTCATGGGTTGAGCGCGTTCTCCGTCGTGCGGGCGGCCCGTCGCAGCTCCCACTGCTTGACCAGCGCATAGATCGCCGGGATCACCGCCAGCGTCAGCACCGTGGAGGACACCATGCCGCCCACCATCGGCGCCGCGATGCGGCTCATCACCTCGGAGCCGGTGCCGGTGCCCCACAGGATGGGCAGCAGGCCGGC
Source organism: Ramlibacter sp. (assembly GCF_036676645.1). Lineage (GTDB taxonomy): Bacteria > Pseudomonadota > Gammaproteobacteria > Burkholderiales > Burkholderiaceae_C > Ramlibacter. Next base: position 20,563 of record NZ_JAKFCM010000032.1, read on the forward strand.
CATGATGGCCACCACCGTCATCATCTTGGGCCGCACCCGCTCGACCGCGCCTTCCATGATGGCGCCGTACAGGTCCTGCGCCGCCGGTGCCCGCCGCTCGGCCGCGCAGCGCGCGCGCGCCGCGGCCCAGGCGTGGTCCAGGTAGATCAGCATCACCACCCCGGTCTCGGCGGCCACCCCGGCCAGCGCGATGAAGCCCACCGCCACCGCCACCGACAGGTTGTAGCCCAGTGCCCACATCAGCCAGACGCCGCCGACCAGCGCGAAGGGCACCGACAGCATCACGATCAGCGTTTCGGTCAGCCGCCGGAAGTTCAGGTACAGCAGCAGGAAGATCAGCAGCAGCGTGACCGGAACCACGATCTTCATGCGCGCGGCGGCCCGCTCCATCGATTCGAACTGGCCGCTCCAGGTGGCGTAGTAGCCGGGCGGGAACTGCACCTGCTCGGCCACCGCCTTGCGCGCCTGCTTCACGTAGGAGCCGATGTCGCGATCCCGGATGTCCACGTAGATGTAGGCCGACAGCAGCGCGTTCTCGGTGCGGATGCCGGGCGTGCCGCGGGCGATCTCCACCCGGGCCAGCTGGCCGAGCGGGATCATGGCGCGGCCGTCCGGCGTGGGCACCAGCACCTCGCGCTCGATCGCCTGCGGGTTGCTGCGCAGGTCGCGCGGATAGCGCACCGTGACGCCGTAGCGCTCGCGGCCCTCCACCGTGGTGGTGACCCTCTCGCCGCCCAGCGCGGCGCCGATCACCGATTGCAGATCGCCCACCGACATCCCGTAGCGGGCCAGCTGCGTTCGGTCCGGCTCGATGTTCAGGTAGGAGCCGCCGGTGATGCGCTCGGCGAAGGCCGAAGTGGTGCCGGGCACCGCCTTGACCACCTGCTCGATCTGCTGGGCCAGCCGTTCCATCTCGCCCAGGTCCTTGCCGAACACCTTGATGCCGATCGGCGTGCGGATGCCCGTGGACAGCATGTCGATGCGGGCCTTGATCGGCATGGTCCAGGCGTTGGACACGCCGGGGAACTGCAGCGCGCCGTCCATCTCGGCGATCAGCTTGTCGGTCGTCATGCCTTCGCGCCACTCGGACTGGGGCTTGAGGTTGATCACCGTCTCGAACATCTCGGTGGGCGCCGGATCGGTGGCGGTCGCGGCGCGGCCGGCCTTGCCGTAGACCGAGGCGACCTCGGGGAAGCTCCTGATGATCTTGTCCTGCGTCTGCAGCAGCTCGGCCGCCTTGGTGATCGACATGCCCGGCAGCGAGGTGGGCATGTACAGCAGCGTGCCCTCGTCCAGCGTCGGCATGAACTCGCTGCCCAGGCGGCCGGCCGGCCAGAGCGTGATCGCCATCGCACCCACTGCGGCGGCGATGGTCAGCAGCTTGAAGCGCATCACCCACGAGATGATCGGGCGGTAGACCGCGATCAGCAGGCGGTTCACCGGATTGCGCGACTCCGGCAGGATGCGCCCGCGCACGAACAGCAGCATCAGCACCGGCACCAGCGTCACCGACAGCAGCGCCGCGCCGGCCATGGAGAAGGTCTTGGTCCAGGCCAGCGGCGAGAACAGGCGCCCTTCCTGCGATTCCAGCGTGAACACCGGCAGGAAGGACACGGTGATGATCAGCAGCGAGAAGAACAGCGCCGGCCCGACCTCCTTGCAGGCGTCCAGCATCGCCTGCGCGCGCTGCGCCCGCGTGTGCTGCGGCGGCAGCCGCTCCAGGTGCTTGTGGGCGTTCTCGATCATCACGATCGCGGCGTCCACCATGGCGCCGATGGCGATGGCGATGCCGCCCAGGCTCATCAGGTTCGAGTTCATGCCCAGCAGGCGCATCGCGATGAAGGCGATCAGCACCCCCACCGGCAGCATCAGGATGGCCACCAGCGCCGAGCGCACGTGCAGCAGGAACACGATGCACACGGCCGCGACGATCAGGCTTTCCTCCAGCAGCGTGCGCTTGAGCGTGTCGATCGCGCGATGGATCAGCTCGGAGCGGTCGTAGACCGGCACGATGCGCACACCTTGCGGCAGGCCGGGGGCGATCTCCGCCACCTTGTCCTTGAGGTTGGCGATCACCTGCAGCGCATTCTGGCCATAGCGCGCCATGGCGATGCCGGAAACCACCTCGCCTTCGCCGTTCAGTTCCGCGAGGCCGCGGCGCTCGTCGGGCACCTTTTCCACGCGGGCGATGTCGCGCACCCGCACCGGGGTGCCGCCTTCGCTGCGGACCGCCAGCTGCTCGATGTCGGCGATGCCGCGCAGGTAGCCCTTGCCGCGCACCATGAACTCGGTCTCCGCCATCTCGACCACCCGGCCGCCGACGTCGCGGTTGGAGTCGCGGATCACCTGCGAGACGCGCGCCAGCGCAATGCCGTACGAGCGCAGCTTCGCGGGGTCCACCGTCACCTGGTAGGTCTGCACGAAGCCGCCGATGGAGGCGACCTCGGCCACCCCCTGTGCCCCGGTGAGCTGGTAGCGCACGAACCAGTCCTGCAGGCTGCGCAGCTCGGCCAGCGTGCGGTTCTTCGCCACCAGCGCGTACTGGTAGACCCAGCCGACGCCCGAGGCATCCGGCCCGAGCGCCGGCGACACGCCCGCGGGCAGGCGCGCGGCGGCGAAGTTCAGGTACTCCAGCACCCGGCTGCGGGCCCAGTAGATGTCGGTGCCGTCCTCGAAGATCACGTAGACGAAGGAGGCGCCGAAGAAGGAGAAGCCGCGCACCACCTTCGATTTCGGCACCGCCAGCATGGCGGTGGTGAGCGGGTAGGTGACCTGGTCCTCCACCACCTGCGGCGCCTGGCCGGGGTACTCGGTGTAGACGATGACCTGCACGTCCGACAGGTCGGGCAGGGCGTCCAGCGGCGTCTTCGCCACGGCATAGAGGCCGGCCAGCACCACGAACAGCGTGGCCAGCAGCACCAGCACCGGGTTGCGGCCGGACCCGTCGATCAGTCGGGAGAGCATGGCGGGCTCCTAGCGGTGCGCCTGGCCGGACCCGTCGGGCGCCGCCGCCGCGCGCGTGACCGAGGTGATCATCCAGTCGCCCGGCTGGCGTTCCACGAACTCGAATTCGACGGCAGCGCCGGGTGCCAGCCCCTGCAGCAGGGCGGCGTGGGCGACCCTGAACTCCATGGTCATCGCCGGCCACTTCAGGCTGGGCACGGGGCCGTGGTTCAGGCTGATCGTGCCGGCCTTGGCGTCGAGGCCATCCACCGTGCCCTGGGCCTTGTGGGATACGGCGCCCGCCGGCGCCGGTTGGCCGGAGGCCCCGCCGAGGCTGCCGATGGCGGCCTTGAGGTTGCTCTCGGCATCGATCAGGAAGTTGGCGGCCACCACCACCTGTTCGCCTTCGCGCACGCCCTCCAGCACCTGCACGTGGGCCTCGCCGCGGGCACCCAGGCGGACCTCGCGCGGCTCGAAGCGGCCCTCCTGCAGCTGCACCAGCACGACGCGGCGGGTGCCGCTGTCGATCACGGCGGAGTCGGGCACGGTGAGCACCGGCCGCGCATCGCCGGCGGCCAGTTCGACCTGCGCGTACATCGCCGGCTTGAGCATCAGCCCCGGATTGCGCAGCTCGATGCGCACCGGCACCGTGCGCGTCTGGGCGTTCAGCGTGGGGTAGACGTAGGTGACGGTGCCCTCGAAGTCCTTGCCCGGGTAGGCGGCAAGGTGGATCGCCGCCCGGGCACCGGGCCGGGCCAGTGCGATGTCCTGCTCGAACAGGTCGGCGATCACCCACACCGAGCCGAGGTCGGTCACCTGGTAGAGCGGCTCGCCGGGCGCGAAGCGCATGCCCTGCAGCGCCTTCTTCTCGGTGACCACGCCGCCCACCGGCGAGCGGAAGGTGACGGTGCGGCGCACCTCGCCGCTGCGCGCCAGCGCCTCGACCTGCCCGGGCGTCATGTCCCAGTTGCGCAGGCGCTGGAGGCTGGATTCGGCCAGCCGCTGCATGCCGGCGGCGGCGTCGGTCCCGGCCAGCGCCTGCACGCCCTGGCGCGCCACCAGGTACTCGCGCTGGGCGGCCACCAGCTCCGGGCTGTAGACCTCGAACAGCGCCTGGCCGCGCCCGACCGGTTGCCCCGTCGCGTTGACGTGCAGCCGTTCCACGTAGCCCTCGAACTTGGCCGTGACGGCGTAGATGCGGCGCTCGTCGGCTTCGACCCGCCCGCTGGCGCGCACCACGCGGCCGAGCGGGCGCAGGGCCGCGGCCTCGGTGCGCACGCCCAGCATCTGCACCCGTTCGGGGCTGATGCGCACCTGGCCGGGCGCGGCCGCGGACGGCCCGGCTTCGCCTTCGTACACCGGGATGTAGTCCATGCCCATGGAATCCGTCTTGGGCACCGGCGAGGTGTCCGGCAGGCCCATGGGGTTGCGGTAGTAGAGGATGCGGCGCGGCGCTTCGGCCGTGGCCCCGGCGGCCTGGCCCGCGGTGGCGCTGGCGGCGGCCGGGCCGCGGTCGCGCGATCCCCAACCGATGCCGGCGGCGACACCGGCTGCGCCGAGCGCAATCGACAGCAAGGCGGCAGTGGTGTTCTTCATAGCGGTTCTCCCAGGGTGCGTTCGATCTCGGCCAGGCGCGCCTGCGCCTCCACCCGGGCCTTGAGCAGGTCCAGGCGCGCCTTGCGGATGTCGCGCTGCGCCTGCAGCAGGGTGGTGAAGTCGCTGCGGCCGTTCTCGTAGCCGCCCAGGGCCGACTGCAGCACCAGTTCCGATTGCGGAAGGAGCTGCTGCCGCAGCAGCTCCTCGGTGCGGCGCGCGGCCTGCAGGCCGGCGAGCTGCTCTTCCAGGCCGGCGGCGGCCTGGTCGGCCGCGGCGCGGGCGCGGTCGCGCGCCGCCTGCAGCATCGCGGCCGCCTCGGCCTCCTGCGCGCGCCGCGTGCCCTGCTGCAGCGGAATGTTCATCTCCAGCATCAGGCTCCAGGACGACACGCGCGAGCCCATCTGGGTGGGCGAGAGCCCGACGTTGAAGTCGGGGTAGCGGTTGCGGCGGACCAGCTCCGAACCGGCGCGCGCCGATTCGATGCGGGCGGCCTCGGCCTGCAGCGTCGGGTTGGTCGCCCGCGCCCGCCGCAGCAGCTCGGCCAGGCGCAGCCGCTCCGATGCAGGCAGGGCCGGCAGCTCGCGCGGCTCGGCGAGCGCGGCGGTCGCCTCGCGGCCCAACAGGGCATTGATGCGGGCGGCCAGCCGCCGCTTCTCGCCGGCCAGCGCGATCAGCTCCGATCGCAGCGCCGTCTGCTCGAGCTGGGCCCGGATCGCGTCGGCCTGCGGCACCAGGCCGCCGGCGTAGCGTGACTGCGCGACCTGCTCCAGCCGCGCCACCAGGTCGAGCAGCTCGGAGGTGATGCGTTCGGTGCGAGCCGCCAGGAAGTACTGGGCGAAGGCGGTGCGCAACTGCATGGCCTGCTCGGCCCAGGTTCCCGCCGCCTGCGCCAGCACCTGCCGCGCATCGGCCGTGGCGACGTCGCGCCGCAGGTCGCGCTTGCCCCAGGCCGGCAGCTGCTGCATCAGCGTGTACTTCGTCTCGCCGACCCGGCCGGGCAGCAGGCTGGCGCTGCGCGGGTTGCCGGTGTTGCTGAAGTTCTCCAGTTCGACCCGCAGCACCGGGTCGGGCAGGGCGCCGGCCGGCCCGATGCGCTGGGCCGCGGCTTCGGCGTCACCCTGGGCGGACGCCAGCGCGGGGTTGTGGCGGCGCGCGTAGTCCAGCAGCGAGGCGAGGTCGGCGCCCAGGGGCGTGCCGTCGCTCTGCGCCAGGGCCGGCGGGGCCAGCAGGCAGGCGGCGAGGGCGGCGCCCAGCACGCTGGCGCGCAGGCGGCCCCCGCAGCGGGGATGGTGGGACATGGTCTTCCTTGGCTGGACGGCGGATGGGTTCGGGCCATCCGGGCGCCGGGCGCATCCAGGCGCACGGCGACGCGAGCGGGAGGGCGAAGCCGTCCGCTACAAGGTCAACCGCAGGAAGACGATGGGGATTTCAGGCGGGGGCAGCCAACCGCCGGCCGGTGCATGCGTTGCACGCGTGCCCTGCTCCAGCAGGGCCGGCGTCCAGGCGACGACGGCCGGGGGCAGCGGGACGGCTGCGGGGGCGGGCAGCCGCGTGTCGGCATCGGCGCGCTGCGCGACCGGCTGCGCCTCGGTGCAGCATTCCTCGCACAGGGCCATCTCGGACGTCTGGAGGCAGGCCTGGGCGAAGGCCACGCCGCTGGCGAACAGCCACACCAGCAGCACCAGGGCTGCGAGCGGGCGGAGGGAGCGGCGAATCCGGGACATGGGATGACGCGGCGATGTTAGTGGCGGACCGCACGGCCGGCTTGATGCCCATCAAGCCGGCGCGGGCACTCTCACCGGATCCGCACGATCGCCATCATCCCGCCGTCCTGGTGCTCCAGGATGTGGCAGTGGAGCATCCAGTCGCCCGGGTTGTCGGCGACCAGGGCGACGTCCACGCGCTCGTCCGGCGCCATCAGCACGGTGTCCTGCCACTCGCGCAGCGCCGTCGGCCGGCCGTTGCGGCGCAGCACCCGGAACGCATGCCCGTGCAGGTGGATCGGGTGGTGCCAGCGGGTGTCGTTGACCAGCGCGAGCACGTACGAGCGGCCGCGCTCCAGGGTGAGCGCCGGTTCGTGCACGTGGCCGCCGGCCACCACGCCGTTGACCGCCCAGGCCTTGCCCGAGCGCATCAGGGCCATCATGCCCATCGGCTTTCCGTCGAGCGAGGCGCCGTGCAGGCGGCCCATCATCCCGCCCTCGAAGCGCAGCGCGTGCGTCGTCGCCGAGGCCAGGTCGGGTTCGGGCAGCGGGTTGGGGGCGATCGGCGGGAACGGTGGCAGCGGCTGCTCGCGCAGCGCCACGTCCTCGTAGGCCAGGCGCAGCAGGTCGTAGGCGGCGCGGGGGTAGAACACGTCGCCCACCGCGTGCCGTTCGCCGGGACGGCCGATGCAATCCAGCACCAGGTCCACGCGCATGCCGGGTGCGATGACGACGGTGTCGCCTGCGGGCGCATGCGGGGCCACCGGGTGCCCGTCGATGGCCACCACCTGCGGCGCGTGGCCGTCGAAGCGCAGGCCGAAGATGCGGGCATTGGCCGCGTTCACCAGCCGCAAGCGGATCCGCTCGCCGCGCCGCACGGGCAGGTCGCGTGGCAGTCGGCCGTTGACGGTGACCAGGTTGCCGATGCGACCGGCGTGGGCGATGTCGTGCGCGTCGCCGAAGTCGCCGGCGAGGCGGCCGTCGCGGGACAGCCGCCAGTCGTCGAGCACCCAGACCCGCTCGCGATCGACGGCCGGCGGCTGCCGTTCCTCGACCACCAGGACGCCCTGCAGGCCACGCTCGACCTGCTCGGCGCTCTGCAGGTGCGAGTGGTACCAGAAGGTGCCGGCGTCCGGCAGGTCGAATTCGTAGGTGAAGCGCCCGCCCGGGGCCACCGGCGGCTGGGTGAGGTGCGGCACGCCGTCCATGGCGTTGGGCACGCGCACGCCGTGCCAGTGGACGGTGGTCGCGGCCGGCAGCCGGTTGTGGAAGTCGACGCGCAGGCGGCTGCCCTGCACGGCGCGGATCACCGGCCCGGGCACGGCGCCGCCGTAGCCCCAGGCATCGACGGCGGGGTGGCCGTCACCGCGCAGGGCCGCCTGCACGGGCTGCGCGACCAGGTCGACCTCGGTGGGGGCGCGCGTGCCGGGCCGCGCCGCACAGCCGGCGGCCAGCAGGGGAACGGGCATCGCCAGCGCCAGCCACTGGCGGCGGTTCAGGGAGGCGGCTGTCGGGGGCATGCGCGGCGGGGATTGCTATGGCGGGCGTGGCCCTCGATCGTGCGCCAGGACGCCGCCCGCCGGTCAGGGCGCCAGCCGCTCGCGCAGCCAGCCGTCGCCGTCGGGCGTGTACCGCAGCCGGTCGTGCAGCCGGCTCTTGCGGCCCTGCCAGAACTGCCACTCGCGCGGCACCAGCCGGTAGCCGCCCCAGTGCGGCGGGCGCGGCGGGTTGAGCAGGAACTGGGCGCTGTACTTCGCCGCGTTGGCGACCAGCACGGCGCGGCTGGGGATGACCTCGCTCTGCGGGCTGGCCCAGGCGCCGATGCGCGAATCGAGCGGGCGGCTGGCGAAGTAGGCGTCGCTCTCGTCCTCGCTGGTCTTCTCCACGGTCCCTTCGATGCGCACCGTCCGTTCCAGCTCGACCCAGTGGAACTGCAGCGCGGCGTAGGGGTTGCCGGCCAGCTCGCGCCCCTTGCGGCTGTGGTAGTTGGTGAACCAGACGATGCCCCGCTCGTCGTAGCCCTTGATCAGCACGATGCGAGTGCTGGGCCGCAGGTCGCTGCCCACGGTGGCCAGCGTCATCGCGTTGGGTTCCGGGAGCTCGGCGGCGATCGCCTCGGTGAGCCACTGCTCGAACTGTCGCAGGGGATCGGCGTGGCTGGCCTCCTCGCTCAGCTCCGCGCGCTCGTAGCTCTTGCGCAGGTCGGCGAGGCGGCTGGACGGGGGGCTCATGGGGGGATTGTCGCAGCCCGGCAATGTCGTCGCGGCGAATCCGGCCACCGCATCGGGGCGAATCCGGCCATCGCATCGGGGCGAATCCGGCCATCGCATCGGGGCGAAGGACCGTCATGTCGTCCCGGGAAACAAACCATGTCGTCCCGGCGAAAGCCGGGATCCATCACCCGCGCGCCGAACACGCGCGGCCGCGTTCAGAGCGCGGGTGATGGATGGCGGGTCAAGCCCGCCATGACACCTTCTTGGGCGCATCCCGCCAGGACACCTCCTTGGCCCAGCCGCCGTGACACCTCCTTGGGCCCAGCCAGCCACGACACCTCCTTGAGCCCACCCCACCACGACAGCTTCTTGAGCCAAGCCCGCCAGACATCTCCCCACTATTGCCGGAACCGCAATGCCGCATGGCCGGGCCGGTGGCTTTTCGGCCGGCCGTCCGCCCCCAGAATGCCCGTTCGAAAGGACTCTCCCGCCATGGACCCCAAGATGCCCGCCCTGTTCGTCTCCCACGGCGCTCCGACGTTCGCGCTGGAGCCCGGGCTTGCCGGCGCCCAGCTCGCCGCCGCCGGCCGTGCGCTCGGCAAGCCGCGCGCGATCGTCGTCGTGTCGCCGCACTGGATGACGCGCGGCATCGAGGTCGGCGCCGCGGCGCGGCCGGAGACGGTGCACGATTTCGGCGGCTTCCCGCGCGCGCTCTACCGCCTGCAGTACCCCGCGCCCGGCGCGCCGGAACTGGCCGAGCGCACCGCGCAGCTGCTGCGCGACGCCGGCCTGCCCGCGACTCTGGACAGCGAGCGCGGCCTGGACCACGGCGCCTGGGTGCCGCTGATGCATCTGTTCCCGCAGGCCGACGTGCCCGTGGTGCCGGTCTCGCTGCCGGTCGATGCCGACGCCGCGGGCGCCTACGCCCTGGGCCGTGCCCTGGCGCCGCTCGCCGCCCAGGGCGTGCTGGTGGCCGGCTCGGGCAGCCTCACGCACAACCTGTACGAGTTCCGCATGGGCCACGAGGAGGGCGCGCCCCATGCGCGCGAGTTCTCCCTGTGGATCCGGCAAGCGGTGCTGGACGGCGACCGCGAGCGGCTGCTGCACGCGCTGGAGCGCGCACCGCACGCCGCGCGCGCCCATCCCACGGCCGAGCACTTCCTGCCGCTGCTGGTCGCGCTGGGCGCTTCGGACGAGGGCGCGCCGGCCACGGTGCTGGACGGCGGCATCCGCGACAGCGTGCTGGCGATGGAGTCGTACGTGTTCGGGCGCGAGCTCGCGATCGCGGTCGAAGGCCAGGAGGTGGCGGCATGAGCGATGCGTCCATCGTCGCGGCCCGGCCATCCGCCGCGACGGAACTGGTGCTGCTGTTCCACGGGGTCGGCGCCTCGGCCGCCAACCTGCTGCCGCTGGCCGAAGCCATCGCCGCCGCGCGGCCGGCGGCCTTCGTGGTGAGCGTGGAGGCGCCGCACCCGTCCGGCCTGGGCAGCGGCCGCGAGTGGTTCTCGGTGCTGGGCGTGACCGAAGAGAACCGCCCGCAGCGCATGGCCGCCGCCCTGCCGCGGTTCCGGGGCACCGTCGCGCGCTGGCAGCGCGAGAGCGGCATCGGCCCGGACAGGACCACGCTGGTCGGCTTCTCGCAGGGCTCGATCATGTCGCTCGAATCGACCCAGTCGGGCGAGCCGCCGGCCGGCCGCGTGATCGCGCTGGCCGGGCGCTTCGCGGCGCCGGTGCGGCGCGCGCCGGCCGCGGTGCGCTACCACTTCATCCACGGCTCGGACGACCCGGTGATCGCGGCGCGCTTCAGCGTGGAGGCCGCCGAGGCGATCGGGCGGCTCGGCGGCAGTGCCAGCGTGGACCTGCTGCCCGGGCTGGGGCACGGCGTGGATGCACGCGCCGCGCAGCTGGCGCTGGGATACCTGGCGTGAGTGCGCGGCCGGTGATCGGCGCGGACTACGTGCTGTCGCGTGCGCCCGCTGCGGGGCTGGGGCCGACGTCGCCCGGCCGCCGGGCGGCGCCGGCGCGCTGCTGCCGGCCGCTGCGCCCGGCATCGGCGAGGGCGGGATGGTTCATGGCCGGCGTGCTGCTGCTGCGCGAACTGGCGCACCACGGCCGGCTGCGGAAGGTGCGGATCCTGCAGCAGCCCGGGTGACGCTCGGGGCCGCCCGCAGCCCGGCCGTGCCGGCCGCCGGCGGAAAGGGCAGGGTCTACTGCGCCGTCCAGCCGCCGTCGACCGGAATCGCCGCGCCGGTGAGGTTGTGCGCGGCCGGCTCGCACAGCCAGGTGACCACCCGGGCGATCTCGGAGGGCAGCGAGGTGCGCTGGCTGGGCTGCTTCTCCCGCATCAGGTCGCGCAGCGCTTCCTCGCGGCCGGTCGCGAGGGCCGCCGCCCGCGCCTGGATCTGCGGCTCGATGATGGCGGTCTCGGTCCAGCCCGGGCACACGCAGTTGACGGTCACGCCGCCGCTGGCGCGCGAACCGGCGCCGGCGTACTCCAGCGCCGCCACGCGGCTCATGCCGACCAGCCCGAACTTGGCCGCGACGTACGGTGCCTTCTGCACCGAGGCGACCAGTCCGTGCACCGAAGCGATGTTCACCACCCGGCCATAGCCGGCCTGCGCCATCCGCGGCAGCAGCAGGCGCATGGTGTCGAAGGCCGCCGACAGGTTGACCGCCAGGATCTCGTCCCACCGGGACCGTGGCATCTGCGCCAGCGGCGCGGTGTGCTGGATGCCGGCGTTGTTGACCAGGATGTCCACCGCGCCGCCCGCCAGCGCGGCGTGCACCAGCGCCTCGACCTGGTCGGGCTGGCGCAGGTCGTGCGTGAAGGCGTCCACCTGGCTGGCACCGGCTTGCCGCAGGGCCGCCCGCGCGCCCTCCAGTTCCTGCGCGCCGGCCAGCCCGTGCAGCACCAGCGCGGCTCCCTGCGCGGCGAGTGCTTCGGCGATGGCCAGGCCGATGCCCTGGACGGAGCCGGTGACGAGGGCGCGGCGGCCCTGCAGGGGACGGGGTGCGGCGTTCATGCGGTTGCCTCCAGTTGCCGGCGCAGCTCGGTCTTGAGCACCTTGCCGTAGTTGTTCTTGGGCAGCGCCTCGCAGAACACGTAGCGCTTGGGTCGCTTGAAGCGGGCGATCTGAGCCAGGCAGGCGGCATCGAGCGCGGTCTCGTCCGGCGCCTGGCCGGGTTTCGGCACCACGAAGGCGACCACGATCTCGCCCCATTCGGGATCGGGTGCGCCGACCACCGAGACCTCGGCCACGCCGGGCGCGGCCAGCAGCGCCTCCTCGACTTCGCGCGGGTAGATGTTGGAGCCGCCGCTGATGATCATGTCCTTGCTGCGGTCGCGCAGGGTGAGGAAGCCGTCCTCGTCCAGGCTGCCCATGTCGCCGGTGAACAGCCAGCCGTCGCGGATGGCCGCCTCGGTGGCCTGCGGATCGCGCCAGTAGCCGGCCATGACCGTGTCGCCGCGCACCAGCACCTCGCCCGTTTCGCCGGCCGGCAGCGACACGCCGTCGGCGTCGGCCACGCGCACTTCCACCGGCGTCTGCGCCACGCCCACCGAGCCCAGGCGCTCGGCATGGCGCGGGTGCGCACTGTCCAGCAGGTGGCGCCGCGACAGCGCGGTGATCACCATCGGGCTCTCGCCCTGGCCGTAGATCTGCACGAAGCGCGGGCCCATCACGCGCAGGGCACGGTGGATGTCCTGCACGTACATCGGCGCGCCGCCGTAGACGATGGTCTTGAAGCCCTCGCCGGACAGGCCGTGGGCCTCGGCGTGGTCGACCAGGCGCTTGACGACGGTGGGCGCCGCGAACATCGCCAGCCGGCCGATGCGGCGGGCCAGCCCGAAGATCTCATCGGGGTCGAAGCCCCCCGAGGCCGGCACCACGTGGCGCGCGCCCGCCACCATGTGCGGCAGCGCGTACAGGCCGGCGCCGTGCGACATCGGCGGGCCGTAGACGATGGCGTCCTCCGGCTCGACCGTGTCCACGTCGGTGAAGTAGGCCATCGCCATCGCCAGCAGGTTGCGGTGGGTGAGCATCACGCCCTTGGGCTTGCCGGTGGTGCCGCTGGTGTAGAACAGCCAGGCCAGGTCGGTCGGCGCGGCCGATGCCATCGGCAGGCCGACCGGCGCCGGCAGGGCGGCGTAGTCGCCGCTGTCCACGTCCACGCAGCGGCCGGGCACCTGCAGCCCGAGGCCGATGTCGGCCGTGACGAAGGCCCAGCGCGCCTGCGCATGGTCGGCGATCCATTGCGCCTCGCGCAGGTGCAGCTTGGCGTTCATCGGCACCACCGCCAGGCCGGCCCACCAGCACGCGTACAGCAGTTCCAGGTAGGCCGGGTGGTTGTGCATGAACAGCGCGATCCGGTCACCCGGGTCCAGCCCCCGTTCACGCAACCCGGCGGCGAGCCGGGCGACGCGATCGGCGAGCGCGCCGTAGTCGAGGTGCAGCCGGTCGCCGACGTAGACGGCGGGGCGGCGCGGATCCTGGCACGCGATCCGGGCCAGCGCATGGGCAAGGTTCATGGCGCCAACGATAGCCGCCCGCGCCCCGCACGGCCATAGCGTAGAAACACCTCGGCACTTCCCCGCGCAACGGGGCGCCCTGGTCAGGGCTGGCCGGACCCCATCAGCCGGGCGACCAGCTCGCGCTGGCTGCCGGCCGCCAGCTTCTTCATCAGGCGGGCGCGATGGGCCTCGACCGTGCGCGGGCTGATGCCAAGCACGCGGCCGATCTGCTTGCTGGTCGCACCGGCGACCAGTTGCCGCCCGATCTCGCGCTCGCGCGCCGTCAGCGCACCGGCGACCGGGCGGCGCTGCGACAGGTCCTCGAACATCCAGACGGCGCGGGCGAAGGGCCGGGAGCGGTCCAGCGCCTGGCCGGCAACGTGGCACCAGAACAGGCTGCCGTCGCGCCGGCGCATGATGCGGTCGTCGCTGTAGGTGCCGCTCGCCTGCATGGCGGGCCGGCCGATGCTGCCGATCTGCTCGAACTCCTCGTGCGAGGGGTAGAGCGGTTCCAGCGGCTGGCCGAGCAGTTCGCCGGGGGCGTAGCCGAACATGGCGGCGAACGCCGGGTTGCACAGCACCACGCTGCGGTTCTCGGTGACGCAAAGGCCCACCGGCGAAAGATCGAAGGCCAGTTGCAGGGCGTCGGCCCGGCCGGCCGGAGGTGGCGGTTCCATGCAGCGCGGATTGTGCGCCGCGGATGGGTTGCCGGCGCCGGCGCGGCCCCGCTACAGTGGCCGGATGAAGTCCGCCGCTGCGCCCGTCGTGCTGGTGCTCGCCTCCGGGCGCGGCGAGCGCTTCGTGGCGTCCGGCGGCGCGGGGTCCAAGCTGCAGGCGCTGCTGGCCGGCCGGCCGGTGTTGCAGTGGACGCTGGAGGCGGTGCGGGCCAGTGGCCTGCCCTTCCATGTCGAGGATGCCGGGCATCCCGGCATGGGCGACTCGATCGCGGCGGCGGTGCGGGCCACCCGCGGCGCGGGCGGCTGGCTGGTGCTTCCGGGCGACCTGCCGCTGGTGCGGCCGGCGACCCTGCGGCAGGTGGCAGGGGCCCTGGCCGCGGGCGCCGAGGTGGTGGTGCCGCTGTATCGCGGCGAGCGCGGGCACCCGGTGGGGTTCTCGGCGGCGTGCGGCGAGGCGCTGGCGGCCCTGTCGGGGCCCAAGGGGGCGCAGGCCGTGGCGAAGGCCCGCCGTGTGACGGCGCTGGAGGTGGAAGACGAGGGCGTCCTGGTGGACATCGACACGGTGCAGGCGCTGCAGGAGGCCGAGCGCCGCGTGCGCGCCGGCGGTGCCGCCGACGGCGCAAGCGCTGGATCCCCGCCGGCGCGGGGATGAGGCGAACTCACCCTCGCGCGATCACCGCGCACGCCAGCCGGGGTCCGGCATTGCCGGTGGGCTGGGTGGTGTAGTCGTCGGGGTCGCGGTGCACGATCAGGCCCTTGCCGACGATGTCGGCGGGGCCGCCGCCGATGCCGATCGAGCGGCTCTCGAAGCGGAAGCGGGCGACGCCGGCGGCGTCGGCCTTCAGGCTGGGCAGGTCGCCCGCGTGGTGCCGGGCACCGCCGTGGCGGCCATGCGGTGCGCCGGCCGGGTTGAAGTGCCCGCCCGCGCTCATGCCGTCGCCGCTGGAGCAGTCGCCCTTCTCGTGCACGTGGAAGCCGTGTTCGGCGTTGGGCTTGAGCCCCCGCACCTCGCCGGACACCACGACCTTGTCGCCGCCCGAGGGTGCGAAGCGCACCTGGCCGGTGGTGGCATTGCCGGTGGTCGGCGACAGCATCGCGAACGCGGACGGGCCGGACGGCGCGGACGTCATCGCGCCGCACGCCGCCAGCGTGAGGGCCGTCGCAGTGGCCGTGAGCAGGTTGAGCTTGCGCATGCGCGTCTCCTGGAGCCTTGCCACTGTACGTCGGCATCCCCCGGCGCGTCCAACGCGACCGTGGAGTGATCGTCGGACGCCGGACACGCGCGCCGGCTGATCGGCGAGCAGGAGATGGTTCCCGGCGTTCGCCGGGATGACTCCCCTCTGTGTCATTGCGGGCTTGCCCCGCAATCCATCACCCGAGTTCCGAGCACGCGCCGCTGGTGTCCAGAGACCAGGAGATGGTTCCCGGCGTTCGCCGCATGGAAACGCCCTCAAAGCACCGGCGCCAGCACGGCACTGATCCGCTCGCGCAGCTTCTCCGGCCAGGGCCGGCGCTGCCAGTCGGCCAGCGTGACGCGCTGGCAGCGCCGCAGGTCGGCTTCGAACACTTCGGTCATGCGCCGGGCGAATTCGCCGTCGTAGACGTTGAGGTTGGCCTCGTCGTTGAGGTGGAAGGAGCGTGGATCGAAATTGGTCGATCCCACCGAGGTCAGCAGCCCGTCCACGATCATCATCTTGCAGTGGTACATGGTCGGCTGGTACTCGTGCATCTCCACGCCGGCCTCCAGCAGCGGGCCCCACAGGCCGCGCGAGGCGCGCCGCACCGTGTCCTGGTCGGTGTGCGGGCCGGGCGTGATCACCCGCACGCGCACGCCGCGGGCGGCGGCCGAGCGCAGGGATTGCAGCGCCACCTCGTCGGGCACGAAGTAGGCGCTGGCGATGTCGATGCTGCGCACCGCCGCCGTGATGGCCAGCAGCATCATCTGCAGCATCGACTCGCTGCCGCCGCTGGGCGAGCTGGCGAACATCTGCGCCGCCATGCCGCCGGCCGGCGCCAGTTCGGGGAAGTAGTCGCGGCCGTGCAGCACCCGGCCGGTGGTCTTGTTCCAGTTGGACAGCATCACGCTCTGCATCTGCGCCACCACCGGCCCTTCGACCCGGAAGTGCATGTCGCGCCAGTGCCCGGGGTCCTGCGCGTCGCCGCACCACTGCGGCGCGATGCCGACGCCGCCGGTGAAGCCGATGCGGCCGTCCACGATCAGCAGCTTGCGGTGGGTGCGATCGTTCATGCGGCCCAGGTTGTACCAGCGCAGCGGATGGAACATGCGCACCTGCACGCCGGCGTCGCACATGCGGCGCACCAGTTCGCGGTCGACCCTGGTGCTGCCGACCCAGTCGAGCAGCACGTGCACCTTCAGGCCGGCGGCGGCGCGGTCCGACAGCGCCTCGGCGAAGGCGGTGCCGATGTCGCCCGACCAGTAGATGAAGGTCTCGAACAGCACGGTGCTGCGCGCGCCGCGGATCGCCTCCAGCATCGCCGGGAAGATGCGGTCGCCGTTGGCAAGCTCCTGCACCCGGTTGCCCGGCACGATGGTCGGCCCCAGCATCAGGGCCATCGCCCGGTCGAACTGCGGATCGTCGACCGGGTACAGGTGCTCGATTTCCCGGTCGACGCGCCGCTCGCCGCTGCCGAAGTTGATGACGACCAGCGCGATCAGCAGGGCGGCGAGGAAGGCGGCGAGGACCAGCACGGCCGCAGGATGGCAGCCCGGGCTGCGGATGGGCGTCGGACCGTTTCCCGAAAGCGGGGGAGGGCGGTGTCGGCGGGCACCGGACCGCAACCGTTGAGCGGGCCATGCACGAGGGACCCGCAGCGCCCGCCCGCCCCTGGATGCCCCTGCTGGCAGGCGCCGTGCTGGGGCCGGCCGTGCAGCTGCAGCAGGCGCGCTTGTGGCCGCTCGAGGCCTATGCCGCCGGGCTCGCGGCGGCAGCGGCGGCGCTGCTGCTGGTGCTGCTGCGGCGCGGCGGGCGCCCGGCGGTGGCCGTGCTCGTGCTGGCCGCGCTGGCCACCTTCGGTCTGTGCGGCAGCCGCGCGGCGGTGTTCGCCTCGCAGGCGCTGGATCCGGCGCTCGAAGGGCGCGACCTGGTCGTCTCCGGCACGCTCGCCTCCATGCCCCAGCGCCACGAATGGGGGCAGGCCTTCCGCTTCGCCGTCGACGAGGCCGCGCAAGGTGGCCAGCCGGTGCGCATCCCGGCCCGGCTGTCGCTGGGCTGGTACGGAGCCGGCGGCGTGGCCGACGAGGGCCTGGTCGAGCCGCAGCGCGCGCTGCCCGAGTTGCGCGCCGGCGACCGCTGGCGCTTCACCGTTCGCCTGCGGGCACCGCACGGCAACGTCAATCCGCACGGCTTCGATTTCGAGCTGCGGCTGTGGGAGCAGGGCGTGCAGGCCACCGGCTATGTGCGCAACGCACGCGACGATCCGCCCCCGCAGCGGATCGGTTTCTCCTGGGGCCATGCGATCGAGCGGGCGCGCCAGGCGGTGCGCGACGCCATCCAGGCCCGCATCGCCGATCCGCAGGCGGCCGGCATCGTCGCGGCGCTGGTGGTGGGCGACCAGGACGCGATCGCCAGGGCCGACTGGGACGTGTTCCGCGCCACCGGCGTGGCCCACCTGATGTCGATCTCCGGCCTGCACGTCACCCTGTTCGCCTGGCTGGCCGGGGCCGGGGTGGGCTGGGGCTGGCGGCGCAGCGCGCGGCTGTGCCTGGCCTGGCCGGCGCAGCACGCCGCGCTGCTCGGCGGCTTGCTGCTGGCCGCGGCCTATGCGCTGTTCAGCGGCTGGGGCGTGCCGGCGCAGCGCACGCTGCTGATGCTGGCCGCGGTGGCGGGGCTGCGGCTGTCGGGGCGCCGCTGGCCGTGGCCGGCCAGCTGGCTGCTGGCCTGCGCAGTGGTGGTGACGGCCGACCCGTGGGCGCTGGTGCAGCCGGGCTTCTGGCTGAGCTTCGTGGCCGTGGGCGTGCTGTTCGCCACCGATACCGGCGCGCGCCGCAGCCGGGTGGATGACGCCGGACCCGGCGAGGGCCGCCGGCCCGGACGGCCCGGCTTCGCCGGTGCCGCGCGGTCCCTGTCCGTCCGCGCCTGGGCGCCGCTGCGCGAGCAGGGCGTCGTCACGCTGGCGCTGGCGCCGCTCACGCTGCTGCTGTTCGGACAGGTGTCGCTGGTGGGGCTGGCGGCCAACCTGCTGGCCATCCCGTGGGTGACGCTGGTCGTCACGCCGCTGGCGATGGCGGGCGTGCTGCTCGCGCCGGCCTGGGACCTGGCGGCGCTGGCGGTGCAGGGCCTGACGCGGGCGCTGCAGGCGATGGCGGCGGTGCCGCACGCGGTGTGGAACGGCGCGGCGCCGCCCCTGTGGGCGGGGGCTGCGGGCGTGTCCGGGGGCGTGCTGCTGGCCCTGCGCTGGCCGCTGCCGGTGCGCGCGCTCGGTGTCCCCCTGCTGCTGCCGGTGCTGCTGTGGCAGGCGCCGCGCCCCGCGCCCGGCCAGTTCGAACTGCTGGCCGCGGACATCGGACAGGGCAACGCGGTGCTGGTGCGCACCGCCACCCACACGCTGCTGTACGACACCGGGCCGCGCCTGGGCGCCGACAGCGATGCCGGCCAGCGCGTGCTGGTGCCGCTGCTGCGCGCGCTGGGCGAGCGGGTCGATGCCGTCGTGCTCAGCCACCGCGACAGCGACCACACGGGCGGTGCCGGATCGGTGCTGGCGATGCAGCCCCAGGCACGCCTGCTGGCGGCGCTCGAGCCGTCGCATCCGCTGCTGGCGCAGCACGCTGCCTCGCCCTGCCTGGACGGGCAGCGGTGGGAGTGGGACGGCGTGGACTTCCGCTTCATCCACCCCCTGCCGGCCGATGCCGGCAGCACGGCCCGGCCGAATGCGCTCAGCTGCGTGTTGCGGGTGGCCCATGCGGGGCAGGTGGCGCTGCTGGCCGGCGACATCGAGCAACCGCAGGAAGCGGCCCTGCTGGCGCGCGCGGCGCCGCTGCGGGCGCAGGTGCTGCTGGTGCCGCACCATGGCAGCCGCACCT